>NZ_CP039547.1:1369771-2054657 GCF_004803935.1 Duncaniella sp. C9
TCTTGCCTGATAGTCAGGCTTTATTTTTTGAATTTTGCCGATGTACTCCATTATGAGATTTTTATTTGACTCTCTATCGGCTAAGTATTTAACATATTCGCGGTGGAACTCAGTACCCTGCTCCCAAGCGGCAACTGCAAGTTCATTAATTTGTGGGTCATTAGGCCAACAAGTTGTAATGCAATCGCCAAAGGCATACATCATAGTAGCAGTTTCAGCTACGTTATTGATATATTCTTGAGTATATTGATCACGTATTTGGGCATCTATGTCATTGTAATGACTGGTTGCAGCACTATTGAGCATAGCCGCAATACCCAGATAACGACCATAAAGTTCATTAAGGACTGGGATTCTTTCTTCTTCTGAAACGTGTTTATCAACAAGTTCAAAAATAGAAGGGATACTGTTTACCAATGAATTGCCAGCACTCCAGATCTCGGCAATCTTACACTTCATTGCACGATAGTAAACTACATAAAAATTGGCTTCCCAACTCGTCGGGTCTTTTACCAAAATCATATCGTAGTATTTTTCCGCATTTTCAGCGTTCTCCATATCTTTTGCTCGACGAGCAATTTCATAGAGATTTTTCAGTTCCGAAGATGTGTCAATCTTCACAGTACCTTCAACTGCAACGGTGCCCTCGACCATCATTTTCTTGGCTTCCTCGACAGAGTATTTGGTACCACAAGATTGACAGACGAAAACATCATCCTGTTTAAGGAGATTTGTGCTTCCGCACATTTCACAGGTTAATGGTTTCATATATGTTATTGTTATATTGGTTTTTCAGAACGTTTAACTACCGCATATATCAAAAATCTTTCAAATGCCATAAGGCAAAGAATGGCGATGATACCCCAATTATCTTTAAGTTGAGCAGGAGCAAAAAGTCCTATAACAAATTCAATAAGGGTAATTGAGGGGATTACAAATGCCAACGAAGTTGAAAATGCAGATGCAAGCGATTTCTTATTAACTAATTGGGAGAACAAGGCAGCAACGCAGATTATAACCGAGTTTAGCACCATGTTAAATATGGGATAGCAAGACAAAATAAGTCCGGCTATTATGTTTATCGCCAAGAATATGACGAAGAATATTGGAGATGAACGTTTCATATTAAGGCAGAGGTGGAGGTGTTTGTGAATTAACTAAGGATGCTAATGCCGGGATTTGAGCAATCGGCAACCAAGACGGCATTCCTACAGTCCAAGCCAGTGTTGATGCATTAGCAACGCCTTTAGCGATATATGCAGCAATATTTTCAACTGTAAGATTGGAAACTTGTTGTCCGTTGATTGCAAGGTAATACAACGGAGTGGACTGAGGAATTGGTGGAACTTGCGAAGGGTTGGTATTCATATATTGACCGGCAATATTACCAACGGCATTACCAACACCCACACCTGCTCCCAGACCAACACCTAATCCCATCATTTGACCGCCCGCACCCTGGTTGTTGGCAGCTGCTTCAAGGACATTGAAGCTACGTTCCATTTGGTAGACATCGCGCCCGGTAATATTGAGTCGTGCTGCAAGATCTTTGGCATTTTTTAGCTTAATAACACTTTCATCGTTTTGTGGAAACGTGATCGACATTATCGCAAAATCGATGATAGAGACTCCATACTTTCCAAGCAGTTGATTAAGTTGCTCATTTATGGAATCAGACATTGACAGCAGCAAAGTATTTATGTCAAGAATTGAGACTCCATTAATTACTATTTGCTGTGCAAGCAACGTGTTTAAGGCGGATATAATTCTGCCTTTATAAAACTGTTCAATCTGATCTGAACTGAATGAGCCCGTGCTTCCTATCAAAGTTTCAATGAACACTCTGGGATTGGTTACACGAATACCATATTGACCATGAGCGCGAACAGGCGCTATTATGTGATAGCGTGGATCTTCAATTTGAATTGGGTGCGGAGTTCCCCATGGGAGATTGAGCTTGGCAGTTTGATTTACAAACCAGACCTCGGCTTGAAAAGGAGAATCCGAACCGAAAGGAAGATTGATGATTTTATTTAGGATGGGAATATTCTCAGTGTCTAGTTTATAGGTGCCGGCGGTAAACTCATCACAGACCGCACCTCCTTTAACAAAGAAAGCGGTCTGAGCTGGGTGAACCACAAGTTGCGTTCCCATGCGTAAGTCGTCAGATTCGAACTTGTAGCAAAGTTCCCCGTCTGCGGTTTGGTGTTTTACAATGTCTATTATCGCCATATTTGCAAGTATGACATGACCAGAGTCCACTTGATCATTACTAAAACAGAAGCGTGGACTTCTATGCCACGTCTTAAGTGAAGGTCGTAGGAAACCATTAGTGCAGATGTAACAATAGCAGCCCACGCTATACGCGTGAGAACCACTATGCTATCCTTGCACTTATTGAAAAGTTCCTACGTTTTCACCTACAAGATAAGCATAACGCTTCTTATTATCCAAAATGTCTCGGCAGGCTCCAGAACCTACGCTTTCAGAAAATATCATAAAATTGCAAATCACTGATAATCATATATTATCTACAATGAAGAGTAAATCTAAATCTTTCTAAATGCCTTTTGCTATTTCAATTTTTGGGTGTATATTTGGGTGTAGAATTTCAAACGCACCCAATTATGAATATCAAACGTAACATCATTTTTGCATTGGAGAGCCGGAAGAAGAACGGTGTGCCAATCGTAGAGAACGTGCCTATCCGTATGCGTGTCATATACGCAAGCCAACGCATCGAGTTTACAACAGGCTACCGGATTGACGTAGCCAAATGGGATGCCGACAAACAACGGGTAAAGAACGGATGCACCAACAAGCTGAAACAAAGCGCATCCGAAATCAATGCAGACTTGCTGAAATACTATGCCGAAATGCAAAACGTGTTCAAGGAGTTTGAGGTGCAGGAAACCATACCTACCACCCAGCAGCTAAAGGATGCATTCAATCTGCGGATGAAAGACAGCAGTGAAGAACAACAGGAAGAAGTACAGATTAGTTTTGGGGAAGTGTTTGATGAGTTTGTAAAAGAGTGTGGCAACCAGAATAATTGGACGACATCCACCTATGAGAAATTTGCAGCGGTAAGAAATCACCTCAAAGAATTCAAGGAAGATGTAACCTTTGAATACTTCAACGAGTTCGGGCTGAACGAGTATGTTAATTTCTTGCGTGATAAAAAGGACATGAGAAACAGCACTATTGGCAAACAGATGGGGTTTCTCAAATGGTTCCTGCGTTGGAGCTTCAAAAAAGGGCATCATCAGAACATTGCATACGACGCATTCAAGCCCAAATTGAAAACAATCCCTAAAAAGGTAATATTCCTGACATGGGATGAACTGAACAAGCTGAAAGATTATCAAATACCGCATGACAAGCAGTATTTGGAACGTGTCAGGGATGTCTTTCTGTTCTGTTGCTTCACGAGCTTACGATATTCGGATGTCCGTAACTTGAAAAGAAGTGATATTAAGCCCGACCACATTGAAGTCACCACAGTCAAGACTGCGGACAGCCTGATAATCGAACTGAACGACCACAGCAAAGCCATTCTTGAAAAATACAAGGATGTTCATTTCGAGAACCACATGGCATTGCCCGTCATCAGTAATCAGAAGATGAACGATTATCTGAAAGAACTGGGTGAACTGGCGGAAATCAACGAGCCTGTACGGGAAACCTACTACAAGGGAAATGAGCGCATAGATGAAGTCACACCCAAATACGCATTGTTAAGTACCCATGCCGGAAGAAAGACTTTCATCTGTAATGCGTTGGCACTCGGAATTCCGGCGCCGGTGGTTATGAAATGGACTGGACACAGTGATTACAAAGCCATGAAGCCCTACATTGATATAGCGGATGACATCAGAGCAAACGCCATGAACAAGTTTAATCAACTATAAAAGTATCAATTAGTTTCATAGATTACCACCATTGAAGTATATTTGTATTCTGAAAATATCATAAGATGAGCAACAACGGACATAACATAGAAAAGACGAATTTTGATGCATTTATAAATGCTGTCGGTTCGGAAATACAACAGGCGCAAGTACGGCTGATTACCGCTGCCAATGCGCAAATGTTGTTCCATTACTGGAAAATGGGCAACTATATTCTCTATCATCAGCAACTGCACGGATGGGGAAGCAAAACCATCAAACAGTTGGCAAAGGCTATCCGGCTGAATTTCCCTGAAAAGAAAGGCTATTCAGAACGCAACCTTACCTATATGTGTCAGTTTGCAAGAACATATCCATTGAGAGCATTGCAGAATTTCATTGATACGGATGCAAGACTGTCTGTTCCAAACATACAGAATGTAACAAATGAAGTATTAAAACTGAACGACAAGCAATTTGCGCAGGAACTTACTGCGCAAATACAATCCGTTGATTATCAGTCTTTAGAATTTACGCAGGAAACTCCTGCGCAAATTCAGGACGTAGAGAAAACCGTTTCTGCCATTTACAGAATGGGAATTAGGGAGATAGAAAAAATTTTCTTGAACTCCCCTGTCGCCAGAATAAACTGGGCAAGCCAAATGGTTATACTTGATGGCTCGTTACCGTTAGGCATAGGATATTGGTACATGAAACAGTCCGTGGAAATGGGCTGGAGCAGTAATGTTCTTAAAATACAAATTGAGACCAACTTATATAGCAGACAAATCAGCAACAACAAGGTAAACAATTTCACAGCCACGCTTCCTGCACCGCAAAGCGACCTTGCCAATTACCTGTTGAAAGACCCGTACATCTTTGATTTGGCTGGAACGAAGGAAAAGGCGGACGAAAGGGACATAGAAGAACAATTGGTTAAGCACGTCACCCGTTACTTGCTGGAAATGGGCAATGGCTTTGCCTTTGTTGCCCGACAAAAACACTTTCAAATTGGTAACAGCGATTTCTATGCAGACTTGATTCTGTATTCCATCCCCCTGCACGCATACATCGTAGTGGAATTGAAAGCGACCCCATTCAAACCGGAGTATGCGGGGCAACTGAACTTCTACATCAATGTGGTGGATGACAAACTGAGGGGAGAGAATGACAACAAGACTATCGGGTTGTTGCTGTGCAAGGGGAAAGACGAAGTTGTAGCGCAATACGCATTGACAGGCTACGACCAGCCGATAGGCATCAGCGATTACCAACTGAGCAAGGCTATACCTGAAAACTTAAAATCGGCTCTGCCAAGTATAGAAGAAGTGGAGGAAGAACTGACTTCCCTTCTTGATAAAGATAAGAATCCATAAACCAAGCGTATATGGCAGGAGAAATACAGATTATGATTCCCCAATACGGCGAACTCAACCGGATATACAGCGACTTTATAGTCAGCCATACTTTCTCTTTTGACAAGCAGAAATTCATCACGGATTTCTATAAGCAATACAATGACACAAAAGCTTTTGAAGCCGCCATCCTTGAACTGGTGCTTGACAAACAGAAAGAAAAATATACTCTGATTCTCAACAGCCTGAGAACCGAGATAGAGAAAAACATACTCATTTATGAAAAACATCCATTGTTTGATGATGAGATAATTTCTCGTGTGTGCTACAACTTTGCCGACAGATATGACGCTGATATAAAGGCACAATTGGAGGTTACACAAAAATTAAGCAAGCCTTTGAATGAAGCATACAACAGGTATGATTCCATTGGCTACAGGGTACATACGGCAGCAGAAGAAAAGCAAGCCGAAAAGGAGTATGAACGCTGCAAGGCTGAATATGAGAAGGAAAAAGAAGAACTGGACAGGCTTTATGAATTGGAAAGGCAGGCAAGAAAGGAATCTCTCCAATATATTGAGAACTGTTGCGGAGATATTTATAAACTGAGTTTCCATTTTATGGAAATATTGGCAAAATATATTCCCGTAGAAAAAGACAAGCCGGATGAACCGAGCAAGCAAGAGAAACAGCAGGATGCGCCAAAGGAGCAATCCGAATATTTCGATGCAGAATTACTTTCGCTTATTCATAAAGTCTGTGTGGGGGAACAGTTTGAAGATATTGCAACGCAGGACTTCTATGCCAACATGAACCTATCCTCCTGTAAAAAGGAATTAAAAATCAAGGCACGAGAAAAAATACGGGTGTGTTACCTGATATTCCTGATGAGTGAAAGACTGCCCAAACAAGACAGGGATAAATGGAAAAACGAAATGCTGAAACAACTGGATATTGACGAGAACTACTACAAGTCAAAGTACAAGGAACCGGTGTCGGATTTTCCAAGTGACAGTAACCAGAAGTTCGCCAAAGAAATGGACGCAATATTCCGATAATCCGTGATACACCCTGATATTTTACGAAATTACCACTTTTACCACTCAAATTAATTTTTGAGTGGTATTTTTATTATCTGATATTCAGAGAAATAATAAAACATTCCATTTATACCAACCACATCCTTTCCACTCACTCCCCTATCTAATTTTGCATCGTTCGAGAACAGAGATAACAGCCAGTGCGCAGGGCTGATTGTTTAACGGCTAAATAGATTGAACGATGACAAATCTTCAAGAGTTATTATTAAAACCCGTCTGGCAGATGACAGGCGAAGAGTTCATATTCCTGAGCAAGCACGCTTCCGGTCAAACGGAAACGCAACCACGACCCGTTACGGACACAGAAAGAAAATATGTGTACGGAATACTGGGCATAGCCAAACTGTTCGGGTGCAGCCTGCCCACCGCCCACCGCATAAAGAAAAGCGGAAAGATAGACAAAGCCATTACGCAAATAGGGCGCAAGATTATCGTGGATGCGGAACTTGCCCTTGAACTGGCAGGAAAGAAAACCGGAGGACGGAAATAACGGGAGGAATGGCTATGGACTACATGAAAGAGTTTAAGGACATATCGGCAGAAGAAGCCGTAATCCTTTGGCAAGCCTCACGTTTGAGCCTGTCGAAAAGTTATGAGAAAGCACCCGAAATCCTCAAAGTGCATGGTTCTGTCATTGGGACATTGGGCAATTTCAGCGCATCCATCGGCAAAGCCAAAAGTAAAAAGACATTCAATGTTTCGGCTATTGTAGCCGCCGCATTGAAGAATGGCACAGTGTTGCGGTATGTAGCGGAACTCTCCGACGGGAAGCGGAAAGTGCTTTATGTTGATACGGAGCAAAGTCCTTATCATTGCCTGAAAGTCATGAAACGCATTTTACGGATGGCTGACTTGCCTGATGACAGGGATAATGAGAACCTTGAGTTTCTCGCCTTGAGAAAATACACACCTGAACAGCGTATCAGGATTGTCGAACAGGCTATCTATAATACGCCCGACATTGGTCTTGTAATCATAGACGGCATCCGTGACATGGTATATGACATCAACAGCCCCGGCGAATCCACACGCATCATATCCAAACTGATGCAGTGGACGGACGACAGGCAGATACATATCCATACGATACTGCACCAGAACAAAGGGGATGAGAATGCGAGAGGGCATATCGGCACGGAGTTGAACAATAAGGCGGAAACCGTATTGCTGGTGGAAAAAGACAAAAGCAACGGAGATATAAGCAATGTTTCAGCCATGCACATCCGGGCAATGGATTTCGAGCCTTTTGCCTTTCGCATCAACGACAGTGCCTTGCCCGAACTCATAGAGGGTTACAAAACAGAAAGCAGGAAACCGGGAAGACCCGAGGAAGAAAAGTTCGACCCTTACAGGCATATTACCGAGCAGCAGCACCGTATCGCATTGGAAGCCGTTTTCGGGCTGAAAGAGGAATACGGTTACAAGGAACTGGAAGATGCCTTAATCAAAAGCTATACGTCAATAGGTGTAAAGCTGAACCATCAAAAGGCGGTGCCGCTCATCACCATGCTTCGCAACAAACGGATGATAGTGCAGGAGAACGGCAGAAAATACACATTCATGCCCGACTTCCACTATTAGCCCGTTACCTGCAATCGCTTCACTTTATTCTGTGGGTCTATATATTAAGGATAAAGCGAAGTGATGCAAGGAATGGATAAACCGCTTCACTTTATTACCGTACTCTATATATACGACAATTTAGTGAAGTGGTTATACAGACCGTACTTCTTAAAATGGTACGGGCGAAAAGAAAAATAAATCAATTCATTAACTACTCAAACAATTATCTTATGGATATACAGACAGCCAAGCAAATCAGGATAGCGGATTATCTGCACAGTTTGGGATATTCTCCCGTCAAACAACAGGGTATCAACCTATGGTATAAATCACCGCTAAGGGAAGAAACGGAAGCCTCGTTCAAGGTAAATACCGAGCGCAACCAATGGTATGATTTTGCACTCGGCAAAGGCGGCGGCATCATCGAACTGGCTTCACACTTATATGCTACCGACCATATACCTTATATATTGGAACGCATAGCAGAACAGACACCACATATCCGTCCTGATTCTTTCTCTTTTGGCAAGCAGTCATCTTCCGAGCCACGTTTTCAGCAACTGGAGATTGTACCGCTTTCTTCTCCTGCCCTGCTCTCATATTTGCAGGAAAGGGGAATAAATACGGGACTGGCGAAAAGAGAATGCAGAGAAGCTCATTTCACCCATAACAGCAAGCGGTATTTCGCCATCGCCTTTCCTAATGTATCGGGCGGCTATGAGATTCGTTATCCAAACAAGTATAAAATCCAAACTATCATATATAATCAACTGGAATCCAGTGAATATTCTATCATGTTGTTTTGATTTTTATTATATTAATTTCAGTAATCAATATTCATTCATATGAAAGAACAGGATTTAAAATCCAAAGCATCAATTCTGCTTGGACACTTTCATGACAATGGGTACTCAAAGTACACCATTGACCTTTTCCGGCTGGCGATTAATTATGCGTTACGTCTTCGGAGTGTTCATCCCGGCATCTCTTATGAAGACATCTATCGATCCAAAGTAGATGCGGATCCAAATCACCGTCCACTTCACCATTGGCGTAGGCTCTTCGCTACCATCGAACATTTCGATAGAACCGGTATTCTACCGGGCCA
Organism: Duncaniella sp. C9; assembly: GCF_004803935.1. Taxonomy (GTDB): domain Bacteria; phylum Bacteroidota; class Bacteroidia; order Bacteroidales; family Muribaculaceae; genus Duncaniella; species Duncaniella muris. Next base: position 1,378,788 of record NZ_CP039547.1, read on the forward strand.
TGGCAATACACCTCGCGGCGGGGAAAAGAAGTATGACACACTCTCGAAAGAGTTTCAACGCGCAATAGACATCTATCGCCGTGAAGAGCCAAAGTCAGGAAAGAAGGCCACGACAATCAAGCGTGAGGCAAGCCTCGCCACGAACTTCTTCTGTGAGTTGCAGACACAAGGTGTTTTCACATTTAGCGAGGCTTGTGAGAATCACATTCAGACAGCTTTTTCAGGACACTGCTGTGGTTACAGGAAAGTTATCAGAGTGGTGGTCAGGTGCTGTGCTCCATTCTTTGAGGATGGCGTTTGCGAACACTTCATCTCATTGCTTCCCATGACAAGAAGCAAGCGTCGTAACATCGAGTATCTCAAAGCAGAAGAAATTGCCAGTGTAAAGAAAGTTCTGACAGCTCGGGACTCTGATCTGTGCTTGCGGGATAAGGCTATCGGTCTTATTGCCTTATTCACAGGGTTGAGAGGCTGCGACATTCTAGGCCTGAGACTAACTGATATAGACTGGGAGAATGATGTGATACTTGTCAATCAAGAGAAAACCGGTGTCCCACTGAAACTACCTTTACGTCCCATTGTCGGCAATGCAATATACGATTATATCTGCCATGAACGTCCAACCTGCAGCACCGAGGAAATCTTTGTTAGTCAGTATCCTCTGCACTTGCGCTTAGACAACACCTATAATATTGCCGCAAGAATCATGAAAGTCGCAGGCATAAGGCAGAACAAGGGAAGTCGCAAAGGTTTCCACATATTCCGGCATCATGTCGCCACATCTCTCCTGAACGAGGGTGTTCCTCTGCCCGTGGTATCGTCCGTATTGGGCCATTCATCACCTTCCTCGTTGAACCCATATCTGAGCGCGGATTTTCTCCATCTGAAAGAATGCGCTCTCAGCATAGAGCAGTTCCCAGTAAGAAAGGAGGTATTCCATGACTGAATTTGTTTCGGGGATAGCTCCGTTGATAAAGCGGTTTATCGCTTTCAGAGTCGCTTCTGAACACTGGAATGTCACCTCTTATGAAGTCTGCATGCGTCTGTTCGATCGATATTGCCACCACCGATATCCGGGCGAAAGCATTCTGACTCAACAAATGGTTGATGGATGGTGCGCCAAACGGGATACTGAAAGTGGAAAATCGTGCCAGACAAGGGCCTATCCGATAATAGCTTTCGTAAAATATCTCAAATCAAGAGGGTTGACCAACGTAAATCCACCGAAGCTTCCCAAAAAGATGCGTTCGACATACGTCCCTCATGCTTTTTCAGAAGATGAACTACGAAGATTTTTCAATGGATGCGACACTCTGTCCGGCCCTTTGACCAAACAAAACAGAATCCGCAATATATCTATACCGGTATTCTTCAGACTACTATACAGTTCTGGAGTGCGAACTACGGAGGCTCGTCTGCTCAGATGTGAGGATGTCGACCTTGAAACTGGAGTACTCAATATCAGGCTATCTAAGGGATATGACCAGCACTTTGTCGTCCTACACGATAGTATGCTTCAGCTTATGCGGGAATACGACAAGGCGATAGCTGACATATTCCCTGAACGGACTTATTTCTTTCCCGCAAGAAATAACTCTTTTCATGATAATTCATGGGTATCTGACAATTTTCGGAAAATCTGGAAAAATGTAAGTCCATGTCATGCTGTTCCCTACGCGCTGAGACATCATTATGCCACAACCAATATAAACAACTGGATTAACCGCGGCATGGATTTTAACTCAAAGTTGTTATATCTGTCCAAGAGCATGGGGCACAGTGTGATAGAGAGCACTGCCTATTACTACTCCCTCGTGCCCGGACTCTCCGATATTATAGAAGAGAGGACACAAGAATCCTTCGATAACATTGTCCCTGATTTAACCGATGTCAACCATGAAGAAACCGAATAAAGAGGCCGTTGCATTCTCGCGCCATATCAATGACTGGTTGACTGTCTATGTGCCAACCGTCCAATCAAGCAGCGCCCATACAGTGAAGAACCATCATGACGCACTGTCTCTGTTCCTACATTTTATAACTCAGGTAAAAGGTCTTGATGCCAGGACTTTCTCTTTCAAGCTTCTTGAACGTCAGGTCATAGAAGAATGGATACTTTGGCTGAAGAATGACAGAAAAAACTCTTCCGAAACGTGCAACAACCGCCTTGCATCCATCAGGGCATTTATCAAATACCTATCCGAGAAAGATGTCAGCCTGACATATCTGGCCTGCGAGTCTGCTCAAATACCAAGACAGAGGTCAGTCCGTAAGAAAGTCGAGGGATTGAGTAAGAATGCGGTGAAAGCATTGTTGAATGCACCTGATACGAATACTTCAACTGGACGCCGTGATCTCGTGTTTCTCATATTGATGTATGGCACTGCCGCACGAATAGACGAGGTGCTGTCTATGAAGATACAACATCTTCATCTTCATGCCTCCAAGCCATACGCTACGATAATAGGAAAGGGGAATAAGGTCAGAACCCTCTATCTGCTTCCAAAAGTTGTGGCGCATCTTGAAAAATATATAGTGGAGTTCCATCCAACGCAACTAGATCCGGATTCCTATGTATTTTATTCACGGATAAAAGGGACTAGCACCAAGATGACTCAACCTGCTATTGCAAAACGACTTCATAAATATGCGGCAGTAGCTAATGGAGAATGCCCGGAAGTCCCATTGAACCTGCACGCCCATCAAATAAGACATGCGAAAGCCTCTCATTGGCTTGAAGATGGCATGAATATCGTACAGATATCTTTTCTCCTTGGACATGCTGATGTCAAAACTACTATGGTTTATCTTGATATTACAACCGAGCAGGAAGAAAAGGCTCTTGCCACAATTGAGAACGAAAAAGACAGAGAAATACCTAAAAAATGGAAGAAGGCTCCTCAATCTTTTGCTGAACTCTGCGGTCTCCGTGTCATAAAATGAGAAAATAAAATCCAAACCTATATATAGAACTGACTACACAATATAGGTTTTACGGAAGAGGTTTGGATTTTATTCTTGTTTGGATAACGCAACTTATCCAAACGTTTGGATAAACTTCGCAACCGCTATTTCAAGGGCTGTATTGCCCCTAAGGAAATTTCCCACATCAAACAGCCAGAGAAAACAAGGGAAACGTGTTATGTGTTCGAGGGATTCATGGACTACCTCTCCTTTCTGACATTGAGACAGGAGAGCTGCCCGAATTATCCGGAGTTGGACGGACAGGACTACATTGTATTGAACTCCGTATCGAATGTGAGCAAGACCCTCTATCCTTTGGGTAGCTACGAGCGCATCCATTGTTTCTTTGACAATGACTGTGCAGGGATGGAAGCACTCCGGCAAATTCGTATGGAATACGGCAGGGATTTATACATCCGTGACGCTTCGCAGACCTACAGCGAATGCAAGGACTTGAACGAATACCTACAGAAACAGGCTGAAAGAAAAGGGCAAATCCAATCCGTAAAAGAGACGCACACCCAGCCACCGAAAAAGAAGAACGGCTTTCGGTTATAGCCCACTATAACTACACGCTCCGCTTTCGTAGTTGTGGGCTCTCCCGAGGGGATTAGGACTTTGCCCTAATGACCCACTCAGGGCGTTTCACCCCTGAGAACCCCGAGCAAAGAGTGACCCTCTCTTTGCAATCTCCGCTTATGGGTTACCCCTAAGAACCCCGTTACGGAAGCGGACAAAGTAATCTAATGTAAACAAAAAAAAGAAGCTATGGCAACAAAATCAAGCATACACATAAAGCCTTGCAACATCGCATCGAGTGAGGCGCATAACCGAAGGACTGCCGAGTATATACGAAACATCGGGATGTCCAAAATCTATGTTGTGTCCGAACTTTCTGCCGACAACGAACAATGGATAAACCCGAACTTCGGCACTCCCGAACTGCAAACGCACTACGACAATATCAAACGGATGGTCAAGGAAAAGACAGGACGTGCCATGCAGGAAAAAGAGCGGGAACGCAAAGGAAAAAATGGTAAAATAATCAAGGTGGCAGGATGTTCCCCCATTCGTGAGGGTGTACTGCTCATCAGACCGGAAACCACACTGGCTGATGTGCGTGAATTTGGCGAAGAGTGCCAAAGACGCTGGGGCATCACGCCACTCCAAATATTCCTGCATAAGGATGAGGGGCATTGGCTGGGTGGAAAACCTGACACAGAAGACAAGGAGAGTTTCCAAGTGGGTGGAAAATGGTTCAAGCCGAATTATCATGCCCATATTGTTTTTTATTACTGTCCGCTAAACTTTTTTTGAGCGATTGAAAAATTAGGGCTGACACCTATTGCAGGAGTCAGCCCTAAATGGTTATTTTGGTGTCGCCAAACAATCCATGAATAACCATGAGTAAAAGTAGTAATTTCTTCGGACAGCCGATATATGGACAGCTGATAAAATCACTCAATCGTGAAAAAATTGTTGAATTCAGCCGAAAACACGGCGGAGAGAAGTATGTAAAGAGCTTTGACGGCTATACGCATCTGCTTACGATGCTCTATGCCGTGATCCAGCGCTTCGACTCATTGCGTGAGATAGAGACATCTATGACAGCGGAGGTTCGCAAACTGCACCATGTCGGAATTGATACTGTACCAAAGCGCAGCACCCTGTCGGATGCAAATGCCCGACGGTCAGAGAAGTTCTTTGAGGATGTCTATCGCGACCTGTATGCAGCCAACAAAGACATTCTTTCATCGGACAGCAGACGCAACGGCACGGAAGAGTGGATAAAGCAGCTTAGGATTATCGATTCCACTACAATCACATTGTTCTCCAACGCTATTTTCAAGGGCGTTGGTCGACACCCCAAGACGGGAAAGAAGAAAGGCGGCATAAAGGTACACTCTGTCATACACGCCAACGAGGGGGTTCCCTGCGATGTGCAGTTCACTTCGGCGGCCACCAATGACTCTTTCATGCTTGCTCCGAGCCATTACAGCCACAACGAGATAGTCGCTCTTGACCGCGCCTATATCAATTATGCCAAATTTGAGGAACTGACGGACCGTGGCGTTGTATATGTCACCAAAATGAAGAAAAACCTCAGTTATGAGGTACTTGTAGACTGTATGCATCAGAATCCGCAGGGACTGATGGAATACCGTGAACAGGTCGTGGTGTTCCGTAAAGACGGTATAAACCACATCGCCAGAATAATTACATACGTTGACATCAAGAAGAACGGGAAGCCAAAACTCATATCGCTTCTGACCAACGACTTCGACATGCCGCCAGAGACAATCGTGGCGATATACCGCCGCCGATGGCAGATAGAGTCTCTTTTCAAGCAGATCAAACAGAACTTCCCCTTGAGATACTTCTATGGCGAGAGCGCCAACGCCATCAAAATCCAGATATGGGTTACACTCATCGCAAATCTGCTGCTGTCAGTACTTCAAAGCAAACTCGAAAGACGTTGGAGCTTCTCAGGGCTTGCTACAATCGTCAGAATTGTGCTGATGTATTACCTGAATCTCGAAAAGTTCCTCAATCAGCCCGATGCAGACCTGAAAATCATGCTCGCCGAAGCATCGGAATCGCCTCCCGAAGTTCCTGAAAACTGCTGAGGGGGCTTGTCAAATACAAAAAGTAAGCCCAACTTCTGCCGTTCAGGAAGTTGGACTCGCCTTTTTATGGTTTAGCGGACAGTAATAATTGTTTTTGACTGGATGAACCACGATACAGGAAAGAGCCGCAAACTCAATGACGAGGATATGGCAGCAATGCAGACTTTGGCATCAGACATTCTAATGATGGAACGTGGGCAATCAAAAAATGTTACTGGCAAAGAACATCTGGAACGCAATGACTTCATCATTGAAAAACAGAAAGCCGAACTGCAACGCATAGATGCTGCAAAGCGGCATAAAGAACAACAGGTGGAACTTGCCGAACAGGAACTCAAACAGGTAAAATCGGAGATACGCACGGACAAGCTCAAAAGCGTGGCTACCGATGCTGCCACTGTCATAGCAAGCGGAGTGGGTTCTCTTTTCGGCAGCGGGAAAATGAAGAAACTGGTGAAGATTCCAAATCGAAGTGCAAAACTTTGAGCTAGGAATTATTCATTCTCCTCACTCCTTCTGGCGAGGGGATGCCCAAGCGGCGGGGGCGGCCTAAACCGCCCCCAAGAGCGGACAGCAGCAGAACATACTGGCAATACAAAATAAAAAAGGAGACCGAAGTCTCCCTGAGATTAACTAATTTTGTATTGCTAATGTACAGACAATTAACCTCGCAGCAAAGGTCGCAAATTTTCGCCTTACTGCAAAGAAAAACTCCAAGAAAAGAAATCGCCCTCATTGTAGGGTGCAGTCAATCAACACTTTGTCGTGAACTGAAGCGCAATTCCACAACCAAAGGCCACTATCTGTGGGAAAAGGCTCATGCCAAAGCCCTTGAACGCAGAAAGCGCACCACATCCAACAAGAAGCTCGACAGCGTGTTGGTGTGGCGTATAAAACAGATGATTATTGACCACCAATGGTCACCAGAACAAATTCGTGGCGTGTTGGCCAAGGAAGGCGTTTCCGTATCCATACAGACCATTTACAACATTATAAACGCTGATGAAAGCGGAGAACTGCGCCGTCACCGCAGACATCCCGACTTCCGACGACGACCAAAAGGCGAACGCAAACCCACTAAAGCCACCAACATACCAAACCGCACAAGCATACACGACAGACCGGCCGAGGCCGACGGCAAACGCTTTGGCGATTTTGAGATGGATCTTATTGTTGATGCCTACGGGCACGCGATTCTAGTGCTGCTTGAACGCATGACTGGCTTTGTGATGATGGAGAAACTACCTTACGGAAAAAGAGCCAAGCCATTGTCAAAGACTGTCGTGAGAATGCTGTACGCATACCGTAAATATCTTAAAACCATCACTACTGACAACGGCAGCGAGTTCGCGGCACACCTCGACATAACCGCCGGATTACGCATCAAAGGTCTTGATGATGTGACTGTTTACTTTGCCGACAGCTACTGCTCATGGCAGAAAGGAGCGGTCGAAAACATCAACAAACTCATCCGTCAATACATCCCCAAAAAGTCAAATTTCAATGATTTCACTGACCTATACATCAAAAACGTGGCAAAGAAACTGAACTTAAGGCCTCGGAAAAAACTTGGTTTTTCAAACCCGAAAACCGAGTTCTTCAAACAAATCGCTAATTTTGCACTTGCCAGTTGAACCTGCAAATGAAGAAACTGGAGCAATCCAATGACGAATTGCGTCAGGAAATTGCCAAACGGGACAAGGGCATTGATGACTTGAAAGCCCAAATGCAACGTATGCAGGAACAGCACGGCAAGCAGATACGCAATCTTCAAGGAATACACAATCAGGAACTTGAAGCCAAAGACAAGGAAATATCACGGCTGAATACCTTGCTTGAAAAGGCTTTCAAGTGGTTTCCGATGCTCAGGGAGATGTTGAGAATGGAAAAATTGTGTGCTGCCATCGGCTTCACCAAAGAAATGATAGAGAGCCTCCTGACCAAGAAAGAGGCTATCAGGTGCAATGGCAGGATTTATTCCGAAGAACACAGACGGAAGTTTGACATCAAGAATGATATTTTCAAGGTGGAAAAGAATCCAACCGATGATAGCAAACTGATACTGACCATAAACAAGCAGTCGATAGACGAATGGTTCAAAGAACAGTGGAATAAATTACGGCAAAGTTTACGACAGTCAGCGGAAGAGCCAAGAAAAAATAGAGGATTCAAGCTATAATTCCGCTCTATATAATCCAAAACATCAATAAAATAACTAATTTTGCATTCGGATAGGGGCAACTCTTTCCAAGAAATAAGAAAATAAGAAGCGTTATGCTCTCTTGTAAGTCGAGAACGTAGGAAATTCACCAGTGTACTGGGATTGCATAGTGGTTCTCACGCATACAGCATGGGCTGCTACCTCTACATCTGTACACAAGGTTTCCTACGACTTTCGACTTCGAGTGTTGCATCAGTAGTTTGTGCTTCTGCATTTATAAATCGCTCCATCGTGCTATGGAGCATTGTATTATTTTGTAGATGAAGAATATCGAAGCAGATAAAGAACTCATAGCGGCATCGGAATCAAGGATATAAAGGACTATGAAATTGAAATCAACATCGAAAATGGTATAGTAGTAAGATAAAAGTAATGGCAGAATCTTTTAAAAATATGTTTGATAAGCCATTCTTTGGAAGGTTTGTCAACGACTTGTCTCTTGTTCTCCAGAACATGAGTGTAGACAAGTTTGTAACTTTAGTTATGGATGAAGAATGGGAGAACAGAGGTTATAAGCAGCGGATTGCACACATAACTACTGTTCTGCACAAGTTTATGCCAACCGAGTATAAAGAAGCTGTTGCGAAAATCTTTAAATTATTAGACTGTGTAAAAGTTAGACTGCTCGATTTTTCAAAGATAGACGATAAAAATTTCAATTTGCTGACATTAGAATATGGGGTTATTTTGGACCATTATGTGGAGCGATATGGAATAGAGGACTATGAGACATCAGTGAAAGCCATTGAGCGAATTACGCAATTCACGACTTGCGAATTTGTGACCCATGCCTTTATTGTGAAATATCAAGATGAAATGATGAAACAGATGTTGGCTTGGTCAAAACATCCGCACTGGGGGGTAAGGAGGCTTGCATCGGAAGGGTGCAGACCTCGTCTGCCGTGGGCGATGTCATTGCCTAAATTAAAAGAAAATCCAGCTCCCATCATTCCGATTATGGAAAATCTGAAAAACGATCCATCCAGGTTTGTAAGGTTGAGTGTTGCCAATAACCTGAACGATATTTCAAAGGATAATCCACAAATCGTAATTGCTTTGGCTAAAAAATGGAAAGGGCAATCAGAGAATATTGATTGGGTTATCAAGCATGGATGCCGAACATTGCTTAAGCAGGGGAATCACGAGATATTGAACCTGTTTGGACTGAGTTTGAATGACAATATCAGCATAGGTGACTTTAAGATTCTTACAAAAAGAATAAAAATGGGTGATTCTGTTGAATTTTGTTTTAATCTAAACAATTATAATACGGAAAAACGGACAATAAGATTGGAATACGGAATCTATTATCGGAAAATGAATGGAGAGATGACGAGGAAAGTCTATAAAATCAGTGAGAAGGAATACAAAGGAAACTCCATTACGGAAGTCAATAGGAAACATTCGTTTCGCCCCATAACGACAAGAACTTTTTATCCCGGCATTCATCAGATTGCTGTTATATTCAATGGATGTGAATCGGGAAAATGTGAATTTGAACTTGTTGAATGACAGTTTTTAATAGTTGAGATTAATCCGTAAATTCCCCGTTATATCCAAGAAAAAACAAGTGGTTTGCACGTTAAAAGGGAGGTTTTCCACTTACCTTCCCATACTATCAATCTTAAAGAATACAAAAACACCCAATTTTACATTCTTGGGTGTAAAATTGGGTGTTTGCTTTGCAATTTGCTGATTTTCAGCGTTTATTGCGGAGAGACAGGATCTAAATCCTGCCACTTGCAAAATTAATAAAAATTATTGAGGTTGCCAAGTCTTTATGCATCACACATTCAAGTGCGATTGGAAGGCGTGGACAATATGTGCATAAGTTACGTCTATCTCTTACTATTTTTGTCTAATGGAGATGGGATAATGTGGGATTTTGTGGGAAAAGATGAGATTTGTGTCCAAAGAGGGCGATTTAGCAATGGAAATGTGCGAACTTTGTTGTTGCACATTTCGTATAATAGCTTATCGCTATTGTAATTTTGCAGTCTAAACACTTCTGAATATGAATGATAACCGAAATAATTTTGAAACTGAAAGGAGTAAGGAGGATTTGAAGGCGTGGATTGAGAGTCATCCGCATGAGTATGGAGAAGTGGCTATGGAAATGGGTGAGGCTGATCTTTTCAGTGTGTTTCTAATGGCGCAGGCTGCATTTATCTCCTCGCCGGAATTTCAGAAGCGGTTGGAGGATATGGTTGATACCGATAGTGTAGATGTAGGTGAGCTTGTAGAGATTCTGCATCAATCGAGATTTACCGAAAAGATGCTTACTAATCCGAATGGAAACGAGGATTGGGAGAAGTACCGATTACCTTTTGCCGCTTGGCTGAAATATGGACGGTCATCGGAAATGGTTATTGAGAATATTGAGGACGCAATCGCCTTGACCGATAATCAACAAGCCAAATGGCAACTTTCCAAGTTCCTTAAAGATGTGATGAAACGTCTGGTCGGAACTAAACAGCGTTCTCGTGAGGAGTTGAGCGAGTATCTTGATTATCGAAAGAGTTTGGTAAGTGGTAATATCGCTGAATGGGCGTTAAGTGGGATTGATGACACGGAGGAAGATACTCTTTCACCTATCAAGCCAACCCAAACGGAAGAATTTATTGAGGATTTGACAGCTCTTGTTGCGTCTCATGACAAGGATACGGTAACCTATATCGGGAATTGGTTGAAGTATAATGTGCGTGGAATTGATGTGGCGCGTTTATACGTTGCGCTTATTGAGACTGATGAGATCAGGGCGAATCTGACTGTTACGCGCTATATGGATGCTCTGAAGACCTCTTTCCCTAAAGTCAAAATCGTGGGAACGCGACAAGTCCAGAAGGATGTCAATTATCTCCAAAGCTTGTTGCCTCACGGCAAGAGATATGGAAAGGAAGAGCCTGAAAATCGTTTCGCGATTGACAAGATAAAGGTCGAAGTTTTGCTAAAAAATCTTGAAAACATTGACTGAAATAACCTCTTTTCAATTCGTTTGATTCGTTTTATAGTTCGCGAACTTAACGAACCATCAATTCTTTTTAATCCAAGAAATTACGCTATACTTTTGCGTCATCGTTCCATTTCGGAGCGGTGGCGTTTCTGTTTTATGCCGCCAGTAGAAGCGTCGAACAATGTCGGCAATCGAAACAAAAATGCAGGATTTATTAGATATGCTCAATGAGGGTCGGGCCCATGTCAAGGTGGAGATGAACGCCGAAGACCTCAAAGCATTTTCGGAGGACTTGATCCGCCGCGCAAAGGATGAACTCGGCTCGATGGTCGAGGCAGCCAAGAAAGAACGTATGCTCACCAAAGCCGAGGTAAAGGAACTCTTTGGCGTATGCGATGCCACACTCTGGCACTGGGCAAATAAAGGTATCCTCAAACCTGTCAAGACCGGCAACAAGATTATGTACCCGGAATATGAGGTACGCAAAGCCCTCGGACAACGTAACATCAATATCTGAGCATCATGAAAGCGAATGGCTATTACAACCATCCACGCTTTCCGTTGGAAGCCGGATGTGGATTGATCGAGGAGGATAGCATTGCCTTTACCAGCGATTCCGATAAAACTACCGAAACTCCTTCTTTCCCTCTGGAGATATTTCCGAAAGCAATCCGCGACATAATAGAGGCTCTTGAGGAGTATGAGAACTATAATGTCGATTTCTCTTCGGCTTCATTCCTTACAGTATTCGCGGCTGCTATGGGCAATACTTGGTCAGTCCGCTTCATGACAGGATGGGTAAGCCGACCGATAATCTACATGGTGCTTGTCGGCTCGCCGAGCTGTGGCAAGACTCCGCCATTGCAACAGGCGGTCGCACCTCTTCTCAAACTCGACGGAGAGTATGACATGATCTACTGCAAGGAGATGGAAACCTACCGCCGATGGGAACGCATGTCGGCAAAGCAGCGTGAGAAACATTCTCTCCCTGAAGAAATGAAGATGCCTAAGCGAAAATGCCATGTAGTGGTTGACTCCACTGTAGAGGCTCTTATCGGAGCTTTGCGCGACAATCCGCGCGGAGTGCTGATTTACAAGGATGAGATAGACAGCCTCCTCTCCAATTTCAACCGCTACAACAGTTCGGACGAGGGCTACTTTCTCAGTCTGTTCAGCGGTACGCCTTTCAAGTACAGCCGAAAGTCAAACAACGAGCATATCTTCCTCGCCAATCCCTATTGTTCTATTATTGGCACTACACAGCCCAGTCGTCTGGGCGATCAGTTCGGCGGCAAGCGAATGATGAACGGCTTTTCATCTCGATTCCTGAAAGTCTATCCCGAAATTGACAAGATGCCGTCATGGAACGACACCGCCATGCCGGACGGCGTTCTTGAAGAATGGGAACGAATTATCCGAAGGGTGATAACCGTCACTCCTTCAACAGACCAAGAGGGAAAAGCAACCTCAATAGAGCTACTGTTTTCCCAAGAGTCGAAGCTCCGCATAATTCAGTGGAAAGACGAGGTCAATAACAAGGTCTATGCTGAAACGGATTCGGATGCTGTCAGGGCGTTGTGCGGCAAACTGGAAACTTATCTCGTCCGCTTCTGCCTGGTCATACAGATTATGCACTGCATCTGTGGAGAATCGGGCATGGATGAAATTGAACCGAGAACCGCCGAACTCGCCATTAAGCTCACCGAATATTTCAGAAACATGGAGAGCCGGATTGCACCGGAGATTGAACCCGGCATCCTCGACAACCGGTTCACCGAGTTACTCGGAAACCTCAGGGATTCGTTCACCACGGCAGAAGCTGTCCGGGAAGCCCTGCAACTCGGAATCTCGGAATCTTCGGTCAAGAGATTCCTAAGAGACGGAGGCCGAGGATTCGTGAAGAAAAAGTCACACGGTTGCTATCGCAAAATATGACCCATGCGCTGACACTATGAACTTTTGACATTATGACATTTTCGACCGAGGTCGAACTGACTGAGATACCCCGGTTGCTCACGCCTGATTTGGAGTATAAACCTTGCTTTGCAAGATATGCCGCTTGTGTCCACAACGGCTATCCCGCCTCCCCCGAGGTGAGGGTCAATCCCGCTCGAAACTCGCAGTCTTTTATCTAATGATACATTGTCCGTGAACGATGATAGACTGAAAAATGAATGATGAAAAACTGAAAATCTGCGGTTGATATATTATCAAGCAACACATTTATCATGAACCGTGATACTTCGGTTAATCGGTCATCGTCACATTGGATAATCGATACATTGGATAATATGATAATGAGCCATTGGACAATAAGTCATCGGGTAATGGAGCATTGGATAATCAGACAATCGAGACAACCAGATATTATATCATCAAGGTATCAGTTCATCAAATCATCAAGCAATCAGGATTCCAAGTCATATAGTCTTCATTGTATCAGATATTCAATCAACCAATCTATCAAACCATAATATCTTAAAAAGTTAATCTCTATGCCGGATAAAAAATCCATCACTATAAAAATACGTGTCGATGCGCAGACCCACGCAGAAATGCAGTCAAGAGCCGACCGATACACCGACGGTAATCTGAGTGCGTTTGTACGTTGTGCCACACTCAAATATGAAGAGCAGCCGATGGCTGACCGAGACAATCCCCGTATGATTGCTTTGATCAAGTCCGCTATCAAGCTCATCGAAAGAACCGGCACCAACACCAATCAGGTTGCGAAGCACATCAACGAGCAGCAGAAAATGAATCCTTACTCGTTGCGGGCGGCAGATCTTCTTCCCTTCGGTCAGTTTTGCGAGGGTACAGATAAAATCCGACAGATGCTGACATACCTCTATAACATAATAATCACAGGTAAATGATAGTCAAGAAACTCAACGATGTGTCCGGCGGCGGTTTCCCCGGCGCTCGATATAACGAGAAGAAGATTGCCGATGGTGTGGCATCCCTCATGGCGATGGAGAATGTCAGCGAAGCGTTGCGTCACAATGTCGAGACGCTGCACCGCTTCGGCCTTGATGCCTCGGCTGAAGTCGAAAGGTATCTGAAGGAAAACTCTAAGACTTACGGCAACACAAAGACGACTCGTTTCCAGTTCCATGTGTCAGCATCTGTGAAAGGACGCACCATGTCGCCTGAAGAACTCACCGACTTCTCGCGTGAGCTTATGGAGGGCATGGGTTATGCCCGTCAGCCGTATTTTGTTTACGCCCACCACGATACCGGTAATAACCATGTGCATATTCTCTCGACGAGAATGAAGCCTAACGGTTATGCCATTTCTGACCATCAGGACAGGCGCAGGCTTAACGAGTGCGCAAATCGCATACTCTCTCCTGACATCAAGAAAGATATTGACCGAATTCTCGGCTACGACTACGAAACGGAGGGGCAGTTTGCCAATATCGTCAAGACTCATGGTTACAAGATAGAGAAATCGCTCGACGGCTACCGTCTGTTCAAGTGTGGAGGCGACGCCGGGAATATCGCCATCGATGACATCCTCAATCGAATCACCAAAAACAGCCCGAAGCGCAAAGACCGCGCTACGCAGCTTCGCGCTATAATCCGGAAATACAAGGGCGAGATAGCCGAGGGAAAATGTCAAAATGTCGATAATGTCAAAGTGTCAAAAGGTAAGAAGCGAAAGCCAGTAAAAGCAAAACTGAATACCGACATCCGCAAAATACTTGACAACCACGGCAAACCGTTGAGCGAGGAGAACTGCCAGCGCATACAGACTCTCATTGATGTTCTCAAGACAAAGTTTGGTATAGACATCAGTTTCCAGAAGGACAAGGACGGCAGGGTGAGAGGCTACAGTATAATCGACCATGCCGAAAAGATAGCCTTCGACGGCAGCAAGGTGATGAAACTGTCGGAGCTTATTGATTTCGCCATCAAACCACAGAGGAAACCATCGCCGCTTGACGTGTACCGCGACCTGTTCACTGTCGAGGTGGGCAAAGACAGCAGAGGGAACTATATGCTCATCAATGTCAAAGACGGCTCGACGTACCGCAAACCAATCTCTCCGAGACAGTACGCATGGTATAACGGCGTGAAAGACGACGAGCGCGAAGATGTAGGCCTGACAATAGCTGCCACGATATTCTCCGAGGAGATACTGACCGAATATCTCATGCGCTATCCGATACACAACCATCAAGAGAGAATAAAAGGCATGGCCGTTGTCAAACATAGAAACGGCAACTACTGCCTCCGCCTGGCACTGACAGACGGCTATATGCCTTTGATTGAATTAACTCCGGAGGAGGGAGCCAAGTTCCGCTCTCTACATGCCGATGAACAAGCAAGACAAGACTTCCTGATGTCAATAGCCATGCTGCATCTTACTCGAAAGGATGCCGAGGCGGTTAAAGACAGGATAAAACAGAATACCCAATCCAAAGCCGGAGTCCGTATCCTCCCTTCCCGTCCGCAGGACTACTCCCCGGAAATCTCGCAAGTGTTCACATTCAATCTTGCCAACGCACTATCTTCCCTCAATGTCAGTTCCGGCTCATCCGGCTACAAGCGCGAGCACGAAGTCGGCAACCGTTCCCGCTACGATGACATCGACAACCGTCAGTCCGGCACAAGCCTATCAATTTAGATTTTTGCTTATAAGCAACATTTATAGATGTTGGCTAAAAAACATGCTAATTTTTGTAATTTTGTAGTCATAGATGGTATTGATAGAATCATGAATGAACCTCTTACCATTCCGAACAGAGAAGTTAAACATGATTTCGCCGATGGTACTGTGAAAACGGAAGAGTAGGTAATGCCAACGATTCTATCCGAAGGTCAGCCGGAAGTTTGACTAAATTTGTTTAACTACAAGTCGTTTCTTCCTATGATTAACGATTATAAACTTTGGAAGTAGGTGACTGGCTTTGCACGTGAGCTATGCCAGTCACTGAAGGATGTCCTGGACAATGACAAAGTGTAGTGTAGCATTTCGATTGCTTCGGGATTGCTCGACATGGCGTTAGGAACAGGCATCATATTCTCAACGCTAACCTCCATAGGTCTTATGTGCTGGAATGCAATGAGGAGTTACGATGGCTTTGCAAGAGAGCAATGCCATTCGCTGAAGGATGTTTTGGATAATGACAAAGTGTAGTGTGGCATTTCGATTGCTTCGGGATTGCTCGACATGGCGTTAGGAACAGGCATCATATTCTCAACGCTAACCTCCATGGGTCTTATGTGTTGGAATGCAATGAGGAGTTGTGATTGACGGAGCAATCCGTCAAAGTAGAGAAATCGGATTGACGATTGGGTGGGTTGGTGGGAATTTTAAAAAGTAGGTACGTAAAAATATATAGTGACTATCTCAGCGCACCACGCCGATAGGCACTATTATTTTGCGGTAGATTTAATGTAGAGTTTAATAGGGTTTAGAATTAAACGCTACTTTTTAATACTGTTTAATCAAGCCGATTTATCTTGGTTTATAGCGGCTTAGATAGTGACTATTATAGTGACTACACCCTGTGGTGACTAAAAGAAGAATCGCCAACTCTGTGAGAATTAGCGATTTGACTTTTACTTGGGTGGTGCCACCAGAACCTGAGTTTCTGAATGAATACGAATGAATTTGAATGGTTTGTTTAGGCAAAGTGTTGAATAATAGTGCAATATGAACTTTGATGAATTTTGGGGATTTTCAGATTTATTCAAAAAACGTGGTGACCTGCGTGGTGACCCGACTTGACAAATTGCGGTTTGGGTTGTTATATTTGCAGAACCAAAGTGGCTGATTGTGAATAACTGTGAATGCCACCATTCTGAAATTTATAATATCGAAGATATGACAAAATCACCCTCTCCGAAAAAACTGACCCCGTTTCATGTCCGCACCAAGGATTTGAAGAAGGACACCGCGACTCTCTTTATCCGTATCCATACCCGCAAGGTTGATGTGCTGATTTCGACCATGCTTCAGGTTGAGGTTGCCGACTGGCAGAAGGCTACGGCATCGCCCCGCGCATGGCTGGCGCATCAGAAGAAAAATTATCAGCTTCATGCCAAGCTGACACAGATTGAGGGCATAGTCAAGGCTCATCTCGCAAAGGTGAATTTTGACCGCGAGGCTCTCGACATGGATGTGCGCTATATCTCCGAGCCGGAGAAAGTGGATGCTGAACGCCGGGCGATGGAGGAGGCAGCCGAGGCCGAGCGTAAGGCAATAGCCAAACGTGAGGCGGCGAAAGAAAAAGCCCGCAAGAAAGCCGAGGAAAAGAAACGTATCGAGGAGGAGAAGAACCGCCTTATATGGCCGTTCCTCGTTCAGTTTGTCGATGACATCAAGAGCGGGGCTCGCAAGATTGGTAGTGACGACTATGCACCCGGCACCTGCAAGGCATGGAAAAGTTTTATTGGTGTTTATGAAGGCTTCGACCCGTTGCACAAGTTCGGATGGGCTGACATTGACCGTGCTTTTGTGTCACGCTACATCAACTATTTGCAGAAGCATGGCTACATGGCTAAGGTGGTCAACAAGCATCTGACAAACCTGAAGGCTCTTATCAATGCCGCCTTCGTTGACGGCATACACGATAATCAGAGAGCGGCAGCTCTCATTGTCAAGAAGAAGATTGAGGATCGCGACAAGGCTGTCGAGATTTATCTCACCGAGGAGGAATTGCAGGCTCTCTATGAAATGCCGCTGACAGGAAAGAAAGAGCATATCCGCGATGTTTTTCTCATCGGCTGCTATACCTGTCAACGTGTAAGTGATTACAACAACCTCAATGCCGACAACTTTGAGACCACCCGAAAGGGAACGCGCATAATCCGTCTTATCCAGCAGAAGACCAAGACCGAGGTTACCATACCTATTCTCAACGAGAACCTAATCACCATCTGCGAGAAGTACGGTTACAACATTCCGAAAGCCAACGAGCAGGTGCTGAACCGCTACATCAAAGATATTCTCAAAGACCTTTCGGAGCAGTTGCCGTCACTGAAAGAGAAGGTGCCGACCAAGCTCACTATGAAACAGAAGGAGGCGTTGAGAAAAGAGAAGAAGGAACCGGAGACCGACCTCAACGGCAACGTGATTGTGCCGCGCTATGAGTGTGTGACGAGCCACACCGCCCGACGCACGGGCATCACTAATATGTATCTCAGTCACAGGTACACCATTCTCCAGATGATGCACGTCAGCGGCCACAAGACACAAAAGACCTTCATGGACTACATTAAGCTATCTTCCGAGGAGATAGCCGACGAAATCGCCGCCATGTCGAAGAAAGAGAATGACATGTGGTAAACAACAAGCCACTCCAAAAAATCGGCATAAATGTCACTTTTTTGGAGTGGCAATATCCGATGTATGTGGTAAAAATAATGAAGATTCCAAATCGAAGTGCAAAACTTTGAGATGGGCATTAGTCATTCTCCTCTCTCCTTCTGGCGAGGGGATGCCCAAGCGGCGGGGGCGGCCTAAACCGCCCCCAAGAGCGGACAGCAGCAGAACATACTGGCAATACAAAATAAAAAGGGAGACCGAAGTCTCCCTGAGATTAACTAATTTTGTATTGCTTATGTACAGACAATTAACCTCGCAGCAAAGGTCGCAAATTTTCGCCTTACTGCAAAAAAAAACTTCGAGAGAAGAAATTGCCCTCATAGTAGGGTGCAGTCAGTCAACGCTTTGTCGTGAACTGAAGCGCAATTCCACAACCAAAGGCCACTATCTGTGGGAAAAGGCTCATGCCAAAGCCCTTGAACGCAGAAAGCGCACCACATCCAACAAGAAGCTCGACAGCGTGTTGGTGTGGCGTATAAAACAGATGATTATTGACCACCAATGGTCACCAGAACAAATTCGTGGCGTGTTGGCCAAGGAAGGTGTTTCCGTATCCATACAGACCATTTACAACATTATAAACGCTGATGAAAGCGGAGAACTGCGCCGTCACCGCAGACATCCCGACTTCCGACGACGACCAAAAGGCGAACGCAAACCCACTAAAGCCACCAACATACCAAACCGCACAAGCATACACGACAGACCGGCCGAGGCCGACGGCAAACGCTTTGGCGATTTTGAGATGGATCTTATTGTTGATGCCTACGGGCACGCGATTCTAGTGCTGCTTGAACGCATGACTGGCTTTGTGATGATGGAGAAACTACCTTACGGAAAAAGAGCCAAGCCATTGTCAAAGACTGTCGTGAGAATGCTGTACGCATACCGTAAATATCTTAAAACCATCACTACTGACAACGGCAGCGAGTTCGCGGCACACCTCGACATAACCGCCGGATTACGCATCAAAGGTCTTGATGATGTGACTGTTTACTTTGCCGACAGCTACTGCTCATGGCAGAAAGGAGCGGTCGAAAACATCAACAAACTCATCCGTCAATACATCCCCAAAAAGTCAAATTTCAATGATTTCACTGACCTATACATCAAGAATGTCGCAAAGAAACTAAACCTCAGACCACGGAAAAAACTCGGTTTTTCAAACCCGAAAACCGAGTTCTTCAAACAAATCGCTAATTTTGCACTTGCCAGTTGAACCTGCGATGTGGTAAAAATAAGATTTGTAGATTTTTACGCGATTTGGCGGTTTGAAAAATTATTATTATATTTGCAAACTGAAATAAACTGCAATTGCGCATTCTGCGTTAGATAAGCATAAGGACATAAGCCCATGACGAATTACGACAGCAAGAAACTCACAGAGTTAGTTCTGTTTATACTTGGCAAGACTGGTGGCGTTGATTTCTACCATGCTTTCAAGATTCTCTATTTCGCCGAGATGAAGCATCTGGCAAAATGGGGCAGCGGCATTGTGCCTGACGAGTTTTGCGCATTGAAATATGGTCCGGTTCCTACTCAATTATATGATGCGGTCAAGGAACTGAATCACCCGCGTATGATTCTTTCGGAAGAATTATCCGAGGTTATCCAGTTTGCCGGGGAAGATGCTCCGAATGTTCTTCTTCCTAAACGAGAGGCAAATTTGAAGTATCTTTCCAAGTCAGAGATTGAAGCATTGGAACAGTCAATCGAGGAAAACGAATCGTTGACTTTCGGACAGCTCATGAGAAAGTCACATGATGAAGCCTGGGAAGAGGCAAACCGTCGCACCAATGGAACAAATGTTATTTCTCCTGTCTCTATGGCAAGAGTTCTAAATGCCGATGATGCCATGCTTGAATATATTGAAGAGCAAATGCAAATTGAATCAGCTTTGAAATGATGAAAATTTCTGATGCTCTCAATGAGGAAGAGCTTTCACGACTGGCATCTCATACTGTCAAGATTGGAGATGTCTATGAGATGACGATGACTGAGGCAAATGGAATCAAGCCCAAAGCAGGAGACTCTTCAAGAGACAAATATTTCATAGTGCTTGGCTTCGACTCTAATGGTATCGCCTATGGTGGTGTGATAATCAATTCTCAAATAAACAGGAATCTTCCGGCACATCTCAAAATGTACCACATGCCCATAAAACAGTCAAAGTATCCATTTCTCAGGTATGATTCTTTTGTTGATTGCGTCCGGTTGAAGGTTGCCTATCCACAAAAGTTCAATGAGTGGAACTACTTGGGCGAGATTGATGACTATGATGTTGAGTTGATCATCGGTACAGTTAAGGAAAGTCCTGCCGAAAGCGAGGAACGTCTTGCTCAGTTTGGATTGTGAGATAGTTATTACAGCTTTACCTGAAAATACCGAACAGCATCAGATATTTCTTAAATCAAAGATGTTGTAATTCCAAAGAAATAAACTAATTTTGCAAACGATATGACCTTCCACGCTTCCCGTAAGATTAGCGCACCCGGGGAGGTCTTCGAGTTTTATATAAGCCGTGATAGATTAAATGATAGAATAACTGATAGATTAAGATGCCTTAAAAGCGGAGGCTATAATTTGAGCAATGAGCCAATAAATGAGCCATAAAGATTGATACATTGCGACTATTACGACAGTGTAAAATTGTCAAAGATTTGACAAAACCTCATTATAATCCCCCAAAAGCGGGTCGAAAAGTATAGATTTGGGGATTATAAGCATATTTTAGGAGACAAAGGGGTACTCGAAAGGAAAAAGAAGATACCCAAAACGGAATAACGGGAACCATGCTTGAAATAATTTGGAGAGTACGGCGAGGCAGTATTATCTTTGCAAAGAATTGATAGACAACCATCGGTATACCAGTTGTATATACCGATATACATGTACAACCTTGTGCTATATCCGGCGGAAAATATTTGGAGGGATTGAAAATTCCATTCTATCTTTGCCTCTGAAAAGAAAGTCCGGAGTCAGCGGGGTGTAATGACCGCTCATGCACTACTTTTGGCTATGGATGACTTTTTTCATCGAATCGTGAACTTTTTTGAACAAAGCTTTGTTAGGAAAGTTGCGGTGGCAAATTTCGCGACCATAGCGGAGCGTCAGATTGCTCTGCCGTGACGGTCGCGTCGTTATCCGCCGCAGACATACCCCGCAGCCCAAGAGTGGGCTGACTCTCTATGAGCCGACCCCGAAGGGTCGGACTCCCCACGCACAACACCCGGAGGTGTGTGCCTGAATTTCGCAGCCGGATGCGCAAAGCATTGCGAACAAATCGGTGTGCGGGTACAGACCCGAACCTTACACCGACATCGTTGCCCATGTTCAGGTGTGACACTTGTGGACGCTATCTACACACCTACATCATACACACCCGATAGCCGACAATGTCAGCCGCCGACGGGAGATTGTGCAGATTTGGAAGTCTCGTAAAATTTTGTTATCTTTATGTAACGATTGAAGGCAGCGCAAGCCCGAAGCGACACGTTCAGCTTTATAGACCGGAACAGGAACGATGCTCCCCGACGGATGCCATGCCCGATATTGACACTGTAACGATAATAACGAGGTACCTGATCAGAAGACCGGACTCAGAATCCGGAACCACTATGAAAAGCCTGCTGTTGAATGCGGAACAAACCGCAACGGTTTAACCCGGCAACAACTCGCACTAAGGAAGCGATGCTCAACGGATTAAATGCGCGGAACAATGGCAGAAGAAAAAAGAATGGCACAGCAATAAACTGTCATAGAGCCTATACGAGCTGAATTTTGCGACAGCCACAGCTGTGCCCGTACAGAATCTGTACGTCAAAAACAATCAATTAAAAAGAAGAAAAAATGCGTATGCCTTACCTTATCGCAAAGTAAGACACAACCGCCATTGTATCTGCCCCGTATAAGGAACAGATGCCCTCATGTCGTTGCCTTTTGGCGCGGCGTGGGAAAGGGTGAGCTACGCCCTTTGCCGACCCTGACAGGCCGGCAGCAACAACCGTCGGCTTTAGCGAAACATAGCCGACAGCCCTTTCTATGTCCTTTCGGGGACACGTCACCGCAGCCTCTTTCGTCGCCGGGGCTGTGGGTGATGCAAGTTACTTGGCGATATAACTTTAATTTCATAATCCCCTCAGATGAAATTGAATCTTTTTGACCTTCTTCAGGCGTCGGCACTCGACCCTGACTCCCCCGATATTCTCCTCAACGTCCGCCTCTCTGACCTTCATCAGCTTGTGGTGGACACAATCGAAGCCACCCGCGAGCGTCTGCTCCCCCTCTACATGGAGGCCGAGCAGGACAAATCAATCACCAAGAAAGAGGTTGCCGAGCGGCTCGGCGTCTGCGAGACCACGGTCTATAACATGACCAAAGACGGTAGACTACACCCATTCAAGGTGAACGGAAGCACCCGCTACAGCTTGCGGGAAGTTAACTCTATTATCAACCCCTCTAACGATGACTGAGCCTATGGAAGACGTAACAGTTATACCTCCCGCCGATGACTGCTTTGAGCGCATAGGCACCACCTACTACAAGATTGTCCGCCAGCCCAACGCCGCAGGACAACTCATCGAGCGCAGCATCCCGTGGACAATCGAGGCTATCCGTCAGGACTACGGCAAGGATTTTCTCGCCAACGTCCCCAAATACGACGGTTTCTGCTGTGTCCCTTCCCACTTGGACTATCAGCCTGTTGTGGGCAGTTTCAAGAACAAGTATTCACCACTCAGCCATATCCCTGCCGAGGGAGAATGGTCGTGTATCGAATCGCTCGTGCGCCACATCTTCGGCGATCAGTACGACCTCGGTCTTGACTACCTGCAAATTCTATACACCATGCCGTTGCAGAAGCTCCCGATTCTGCTCTTGGTGTCTGAGGAGCGCAACACAGGCAAATCCACCTTCCTCAATTTTCTCAAACTGCTCTTTGAGGCAAACGTGACCTTCAACACCAACGAGAACTTCCGCAGCCAGTTCAACGACGACTGGAACGGCAAACTCGTCATCGTGGTCGACGAGGTGCTGCTCAACAAGCGCGAGGACTCCGAGCGTCTGAAGAATCTCAGCACCACCTACAACTACAAGATGGAGGCAAAAGGGCGCGACCGCGAGGAGGTGAGCTTCTTCGCCAAGTTCGTACTGTGCTCCAACAACGAGTATCTCCCCGTGGTCATCGACCCCGGCGAGACCCGCTACTGGGTGCGGAAGGTTCCGAGGCTTACCACCGACGACACCACGTTTCTGGAGAAAATCCGCTACGAGATACCGGCCTTTCTCCATGCCCTGACCTATCGGCGGCTGATAACCGCCGAGGAAAGCCGCATGTGGTTCAATCCCGCGCTGCTCGACACCGAGGCATTGCAAAGAATCATCCGCGCCAACCGCAACCGTGTGGAGCTGGAGCTTGCCGAGCTGCTGACCGAGATAATGGACTCGCGCAAAATCGACGAGGTAGACTTCTGCTTCAACGACATCCTGAGCCTATTCGGCTACCGTCAGGTCAAGGCTGACCGTAGCCAGCTCCGAAAGGTGGTGCAGGACTGCTGGAAGCTCAGACCAGCCTCCAACTCGTTCTGCTACACGACCTATACCGTCGGAATGTTCCTCAACGAAGAAACATACGTCGAGACACGCCGATGCGGACGGTACTACACCGTCACCCGGCAGATGTTAGAGAATTTATAATTTTTTCTCGTTGAAATTTGATGAACTGATGAAAATGGAGACAGACTGCTGTTTTTCAGTGCATTTTCTTCTCATCGGTTATTCATCAACACTTCATCAAAGGATGAAAGGCAATGAGAAAAGAAAATGTGTGGCACCGAGAGAAAACGCAATTTCTCTTTTCCATCGCCAAAACATTCTTCTCACCGCCCGAAAAATAGTGATGAAACAATGATGAATATATAATATGCTGATATAGTCATAGATAACTCTCCGATTCATCAGTTTATCAAATTCAGCAATATGCTGCATTCTTGGCTACACTCGGCATAGGTCAAGGGAGCTTGACACTCTGCTCTCGTTTGCACAAGAATTAAACACCTCACCCGGTCGCAGGGACTTTCTCTCGGCGACCACAATTCCAGAATGATATGGCGAAATCAAATCCAGATAGGTTTGCCGAGCCTACGATTATCGGCACAGAGTCCGAGGCGCGTCAATACGTCAATCGGGCGGGTGCGACTCAGACTGCGCCCAAGAGAGAATCAAGAACAACCAAGAAGTTCGATGCTGAGGAATTTCTCCGACAAGAAGAGGAAATTTCCAAAGCAGAGGCTGAACAACTCAGAAGGACTGAGGTTCTCATGAACGAATACTCATTACCGTGGAACATCGATGATGGCAAGCCTCCGTTTCCCAGCATGGAATTAAATCCTTGTGCGGTCAGATGGGAACCTGCAAATCTCGAAGAGTTCATCCGCGAGCATGGCGAGGAGTTCAAGATATTCAAAAATGCCAAGCTGACTAATCAGTCATGCAATCAAAGCTCTGACCAATCAGAGCCTCAGCGAGACAAGGCATCAGAGACTCGAAAGCCGAAAGATATGGTTGAACTGGAACACCAGTGTACCGATACAACGGTTATACCACCGAAAAAAGCAAAGTCATCTTCAAAAAACGAAGCGGAGGAGAGGTCAGAGGTTATGCCGAAAGATACACCGCCAAGCGACTCTGAGAGCGAACACAAGACCGTATCCGAGGATTTGACAACCGGAAAACAGTCTGACATCCCGGTAGAGGAAGAGCAGACCAGCACCGTGGAACAGTCAAAGAAATCGCGCGTCAGTGCCAAAATGGTGGATGCCGATTTCGATGCGTTAAGACACGCCTATCTCCGCATCGTCAGCCTCGGCGAGAAGAAACCGGTGTTTCTTCCTCTCGAACTTCGCGACTCTCTGGAGAAACTCGCACGGGTGAGTGGTGTACCGAATCTCGCACCGTCACATATCGTCATCAACATTCTCAAAGCGTTCTTTGACGATAACCGCGAACTTATCAACCGCAAACTCTCAGGTGAGAAATTAAGAATCTGAAATCTATGTGATTCAGGGTGCGGTGGTATCCATCCACAGGGGTAATGGAGGGGCTAAGCGAGGTTAGTATTTTGCCATATATTCACTGATATTCAAATACATTCATTGCCATTCATTTTCAAATAGTCATATCGCAAAGTATTTCTATGCTTTTGCCTTAATTTGCCCTTATTTTCGCATTTAGTACACAATTAGTACGATTAGATTGTTAATATCTGTTGTGAGCCGTTTTCACGTTTGATTACGCCTCATTACCTTTGCATCAAACAAAGATAATCACCTATGGCTAAAGTAGAAAGCAAGAACAAACAGAACCCGAAACTCGTGCAGTCCGAATTGCAGGACGGTCGGGCAAGCCTTGCGTTGGAGTATTATCTCGGACGCAACGAAACCCCGGTGCTTGATGAAAACGGCAACCATGTCCTCTATACCGAGGGGGCGATGAAAGGAAAACCGAAATATAGAATCAAGCATATCCGCAAACGAGAGGTGCTGAACCTCTATATATGGCTATACCCTCGCAACCAGCAGGAACGCACCCAAAACAAGAATACTCTCGCACTCGCCGAGAAGATACGGTTTGAGCGTGAGCAGGAATTTCTCGAAGACCGTGAGGGATACCGACTGAAAAAGGACGGTGAGAACGACTTTATCAAATACTTCCGCAAACATTGGGAGAACGAGTTGTATTCAAAGCCAGTGAGAACTACCTACAAGACCTCTTACAACCGCTTTATGAGATTCCTTGAGGCTACACCACGCTTCCAACGTTACACATCGTTTCTGCGCATGGAATTGATTACACCCGAAATGGTGACGAGTTTCACAGACTATCTGAAGAAAGTCGCCAAAGGAGAGGGAGCGCATAAGTCATACTATATGTTCCGAACCGTAATTCTCCATGCGATAGAAGAAGGACTGATGAAAAAGAATCCGTGCAAAGGAATCGTAATCCACCGTGACGTGAACACGCTGAAAAAAGAGATACTGACAATGGATGAAATCAAACGCCTTGCCGCCACTCATTACGAGGGTGAGGACACGGCACTGCAACGAGCATTTCTCTTTTGCTGTTTCACCGGCATACGCTGGTGTGACACCGTGAGCCTCACACACGCCAATGTCGATTTCTCGGCAAAGATACTCCGATTCAACCAACAAAAGACCGAGGGGCGTAGCGCACACAGCGGTGTCACAATCCCATTAAGTCCAACGTTGCTGAAACTCATCGGGAATCCTATACAACACACTTCCGAAAAAATATTCAATATCACCTGCTACCGCACAACCGCAATCACACGCTTGCAGAAATGGGTAAAGGCAGCAGGAATCAACAAGACTATCACATGGCATTGCGCCCGCCACAGTTTCGCTGTAAATGTGCTTGGTGCAGGAGCGAACATCAAGACCGTTGCCTCTCTAATGGGACATTCAAGTATCAAGATGACCGAGAAATATCTCCACGTCATTGACCAGCAGAAGCAGGACGCAATCAACAGCCTCGGCGACCTTGACTATGACTGCGAGGCGGTCAGCATGTAGATTTTACACCGTGGCATTTTTGACACTTTGGCACTTTTGGAACTCTCCGACCGACATCGGAGGGTTCTTCTTTTTCGGCGGTCATCATCCTCGGATTTTGGTTTGGTTCAGTATGGGGTGTATATATTGGGCTGATCCAAACCAAGACTATATGGGGCAGCGAAAAGAAAAAACGATGAAATACGCTTGCATTTTCTACATTATCCGCATTTTGGAACTTGAAAATGCAGGAAATGCAGATAGTGTGGCGGTGTCAGTCAACATTTTTCAGGAATTATCCCATTGCACACCTTGCATTCTTGCACACTTTGAAAATGCCAAAGTGTCAAAAATGCCACGGGGTAATATTGAAATAACACAGATACCACACACCCTTATTCCTTGATGAAGCTGACCCTTGATTGTGCAAAAGTGCAAAGAATGCAAGGGGGACAATGAGAAAAATCGGATTTTCGTAATCGGCAAGATACCGTCTGACTACCTCAAAAGGCTCTCTTCCGACGGTCGGATATAATCACTAAATTGCTACAGTCATTGCAGTGGATGTGTTGACTTAAACGAATACTGTCATTACACTGACTATCGTCATTATGACGATGAGAAAAAAAGGAGTGCAAGGATATGTTTCGGGATTCCTTTTTCTCCGAAAAGCCACCGCCGAAACCGCAGTCACTGCCGTGACCGCTCTTTGTTTTTCTCATTGCCATAGGAGGTCGTTTTAGGGTGGAGCGAGTTTATGCTTAGGTATTACCTGTAATCCCAAAACGCTCCACAACCTCATCACCCAGTAATGCCCTCTAACATCAATGATGAAATGACTGAATGACAAAGTGACCAATCATCCGGATGATTAAATGATTCGATGAATTGATGACTGAATGATTAATCATTTAGATGACAAAATGACTGAGTGACTAATCATCTAATCATTCAGTCATTTAATCATTCAGTCATTCCGTAAATCAATATCAAAACCAATGCAAAATACAACCACAACACCGTCGTGGAAATTACACCGACAGGAAATTCCTTAGCTCATTAGGGAATTTTCCGAGCCGCATTGACAAGTCAACGCTGAAAATATCCCGAATGAGCCAAAGGTTAACCTTTGGAAACCGTTGGCATGATTATTAGAAGGTGTATGCCAAGTTAATTGAGAAAGAATGCTCGGCAGGATTATAGACTGGTGATATGACGATGATATCTGAACATGGACTGTCCCATTTAAACCATCTTTGATATAACGGAAGCATCCAATAGCCTATCCTTGCAGATAGGATGCCTACACCTGCTCCCGCAATAACATCGTTTAGCCAATGGCGACCGTTATAAAGGCGCAGGAAAGCAACCCCAACAGCAACGCTATAAGCCCCTATTCCCATACCAAGCCCATATTCTTCTCTCATTAATTCTGCTCCGGTAAACACGGTGGCAGTATGTCCTGAGGGAAACGAATTCCTTGCATTGGAATCCGGTCTTTTTTCTTTGAATGAATATTTACCGATATTTGTAAACGCCGTCATGGTTAAGTAGGCGGTAGCTTCCACCACGACACGCTCTTTAAAACTATGTTTTGATTTGATACCGATTGATCCAAATGTCAGATACGTTATGGCAGGAAGATATTGGACATAATCATCGGCACGGAAGAAATGATTTCCACGCAGATTATCCATTCCATTTTTGATGTTTGTGTCTAACTTTTTGAATGCTCCATTGTATACTCCAAAAGTACCAACAGCTATAAGAACTCCTGGTAAAATTAGTTGTTTAGCATTGAATTTAGAACATTCAGGTTTGTACTGATTGAAAACTAATGTACTGTCAATCGACAAGGTGTTGACAGTCCGCTGTGTATCTTGAAAAATCATATCTGATGATTCTTCAAAATTGGATGTTTGGGCGTACCCAGAGACTTGTGAGGTAAGAAGCCCCAATGTTATCAGACCTCCTACCAATCCATTTTTGTTCATTGGCATATCGTTTGTGCGAATGCCAATGCTCATAAATCAAATTCGACGAATGCAAAAGCATGGGCAATGACTGCCCAGAATGCACCCGTCGGATTGGTGTTATGAACGGCAAGTCACGCCCATGCAATGCACGGACGTTCGCGACTTGTTCCTCATTCATAACACAATGAAATTTCCGACGTTTCATTCTGATTGGAACAAATAGCAAACGCTATTAATTATGTTATCAGAAGCCTCTGCCTCCGTTATTTTCAACTGCAAAGTTACAACTTTTTATGGCTCGTGTCAATAGCTTATTATTACTGTCCGCTAAACCATAAAAAGGCGAGTCCAACTTCCTGAACGGCAGAAGTTGGGCTTACTTTTTGTATTTGACAAGCCCCCTCAGCAGTTTTCAGGAACTTCGGGAGGCGATTCCGATGCTTCGGCGAGCATGATTTTCAGGTCTGCATCGGGCTGATTGAGGAACTTTTCGAGATTCAGGTAATACATCAGCACAATTCTGACGATTGTAGCAAGCCCTGAGAAGCTCCAACGTCTTTCGAGTTTGCTTTGAAGTACTGACAGCAGCAGATTTGCGATGAGTGTAACCCATATCTGGATTTTGATGGCGTTGGCGCTCTCGCCATAGAAGTATCTCAAGGGGAAGTTCTGTTTGATCTGCTTGAAAAGAGACTCTATCTGCCATCGGCGGCGGTATATCGCCACGATTATCTCTGGCGGCATGTCGAAGTCGTTGGTCAGAAGCGATATGAGTTTTGGCTTCCCGTTCTTCTTGATGTCAACGTATGTAATTATTCTGGCGATGTGGTTTATGCCGTCTTTACGGAACACCACGACCTGTTCACGGTATTCCATCAGTCCCTGCGGGTTCTGATGCATACAGTCTACAAGTACCTCATAACTGAGGTTTTTCTTCATTTTGGTGACATATACAACGCCACGGTCCGTCAGTTCCTCGAATTTGGCATAATTGATATAGGCGCGGTCAAGAGCGACTATCTCGTTGTGGCTGTAATGGCTCGGAGCAAGCATGAAAGAGTCATTGGTGGCCGCCGAAGTGAACTGCACATCGCAGGGAACCCCCTCGTTGGCGTGTATGACAGAGTGTACCTTTATGCCGCCTTTCTTCTTTCCCGTCTTGGGGTGTCGACCAACGCCCTTGAAAATAGCGTTGGAGAACAATGTGATTGTAGTGGAATCGATAATCCTAAGCTGCTTTATCCACTCTTCCGTGCCGTTGCGTCTGCTGTCCGATGAAAGAATGTCTTTGTTGGCTGCATACAGGTCGCGATAGACATCCTCAAAGAACTTCTCTGACCGTCGGGCATTTGCATCCGACAGGGTGCTGCGCTTTGGTACAGTATCAATTCCGACATGGTGCAGTTTGCGAACCTCCGCTGTCATAGATGTCTCTATCTCACGCAATGAGTCGAAGCGCTGGATCACGGCATAGAGCATCGTAAGCAGATGCGTATAGCCGTCAAAGCTCTTTACATACTTCTCTCCGCCGTGTTTTCGGCTGAATTCAACAATTTTTTCACGATTGAGTGATTTTATCAGCTGTCCATATATCGGCTGTCCGAAGAAATTACTACTTTTACTCATGGTTATTCATGGATTGTTTGGCGACACCAAAATAACCATTTAGGGCTGACTCCTGCAATAGGTGTCAGCCCTAATTTTTCAATCGCTCAAAAAAAGTTTAGCGGACAGTAATAATAGCTTATGAGAAAATAGGTTTGGTTTAGCCTTAGATATATACATCTATACCGAACCAAACCTATATATGTGCTGGGCAAAAGAGAAATGTCCGTATCAGTTTTTCTTTTCACCAGCCCATATCCCGACACCAACCTTACCACCGAAAGAAGAAAAATAAGGCAAATAAATAAAGTTAACTACCGCAAATTATCTATAAATCGTTTCTATTTGTTTTCAGCCAACTGTCTAAATAGTACAAATTTAGTACAATGGCACATAGTTATAGCATTGATAATCAACACAAATATACCCAAAGCTAAAATTGAGGTTAGATTTTTGTGATACAAAAATCGTCGCAACCATGTTGCTCCCCTCGCCACCCTCCATTACACCGGGTGGAGCGGTACACCGGTGTACCGAATCCGCTTTGCCCCTCCATTTTCAAACCCTCAATCCCCCACGCCAATGAAACCGAAATCCCCGACCCGCAAATCGAATCTCAAGGCAGGACACCGCAACGGCCGTCCCGCCTTGCCGGAAGAAGAACGTCAGTCCTACGTCCGGCACACGCGATACAACGAGGCTGAAAACACCCTCCTGCTTGCCAATGTCAAGCGCACGGGAATGAAAAATGTCAGCGAATATATCCGTTCGGTGACGCTCAATCCCCACATTGTTCCACGCCTCGATGAATCAGAAATGAGAATCGCCCGCAATCTCTCCAGCATGAGCAACAATTTCAACCAGCTCCTGCGTCTCTGCCATCAGCGCGGGCTCGACGCCATGGCCCGCGATGTGCAATACTACCTCAATCGTTTCCGCGAACTCTTCGCAAAATTAAGTTCTTAATTTCCTATGATAGCATATATAATAAGCGGCTCAGGCTTTGGCGGATGTGTCGATTATGTCACCCGCCGCAAGCTCGAAGAAAAGCTCTATAAGGAGCAGTCGAAAGGGCTGAAAGCCGATGAAAGGAAATATGAGAGCAACAAAGGAGAGGATATAATCGACCATCTTTCCAAAGACTGGAAACTCCTGTCTTCCTCCGGCGACATAAGGATATATGAAGGCCGCAAGGCTATGGCTGACGACATCGCCCGACCGTCGCGACAACGTAAGCCTATAAAAGACCCGGTCGGTCATATATCACTCGACTTTCATCCAGACGATGCTCCGAAGATGACGGACAAACTTATGACTGAGGTGGCGCAGGAATATATGAGGCAGATGGGGCTGACCAATACCCCGTACATAGTGGTACGACATTTTGACAAGGCACATCCGCACTGTCATATCGTTTTCAGCAGAGTTGACTATGACGGAAAGATTCTGACGCAGACCACCAACTTCAAGAAGAATGAGCGCGTCTGCAAGGCTCTCAATCTGAAACACCGTCTTACGCAGGGCAAGAGCAAACTTAATACAGATGTTTCAAAACTGAGGGGAAAAGATAAAATCCGTTACCCGCTTGTCCACAATATAGCCGGAGTGTACATCCGTCCGGAGATTCAGGACTGGAACTCGTTTCTCATTGCTCTTAAGCGGCAGGGTATAACGGTCAAGGAAAAGACCGGCCAATCAGGGAAAACGAATCTGTATTACTGCACTGGCAGACATGAATTCTGGTATAAGAAACTCGATCCCTTTTTCAGCCGCGAGAATCTTGAATTGAAATTCAAGGCTCGTCGAGAGAAACAACAAGCGGCAAAGACTCAACCCGGAACCGCACCACAGCCTAAACCGCAACGGCAGTCACAGCCTAAATCAAAGCATCCGGAGCCTATTGTTATCCCGCCATTGCCGGATATAGTATGCGGCGTAAAGATTGACCGACTAAAGCAACAAGCCTATCAGGAAGGCAAGTTCATCAGCATCGGAATCTGTGACCCCGGAGGCGTTGTGCCAATCAACCATTGGATTTGGTACGATTTCGACAAACGAGAACCCGTAATGAGCCGTACATATCCCTACGACCACAAAATTCCGGAAGCCTTCCTGCGACAACTGGCAGCAAAGCAATCCCCCGTATCGTCATCGCCGACTGCCGGAATCCGCCTATCATCGCCTTCTCTCGGTGGAAACATTCCTGAAGAACAAGGTTTCGCTCACGACAGAGGAATGCCGGACGACTTCAAGCACTTCCTTGAAATGCACCCCGGCATGAGCATCGAAGAGGCTTTACACCGTTTCCGTGACGAGCAGAAAGCAAAACTGCGACGAAAAGGGCCAAAACTACACTAATCAAAAAACCACCGAGAGAAAATCACTTCTTTCGGTGGATTTGTGTTTACATCAGATGTTTTAATGCAAAACTTATTATTCGCCATCGGCGA
Organism: Duncaniella sp. C9; assembly: GCF_004803935.1. Lineage (GTDB taxonomy): Bacteria > Bacteroidota > Bacteroidia > Bacteroidales > Muribaculaceae > Duncaniella > Duncaniella muris. Next base: position 1,411,487 of record NZ_CP039547.1, read on the forward strand.
GTGACAATAAGCCTTTTTTGCTTCTTGTCAATTGCCTTGATTATTTTTCGACAGACCTTATCAAGAGGCATTACCCAGAACAGTCCTTCTCCTTTTGCCATACGGGTATCAACCAGTCCGGGACGAATCTCTGTGACAATTATATCCGTTCCTTTGGATTTGTTCTGCAAAGATTTCGTGTAATTTATCTGAAATGCCTTTGATGCGCTATATGATGGGGCAATAGGAGTAGGCTGTAATCCACCAACAGAGGTAATGGTAACAAGATGACCTGATTTCTGCCGTTCAAAGAGCCTGTAAATTGATGCTACGGTATTAGCCCAACCCATTACGTTTACAGAAAGAGTGGATAACTCTGTCTCGACATCCAACTTCGGATTAAGTTCTCCAATTCCTGCGCATATAATAGCCAAATCAATGTGTCGATGTTTGCGAATGATAGATTCCAAAGCGTTATCAAATGAGTCCGTTTGAGAAATATCACACACAACCGGCAGTGTATGTTCAGGACAATTTCGCGCCATATTGTCAAGCAGTTCTTTTCTTCTGCCGACGACGATTACATTATGTCCACTTGAAACATAATGCTCCCAAAGTCTGCGTCCGATGCCGGATGTAGCTCCTATAATTAGAATATTCATATTCCTATTTAATTATCGCGGAGTTCGCGCCTGACTGTTCGCCGACTTCATTGCCGCGCTGCACTTTTTTGCCGTAACCAAAAGTATAAGTCGCAGTTATATTGATACGAAAGTGGGATGATGTACCGATATTTTCTCTATATTCTGTATATAGCGGCGATTCTGTAACTATATCTGCACTGTTCCAACCCTTATTAAAAAAGTTTGCCGCCATTACCCTGACATTCCAGTCGGAATTAGCCCAGCCCACTGTAAGGCTGTGAAAGTTTCTATCTTTGTAAATTTGCGGTGATGAGGTGAACATCTGCTTACCGGATGACTGATAATATGCCTGAAAGTAGAAACTGTTGAGATAATATGTCGCTTGGGCTGTTATAGTGAAGGGATTATACGACTTATTATATATGCCGGTAGATTTGTAGAAAGACTGTTTGGGGCTTGCATAGAGTTGAAGTTTTCCTCCGAGCAGTTTCCAGTTTGCGGCAAGTCCTATTTCCTCTTTGATATAATTGCCACTGTTGTGGTAGTTTCTGATGAGAGCCTGACCGTTATTATATGGCTCATATATTATAATCTGTCGGTCAAAGTATTCCAAAAAATTACTAAAAGCGCTCATGCCGAAAGCGTTTGTCGGCATCCATGTATAGGCAACATTTAGTGTTACATGTCTGCTGTTTTTAAGCAGCGGATTACCGGTTATATACATATATTCATTTTCTTGCAGAATATCTGATGCCTTCTGGTTTATACCCGGGCTATTGGTGGCATATTGGAAATAAGCAGAAAAAGCATTTTTGGAGTTTGGCGAGAAACGAAGGTTGATATGTGTGAACGGATATGTGTCATTATATTTCTCCCCGTTAATGTCACTCCCTTCCCAACAAACTCCGGCATCAGCATAGAGGCTTATCTTTTGGGTCTGAAAATTATAGCATAGCATACCGGCGGCAAACGCATTGTGGAAGCGGTCATAATAGCTGTTTGTCCCGGAATAACGTAGCCGATTGATGTTGTCACCGCCGTTGACTCCAAGCATAGCAGTATGCTTTTGTCCTATGCGCTTTTGCAAATAAGCGTCAACTCTATAGTTGTAAGCGTTCTCACGGGCATTACGGACTATTTCAGGAGAATTTGATGTAGAATACGAAAGATTGTCGTTGCTATGCGTGTAATTGAAACGCGGTGAAATATCTATCGAAAACTGTTTAGGCAATGAGAAAAAGAAAGAGCCTTGATAGGCCAAAGAGTTGTTGCGATTTGGATTGCTCCTGTTGAAAGTATAGTTTTGCTCACTTCCAGGTTGATAGGTAAGATTACCTCGCTGGTCATAAACAGGGATATCTAAATGTGTAAAACCAACTGTATTGCGTATCTGTATTTTCTCCGAGGCGTATGTGGCACGAAAAGTTACAGGATACTGATTCTGCTTGTAATGCGAGTCATCAAGGGTTTCTGTTCGGATTAGCTGATAATCCTTACCGTCAGCATTTTTGAGCGAATAGATTCCTTTTACATTGTTTCCGATATGGTGGTTATTCCAATTGTTGGCTCCAACATAAAGGTCGTAAGTCATTTTCTTGTAAGAGAATTTTGAGAAAATGTTGTTGCGGCTTGAAAAGCCGACAAGGAAGTTTTCGTTTGTTGTCAGCTTTGTGTAACCACCATAAGCATATTCCTGAACAATAATATTAATTACACGCTGAGCACCTCGGAAACGAGGGTCAGTAGGAAATTCAAGATACTCGACTTTTTTCACGTCGGGAGTCCGCAGCCCTTCCATTTCCTCCTTTGATGCTTCGAGGAAATTTATAAAAATAGCCACCTCTCCACCGGCATTGTCAGTAACTGCTTCACTGACGGGATTTATTTGAATTTGAGACATAGCCATCTGACGCAAAAGATCGACTGCATTTTGTGAGGCGTTCTTTTGCTTGCCGGTTGGGATATAGGTTATCGAGGTCGGGGAGGTGCGTTGCATTTGCGCTTCGACAACAACCTCGTCAAGATGCTGTGTTTTGATGCTGTCGGGCGTTTCAGTCTGCGCGATTGCTGCAATCGCAAGAGAGGCGCAAAATATTGATGTGATGATTCGATTTATCATATTAAATCCTATTTGAAGTGCAAATATCGCCAAAATCTCCCGTTTGAAACTGAACAAATGTTCAATTCAGTCATTTTTATCCCCTTTTTCCTGCGATTTTTTTATTCTTAGAAGGTGCTGAGGAGAAATTTGGAGGTATGAAGCTAATTCCTTGAGCTTGATTTTGGAAACGATATCGGGGTATGAAGCTGCGAATTTACAATATCGTTCTGTCGGCGAAAGGACATATAGTTCAAGCAACCGGGTATAACACATTCTGAAAAGGGCATCTGATGCTGTGTAAAGGAAATTTGGCTCTGTTTGACACAACTTTTCCAACGCATATACGAATGGAAGTTGAAGCACTTCAGTCCGCACGGAAGCCACTTGTGATGCTAATGCCGGAATCTTCCTTATGCCATTATTGAAGTCGGTAACAAATTCTCCTGTCATTGCAAGTCCCACTACAGCCTCACTGCCATCAGATTTCAGGCAGGTATATCGACAATAGCCAGATTTTACAAGCGATATATGCCTCTCAGTATCACCCTGATGAAGTAGGTATTCCCCTTTCTCATAAATTACATGCTTACCCTCCCTCTCGCAAAGCTCTATGAGACCGGCGAGATTGACCTGCGACATATAAGAATTGAATATTTCTGCCAATTTATTTCAAAAACGCCGCCGTCAGCTCCAAACGGCTACTATATGATATGAAAAGCGCGAGCCAACTATGCACGTCCAAACTGATGGTCCTGAGAAAACCAATGATGCAGATGTAACAATAGTAGCCCACGCTATGCGCGTGAGAACCACTATGCTATCTCTTGCATCAAAACTAAAAGTTTCTCAGGTTTTCAGTTTGCAAGACGCATAACGCTTCTTATTTTCCAAAATGTCGTGGGCAGACTTACCTCAACCCGACCACAAAGATACGAATTTTTTATGGGAATTTAACGATTTAACGTGGTGACCCAGCAAAATTTTGGCTGAGGTCACCACATTTTTGAGGCCTGAATACGGTTAAAGTCTGTTAAAGTTTGGGCATTCGAGGCTGTGATGTGGGGTTGAATGTGCTTGAATGAATTTGGATGAATTTGAATTGTGCACTGATTATCAGTGTATTATATTGCCGCAAGAAAATATATATGCTTGTCATGACACGCATAACGCGCAATATTACAGCGTATTAGCGTGGGCATGGTGACTTTTGTGGTGACCCGGAAGGGCATATTTGAATAAAAGACCGCTAACTCATTGAGAATTAGCGGTCTTTTGTGGTGCCACCAGGAATCGAACCGGGGACACAAGGATTTTCAGTCCTTTGCTCTACCAACTGAGCTATGGCACCGTTTTTGTTTTGCGTTGCAAAGGTAGGGAGTTTTTTTTATTCCTGCAAATTTTTAATGAGCTTTTTTTGCATTTTTTTAGGCAAATGGGGCGAAATGGGCATTCAAATGGGATAAAATGGGCTTGAAATGGGTAAAAATGACTGAAAATTTGAGCTGAGAGGGTGTCGGATTATGAATTTTAGGTATGGAAGGTATGGTGATTGGCTTCGAGGTGGATGGATATTGGCTGGTATAGATAATAGTTGTATCGGGGATGGATATGGACCGGGTATAGGATAGATAGACCGGGTATAGATGGTAGGTACAAGTATAGATAGGGGCATAGATAATGGATGTATATGTATTAAGGGGGATATGAAAGGGTGTGAGATGGTGTGTGGAGATGGGCGCGGAGGTCGGGGCTGGGCTGATGTGGTAGGTGGGGTGGGATGTTGTGGCTGATGGGTGTGAACGTGGGGGAGGGAAGGTGGGCTGTGGGCGGTGGATTTTATCGGGAATATGGGTTGTGAATTCCGTTTTTAGGGTATGGGGAGTGTGGCGGGGCGGTTGTAATTTTGCAGTGTGGCCGGCGGCGATGTGTGTTGACGAGTGGTGACCGGTCTGTGTTTTCTGACTTTTTAGTAATTTTGCAATGTAAATAAGATGAATAAAGAGATTATGAATGTTATCCGTGATGAGGAATTCGGCGGTGAACGTCCGCTTTTTGCTTCGAAGGGTCTGCGGCTGGAGGGTGTGACTGTCCATGCCGGGGAGTCGGCTTTGAAGTGTTGTTCTGATGTCGTGGCCGAGGGCTGCCGTTTTGAGGGGAAGTATCCTTTCTGGCATGTGGACGGTTTTGAGATCAGTTTGTGTCTGTTCACTCCGGGGGCGCGTGCGGCGTTGTGGTATTCGAGGAATCTTGTGATGACCGATACGCTGGTCGAGGCTCCGAAGATGTTTCGCGAGATGGAGAATCTTTCGCTGACGCGTGTGAAGATTCCGGATGCGCAGGAGACTCTGTGGCATTGCCGCGGGGTGAAGCTGCGTGATGTGGAGGTGGGGAATGCCGATTATCTGTTCATGCATTCCGAGGATATTGATATTGACGGTTATCTGCAGAGGGGGAATTATTCGTTTCAGTATTGCCGGAATGTGGTGATCCGCAATGCGAGGATTGAGTCGAAGGATGCGTTCTGGAATACTGATAATGTGACGGTCTATGATTCGGAGCTTTCCGGTGAGTATCTTGGCTGGCATTCGCGCAATCTGCGTCTGGTGCGTTGCCGGATTTCCGGCACTCAGCCTTTGTGTTATTGCGAGGGGCTTGTGATGGAAGACTGCGAGATGGCGGATGATGCTGATCTGGCGTTTGAGGATTCATCGCTTGAGGCGACGGTGAATTCGTGCATCACGAGTGTGAAGAATCCGCGCACCGGTTCGATAAGGGCTGCGGGGATAGGGGAGACCATTATTGACGGTAATGTGCTTGCTCCTGCCGACTGCCGGATTGTTACTGAGGCCGGTTGCTGATCGGTATGTAAATGGAACTTAGGCGGTGGTGTTTTGTTATTCAGATTATAATATGTATATGATTTGCCGATATGAGTATGGATTTCGATTTTGACAAGGTGGTGCATCGCCGTGGCAGCGGGTGCATGAAATGGGATGAGCGTGACGATGTGTTGCCGCTCTGGGTTGCTGACATGGATTTCCGGACGGCTCCGTGTGTGGTTGAGGCGCTTCGCAGGCGTGTGGACCACGGGGTGTTCGGCTACACTCTGGTCGATGATGATTACTATGGTGCTCTTATCGATTGGTTCAGTTCGCGTCATCTTTATCCGTTCAGGCGTGAGGATGTGATCTATGTGCCGGGTGTGGTTCCTGCCATATCGGCTATCATCAAGGCTCTTGCGCCTGCGGGGTCGGGTGTGATAGTCCAGACTCCGGTCTACAATTGTTTTTTTTCTTCGATCCGCAACAATGGCTGCCGGATTGTGGAGAGTCCTCTGCGTCGGGTCGATCTGCCGGGCGGGGAGTTTACTTATGAGATGGATTTCGAGGGGCTGGAGAGGCTGGCGGCTGATCCCTCAAACGTGCTTATGCTGCTGTGTAATCCTCACAATCCCGCCGGGCGTGTATGGCGCCGGGAGGAGATTGAGCGCGTGGCGGAGATCTGCCGGAGAAACGGTGTGAGAGTGGTCAGCGATGAGATTCACTGTGAGCTGACCATGCCGGGTTACCGTTATGTGCCTTATGGGACGGTTGATCCGTCGGCCGTCGTGTGTCTGTCACCGTCAAAGGCTTTCAATACTGCCGGGCTTCAGATTGCCAACATCATCGTGGCTGATCCCGGAGAGCGTAAGCTGATTGACCGTGCGGTAAATATCAACGAGGTCTGCGATGTCAATCCCTTCGGAGTCGAAGCGCTGAAGGCTGCCTATTCGCCTGAAGGGAGTGAATGGCTCGATGCTCTGAGGGCATATATTTATGAAAATTACTGTCTGTTGCGCGAATATCTCGGACGTCGGCTTCCGCAGTGTGCGGTGGCTCGGCTGGAGGGCACTTATCTGCCGTGGGTCGATATCTCGAAGTTCGGATCTGATGCCGATGAACTTGCCGGCGGCTTGCTTGACAAGGCCGGTGTGTGGGTGAATTCCGGGTCGATGTATGGCGACGGAGCTTATCTGCGCATCAATATTGCCTGTCCTCGCCAGATTCTTGAAGAAGGGCTCGAACGGATATGCGGGTATCTTGAGGGGGCCTGCATGAACAATATAAACTGACCGGCGGCGTGGCAGACATTTCATTGATCAGATCAGGAGCGCCGCTGAGTTTCGGCAGTCAGCTCAGGCTGACACTCCAGTTGTCGTGGCCGGCAATGATGGCCCAGCTGTCGAGCATAATGATGCAGTATATCGATGCGGCGATGGTGGGGCGCCTTGGGGCTGACGATTCAGCGGCCGTGGGGCTTGTCTCCACGAGTCTGTGGCTCTTCTGGGGCATCTGTTCGGCGGTGACTGTTGGTTTTTCCGTGCAGGTGGCCCACCGTATAGGCGCGTCAGACCATGATGGGGCGCGGCGGATACTGCGTCAGTCTATAGTGGCCTGTCTGCTGTTCAGCCTTGCTGTTGTGGCTGTCGGAGCGGCCATAGCGTGGCCTCTGCCCGTCTGGCTTGGAGGGACAGAGGCCGTATGCGGCAAGGCTTCGCTCTATTTTCTTGTTTTTGTACTTGCTCTTCCGCTTCTCACCATGAATTATCTCGGAGGGGCTATGCTCAGGTGTGTCGGGAATATGAAGGTGCCCGGCGGGCTTAACGTGATGATGTGTGTGCTTGACATAATCTTCAACTTTTTCCTGATTTTCCCTACACGTGAAATCGGTCTTGGCTCTGTCAGTCTGACTGTGCCCGGCGCCGGTCTCGGAGTGCTTGGCGCGGCACTTGGCACTGTGTCGGCGGAGATTGTCACAGCGGGGCTGATGATGTGGTTTCTCTGCACACGCGAGAAGACCATCAGGCTCAAGGGGCATCCGGGAAGTTTCAGGCTTACGCGCCAGATCATCGGCAAGGCACTGCGCATATCGGCTCCGATGACGCTTGAACATGCCGTTATCTGCGGAGCGCAGATAGCGGTGACTGTCATAGTGGCTCCGCTTGGCATAATGGCTATAGCGGCCAATGCGTTTGCCGTTACGGCAGAGAGTATATGCTATATGCCCGGCTACGGGATAGGCGATGCCGCCACAACGCTGGTGGGGCAGAGCTATGGCGCGCAGCGCATGGACGTGGCGCGCCGTTTCGGCTATATCACCGTTGGGCTGGGTATGGTGATGATGACGGTGATGGGGGTTATCATGTATGTCTGCGCGCCGTGGGTCATGGAGCTGATGACGCCCGTCGGAGCGATCCAGACGCTTGGCGTAGAGTCGTTGCGCATAGAGGCATTTGCCGAGCCTATGTTTGCGGCGGCGATAGTGAGCTATGGTGTTATGGTCGGGGTTGGTGACACTATAGTGCCGGCCTGCATGAACTTCGGCAGCATCTGGCTTGTGCGTCTGCCATTGGCTGCGCTTTTGGCTCCGACAATGGGGCTTGCGGGGGTATGGACGGCCATGTGCATCGAACTGTGTTTCCGCGGGGCGATCTTTCTCTGGCGTCTGCTTTCAGGTGCGTGGCTTAAGAAGGGGATATGACAGATACGGTTACAGGAGACAGCCTGTCTCAATGATCCGTGGCGGCGACTGCGGTCTGAGGCTGATCGCGGCCGACAGAAAAGCCCCGGTCTGGCGGAAGGCGCGCAGACCGGGGCGATACGATATGGTGACTGATGCGGATGATCAGACGTTTTCGGGACGGAGTGTGCGCACGGTAGCACCGGCACGCCACATTTCGCTTTCGCGGAGAGCCTTGAGTTCTTCTTCAAGTTTCTCGCGGTAGTCGGCCTGGGTGTTGGAGTCGATGGAGCGCTGTGCCTCGCGTCCGGTCTTCACGCTCTCGTAGAGATCGTAGACCACGGGCTTGATGGCATCGTGGAACGGACCCATCCAGTCAAGAGCGCCGCGCTGTGCGGTGGTAGAGCAGTTGGCATACATCCAGTCCATACCCTTTGCTGCGAAGAGGGGCATGAGTGACTGGGTGAGTTCTTCGACGGTTTCGTTGAAGGCTTCAGAGGGAGTGTGGCCGTTTTCACGGAGCACTTCATACTGGGCGAGGAGGAGGCCCTGGATGGCGCCCATGAGTGAGCCGCGTTCGCCGGTGAGGTCGCTGACAGCTTCGCGCTGGAATGTGGTTTCGAAGAGGTAGCCTGAACCGATGCCGATGCCGAGGGCGAGTGTGCGGTCAAGCGCACGGCCAGTGGCGTCCTGGTAGACGGCGAAGCTTGAGTTGGTGCCTTTGCCTTCCTTGAAGAGGATGCGGAGCATTGTGCCTGATCCCTTGGGGGCTACCATGATGACGTCGACGTCAGCGGGAGGAACCACGCCGGTGCGGTCGCTCCAGTTGATGGCGAAGCCGTGGCTGAAATAGAGGGCTTTGCCGGGTGTGAGGTGCTCCTTTATGACAGGCCACTGTGAGATTACGGCTGCGTCGCTGAGAAGGCACATGATGATGGTGCCGCGCTTGCAGGCTTCTTCGATCGAGAAGAGTGTTTCGCCGGGAACCCAGCCGTCGGCCACTGCCTTGTCATAGGTCTTGCCTTCGCGCTGGCCTACTATCACGTTGAAGCCGTTGTCGCGGAGGTCGAGACCCTGGCCGGGGCCCTGGACTCCGTAGCCGATCACGGCGATTGTTTCGTCCTTGAGTACTTCGCGTGCTTTTTCGAGGGGGAATTCTTCGCGGGTGATGACTGTTTCTTCAACGCCGCCGAAATTTAATTTTGCCATAATTGAATAGGTGAATTAGTATATTTTTATGAATTTGTTCCTGAATGAATCTGTGAGGGGGGAGATGAAGGGTCTGTCAGCGCTCGCTGAAATGCAGGCGCGCTATGCAGCAGGGAGTATCGGCCACGGCGATCTGAGCGGTGGCTGTCTCCGGTGACTCCGCATGGGCCATGCGGCTGGCTGTGGCTGTCTCTCCATAGCGGGCTTCATGTTTGAACGCCACTTCGAAGCGGCTTATGCGCATGGAGTCATAGGTCTCAAGCGGCCACAGATCGGTGATAAGGTCGATGTAGCGCCGGGTGGTGACGTGGCGGTTTACATCGATGTCGGAGACGGCGAAACGATAGCTCATCTCGAAGTCTGAGCCAGAGAGCGGCAGGAGTTTTCCGCCGTTGTCAATGCCTGACGGTGCGCCGTCCACCATGTCGAAGCCTTTCCAGATGGGTGTGAGGTCTCCTGGGCGGCGGGTTGACATGTTGACGGCCATCCATGTGGAGTGGGCGCGGATCACGATGCGTCCGGTCTCGGCATCGGTCATTTCGAAATTTCTGTCGGAGAAGAGCCGGTTGACGTTTTCAATCCATGTGGTCATGCGGTATGTGCGGTTGACCGACGGGCTTTCGGCAATGTCGATAGTCAGCCGGCTCAGCACCCAGGATATCCCTTCGCTGATCATACGGTCGAAACCTATGCCGAGCCTGTTGGCATGGGCCGTGGCGGTGTCGATGATCGTGGTGACCAGACGTGACAGCGGCATCTCGCGCTGAGAGTTGACTTCCGCTGCCGTTAAGAAAAATTCTGTGGTATATCTTTTGTCTGCCATATGACTGTTTATGGAGAGAACTTTGGGTGTGTGGTAGGGAGGGGTGACGGAGAGTGCGGCTTTAGAGGTTTAGAGGTTGTCTAAAAACAATCTCTTATTCCTCGGAGGTGTCACACAGGGCCTTGCCTCGCGCTTCCTGCTCTTCGAGATAGCGGGTGAAGTGTTCGGTGGGCGACTTGGTGATGCAGATGCGGCCCGAACGGATGAACTGCAGGATGCCGTATTTGGCAAGCAGCTCGTAGAGGGCCTGGGTCTCGCTCTCGTGGCCGGTTTTTTCGAGTATGGTGTACTCGCGGGTGAGTTCGAGAATGCGGGCGTTGTGCACGCGGATGATGCGCTCGAAATCTTTCTCATCGAGAAGTTTCTGGGTGGGCACCTTGTAGAGGGCCACTTCCTGATAGACGATCTCGTCATCGGTATAGAGGAATGCGCGGAGCACGTCAATGCAGCGTTCAATCTGGCTGATGACTTTCTCCATTGTCTCACGGTCGCTGTTGCAGGTGAAGTTCATCTTGTGGATGCCGTGGACCGAGCTTGCGCTTGACGAAACACTTTCGAGGTTGAGGCCGCGGCGGGTGAAGATGATGGAGATGCGGTTGAGCAGACCCACCTGGTTTTCGGTGAATACGGATATGGTGAACAGTTGTTTCTTTTCCATCCTGTTATAGTGGCTTGCGGTTGAAAGTTGGGCCGACGCGGGTGGTCAGGCCTCGTATTTGTCTGTGGCGTTGATAAGAATGTTGTCAATGGCCGAGCCGGGGGTGACCATCGGGAAGACCATGTCAGTCGGGTCGATATTGACGTTGAGCAGATAGGCTCCGTCGTGGGCGGCCATGCGGGCTATGGCGCTGTCAAGCTCGGCACGGCAGCTGACATTTTCAGCCGGAATGCCGTAGGCGGCGGCGATCGCCACGAAGTCGGGGTTGACCATCGGGGTGGCCGAGAAGCGGTTGTTGTAGAACATGGCCTGCCACTGGCGCACGTTGCCGAGATAGTTGTTGTTGAGAAGTACCATTTTTACCCCTATGCGGTATTCAAGGATGGTTCCGAGTTCCTGCATGGTCATCTGGAAGCCGCCGTCGCCCATGAAGGCGAGCACTTCGCGGGAGGGTTCGGCGAGTTTGGCGCCGATTGCAGCGGGAAGGCAGAAGCCCATTGTGCCGAGGCCGCCGGAGGTGATCATGCTCTTGGGCATGGTGTAGGATGAATAGCGGGCGCTCATCATCTGGTTCTGGCCCACGTCAGTGACCACGATGGCTTTGTTGCCGGTGGCCTCAGACAGTTTTCTGACCACTTCGCCCATGCGCATCGGTGATTCCGGACCAAGGTCTTTCGGATCGGTCTCGCGTTCGATCACTTCGGCCTGTTCCACATTCTCCGGGCGTTCGAAGGTTGTGAGCCATTCCTTGCGGTCGGCTTTATTGATCTGGGGGAGGAGTGCGCGCAGGGCGGTCTTGGCATCGGCGTGGATGGCTATGTGTGCTTTGACGTTTTTATTGAATTCGGCGCTGTCGATGTCGATGTGTATGATCTTGGCCTGTGGTGCATATGATTTGATCACTCCGGTGACGCGGTCGTCGAAGCGCATTCCGACGGCAAGGATCACATCGGCATTGTTGGTAGCGATGTTGGGCCCGATGTTGCCGTGCATTCCGACCATGCCTTTGTTGAGCGGATGTTCTGAAGGTATGGTCGAGAGTCCGAGCAGCGTGGTGGCCACGGGGATGTCGGCTTTCTCGGCGAGAGCAAGCAGATCGGTTTCGGCTTCAGAGAGCATTACGCCGTGACCGGAGAGTATCAGCGGTCTTTCCGAGCGGTTGATGAGTGCTGCGGCCGAGATTATTTCGCCGGGCTGCAGTTCAGGTGCCGGATTGTAGCTGCGGATATAGTTTGTCTTCTTGTAGCTCCAGTCGAGAGTTCCTACCTGGGCGTCGCGTGTGATGTCAAGCACCACGGCTCCAGGGCGGCCGGTGGTGGCGATGTAGAAAGCGCGGGCCATCGCCCAGGGAATTTCTTCCGGGCGTCGGATCTGGTAGGCCCATTTGGTTATAGGCTGAGTGATGCCGATGACGTCGGTTTCCTGAAAGGCATCGGTGCCGAGCGAGGCTACTCCTACCTGGCCGGTAATGACCACTATGGGGGTGCAGTCAATGTTGGCGTCGCCGAGTCCGGTGATGACGTTTGTGGCTGCAGGGCCGGAGGTTACTGTGACGACTCCCACACGGCCTGATGCGCGGGCATAGCCCTGGGCGGCATGGACAGCGCCTTGCTCGTGGCGTGTCAGGATGTGGCGGAGCGAGTCTGTGAAATCATAAAGTTTGTCGTAGAAGGGCATAATCTGGCCGCCCGGATAGCCGAAGATAGTGTCTACTCCTTCGGCAAGCAATGCGCGGCATATTGCCTCGGCTCCTGTGATGCGTTCACTCATACTTATATGGGTCTGAAATTGATAGCGTGTGTTGTGTATGTGGCAGAGAAGAGTGTTATGAGGGGGCTGTGCGGATCAGTCTTCGATGTGGCGCACACCGCCTTTGTCGGCTGATGTCACCATAGAGGCATAGGCGCGGAGCGCAAGCGAGATTTTTCGGTCGCGGTCACGGGCGGTGAATGCTTTGTTGCCGTGGGCTTCCTCTTCCTTGCGGCGGTCAGCGAGCTCGCTGTCGGAGAGGCGTACATTGATGCTGCGGGCCGGGATGTCGATCTCGATTATGTCTCCGTCACGGACGAGTCCGATGTTGCCGCCGTTGGCAGCTTCCGGCGAGATGTGGCCGATCGAGAGGCCGGATGTGCCGCCTGAGAATCGTCCGTCAGTGATGAGCGCGCACTCTTTTCCGAGATGCTTGCTCTTGATATACGAGGTGGGATAGAGCATTTCCTGCATTCCGGGTCCTCCTTTGGGGCCTTCGAAGGTGATGACTACCACATCGCCGCTCTTGACCTGGTCGCGGAGTATGCCGTCGACTGCGGCTTCCTGCGAGGTAAACACTTTGGCGGGGCCGCTGAAACGGAAGATGCTTGGGTCTACGCCGGCGGTCTTTACCACGCAGCCGTCCTGGGCGATGTTGCCTTTGAGCACTGCGAGGCCTCCGTCTTTTACATAGGCATGATCCATGTCGCGGATGCAGCCGTTGGTCCGGTCTGTGTCGAGTTCGCTGTAGTAGCTCATCTGTTTGCCGAGTTCGGTGGTGCGCTTCATGCCGGGGGCGCTTTTCCAGAGTTCATCGGCCTGAGCATCGAAGTTTTTGCCTCCGATAGCGTAGCGGTCCATTGCTTCAGCAAGGGTCATGCCGTCGACACGTTTCACTTCGGGGTCTACGAGTCCGGCATCGGCGAGGATCTTCATGATCGAGAGGATGCCTCCGGCGCGGTTCACGTCCTGGATGTGGTAGTGGGAGTTGGGTGCCACTTTGCAGAGCACCGGGGTCTTGCGCGAGAGCGCGTCGATGTCATCCATCGTGAAGTCGGCGCCTGCTTCATGGGCCACGGCGAGCAGATGGAGCACTGTGTTTGTCGAGCCGCCCATCGCTATGTCGAGGGTCATGGCGTTGAGCATGGCCTGGCGTGTGGCTATATTGCGTGGGAGCACACCGGTGTCACCGTCGCGGTAGTAGGCATATGTGTTGCGCACTATCATCTCGGCCGCTTTCTTGAACAGTTGCAGGCGGTTGATGTGAGTGGCCACTACGGTTCCGTTGCCGGGGAGGGCGAGGCCGATTGCTTCGTTGAGAGAGTTCATGGAGTTGGCGGTGAACATTCCGGAGCATGATCCGCATGTTGGACAGCCTTTGCGCTCAAGTTCGGTCACGGCCTCGTCGCCTACGGTAGAGTCGGCGGCATCGATCATGATGTCGATGAGGTCCACTGCACGACCGTTGACATCGCCTGCTTCCATCGGACCGCCTGACACGAAGATGGCGGGGATGTTGAGGCGCATGGCTGCCATGAGCATTCCGGGGGTCACCTTGTCGCAGTTCGATATGCAGACCATTGCATCGGCCTTGTGGGCGTTGACCATGTATTCGATGGAGTCGGCGATCATGTCGCGCGAGGGGAGGGAATAGAGCATCCCGTCGTGGCCCATAGCGATTCCGTCGTCAATGGCGATGGTGTTGAACTCTGCCGCGAAGCATCCGAGCTTTTCGATTTCCGCTTTGACTGTCTGGCCGATATCGTGGAGATGTGTGTGGCCGGGCACGAACTGTGTGAACGAATTGACTATGGCTATGATCGGTTTGCCGAACTGCTCTTCCTTCATGCCGTTGGCGCGCCAGAGTGCGCGGGCTCCAGCCATTCGGCGTCCTTCTGTGCTTGTCGCGCTATTTAATGGGAAACTCATCGAACCTTGTTGATAATTTATTGAACTTAGCCACAAAAATACGATAATATGTTGTAAAACACAAAAAATGAGTGCTTATTTTCTGTTTAATGTGGCTATTTCCCGATAAAATGCCATTAAAACGGCTCTAAAGGGTATAAAAAAGTAAGATCATCAACGTTTATGTCGATGATCTTACTGAGATCAAGTAGCCCATAGGAGAATCGAACTCCTCTTTCAAGAATGAAAATCTTGCGTCCTAGCCGATAGACGAATGGGCCCTTTCTTAACCAAGATAGCTTGTCAGAATGGTCAAGCCTGCTGTCACCTCTTAGCCGAGCTTGGCGATGTGGTGAGCGAGCTTGCTCTTGAGGTTGGCAGCTTTGTTCTTAGAGATAGACTGCTTTGAAGCAAGGCGGTCGAGCATGGCGCCTACTTTGCGGAATGCTGATTCTGCTTCTGCTTTGTCGGTCAGTTTGCGAAGGCTGCGGACGGCGTTGCGGGCAGTCTTGGCATAGTAACGGTTGCGAAGTCTACGTGATTCGGTCTGACGAATTCTCTTGATTGACGATTTATGATTTGCCATCGGTTAATTTTATTTTCCTGATTAAGTTTAGTAGCCCATAGGAGAATCGAACTCCTCTTTCAAGAATGAAAATCTTGCGTCCTAGCCGATAGACGAATGGGCCTTCCCAAAAGCGATTGCAAAGTTAAGAAGCATTTTCGGAACTTGCAAATATTTTAAGAAATTTTTAGTATTTATTCGCGTTTTTCCTTAATTTTGCATTGAAAATGGCCCGGAAGGGACTTTTTGAGGCCATCCGGAGTGAGCCGGCTGGCTTTTACCACCTTATTAATATATAATATAGAACCGAGGAAGTGAATCTACATTTCATAGCTCTGAAAGCGACAAAACACAGCGACTCCCAGATAATTCTCACGGCTTACAGCCGCGAGCTTGGGCGTGTGGCCTTTGCGTTGCCGGCCGGGACGGGCAAGAGTGCGGCGCGCATGCGGGCGCTGACAATGCCGCTCTCGCTGGTGGAATGTGCGAGTGATCCGCGACCGGGGCGAGAGATTCTTCCGATGCGGCAGGTGGTACAGTCGATTCCCTTGGCCGAGCTGCATTCCGATCCTTTCAAGCAGATGATAGCTATGTTTGTGGCCGAGGTGCTTGCCGCTGTTCTCCAGAGCGGCGGAGCGGATGAAGGAATGTATGAATTCCTTGAGGCTGCTGTCAGGATTCTCGATGGCGCCGACTCGCGCCAGACCGCCAACTTCCATATCTGTTTTCTTTATAATCTCGGTAGGCGGCTCGGCATTGAACCTGATGTCTCGACCTACACGCAGGGCAGTCTGCTTGACATGGAAGACGGCACATGGCGCATGACGGCCCCGCTCCACCGCCGCTATCTCGGAGAGGAAGCTTCGCTCCTGGCCTGGCGTCTTTCGCGGATGACCTTCGCCAATATGCACCGCTTCCGTTTCAACCGCATGGAGCGAAACGCTATTCTTGACGGTATTCTTGAATATTTTTCAATACACTATGTGTCGATGCGTCGTCTGCATTCACTCGATATTCTGCGCTCACTGCTTTGAGTCTCCACTCTTCAAGGGCCTTGCGGTGGGTACGGTGAGTGAGGTAGCGGTTGAGGAGCATCCCGGTGGTTGAAACGAGTACCACGAGTGTCATTATCCCAATCCATAAAATGAGTGAGCGGTCGTCGATCGGAGCCATAGTGGAGGTGTGTTTTAAAGGTTTCAGACATGTTTGTTTTCTTACAACACACTTACCCCTCCGAGTGTTTGACCGTCCCAGGATTCTCATGGCTTTCCGTGGCGCCAGGCGCGTATCACCTGACGCCATCCTGCGGCAGAGCTGTGGATCTCGGCGCCCAGACGTATGACATTGTCAAAGATCATATCGTCTGCGCCGATGAAACCTGAATCTGTGATGGTGTTGGCTGAGGTCATGTCTGAGAGACTCGTGCAGTGGTTTGCAGACTGTTATTAGCCTTTGACGGTATGCAAAATTAGCGAAAAAAATCCGAAGGGACACAAAAATATGCAGTCCGGTGAAAATTTTTTTGGTGGATATTTGGAAAATGCTTACCTTTGTGGTCGCAAAAAGATGCCACGTTACACGCATTTTTAATTGTTCGGGGTGTAGCACAGTTGGCAGCGCGCCACGTTCGGGACGTGGAGGTCGGAAGTTCGAGTCTTCTCACCCCGACAAAATTGCTTCATACAAGGTTGCCGCCCTGCAGAGCAGCAACCTTGTATGGCGTAAAACAACCGCCTGTTGCAGGGAAATGCAAGGTTTTGGAAGTCATTGTTTTGATTTCTGAAACTTTTTGCCTACCTTTGCACAGTTTTTTCAATCAATACAGTCGTGGGAAAATTTTCAGAATTCCGCCTTCCGTTGAAAACCATACCTGAGGGAGTTCAAGAGTTTGAATATCACTTGGGCAAGCAGTTTTTTGTCAACATGGAAAGCGCTGACATACACGATGCCGACCTGCAGGTAAAGCTGACAGTCACCCACAAGCATGACATCTATGATCTTGCTTTCAAAGTGACAGGCACCGTCACCCTGATCTGCGACCGCTGTCTTGACGACCTGATCCAGCCCATCGAGGCCGACTATGAGATAGCCGTCAAGTATGGCGACGACTATTCGGAGACCGATGAACTCCTCATCATCCCCGAAAGCGACAACTGGCTCAACGTGTCGTATATGATCTTCGACACAGCCTCGCTCGCCATACCGGTCAAACACGTGCACCCGCTCGGCAAATGCAACCGCGCCATGAGCGCCCTGCTGCGCAAACACCGGGCAACGAAGATCGACGATGAAGACGCCGAACTCACAGACCAGCTCATGGACGAGATGGACTCGATGGATTCAGCTCCCGATTCGCCTGCCGACGAGCCGCAGCAAACCGACTCACGCTGGGACGCCCTCAAAAAACTGAGCACCGACAGCGCGGAAGACTAAAACAGCAACATAAACAGAAAAACGAGATATTTTCACATTTCATCAGCAAAACAAAAAATAATAAATAAATCATGGCACATCCTAAACGCAAGCAATCAAAGACCCGCACAGCTAAACGCCGTACTCACGACAAGGCTGTAGTTCCCACCCTGGCCCTCTGCCCCAACTGCGGCTCATGGCACCTCTATCACACCGTATGCGGTGAGTGTGGCTACTACCGCGGACGCATCGCCATCGAAAAGACCGCCGCTGTCTAAACGGAAAGGTAACAGAAATCTCGCACGGGATCGCTGACGCGGCCCGTGCGCAGACTTTTGTATCCCTACAGATTCAGACTCCCCAGCCTCGCTCCTCATCCTCAATTCCTATTAAAAAGAAATTTTGTTATGCTTAACGCTCGCATCGCCGGACTCGCGTCCTATGCCCCTGAAGATATCCTCGACAACGAAATGTTGTCGAAGATGGTTGACACCAACGATGAGTGGATCACTACCCGTGTCGGCATAAAGGAACGTCGAATCCTCCGTGAGCCCGGAAAAGGCTCCTCATATCTCGGCATCAAAGCTGTTGAGAAACTCCTCGAATCAACCGGTACAAAGCCTGAAGAAGTAGACCTTCTCATCTGTGCCACCTCAAACCCTGACTATCGTTTCCCCTCCACAGGTTCTATCATAGCTCATCAGCTCGGAATGAAAAACGCATATTCCTATGACCTCCAGGCAGCCTGCGCCGGCTTCCTCGTGGCATTGGAAGACGGCTCTGCCTATATCCGTTCCGGTCTGCGCAAAAAAGTGGTTGTAGTAGCCGCTGAAAAAATGTCGTCAATGACAAACTATCAGGACCGTGCCACCTGCCCCCTCTTCGGTGATGGTGCAGGCGCGATGCTCCTCGAACCCACTGAAGAAAACGTAGGCATTATCGACGGCGTGTTCCACGTCGACGGCGAAGGCCTCGAACACCTCTGGATGCCCGCCGGAGGCTCTGTGCTCCCCGCTTCTCACGAAACAGTCGACGCACAGCAGCACTTCGTCATCCAGGATGGCCGCAACGTCTACAAGAACGCTGTCACCGATATGCTCGACTCTTCTCTTGAAGTGATGGGCCGCAACGATCTGACTGTCGACAACATCGACTGGTTTGTCTCTCACCAGGCCAACCTCCGCATCATCGAGGCCGTAGGCTCGCGTCTCGGCATCGACAATGACAAGGTGCTTGTCAACATCGAGAAATACGGCAACACATCGGCTGCTTCAATCCCCCTCTGCCTTGACGAGCACAAAGACAAACTCAAGAAAGGCGACCGCCTGATTCTCACCGCCTTCGGTGCAGGCTTCACCTGGGGCGCAATGTATATCATCTGGGATCTCTGATCAGGCATCAGCCCGACAGATGAAACTTTTTAATAAAATAGCATCTTTTAAGGTGCTATTTTTGTTTATATTTGCAGCAGGTGATATTGCCTTATACAAACTAAACAACAGAGAAATATATGGAACATAAAGCCGGATTTGTCAATATAGTCGGCAACCCGAATGTAGGAAAGTCAACCCTGATGAACGACCTCGTCGGCGAGCGCATCAGTATCATAACCTCAAAGGCACAGACCACCCGTCACCGCATCATGGGTATCGTCAACACACCTGACTACCAGATAGTATTTTCCGACACCCCCGGAGTGCTTCAGCCGAAATACAAACTGCAGGAAAGCATGCTCAACTTCAGCGAAGGCGCTCTGGTTGACGCTGACGTGCTTGTCTACGTGACCGACGTGGTCGAGGACCCGTCTAAAAACGCCGACTTCCTCGCCAAGGTGGCCAAAGAAAAGATGCCTGTGCTTCTGGTCATCAACAAGATCGACCTTGTGAAAGCCCAGACCGAACTTGAGGAACTCACCCAGCGCTGGCAGCAGATTCTTCCGCAGGCTGAAATCTTCCCCGTCTCGGCGAAGGAACACTTCAACGTCGACAATCTTCTGAAACGTATCGTCGAACTGCTCCCCGTCTCAGCTCCCTACTTCGGAAAAGACGCGCTCACCGATAAACCGGCCCGATTCTTTGTAACCGAGATCATCCGCGAGAAAATCCTCACACTTTATGACAAGGAGATCCCTTACTCGGTGGAAGTCATCGTGGAGAAATTCGAGGAAAAGGAAAACTCAATCCACATCATGGCTGTGATCTACGTAGAACGTGACAGCCAGAAGGGCATCATCATCGGCCATCAGGGAAGCAAGATCAAAAAAGTTGGCATGGAAGCCCGCAAGGACATAGAAAAGTTCTTTGACAAGAGCGTGTTCCTCGAACTCTTTGTGAAAGTCGAACCCAACTGGCGTAACCGCGAGAACAAGCTCCGTTCGTTCGGCTATATGGAATAATCGGCAGCTCCACGTTGGGAGAGTCTATGGCATCTGCCGTACATC
Organism: Duncaniella sp. C9; assembly: GCF_004803935.1. Taxonomy (GTDB): domain Bacteria; phylum Bacteroidota; class Bacteroidia; order Bacteroidales; family Muribaculaceae; genus Duncaniella; species Duncaniella muris. The sequence goes on from NZ_CP039547.1 coordinate 1,431,474, forward strand.
CTTTCAGTGGCTGCTTCAGCATTGATTCCGGTGGCGCGAAGTCTGATTTAGGCTTCGCGCCATTGGCGTATAAGGCCCCGCAGGGCGTAAAATTAGCTGTAAATTTACAGATAAGGAAAATATTATGCGCCTGATTGCTTGTAGATGCAGCCCAAATACAGTAACTTTGCTCCTGTTGAACGCAACATTTCGAGGCTGATTGGAATCCTGTTTTATTCCAGGCCGCATTAACCCATTAAATTCTGCTACCTAATTCAAGAAAAACAGTGTATGGTGAACAAGTCTGAAAGAGAGAAAATCATAGCTCTCATCAATCGCGAAGTCGTGCCGGCTATCGGGTGTACCGAGCCGGTAGCAGTGGCTTTGTGTGTGGCCAAGGCCACTGAGATCCTCGGCGCAGTCCCCGCGAAGATCGAAGTGGCCCTGAGTGGCAACATGCTTAAAAATGCAATGGGAGTCGGCATCCCCGGAACAGGAATGATAGGTCTGCCGATAGCTATGGCACTTGGTGCCTTGGTCGGCAAATCATCCTATGGGCTTGAAGTGCTCCGTGATGTCAATGACGAGGCCGTGAAGCGTGGCTGCAAGTTCATTGACGAAGGCCGTATTTCCATCAGCCATGCTGCAGACGCGCCATCGAATCTTCACATAGATGTGGTGGTGCGGGCTGAAAACGGTGACAGCGCACGTGCAGTGATCTCATGCGAGCACACTCACTTCATTCTGCTTCAGCGAAACGGCGAGACAAGCTTTGAAGAAAGCGCTGCCGGCACTGCCGCTGAAACTGCAGAGGATATCGCGCTTGACCTTGCCACAGTCTATGAATTTGCCACAGAGACTCCGCTTGACGAAATCTCCTTCATTCTTGAAGCCAAAAAACTGAACCTGGCAGCCGCGCAGACCGCACTTTCGGGTGACTACGGTCATTCGCTGGGTGCCACAATAAAAAAATCAGGACTGAAATATTACGGCGACACCCCCGTCGCACACATGATCTCATACACCTCCGCGGCTTGCGATGCCCGCATGGGGGGCGCCCCCGTGGCGGTTATGTCTAACTCAGGAAGCGGCAATCAAGGCATTACGGCTACAATGCCCGTGGTGAGCTTCGCCGCTGACATGGAAGCAAGCGAGGAGCAGACCATCCGCGCACTCGTGCTCAGCCATCTCACCAGCATCTACATCAAGCAGAGCCTTGGCCGCCTCTCGGCCCTCTGCGGTTGTGTCGTGGCTTCGACCGGAGCCTCGGCTGCTATAGTCTATCTGATGGGCGGAGGCTATGCCGAAGTCTGTGCGGCAGTCAAGAACATGGTGGCCAACCTCACAGGCATGATCTGCGACGGCGCCAAACCATCATGCGCACTGAAAATCTCATCGGGAGTCTCTACCGCCATGATGTCGGCTATGCTTGCCATGAACGGCAAGTGTGTGACATCCACCGAAGGCATTATCAGCGACGATGTTGATGCCACGATTCATAATCTGACATCAATCGGACGCGAGGCCATGACCGAGACCGACCGTCTGGTGCTGCAGATCATGACTTCAAAATAGAACGCTATATCTATTCTCATACTTATCTGAATGGTCCCTGTTTCAGCGTGGTGTTGAGGCAGGGACACCTTTTTATGCGGCAAGCCAGCGCCAGGAGCTGAAACAGACATAAAGCAAGACATCCGGCCTCCCTGACGGAAGCCGGATGTCTTTCAGATATGAGATGCGGAATCGTCTGATCAGATCCAGCGCACGAATGCGAAGTCCTGACGGTGGGGCAGGAGCGCGTTCGAGGGATACAGACGATATGAATAGCGGAACACACCCGGATCGCGGAGCTTGTCTTCAAGCTGGAAGGTAACGGTGTTTCCTTCCTTGCCCACGACCTTGAAGGGGATAGTGTCGACACGGTGTTCCTGATTGTCATGTACCTTGTCAACAACGAGTTCGAGACCGAGATCATCGGCGAGACCGTTAGCATCGATCTTGACAGTGGTGATAAACTTCTGACCGCTGTGGTTGTTGTTGTTGAGATCTTCGTTGGTGGTGATGTCAAGAACCTGGATTCCATCCCATGCGGCAGCTACTTTTTCTTTCCATGCGGCAAGCTCTTTGGCAAGTTTGTCGCCGTCGGCTGAAAGTTTTTCGAAGCGCTTCGATTCAGGGAGATAGAAGCGGTCGATGTAGTCTTCGATCATGCGCTGCATGGTGTACTGCGGAGCGATGTGACCGATCGAACGCTTGATATACTGAATCCATTCGGGAGAGTAGCCCTTGGAGTTCTTGGCGAAATAGAGAGGTATGATCTCGTTTTCGAGCATCGAGTAGATGGTTGCGGCATCAAGCTTGTCCTGCTGTCCCTGGTCAGTGTAGGTGCGCTTGTCAGTGAGAGCCCAGCCGGCCTTTTCGTCAAGACGGTAGCCTTCATACCACCAGCCGTCGAGCACTGAGAAGTTGAGCACACCGTTCATTTCGGCCTTTTCGCCTGATGTGCCCGATGCTTCGAGCGGACGGGTCGGAGTGTTGAGCCAGATGTCGACACCGGTGACAAGACGCTTCGCAACTACCATGTTGTAGTCTTCAAGGAAGATGATCTTGCCCTGGAACTGCGGCATGCGTGAGATCTCGATGATGCGCTTGATCAGGCCCTGGCCTGCTCCGTCGGCGGGGTGAGCCTTGCCTGAGAAGATGAACTGCACGGGGAACTGCTCGTTGTTGACGATGCGGGCCAGACGGTCGAGGTCAGTGAAGAGAAGGTGAGCGCGCTTGTAGGTGGCAAAGCGGCGGGCGAAGCCGATGATGAGCGCGTTGGGGTTGATCTTTTCAAGGATCTTGATGACAGCCGAGGGATCTCCCTGGTTGGCGAGCCATTTGGCCTTGAAGTCACGCTTCACGAAGTTGATGAACTTGTTTTTCATCGTGGTGCGCATTTCCCAGATCTCTTCGTCTTTGGCCTTGAAGATGCCTTCCCATGCTTTGGGATCGCTCTGGTGATCGAATACCTGCTCGCCGAGCTTTTCGGTGTAGAAAGCCTTCCATTCGCTTGCGGCCCAGGTGGGCATGTGCACACCGTTGGTGACGTAGCCAACATGGCTTTCTTCCCATGAATAGCCTTTCCATACGCCGGCAAACATTTTCTTTGACACCTCGCCGTGGAGCCAGCTTACGCCGTTGGCTTCCTGGCAGGTGTTGAGAGCGAAGACGCTCATTGAGAAGCGGTCCTGGCTGTCGGGGTTCTCGCGGCCCATGTTCATGAGGTCCTGCCAGCTGATGCCCAGACGTGCGGGGAATTCGTTGAGATATTTGTGGGCGAGGCCTTCGTCGAAATAGTCGTGGCCGGCGGGCACCGGAGTGTGTACGGTATAGAGGCTTGACGAGCGGACAAGCTCAAGAGAGGTGTTGAAGTCAAGACCGCTTTCCACGTAGTCAACGAGACGCTGGAGGTTGAGCAGAGCTGCGTGGCCTTCGTTTGCGTGGTAGATAGTGTTGCTGATGCCGAGTTTCTTGAGCGCGAGCACACCGCCGATACCGAGGAGATATTCCTGCTTGATGCGGTTTTCCCAGTCACCGCCATAGAGCTGGTGGGTGATTGAGCGATCATATTCGCTGTTCATGTCGAAGTCGGTGTCAAGCAGATAGAGCTTCATGCGGCCCACGTTCACGCGCCAGATGTGGCTGTAGATGATGCGGCCGGGATAGGGGACCTCGAGGATGAGCGGATGGCCGTTTTCATCGGTCACCTGTTCGATTGGGAGCTGGTTGAAGTTCTGGGGCTCATAGTTGGCTATCTGCTGGCCGTCTACGCTCAGTGACTGGGTGAAATAGCCGTAGCGGTAGAGGAAACCGATTGCGGTCATGTCTACGCAGCTGTCAGAAGCTTCCTTGATATAGTCGCCGGCAAGTACGCCAAGACCGCCGGAGTAGATTTTGAGGCAGTTGCAGAGGCCGTATTCCATAGAGAAGTAGGAAACGGAGGGAATGTCCTTGCGCATCGGTTTGGCCATATAGCTGTTGAACATGGCGAACACGTTCTTGATGCGGTCCATCATGTCAGCATCGTTCATGACTTCTTCCAGACGCTCGGAAGAGAGCTGCTGAAGGAGCATGACGGGATTTTCACCGGTTGCGCGCCACAGGTCGGGATCAAGATCGCGGAAGAGATTCTTGGCCGCGCTGTTCCAGACCCACCAGAGGTTGCGGGAGAGTGTTTCAAGGGGTTTCAATGCCTCAGGAAGTACGGACTTCACAGTGATGTCTCGCCATACGGGGGCATTAGTTTTGCTTACAGGCAGTTTCATATTTTTAGAAAATTGGTTTTTGTTTTTGCCAGGTCTGTCAGTCAGCATCTGAAAGCTTACGACGTGAAGCTTTTTCGATGGCCTGCTGATAGGCTGTGTCGTAATAGCGTATAAATTTCGACCAGGCTGCTTCAGACGCAGTGTTCATTGCGGCCTTGTGGATTTTCTTTGTCTCTTTTTCGCCGGCTTCTGTCAGATATTCAAGAGAGTGGGCTATGTTTTCGACTACGGAGCGATAGTTCGAGTCGCCGCGGCCTATGACATTGACGCCGCATTCGTCGAAATAGTTTTCGAAACTTTCAAGAACCCACTGGCCGAAGCCTGAAAGAGAGGTTGTCACGGTAGGGACTCCGAATGCCACGCTTTCAAGCGGTGTGTAGCCCCAGGGTTCATAATATGAGGGGAACACAGTGGCGTCAGCGCCGGGCAGGAGGTCGTAATAGCTCATGTTGAATATGCCGTCGGTGCCGTTGAGATAGCAGGGGACGTAGATGACTTCGACACGCGGATCGATCTCTGTGAATCCCAGCTGGTGCATGCGGCTGTTGACTGCGTCTGATTCCGGATTGTTGAGCCAGTGGGTGATCACAGGGTCATTAAGCGGGGCTTCATCGTTGGCCAGCGGAGCTTTTTCAAGAGTTGCGAGTCTTTCGGCGAGGTCCGCGCGGGCTTCTTTGGGCCATGCGGGCACCATTACGAATGCTATGATATTGCGGGCAGGCTTGCAGCGCTTCAGTTCGTCGCAGACGTCAAGGAAGAGGTCGAGACCTTTGTTGCGGTATTCGCAACGGCCGCTGGTGATGACTATAAATGAGTTCGGGTCAATCTTTTTGCCGGTAAGGGCCGAAGCTACAGACAGCATTTTGTCGCGGGCAGCTTTGCTGGCAGCCGGCAGTTTAGCGGCAGCCGGCACGAAGTTCTTTTCAAAACCGTTGGGAGTGACCACGTCAGGACGGCGTTCAAGCAACTGCTCGCATTCTCGGGCAGTGATCTCGCTTACGGTAGTGAACGAGTCTGCGGCATGGGCCGCTGCCTTTTCGAGCGAATGTTTGGCCTCCATGTTCAGCTCGCGGGCCATCTGGTCGCCGTTATAGCCGTCAAGATAGTCGTAGAGAGGCTTGTTGTTGCCGCAGATGCTGCGGCCGATGCTTGTGGCGTGGGTTGTGAAAACGGTGCCGACTTTCGGAAGTTTCCAGCGCACATACAGAAGCCCCATGCCGGTGGTCCATTCGTCGAAATGGGCCACTATGCGGGTCTGTTTCTTGCGTCCGCGCTTTCCGACGGGCTGTACCGGCTGGCCGAAGCCTGATTTTATTATAGATTCGATGACTACTCCGGATGCATGGGCGAAAGCGCAGCCTTCGTCATAATCGCCATAGGCATGAAGCGAATCGACGCCGAAGCGCTTCCACATTTCGCCGTAAAATTCGTCTTTTACGGCATACATGCCATCGAATTTTACAAGTACAGCGATCGGTCGTCCGGGAATTTCCCAACGGCCTACTCTTACGCTCACTCCTTCAGGAAGTTTGGCGTTGAGTGCCCAGTCGGAAAGTCCGGTGATTTTGCATTCTGAAAACCAGGGAGAAGGTGTGTCCGTGGTCCATACGTCAGGACCGATGAAGATGGTTTTGTCTTTGAATTGTTTCTGAAGAGTCTTGGCCTTCGTGGACAAGACGGTGTAGATGCCGCCAATCTTGTTGCATACCTCCCAGCTAACTTCGAAGAGGAGATCGACCTGTGGTATGGCAGGTGTTTTGTCCATTCTTAAAAATTACTATGTTGTTTTTCGTTTCAGGCTGCAAAGGTAAGCATTTTTTTCTAAATATCTGCAAGATAGACTAAAAATGGCATAGATTTTGTATTGTGGGCATTGAAAGCACGTTTGAAAGCATGTTCAAGCACATTCAGCTGTACGTTCAGCAAGCTGGTTTTGTAGACTGGTCCTATTGGCTCCCCTGTTCCTAATCTTCAGTCACCATGCTACAGCATGGTGACTGAAGATTAGGAATAGGTTAGCTCAAAAATACATCCACTCCGGCTTCACATTTGTTATTAAACAACCTCTAATACTCACGAGTAGATCACTGCCGGTTCGGGTCAAGACATATCTCGGAGTAAAGCCAATCAGATGCAAGTGAGGCTGCTTGGGCTGTGTTGCCTGTAAAGCTGTGGTCTTCGCCGTCAATGAGCCGGATAGAGGCGTTTTCAAGGTCGTGACGGAATCGCTCTCCATATGTGTATGGCACTATCCGGTCGGCTTTACCGTGTATGATGAACGTAGGGCCGGTGTAGCGGCTTGCAATCTCATAAATGGGTAGTTCGCGGGCGGCTGCAATGTAGTCGCGGCCAAGTTTCAGTCCATTTGGCATTGTTATGTATTCCGGAATATTCCACGGATCATACATGGCTCCCATAGTGTTTCCGCGCAGTGCGTCATCGCGCAATACGGCAGCAGGGGCCATCAGCACAAGTGACCTGATTTCTATGTCGCCAAGTTCTCCGGCGGTCATTGCCGCCACTACTCCGCCTTGAGAGTGTCCGAGCAATGAGATGTTTTTTGCAAAATTCTGAGTCCGGACCCATTTTATCACCGTTTTTGCGTCTTCGATTTCATTTGGCACGGTCATATTCCGGAATTCGCCGTCGCTTTTGCCGTGGCCGTTGAAATCAAATCTGACTACCCCGATGCCTTTTGCCACAAGGTCGGATGAGATGTCATCAAACAATTCTCCGTCCATGCAGCCCATAAAACCATGACAAAGTATGACTATCGGCAATTTTTGGGCTGTCTCTATCTGTGGCAGTTGCAGATGTGTGGCGAGACGCCCTACAGAGCCCTGAATGTAGAAAACGGAATCGGTCTGTGCCGACAGGCCGAGACAACATAAGACTGTGGTTATGATTAATATAATGTGCTTCATCATCATTGTCAGATGTTTTTATTCAGTTGCAGGCGATATTCTTTAGAAGTACCGCGGAAGTGTTTTTGAAGCAGGAGATGCTTCGTGAATTTTTATGACTGAGATCTGTTTTCGGCAAAGATAACAATAATCAGCCATTCTGACAAAGAAGACAAGATTTGCATAGTGAAAACAACTCAATAACAATAACGGTCAGATTATGAACAGATATATCACATCTCTGATAATTGCATTTTCGTCATTGACAGCAATCAATGCCCAGAACATCAATATTACCAATATCCCAAGTTTGACCGGGAGTTTGACAGCAGGATTTTTTTCTAAATTTTTTTCTAAATATCTGCAAGATAGACTAAAAAAGACACAGATTTTGTATTGTGGGCATTTCTGAGTAACTTTGCAGGGAAAATCACATTTCAGTCTGCTAAATTTTTTAATTTACAAATAATGTATATAACCATGAAGAAAACTTTGATGGCGCTGGCATTGGCGCTGGCATTTGTCGGCATGCCTGCAGAAGCGCAGAAAAAGGGCAAGACCCCTGACGAAGCGGCCAAGGCATGGGCCGAACTGTATCCCGAAATAGAGAAATCGATCAAGGCTCCTACTTTCCGTGAGAAAGATTATCCTCTTTTCAAATATGGCAAAAAGTCAAAGACCCAGGGCTATCTCTACACTCAGCTTATCAACAAGGTGATAGACCGCTGTTCGCGTGAAGGCGGTGGCCGAGTGGTGATTCCTGCCGGAACCTGGCTTACAGGCCCTATCACTCTCAAGAGCAATGTCAACCTCCATCTTGAAGAGGGTGCCACTCTGCTGTTCACTTCCGATCTGAAGGAGTATCCTCTGGTGCGCACTCGCTGGGAGGGCATGGACTGCTACAATTATCAGCCTATGATCTATGCCTACGAGCAGGAAAACATTGCTATCACAGGCAAGGGCACAATCGACGGCGGTGCCGAGATCGAGAACTGGTGGCGCATGTGTGGCGCGAAGAGCTACGGCTGGGAAGACGGCAAAGGCATCATCTCGCAGCGCATCGGACGTCCGCTTCTCATGGAGTGGAACGAAAAGGGTGTGCCTGTGGAGGAACGCCGCATGGGCGACGGCTACGGCATGCGTGTGCAGCTCGTCAATCCGGTCAAGTGCAAGAATGTGCTGATCGAGGATGTCACTCTGCTGCGCTCTCCGTTCTGGGTGATCCATCCGCTGCTGTGTGAGAACCTTACGGTGCGTGGCGTGCATATTCAGAATGATGGCCCCAACGGTGACGGCTGTGACCCGGAGTCATGCAAGAACGTGCTGATCGAACGCTGCTATTTCGACACCGGTGATGACTGCATCGCTATCAAGAGCGGACGTAACCGCGACGGCCGTACTGCAAACATTCCGTCAGAAAATATCATTGTGCGCAACTGCAAGATGAAAAACGGCCACGGCGGTGTGGTTGTTGGCAGCGAGATCTCAGGCGGTTTCCGCAACCTTTTTGTGGAAGACTGCGAGATGGATAGCCCTGAACTCGACCGTGTGATCCGCATCAAGACCAACAACTGCCGCGGCGGTGTGATCGAGAACATCTATGTGCGCAACGTGGAAGTGGGCCAGTGCAAGGAAGCCGTGCTGAAGATCAACCTTGTCTACGAGCCGCGCGAGATCTGCCAGCGTGACTTCAACCCGACCGTGCGCAATGTCTTCCTTGACAACGTGAACTGCCGCAAGAGCAAATATGGTGTGCGCATCGACGGTTTCGATGATATCTGCAATGTCTACAATGTAGAGGTCAAGAACTCTGTGTTCGAAGGTGTGACCGACGGAGCTTTCATGCTCAACGGCCAGACTGCCAATGTGCGTTTCTCAAACCTCAAAATCAACAGTGGAGTGCTCAAGCCTCTGAAGTAAACTGTTGACGCATCAATAAGAGGTTGCTTTTTTAACAGCCTCAAAATATAAAACAGCCTCTAAAAATTCCGGACCGGATTTCCAATGATGGAAATCCGGTCCGGTGTCATTTCTGAGTGCCGGGGTTTATCCGGCTATGGGGATGCGGCAGACGGCGAATGTCTTGGCCGGAAGAGTTAAAGTGGCGGTGTTTCCGCTTGCCGGAAGAATGGATTCCACTGGGATAATGCGGTCTGGATTCTCCAGAGTGTTGTCGCAGTCAAGGTCCGGAGTGCCGTCGGAGCGGAGGGGGGCGGAGAGGGTGATGATACGTCCGTCGGCCAGAGAGCGGCCTTTTCTCAGTTTCTGAAAATTCAGGGTGATCTCCTGCGGGCTGTCAGAGGTGTTGGCAATCTTTACAATGTAGCCGCCTTCGTTGGTCAGCCCTGTAGCCTTGTCTTTGTGAGGAGCGGCGGAAAGTCTGACGTAGTGTGGATTGCGGTCAAAGGGTCCGTCGTCAAGCAGGGCGACTGCTCCGAAACTTTCCCAGCCCATAAGGTTCTGAGGAAATTCGAAAGAGCGGTTTTTGACCATTTCGGCGTAGAGGCCGCCGTCAGCGGCATAGTTGATGTCTTCGAAGAAGAGTCCGTACATTGTCGGTTGTATTTCGGCTCCCGGATGGTCGGTGCGGATGATGAATTCTTCGGCTTGTATTGGCAGACCGGATACGATGGCGGTGAGCATTGAGCATACGGTGGTCCCGAATCTGAGTTTCATGGTGCTGGGGAATGATGTTTTGTGGGTTCGTTTCAGGCAAAGATACGAAAAATTCAAAAATATGGCCACCCGGCCTGTTCCCTGAATCGGGAATCAGGCCGGGTGGCGCTGAGATTGAAATAAGGGTGCGTTGTCAGTGGGTGTGGCCGGTGGCCACTTAGGGGCCGTTTTTTAACGTTCTGTTATTCTTCCGGAACGGAGACTGTCATTGTGCCCTCGACCGTGTCAAGGACAAAGGTCAGTTTGCCGCCTTTCCAGTTGAATGTCCAGCAGCCTTCGCCTTCCACATACTGGATGGCAGAGCCGAGAGTCATGCTGACATTGGCGTTTCCGGCAGCTGCTGCATAAGGGGTGGCACCCCAGCCGTTGAGTCCCGGATAGATGCGGAAGTAGACCTCACTTTCAGGGATATCGAAAGTAGCTTTGTAGATGCCTGTGCCACCTCTGTCGACAAGACGCCATGCTTCAAGGGCTTTTTCATTCGTGGCTGACGGTTCGGCCCAGTTGCTGGGGGTTCCGATCAGATAGACATATGTCTCTTTGAGATACTCGCCTTTCTTTGCATAAACCTTAGGGTTCTCTTTGTCTGTAAGGTCGATGGTAAAGGTTACATAGCCACCTTCCCAAGCGGCGTCAGTCATGAAGCATCCCTGGGTATAGGCAACTTCAAGAGAGGTTTCCTCATCGGTAAACTCAATCAGTTCGTTGCCACCGGATGGAGTGCCGAGGCAGACACCATCCCAGCCTGTGAGTTCGGTGTAGAAACGGAAGTACTGTTCGCCGGCAGGAACATTGAGCGAGCCGATATAGATATTTGTGCCTACGCCGGTTTCTTCGATGCTCCATTTTTCATAGGTTGTAGCATTGGCATTGTCCGGTGTAGCCCAATCGGTGTTGGTACCTACAAGATAGCAATAGCCGGGAACCTGCGGGAAGGGATTGTAGGGAGTCACGGAGGGGAGAACCACATTGTTTGACACGCAGTTGCTCGATGCGATCGATGGAATGCGGGCATTCGCGCGTACAGTCACTTTCTGCGGCTGAACGTCAGCATCTTCAAATTCATTGAAAGTATTGATGCCGAGAAGCTGGCAGATGGCGGTTGTCACGTCCTTGTCATCAAGTTCGATTGCAGTCTTGGTGGGCTGCTTGGGGGTGAGTGTGATGTAGTTGGCCTCTGTGCCGGTTTCCTCGTTGGCTTCGATGAATTCGTCGGCGAGGGTGAGGTCTACAGAGTAGGTGGTAACAACTGGGATTCCGTAGTCAGGAGCCACGGCTGTAAGTTCTACAACCTGCCCGGGGGCGAGGACAATGTTGTCGTCTTCTGCCGGAGTTGAAAGGCTGAATACCTTTTCGGCGGGTGCTACGTAGACCGGCTCCTTGTCAGCCTCACAAGAAGTGAGGGAGGCAGCGGCTACTGCAAGTGATGCTAAAATATATAACTTTTTCATTGATAGAATCGTATTATGAGATTAGTAGCCGGGGTTCTGTCCGAGGGTTGAGATGAACTGTGTGGGGATGCAATAGCGGTTGCGGTAGGCCTGGGTGTTGGAGCCGTCGGGAGTGCCGCCTTTCCATGACCATACGTAGTCAGAGCCGGCGAATTTGCCGAAGCGGATGAGGTCGGAACGGCGATGGCCTTCCCAGTAGAGCTCACACATACGTTCCTTAAGGATGTTTTCGGCAGTGAGTGAGCTGACATCACCCAGATTGGCGCGACGGCGAACGCGGTTCATCATTTCAAGACCGTTGCAGCCGGTGGCGTTGTGGAGTTCGCATTCGGCAAGCATGAGATATACGTCGGCCAGACGGAAGAGGGGATAGTCGGTGGGGTTGAACACGGTGTTGCAGTAGGGCTCATCCTGGGCTTCGTTCTTGTAGTCGGTTTCAGGGGTGTAGACATACTTGACGCACATGTAGCCCTGATTCTGGTCGCCGAGGTCTTTGATTTCGGCAGTGTAGTCGCCCTCGTACATCAGACAGCGGTCGTCACCGTCGGCAAATGCCTTGGCGAGTTCTTCGCGCACACGCGGTCCGGCCCATCCTGACACCGACACGCCGAGAGTCTTGAGCAGATCGGAGTCGCCACGGTAGCTGCCTCCTGAGAGGTAGGTGGTGCCGCCGTAGGTTGTGAGGCTGGTTGCATCCTGAGGAATGCCCCATATGATCTCGCCGTTGCCTACATATTTGTCATTAGTGGCACAGAAGAGATATTTGTAAGTAGGAGCGAGATTGTCGATTGTCTTGCGGATCTCGTTGCAGGCGTTGGCGCAGTCCTGCCAGCGGGCTTCGCCGGTGTAGACTTCGGCGTTGAGGTAGAGCTTGGCGAGCAGCATATAGCCGGCCTCGCGCGAGAGGCGTCCGTAGATCTGCTGAGAGGCGGGTACGAGGCTTGGGATGGCATCTTTGAGATCTTCCACCACGGCTTCAAAAAGCTCCTTGCTGTCATAGGTGGGAGGAGTGATGCCTACCTGTGAGTTTTCAGTAGACCAGGGGCCTCTTCCGAAGATGTCGATCATGTGGTAATATGAAAGGGCGCGGATTGTGCGGGCTTCCGCTCCGAGCACTTCGGCAGAGAGGTTGCCTGATTCGGGGAGCAGGCCTGCGTGTTTTTTGAGGTCGCGCAGGAACTGGTTGGAGATGGAGATCTGGTAGTTGAAACGCGAGAAGCATTCATAGAGCCAGTGGTTGTCAGTCGACCATGTAGAGTAAATGAGCTCGCTGAGACCTGCATCGCCCCAGTTCGAGCCGATGAGTGTTTCGTCGGTGCAGAGTTCCTGGAGGTTCCAGAGCTGGCGGGTGTAGACGCCGGCGCCGCCGTCGTCAACGGTGATGCCGCCTTCGAAAACCAGACCTCCGTAGACGCCGGCAAGTTCGTTGTAGAGATCGTCGGCGCTTGTGATCTCGGTTTTTGTTGTGGGGTTTTCCGGTTCTACATCAAGGTCGCCGACGCAGGCTGTGAAAGCAGGCGCAGAGAGGGCGATGGCACCGAAAAGTATATATTTTGAAAATGTCATGATGATTCTTCTTTATATGGGTGATGAACTGTTTAGAATGAAGCCACGATACCAAAAGAGAAGGTCACGGGGTGGGGGTAGACATTGTTGTCGATACCTGAGAAGATTTCCGGGTCAAGGCCTTTGTATTTGGTGATCACGAACGGGTTCTGGCATGCACCGTAGAGACGGAGGCGGAGATTGTTGTTGAGGAGATTGTCCCAGGTGTAGCCGAGAGTGATGTTGTCACAGCGGAGGAACGATGCGTTCTGCACAAAGTAGCTGCTGCAGGCGAGTTCGTTGGTGGTCTTTTCGAACAGATAAGAGGTGTTGTTGAGATTGGCGAGAGGCAGGGTGTTGTTGATCTCTTTCACGGAAGTGGTTGCCTGGGCGTCGTTGTAGACCCAGTTGCCGAGGCTTGAGCGGAGAGTGATGCCGAAGTCCCAGTTCTTGTAGTTGAAGGTGTTTGACCAGTTCATTGTTACTTTTGGGTCTCTGCTGTGGTAGAGGATCTTGTCAGAGGCGTTGATTTCGCCGTCGCCGTTCTGGTCAACGTAGACTCCTTCAAGGGGATTGCCGTCGGCGTCATAGACCTGTTCGTAGACGTAGAAGCTGAACGCGGGGTGGCCTACCTGGTGTTTCTGGATCTTGTTGCCTTTGCCGAGCGAGATGCCTGAATCATCGACCACGGTGTCGGCACCGTCGGCGAGACGGGTGATCTTGTTTTTGTTCCATGCCACGTTGAATGATGATGTCCAGCGGAAATCCTTGGTCACCACGGGGCGGGCTGTGATGTTGAATTCGATACCGGTGTTCTCAAGGTCGCCGAGGTTCATATTGCCGGCGTTGGAGATGTTTGATCCGGCGGGATAGGGCGACTTGGTGAGAAGGTCTTTGGTCTTACGCTTGTAGTAGTCGAGGCTACCGAGGATGCGGTTGTTGAGGAATGCGAAGTCAACGCCTGCGTTCCAGGTGTGGGTCTCTTCCCATTTGATCTCAGTGTTGTAGGCCGAGGGATAGAGAGGATAGGAGCCTGTTTCGGGGTTGCCTGTGATTGAGGGATAGACTGAGCCGCTGCCGGTCCACTGGTTGTAGACGGGGAGATAGGGGAAGTAGTCGTCACCGAGATCCTGCTGGCCGGTCACGCCGTAGCCTGCGCGGAGCTTGAGTTCGTTCATGTAGCCGCGGGCCGGTTCCATGAAGCTTTCTTCAAGAATCTTCCAGCCGAGGGCCACGGAGGGGAAGGTGCCCCAGCGGTGGTCTTTGGAGAAGCGTGAGGTTCCGTCCTGACGCACGGTGGCTGTCACGAGATATTTGTCGAGGAATGTGAAGTTGACACGGCCGAAGAACGAAACGAGCTGATGCGGGTGTATGCTGATTTCGGTCGGGTTGGCCTGGTTGCCGAGGTATTTTTCGTTTTCAGGGTCTACAACCTCATATACGCGGCTGTATTTGCGGTATTTGTTGTGAAACTTCTGCCATGAGTAACCTGCGGTCACGTCGAGGGTCGAGCTGATGTCCTTGAAGTTGTGGTTGTAGTTGAGGTAGAAGTCAAGAAGCAGGTTGGTGCGGGTCTGGAATTCATAGGTGCGTGAAACGCCGCCGTCCTTGATTATGCGTGTTGAGCCGTCTTCACGCACTGAGTAGCCGTCGTTCCAGGCTTTAGGGGTGTTCACAAAGGGGTTGTTGTAGTTTTCACCGTGCTGATAGTCGTAGCCGAGGTTGAGGTTGGCGCGGAGGTCGGTGAGGAAGGGCATCCTGAAGTCGAGCTGGAGGTTGCCGACAGACTGATAGGCCTTGCCTTTTGAGATGGCGCCCTGGTTGTCGGCTATCGGGTTGAGCGGAGCATCGGTGGAGTTGATTGTCTCGCCTGCGTCATCGGGGCCTGCGAGCACACCGCCGTTGACAAATGAGGTCCAGTAGCCGAAGAGGGGAGATCCGTCAGGGTCCTTGATGGGCAGTGTGGGGTTCATGGCTGCTGCCGCACGGAGGGTGTTGGCTCCGTAGGTGTTGGTGATGTATGCGCCTTTGAGGTTGGCGTTGACAGAGAGAAGGTCGTTGAAGAACTTGGGAGTGAGGTTGATTGACGCTGACACGCGGTCCATGTCGGTGTTCTTGACGATACCGTTGTTGTCGGTGTAGGAAACGGCCACACGGTAAGGGAGCCATTTGGCAGTGCCGCCTACGCTGAGGCTGTAGTCAGAAGAGAATGTGGTGCGAGTGAGGGCTTTCTGCCAGTCGGTGTCATAGTCGCGGATCTGTCCGTACTGAGCTGATTCTACTCCGTACTCATCGGCTATGAAGTTGCTGAACTGGCTTGCGCTCATCATGTCGAGATATTTGCGTGTGGTGTTGACATAGCCGTTCATGGTGAAGTTGATCTGCGGCTTGCCTTTTGAGCCGGTCTTGGTGGTGATGATGATGACACCGTTTGAGGCGCGGCTACCGTAGATGGCTGTTGCCGATGCGTCTTTGAGGATGGTCATCGACTCCACGTTTTCAGGCGATACGAGTGCGAGGGGGTTGGATGAACCGGTGATGCCTTTGGTGTCCATAGGCACACCGTCGATTACAATGAGAGGTGCATTTGATGCTGCGAGCGAGGCTCCGCCGCGGATCTGGATGTTGCCGCCTTCGGAGGGGTTGCCTGAAGTGGTGACAACCACACCGGGAGATGCGCCTACCAGAAGGTCTTGGGCTGAAGTGGCGAGGCCGGCTTCGATTTCCGAGGGTTTGATTGTGGCAACCGATCCGGTGGCGTCACTTTTCTTGACAACACCGTAGCCGATAGCTACGACTTCGCCGAGGAGAACTGAGTTGTCAGCTAATGTGATGTTGATTTCAGTGCGTCCGTTGACGGGGACTTCCTGGGTTTCGTAGCCCACGTAAGATACCACGAGGGTGCCGTCTGAGGGGGCGCTGATGGTGAAAAGTCCGTCAAAGTCAGTGGCTGTTCCGAGGGTTTAGCCCTTGACCACTACACTTGCGCCGATCAGAGGCTCTCCCTCTTTGTCAACTACGGAACCTTTGACCGTAATTGTCTGCGCTAAAGCGGGGAAAGCGGCGCAGAGTACCATAAAGGCTACTAACCACGCTTTCCGAGTCATTTGAAAACAAATGTTCTTCATGCACGAATTGTTTTGAAAATTAAGTAATATGATAAATCTCTAAAATTTGTTCTACGGGGTGAGTTCCGGAAGTCAGGAAAGACGCCGTCTCGTTCGCGGTCTGATGCGGGGAGCGATAAAATAAGGGGGGATGGTGATGATTTAAGGCACACTTTTTAGGATTGTAGGTTTCTTTCAATGTGTGTGCACGTCAGATTTCAGTGCCCCGGCGCAGAAAAACGGGGTGCTTTCTAAAAAATTAAAATCAAAATCCTTATTTCAATATCTCTCTACATTTAAATCATTGCATCGGTGGTATTTCCTTTATGCAATGTCCCGGAAAGGGAAGCGAAAACCGACTGTCGGAATTCGGAGACAAATATAAGTAAAAAAATTACCCCCCAATTTATTAACCAAAATTAACAGATTTTGTGTTGGCCTTCCTTAATTTCAGCGGTCAACAGGCCAGCTGAACGAGCGCAAACGTCTGAGCAATACGGTTTCACGGCCGTTGCAGTAACTGTCGCAGAGGCGGTGGAAGGCTGGAGTGTGGCCCGGTTCGGTCAGATGGGCGAGTTCGTGGCAGATGATGTAGTTGCGGAGTTCCGGATCAAGAAAGACGCAGAGGTATGACAGGCGGATGCGCCTTTGTGTAGGGAAACAGGTGCCGAGCGTGGATTTGCCGTGGGCTATTTCCCATTTGTCTACTCTCAGTCCGAAGCGCTCGGCCAGCCGACGGGCTTCAGGCAGAAGAATGTGGGGCGCGAGATGCCGTGCGGCTGTGTGCAGGCAGCGTGAGATGGCCTGCTGCAGCTCCGGCTCTTCGGGATTTCTGCCGTCAGGCAGGGTTATGATGAAGCGCAGATCTGATGCCGATGCACCTGCTGCAAGGTTTATGGCGGGGGTTGTCTGTCCGGGATTCCCGCGGGCTATGGTGGCGGTAAAGTTGTGGCAGCCGATTGTCTGTCCTACCGCATAGCGGGGCTTGGGGCGGATCGCTTCAAAGTCTGCCTTGTGCTGCTCGATGGCTCTGACTATCTCATTTTCGGTGGCATAGGCCGGTATGTTGACACGTAGTCTGCCGTTGATCCAGCGTGCTGAGAGCTTGCCTGATCCGGTGCGCTTGATCACTTTGATTTCACCGAGGGTGGGGTGTGATATTCTGAAAGTTGCCAAGTCGGGCATGGTTACTGGGCTTGATGGACAAAATTGGCTTTCGGCCTTTCACTGCATTTCAATCGCGCTTTGAAATGCCCCAGAGGAGTTTGGTGCGCAGGGTGTCAATGAAATTGTGGTCAGGAGTGTGGATGATCTTCGTCACGAATGGCGCTCGGCGCAGACGGAGTTTCACGTCGATCGGCAGGATGAGCGACCGACCGTCGAGGGTGACGCGGTAGGTGTCGGTTCTTGACTCCACCTCTATATCTATAATGTGGCTGTCGGCCACCACAAGCGGGCGCATGGTCAGCGAGTGAGGGGCGATGGGTGAGAGCACCCAGCAGGGGGCGGTGGGCTGTACGATAGGCCCTCCGACTGACAGGTTGTAGGCCGTGGATCCGGTAGGGGTTGAAACTATGAGTCCGTCACCCTGATAAGATGCTACAGGCATGCCGTCGAGGCGGGTGTTGACGGTGATCATCGAGGCTGTGTCCTGGCGCAGGATGGCTATCTCGTTGAGTGCGAACCCCCAGCCTGAGACTCCGGCTTTCATGCCTTCGCCTATGCCTTTGCCTTCAAGCAGAGAGCGTGATTCGACGGTGTACTCGCCGGCGGCGAGTCTGCGGACCATTTCGGGACCTTCGGAAATAGAGTGCTCGGCAAGGAAACCGAGATGGCCGGTGTTGAAACCGAGTATCGGTATTTCTTTGGTGGCCACACGACGGGCGGTGCGCAGAAAAGTGCCGTCGCCTCCGATGCTCAGACAGAAGTCGGCAGAGAAATCGTCATTTTCAAAAACATCGTCGGCTGGAAGCGGGTTGCCGGTTGCCCGCGACATGGCTTCGAAGAAATGGCGGTCGATGCAGATGAAGGCGTTTTCATCTTCGAGAGCTTTCAGCAGAGCGAGGATGTGGGGATATCTTCGGAGCTTTGGCGGCGTTTGCCGAAAACGGCGACTTTCATAGGCTTGAAATGTGGATGGGGAATGATGGTTGAATGTCAGATCTGGAGATAGCGCATCAGCTCGTCATAGCGGCTGCGCATAAGCGAGTCGTCGTCGGCATAGGCCGAGCCTTCAAGGCCTATGATTTCAAAACCATAGCGTTCGAGCGACCGTGCGGCGGCCTCAGGATCGCGGTGGCTGATGCGGAGCTCGGCCACTATGCGGCTGTCGCTGCGCTCGCTGTCGGCAGTGACGTTGAGATTAAGCAGATGTGCGTCGGCATCCTCGACCGCACGGGCTATTCTTGATGCGCTGTAGTCACCGCGGCGGCAGGTGAGCACCAGAGTGCTGCTCTCTTCCATTTTCGGGAAAAGTCGCTCAAGAGTGGCCTCTGCGCCTGCTGCAAAGGCGAGGTTTTGGACGGATGTGCTGTCTTTTCGGAGCAAAATATTTCTATTTTTTAGTTTTTCTGACTAATTTTGCGGGCAAAATCGGTCGGAATGAGCCACAAAATTACAAATAATCATCTATATAATGAACTGCCCGGACCGACAAAAAGATTACAGAGCTATTAAAAAATGACAAATCTCAGTGTAAATATCAACAAGATCGCCACTTTGCGCAATGCGCGCGGAGAGAATGTGCCCGATCTGCTGAAAGTAGCCGCCGACTGCGAGGCTTTCGGCGCCGACGGTATTACTGTGCATCCGCGCCCTGACGAGCGCCACATACGTCGTGACGATGTCTACCGTCTGCGCCCGCTGGTGAAGACTGAGTTCAATATCGAAGGCTACCCTTCGCCGGAATTCATTGATCTGGTGCTGAAAGTGAAGCCGGAGCAGGTGACTCTGGTGCCTGACGCTCCTGATGCTCTCACGTCAAGCGCCGGATGGAACGTGGGTGCCAATATGGACTTTCTGACTTCCGTGGTCGACCGCCTGCGGGAGGCCGGAATCCGTTCTTCGATCTTCGTAGGCACTGAAACTGATAATATTCAGCTTGCCGCCCGCACCGGCGCTGACCGTGTGGAGCTCTACACCAAGCCTTATGCCGATCTCTATCCGAAAGATCCGGAGGCTGCGGTGGCACCCTTCGTTGAGGCCGCCCAGGCAGCGTTTTCAGCCGGACTCGGAGTCAATGCCGGCCATGATCTGAGCCTTGTCAACCTTGAGTTTTTCCATCGCCACATACCGCGGCTGAGCGAGGTCTCGATAGGCCATGCCCTGATCTGTGACGCTCTCTATCTTGGACTTGAAGAGACAATCCGCCGCTACAAGGACTGTCTGAAAGGCTGACGCGGACTATCACAGTTCTGGCCTGTCCCCACATTTTAAAAGTTAAAATCCCCAAACAATCATCTCCCAATATGTTTCAACAAGAATTCGTAGATACGGTAGCCACTGCTGCCATGAGTTATAATGAAGCGGCACAGGCCCAGGCTGCAGATATGGTACAGGAACTCTCCGTGTGGGATCTGACCATGCGTGGCGGCTGGATCATGATCCCGCTTGCCGTGCTTTCGATTGTGTGTGTCTATATCTTCATCGAGCGTTGTCTCGTGATCAGACGTGCGCAGAAAGAAGACAGCTCGTTCATGGAGCGCATCCGTGAATACATCCATGAGGGAGAGATTGAGAGCGCCCGCCGTCTCTGCCAGAAGACCGACACACCTTATGCACGTCTGATCGGCAAAGGTATCAGCCGCATAGGCCGCCCGATGAACGATGTGCTCGTTACCATAGAGAACACGGGCAATATCGAGATCGCAGCCTTGGAAAAAGGTCTGGCCTGGCTTGCCACAACGGCTGCCGGAGGTCCGATGATCGGCTTCCTCGGAACGGTGATCGGCATGGTCAACGCATTCTATAATCTCGCTTCGGCCGGGAGCAGCGCCAACATCGCTGTGCTCGCCGACGGTATCTACGCCGCTCTCGTGACCACGGTAGCCGGTCTGATAGTGGGTATTATAGCGCTGTTTGCCTACAACTATCTGGTGGCGCGTATCAACAAGGTGATGAATGCCCTTGAGGCCCGCACTATGGAGTTCATGGACCTTCTCAACGAGCCCGCATAAAAAAACTTTAAGCTTATGGCTCTTAAACGTCAAAACACCATGATGGCGGCTTTCTCGATGGCGTCGATGACCGACGTTATCTTCCTGCTGCTCATCTTCTTTATGGTGACTTCCACATTCGTGTTCCCGACCGCTCTTGAGGTCAATCTACCGGAAAGTTCCAAACAGACGGCTCTGAAACCGTCCACTCGCGTCTATATAGACAAGGAGGGAGTCATCTATGCCACGGCCGACCAGTCTGAGCCGGTGGCGATGGATGAGAACACGCTTCTCGGCTTTCTCCAGTCCATGTCAGCCAATGCCGCTGACGGTGGTGACAACTACATAGCGGTCTATGCCGATGAGGAGGTCACCTATGGTGCGCTTGTCAGGGTGCTTGATCTCGGTGCGCAGAACAATCTGAAAATGGTGCTTGCCACCAAGCCCGCCCCTGCATCGGCCCGCCCGTCGGCGCAGCAGGCCAGGTGATCAATATTCCAAATAGTCTCCACACTCAATCCCCCACAATCAATAAACACAGATGTCCACTGACGATTCAGGGCGTTCACGCCGAAATCAGCTGATAGCTCTACTTGCCACGGTGCTGTTTCATGCCGCGGTGGCGGTTGTGTTGCTCACACTCTGTCTCCGCTATTCCGGATCCGAGTCAAACGAGCGCGTGTGGCCTCCGGTTGATTCTTCCGAGGTGCTGTTTGGCGGAGAATATGTGATGGTAGGTGACCGTCAGGAGATGGCTGCCAGCACAAATGAACCCGCCCCGGCTGAAGCAGAGGCTCAGGAAGCTCCTGCCCCGGAGGCAGAGGCGCTTGTCAATTCTGGCGAACCGGCCCAGCCGGCCCCGGTGGTGAGCAGCGAGCGTCCGTCGCCGGCCAAGGTCGAGAAGAAGCCGGCTCCGGAGAAGACCGGTCCGACTAAGGCCGAGATCGAGGCTGCCGAACGGGCCAAGCGTGAGCAGGAAGCCCGTCAGGCTATAGCCAGCAAGGTGCAGTTCGGCCAGAAGAGCACCGGCGGCAATGGATCAGGAAAGGCAGGAAGTGCTGACGGTAATGCAACGGTAGGAGCCGTGAGCGGAAGCCCCGGTTTCAATCTGAAAGGTCGTTCGCTGGCCGACTGGCACACACCTCCGGCCGGACCGCTCGGCACTATAACTGTCCGTGTGACTGTCAACCGTCAGGGCAAGGTGACCTCGGCGTCATATTCGTCAGGTACAGGAGCAGCGGCAGCAAGCCAGTCGACTCGTCAGAGCTGCATAAATGCTGCGAAAATGTCGCAGTTCTCGGTCGATAATGATGCTCCGGTATCACAGACCGGCACCATCACCTATAATTTCAAGTGACGATATTTGCCAATGTGCTGTAAAGGTGGCACACAGGTAGTAGAAATAGAAGCGACACAATTTTCATTTGCCGGATCAAGGCTGAAAACTGTGTCGCTTTTTTACGTTTTGGATGTCTGCTTTGGATAGTAGCTCCGGATTGTGCTGTCAGGAGGCTATTCGGCAGGAGTGTCATCGAAGGTTGCGGCCTCGGACTCTTCCGGGATTTCGAAAATAGAGAAGTTGACAGATCCGTAGGCGCGGTGTTCGGTAAAGTGTGGAAGTGAGGAAAAATCGTACTTTTTGGAGTGCTCTATGATGAAGATACTGCCGGGGTGGAGCAGGTGTGAGCCAAGCACCATTGAAGGAATATCGCCAAAGCCGTCAAGATCGTAGGGGGGATCGGCAAACACGAAGTCAAAGGCCGTCGACGAGTCGCGGATGAAGCGCAGCGCATCGGTGCGCAGAAGATGCAGATTGCGGTCGCCGAGCTCCTGCTTTACTTTTTCGATGAAGCGGGCCTGGGTGGCTGATTTCTCGACCGATGTGACAGAGGCAGCCCCGCGTGATAGCAGTTCGAAGCTGACAGCGCCGGTTCCGGCAAAGAGGTCGAGGCAGCGCAGGCCTTCGATGTCGACCATGTTTTCGATCACGTTGAAAATGTTCTCGCGGGCAAAGTCAGTGGTAGGCCGCGCGGTGATATTGGTCGGGACGTTGAAGCGGCGGCGTCCGTATTTTCCTCGTATTATTCGCATATGGGAGTTACAATAAGATCAAAAGGTGCAATCATGGCGTCTCGGCCCGCCTTGAACATCTGCGGAGGGAATATCACGGGCATGACGCGGGAAATGTAGGTGCGCAGTATCGGGGTGATTGCTTCGCGGACAGTCTGGTCACCGGCAAGCAGCAGCTCGTCGGAGTGCGGGTCGAGACCGAGCCGCTGACGGCAGGCAAGAATATAATAAGCTGCGTTGTCGGGCGTATCGGCCCGGAAAGTGTTGGCCATCAGCAGCCGGTGGCCATCGAGCACAATGACATCGAGTGACTTCTGACGGGCATTCACCACCATCTTCAGATTGTTGCCCTGCGCCCCCTTCGAGGCGAAATAGCGGCTGAGGGCTCCAAGGTGGCTCATGATTCTGATGCGGTGGAATGTGCGGTTGAGAAATCCGCGCAGGTCAGTCTCCAGCCCCATGAGTATGGTCGCGTTTCGGGTTCCGGTTTCATCGGCCTCCATTACGAGGGATGAATTAGGGAAGGCGGCGTTGAAAAGCAGCTGCCGGTCTGATTCGGAACTGCATTCCGACGGAACCACGGTCAGCTCTTCAGTCTCTATGACGCATGTCACCTGCCTGAAGTCGCTCAGAAGTATAGGGTTGTCATAGATGACGCTTTCGATTGCCTGGAGCCTCGAAGACGCATTAGGATCGAGGACAATCCGCCGGTAGATCAGCGAATTGTCCTCGACTATAGAGTAGATTGCCACATGGATCTCATCCCTGCTTATGCGGAGCAGGAGGTTGCATATTTCAGGCTTTTCAATCCGTTGGCTGTCAAAAGATCCGTTTGTCATCAAGTTGATAAAGCAGAGTGTGGAAAGGGGTGTGTATTACTGCTTGACGATGTTGGGAACATCACCCCACTTGTTGGGCACGGGTTCGCTTTCCTTGACGGTGAACACGAGGTAGATGATACCGCCCACCAGAGGAATGAAGTTAATGAGGAGCCACCAGCCCGAACGGCCGATGTCGTGCATGCGTCTTACCGACAGGCCGAGTGCGGGAAGCAGTATGCCGAGATAGACTATTCCGAGAGCGATGGAAGAGAGTGTTTCGCTCCAGCAGAAAATGACGGAGACAGCAATCATCGCGATGAAAATGAAAAGCATGAACCACCAGTATTCAGACCGTGACGCACGACCTTTGAAATTGCAGTAGTTCACAGTGAGTGCGCGCTTTACGGCCTCACCGAAAGGAAGTTGAAGCTGATACATTGTAAGAAGGTATTAATGTTAAGTTTATGTAAATGATATAACCTTGACGGTATAATGCAAAGGTAACAAAAATTCACAAATGAGTCAAATATGGTGAATAAAAATATTCGTGGCGTGAATTCTTTTAGGCCGGAGTGGGAAAGCTCACGGATTTTGACTAATTTTGCATGAATAATGTATAAAGAACAAAATATAAATATCTGACAAAAATGGCAAACTGGTTTGAGACGAAAGTCCGCTACGATAAGACAATGGAAAATGGCTCGATCAAAAAAGTGACTGAAGCCTATATGGTTGATGCTCTCTCGTTCACAGAGGCAGAAGCCCGTATCTCCGAAGAAATCGCTCACTTCACTTCTGATTTTTCGGTGTCGGCTGTAAAGCGCACCAAGATCGCCGAGATTTTCCGTGAAAGAACCGGTGACAAATGGTATCTTGTCAAAGTGGCGTTCATCACGCTTGACGAAAAGACCGCTGTAGAGAAGAAATCTATTTCGCAGATTCTTGTCGCAGCCGACAGCTTCAAGGAGGCCTATGACAACTTCATGGAGGGCATGAAAGGCACAATGGCCGATTTCGAAATCAATACCATCCAGGAGACTCTGATCATGGATGTATATGACGCTGACCTCTCAGGCGACAGCAAGCCTGCCGATGCATAATCCAAGCACAATCATCTTTGAATTCAACCTTTGAAACTTCGCTTATGGCAGGACACGTCACGGAAAATCTTCAAAGACTGCGCGCCACTCTTCCCGACGGAGTGGTCCTTGTGGCCGTCTCAAAATTTCATCCGTCCGAAGCTTTGGCCGAGGCTTACGAGGCCGGCCAGAGGGTGTTCGGCGAGAGCCGTGCGCTTGAGCTTGAAGCAAAGGCGGCTGAATTGCCTGGGGATATAGAGTGGCATTTCATAGGCCATCTTCAGACCAACAAGGTGAAGAAGGTGGTGGCCGCTGCATCGATGATCCACAGCGTGGATTCAGACCGTCTGCTCCGGTCCATCGATGCCGAAGCGCGCAAAGCCGGGCGCTGTCCCGGAGTCCTGCTGCAGCTCCATGTGGCCCGTGAGGAAACAAAATTCGGTTTTACACCTGCCGAACTCCTTGAATTTGTCACTCCCCAGCTTGTTGCTTCGCTTGAAGGAGTTGAATTCAGGGGAGTGATGGGCATGGCCTCCAATGTGGATGACGAAGAGCGCATCCGCGCTGACTTCCGTGAGATCCGCAGGGTTTTCGACAGACTGAAATCTACGGTGTTTGCTTCTTCACCGCGATTTGACACCGTCAGCATGGGCATGAGCCATGACTGGCCGGTGGCAGTGCAGGAGGGGAGCACGATGGTGCGCGTCGGGACTTCGATTTTCGGCGAAAGAGAATATTGAATTCAATAACAGAGAGGGAGAGGAGACATAAGCAGAGCAGTGATACTATGGCAGAAATCAGGAAAATAGCTATTGCGACAGGCACTCGTGCCGACTGGGGGCTTCTCAGCGGGATTGCGCGGGCTCTGGCCGCACGTGCCGACTGTGAGGTCACAATCCTTGCCACCAACATGCACCTTTCCCCGCGCTACGGCAATACGATTTCCGAGATCGTGGCCGACGGCTTTGCCGATCCGGTCAGAGTAGAGATGCCGTTGTCGGCTGATACAGACTGCTCGACAGTCGAAGCTATGGCCGTGTGTATGTCAGGCATGGCCCGTGAACTCTCGCGTCTGCGCCCTGACCTCATAGTCATTCTCGGCGACCGTTTTGAAATGCTCGCCACCGCCACGGCTGCTCTGATGCTGAGAGTGCCGATAGTGCATATTGCCGGCGGCGAAATTTCAGAAGGCGCCATTGACGACAGCATCCGCCATTCGATCACCAAAATGGCATCTCTCCACCTGACGGCCACAGAGCCTTACCGCCGGCGCGTAATAGCGATGGGCGAGGCTCCGGACCGTGTCATCAATACAGGAGCCATCGGCGTCTATAACATTCTTCATGAGCCCCTGCTGACACGCCGGGAACTTGAAGAGTCGATAGACTTCGATCTGACAGACAAGTCTGTTCTGGTCACATATCATCCGGCTACTCTTGACGATGAAGATCCGGCAGTGCGCTGCAAGGCTCTTCTTGATGCTCTTGACCGTTTTGAGGACCACAAGGTGCTGATGACCTATCCGAACAACGATCCGAGAGGCCGCATAATCATTGATCTCATTGAAGCCTATGCCGCCGCGAGGCCCGGCAGGGTCAGAGTAGTGCCCTCGCTCGGCAAGCTGCGCTATCTTTCCGCATTGCGCTGCGTAAGCGCTGTTGCCGGCAACTCATCGAGCGGAATAGTTGAAGTTCCGTCAATGCACATTCCGACTGTGGATATAGGTATGCGTCAGCGCGGCCGGTTGTGCGGTAAGAGCGTGATCCATTGCGGCGACAGCACGCAGGAGATCGCCGACGCTCTTTCATATGCTCTCAGTGACGACGGCCGGCGTCTTGCGCGTGAGGCTGAAAATCCGTATTACTGTCCCGACACTCTTGATGTCATTGTAAAGGCAATCGCCGAGACTCCACTGCAAACCCTTCAGACAAAGAAATTTTATGACCGATAACCAAGCGCTCGTCATCATTCCGGCCCGTGGCGGCAGCAAGGGAATTCCGCGTAAGAACATAAAGGAGTTCTGCGGACGTCCTCTGATCCACTATTCCATTGAGGTGGCCAAGGCCGTCGCGCCTGATACCCATATCATCCTTTCGACTGACGATGACGAGATTCGTCACTGCGCCACTCTTGCCGGCCTGCCGGTCAGCTACCGCCGCCCCGCGGAGCTCGGCGGTGACAAAGTTGGATCGCGTGAGGTGATACTCGATGCGATGGACTGGGCCGACAGCGAGGGGCTTATATATAATAAGGTGGTGCTGCTTCAGCCCACCTCTCCGCTGCGGACTGTCGGTGACGTGGAAGAGTGTCTGAAACTCTATACTCCTGACTGCGATATGGTGGTCAGTGTGGCCGAGGCAGCCTGCAATCCGTATTATGACTGTTTTGAGACACAGCCTGACGGCACACTCCGGGTCTCGAAGGGTGACGGACGGATCACCCGGCGCCAGGATGCCCCGAAAGCATGGCAGTTCAACGGCGCGGTCTATGTGATCAATCCTGAGTCTGTCAGACGGATGGCTCTCGGCGAATTTCCGCGACGCATCCCATATGAGATGCCCCGTTCGAGATCAGTGGATCTTGACACGCCTCTTGACTGGACAATAGCAGAAACAATAATCCGAAACACCCATTGAGAGCCATGCAGATCGACAGACATATAATATCTGAAAATGCCACTCTGTCAGAGGCACTCCGTATGCTCAACGACCTTTCAGGCGGAGTAATGACTCTGATAGCGGTAAATGACGGAAACCGGATGACCGGCACGCTGACCGACGGAGACGTGCGCCGGGCTTTGCTTTCAGGCATCGGACTTGATGCTCCGGTGGCATCTGCCATGTTCCGCAGGTTTCATGCTCTGAAGGAGGACTGTATAGATCCGGCAGAGGTCCGCGCGATCCGCCGTCGGGGCATAAGACTGATTCCGGTGCTTGACAATGAGGGCCGGGTGGTCAGAATGATTGACACATGTCTGACCCGGACTGTGCTTCCGGTGCGCGCTGTGCTGATGGCCGGAGGCAAGGGTGAACGCCTGCGCCCTATGACACTGACAACTCCGAAACCGCTTCTCGAAATCGGAGGCAAGGCAATCATTGACTACAATATAGAAGCTCTGGCCGCAGTCGGTGTGAATGACATCAGCGTGACGGTCAACTATCTCGCCGAACAGCTTGAAGAGCATTTCGCCACTCCGGTTGCCGGTGTCAGTGTGAAATGCGTCAGAGAGACAAAAGCGCTTGGTACCATCGGCTCCGTGGCGCTTGTCGATCTGCCGGAAGAGGGTGAGACGATAGTGATGAACTCAGACCTGCTGACCACAGTGTCATTCGAAGACCTGTATCTCCGGCACACATCCGAACAGGCCGATGTCACGATTGCAGTCGTGTCATACAACGTCACTGTCCCTTATGCTATTCTTGCCACCGAAGGCGAGCGGGTGCTGAGTCTGGAAGAGAAACCTTCATACAGCTATTACGCCAACGCCGGCATATATCTATTCTCCAACCGCCTGCTCAGGCGTCTTGACCGTGAAAGCCGCATGGATGCCCCCGATCTAATCGGGCAGGCCATTGCCGAAGGTCTGAAAGTGACCTATTATCCTATCAACGGCACCTGGATCGACATCGGCTCTCCGGCCGATTTCGCCCACGCCCGCGAGCTGATGGCCCATGTCCGTCAGACTCGTTAAACGATATATCAGAAAGATTGTTAAGTAAATAATAAAATATTCCATCGTCATGGCTGATTCAAACTTCATAGACTATGTAAAAGTCCTCTGCCGATCAGGCAAGGGTGGCGCCGGTTCGCGTCATTTCTACCGAGCAAAATATGTTCCCAAAGGAGGTCCTGACGGGGGTGACGGCGGTCGTGGCGGTCATATAATACTCCGTGGCAACAGCCACATGTGGACCCTGCTGCCCCTCCGCTACCGCCGCCATATATTTGCCGGCAACGGCCAGAGCGGTTCCGGTGGACGCTCGTTTGGCAAGGACGGAGAGGACGTGATTGTCGACGTGCCCTGCGGAACTGTTGTTTTCGATGCCGAAACCGGCGAATTCCTCTGCGAGGTGACATCTGACGGCGAAGAGGTGAAGCTGCTTCGCGGCGGCAGAGGCGGTCTTGGCAACTGGCACTTCAAAAGCGCCACAAACCGCACTCCCCGCTATGCCCAGCCCGGAGAACCGGCTATAGAGAAGAGCATTATCCTTGAACTGAAACTTCTTGCCGATGTAGGTCTTGTCGGTTTCCCGAATGCCGGCAAATCGACCCTGCTGTCATCCATCTCCGCTGCCCGTCCCAAGATTGCCGACTATCCTTTCACCACTATGGAGCCACAGTTGGGCATAGTATCCTATCGTGGCGACAGTTCTTTTGTGATGGCCGATATTCCAGGTATCATCGAAGGTGCGAGCGAGGGCAAGGGCCTTGGACTGCGTTTCCTGCGCCATATAGAGCGCAACGCCGTGCTTCTATTCATGGTGCCCGCTGACGCTGATGACATAAAGGCGCAATACGATATCCTTGTCGGCGAACTCGAACGGTTCAACCCCCAGCTGTCAGACAAGCCACGTGTGCTTGCCGTGTCAAAGAGCGATATGCTTGATGAGGAACTCATGGCTGAGATCGAGGCAACCCTGCCTGAAGGAGTGCCCCACATCTTCATTTCCGCAGTGACAGGCATGGGCCTCACGGAGTTGAAAGATATGCTCTGGCGCGAGATCACTGACGAACGCAACCGCATAGACACGGCACCGATCACTCATAGGCCGCTTGACGGGCATCACCGTGTGCGTGAGGAAGATGAATTCATCTTCGAAAACGTACCTGCTCCGGCTGATGACGAAGAGGAATTCATTGACGACGAGGATTTCGAGGGTGAGGATTACGGCTATGAGATGCTCGACGAAGATGACTATGATGTCTGATCTGTAAAACGTTGACTGAAACCTGTGGCCGGGCATAATGAATTAGGCAGATGGGGTGAGGTGATAGCGCGTGAGCTGCTTCTCACCCAAGGCTATGCCATATGTGGCGAGAACATTCGTATCAGCGGCGTGGAGATTGACTTCATCGCCACGAAAGACGATGTGATCTGCTTTGTCGAGGTGAAGACCCGGTCGACTGACTTTGTGGACCCGGTCGAAGCCATTGACCGGCGTAAGCGCAGCCGCCTTGTCAAAGCCGCTGATTCCTACATGCGCCAGTATGAGATTCCGCTTGAACCGCGTTTTGACATAGTCATCATCATCGGATCGCCGGAGTCATATACAATCGAGCATATACCTGACGCTTTTCTCCCCTCGCTCAACAACCGTTGAACAGGCTTTTTGAAACTTTTTTGTGTGTCTCCGCATTATCGCACTAAACCGGTTTGCAGAGGCACTATTTTTGTGTCAGGTTTTTTCATAGCAAGTATCCAGACACACTCTCAAAAAAGTCTTTATGGCGACAACGGTTTTAAAAGCACTATTTCACTGCATCAGACACAGTAAAAAGACAACGGCATCGGGTTCGGGCGCAATCTGCGGTCCCTGAGTCCGATACCGTTTGAAAATTCAGTAGATTGTATGGATTCAATATCTGTGCGGTCCGCTTTGTCAGGCTTCGACCTCGCGGCCTTTGAGCCACACGCGGCTTATGAGCGGAGTGGCGTAGGCATAGGGGAAGAAGTCGACCGATGACATCGGCTTTGTGAGATAGAAGCTGGCAATCTTGCCGGGGGCAATCGAGCCGTAGTCGCGGCTTTCGTTCATGGCGTAGGCTCCGTTGATGGTAGTGGCGTTTATAGCCTCAGCCGGAGTCATTTTCATTTTGATGCATCCGAGCGACATAACCATGCGCATGTTGCCTGATGGCGATGAGCCGGGATTGTAGTCTGAGGCGAGGGCAACGATGGCTCCGCTGTCAATGGCTTTGCGGGCCGGACCATAGGGCATTCCGAGGAAGAAAGAGGCTCCGGGGAGCATAGTGGCTACGGTCTGACCGGCGGCCAGAATTTCGATTTCCTCTTCTCCGATGCGTTCGAGGTGGTCGACAGACAGAGCCTTGTGGGCCACTCCGACCTGCACTCCGCCTGAGACAGCGAGCTCATTGGCATGGATCTTCGGGCGCAGGCCGTAGCGGGCTCCTGCTTCAAGAATGCGGTCGGTCTCTTCGACAGTGAAGAATCCGGTGTCGCAGAAAACATCTACGAAGTCTGCCAGACCTTCGGCTGCCACGGCGGGAATCATCTCCTTGCAGACAAGATCCACATACTCGCCCTGGCGTCCCGAATAGGCACGTCCTACGGCATGTGCGCCCAGAAACGTCGCCTTTACCTTCAGCGGTGTGCTTTCGGCTATGCGCTTTATGACGCGGAGCATTTTCATCTCGTCGGCGGTGGTCAGGCCGTAGCCGCTTTTGATTTCCACGCATCCGGTGCCCATTGCCATGATCTCGTGCACTCGCGTCATAGCCTGGCGGTAGAGTTCCTTTTCCGGAGTTTCATGAAGCAGATCAGCGGAGTTGAGTATGCCGCCTCCGCGTTTTGCGATCTCCTCGTAGCTCAGACCGTTGATCTTGTCAATAAACTCGCGTTCACGGCTGCCGGCATAGACTATATGGGTGTGGGAGTCGCAGAACGCCGGGAATATATATCCGCCCTTGGCGTCGATACACAGTTCTCCCGGTTCTGCCTCAGGACATGAATCCATTGAGCCGAAAGCGCTGAAGCGGTCTTTTTCGGTGCGGAGCCAGGCGTTTTCGATCAGACCGATAGTGCTCATCTCTTTTCCGCGGAGGAAAAGGGTGTCCCCGCCGTCACTGCCGACGAGGACTCCGATATTGGTGATCAGCATTGTGAGAATCAGGAATTGGTGCGTAGGAATTCAACGGAGGCAGCGATGTAGGGCGACATGACGGTGTCATTGTCAATGAACGGCACGACTTTGCGGTATGCCTTGTGCCAGGCTTCGAGTTCCGGCGATGACTTGAGCGGACGCCGCAGGTCAAGTGCCTGGGCTGCGTTGAAAAGTTCGATGGCAAGCACGCGTTCGGTGTTGTCGACCACACGGCAGAGTTTGGTTGCCGAGTTTCCGCCCATAGAGACGTGGTCTTCCTGCCCCTGCGAGGAGGGGATCGAGTCGCAGCTCGTGGGCCAGCAGTAGCCTTTTGACTGGTTGACAATCGAGGCTGCCGCATACTGCGGAATCATGAATCCGCTGTTGAGGCCGGGGTTGGCCACAAGGAATGGCGGCAGGTTGCGGGCTCCGGAGATCAGACGGTAGATGCGGCGTTCGGAGATGCTGCCGAGCTCGGCTATGGCAAGGGCGAGATAGTCCATCGGCAGGGCTATGGGTTCGCCGTGGAAATTTCCGGCAGAGACTATGATGTCTTCTTCAGGGAAGATAGTGGGATTGTCAGTCGGAGAGTTGATTTCTGTCTCGATCACGTTGCCTGCATAAGCGAGAGCGTCTTTGACTGCTCCGTGGACCTGAGGCATGCAGCGGAATGAATAGGGGTCCTGCACATGCTTTTTGGGCTGGCTGATGAGTTCGCTGCCTTCGAGATGGCTGCGTACGGCACGGGCGGTGGCAAGCTGGCCCGGATGAGGACGCACGGCGTTGACGGAATCGCCGAACGGTTCGATGCGGCCGTCAAATGCATCGAGTGACATTGCGCCGATTTTGTCAGCGAGCGCGCTCAGGCGGCGAGCGCGGAGGATGGCATGGACAGCGTGTGATGACATGAACTGGGTGCCGTTCAGAAGTGCGAGCCCCTCTTTGGACACGAGTCTTACCGGCTGCCATCCTTTTTCGGCAAGTACTTCGGCCGCCGGACGGATCTCACCTTTATATAATACTTCGCCGAGTCCGAGCAGAGGAAGGCACATGTTGGCAAGTGGCGCGAGGTCGCCTGAGGCTCCTAAGGAGCCGAGCTGATAGATGACCGGGAGGATATCGTCATTGAAGAAGTCGACAAGGCGCTGCACTGTTGACAGTTGTACGCCTGAATTGCCGAATGACAGAGACATGATCTTGGTGAGAAGCATGATCTTGACAATCTGCGGGTCGACTTTCTCGCCGCAGCCGCAGGCATGTGACTTTACCAGGTTTTCCTGTAGCTTTGAAAGGTCCTGGCTGTCAATGGATATGTTGCAGAGCGAGCCGAAACCGGTGGTGATGCCGTAGATTGGATGGTCACATTCGCTGATTTTGTCATCGAGATATTGACGGCAGCGGGTTATGCGGCTTACGGCTTCGTCGCTGAGCGCTATTTTCAGTTTGTTTTCGATTATTTCGCCTACGCGCTGGATGGTGAGGCGTTCGGGGCTGATATAATGGATCATGGATGAGTAGTAGATTTGGGTGGGTGGAGATTTTTAGAGTTCACTGAATGCCTGGGCTATGAGGCTGTCATCTGCGATGTTGGGGAGGGTTACTTTCAGCAAGGGGGTGCGTTCCATTTCGCGCTTGATTGCCGAGATAGCACCTTTGTTTCGGGCCCAGCTGCGACGGGCTATGCCGTTGTTGACGTCCCATAGGAGCATTTCGTCAATGTGGCGGCGGGAGTCTTCTGAGCCATCGATCACCATGCCGAATCCTCCGTTGATCACTTCGCCCCAGCCTACACCGCCGCCGTTGTGGATCGAAACCCAGGTGGCTCCGCGGAATGAATCGCCGATGACGTTGTGGACTGCCATGTCGGCTGTGAACTGTGATCCGTCGTAGATATTGGATGTCTCGCGATAAGGAGAGTCGGTGCCTGACACGTCATGATGGTCGCGACCAAGCACTATGGGGGCCGAGATTTCTCCGCGGGCTATCGCGTCATTGAACGCCTGGGCTATCTTGGTGCGGCCTTCAGAGTCGGCGTAGAGAATGCGGGCCTGTGAACCGACCACGAGTCTGTTTGGTCCGGCCTCGCGGATCCAGTGGATGTTGTCGCGGAGCTGGCCTTTGATCTCTTCAGGAGCATCTTTGAGTATCTCTTCGAGTACTTCGGCTGCAATGGCATCGCTCTTGGCGAGGTCTTTGGCTTTGCCTGATGTGCAGACCCAGCGGAATGGTCCGAAGCCATAGTCGAAGAAGCTCGGCCCCATGATGTCCTGGACATATGAGGGGTAGCGGAAGGTGCCGTCGGCTTTCATGATGTCAGCGCCGGCGCGTGATGATTCAAGCAGGAAGGCATTGCCGTAGTCGAAGAAATACATGCCGTTTTCCGTCAGACGGTTGATGGCTGCAACCTGCCTGCGCAATGATTCGCGGACTTTGGATTTGAATTCTTCAGGATTTTCAGCCATCATGGTCTTTGCTTCCTCGAAACTCAGACCTGCCGGGTAGTATCCGCCGGCCCAGGGATTGTGGAGAGAGGTCTGGTCGGAACCGAGGTCAACTCTGACTCCGTCAGCGGCGAGGCGTTCCCAGAGGTCTACCACATTGCCCTGATAGGCGAGCGATACGGCCTCGCGGTTTTTGCGGGCTTCGGCGGTGCGAGTCATGAGATCGTCAAGCGAGGTGTAGACTTCGTCCACCCAGCCCTGGCTGTGGCGGGTCTCTACGGCCTTGGGGTTGACTTCTGCTATGATACTGACAACTCCGGCAATGTTGCCGGCTTTTGGCTGTGCGCCTGACATGCCGCCGAGTCCGGCAGATACGAAAAGCATACCGCCGAGGTCATGCTCGCCTTCTTTGAGACGTTTGCGCCCGGCGTTGAGCACTGTGATGGTGGTGCCGTGGACAATGCCCTGAGGCCCGATGTACATGTAGGAGCCGGCTGTCATCTGGCCGTATTGCGATACGCCCATAGCGTTGAAGCGTTCCCAGTCATCGGGTTTGGAATAGTTGGGGATCACCATGCCGTTTGTGACGATGACGCGCGGAGCGTCGGGGTGGGAGGGGAAAAGACCGAGCGGATGGCCGGAATACATCACCAGTGTCTGCGAGTCGGTCATCTCCGAGAGATATTTCATAGTGAGCAGATACTGTGCCCAGTTCTGGAAAACGGCACCGTTGCCGCCGTAGGTGATCAGTTCGTGGGGATGCTGGGCCACCCGCGGATCGAGATTGTTCTGGATCATCATCATGATCGCGGCGGCCTGACGTGAACGGGCCGGATAATCTTCGATGGGGCGTGCATACATTTCATATGAAGGACGGAAGCGGTACATGTAGATGCGTCCGTAGGTCTCAAGTTCTCCGGCGAATTCGCGAGCCAGTTCGGCATGCAGATGTTCGGGGAAGTAGCGGAGGGCGTTTTTCACGGCCAGCCGCTTTTCAGCCGGCGTGAGTATGTCTTTGCGTCTGGGAGCGTGGTTGACGCTCGTATCATAGGGCTGTGCGGCAGGGAGGCTGTCGGGGATGCCGGCGCCTACGGCAGCACGAAATTCTTCTTTAGTCATGTTGCTGTATGGGGGGTATTGTTCGTGGTATTTTCTTTGCGGAGAGGCATCAGTCGGCCGAGAGCACATCATTGACAAGCTCAAGCACTCTGGCTTCAGCTTCCATTGATTTTGCCGCTATTTCGGCGGCGCGGGCGGTTAGACGGGCAGCTTCCTCGCGGTTTTTGAGCGAAGCGGCATTGATGCGGACATTGAGCTGTGCGCCGAGGACAGCCGAACGTGCGGCCAGTGCGCCTACACCGGCATCGCTGACAGATGCGGGATTGCCTGTGCGGGCCATTGATTCAAGAAGCGGGAATGTCTCGGCTGCGGCTTCCATAGTCGACAGCGGAATGCGGGTGGCATAGAGTGTGGCATCCTCGATTGCGGCTGCGCGGGCTGCTTTTTCCTCATCGGTAGACTTGGGCATCTTGAAGGCATCCATTATGCGGTTGAAAGCCTCTGTGTCTTCATTGACAAGATGCAGAAGCCGCTGCATCAGTTCCTGGCCTTTGTCAGCCTGATCGGAGAATTCTTTCCAGCGGTCGTCCCATCCGGCCTTGTGGCTTGAAAGGTTTGCCACCATAGTGCCGAGAGCAGCGGCGAGCGCACCCATGTAGGCTGAAATGGAGCCTCCGCCGGGAGCGGGAGACTCTGATGCGGTTTCTTCGGCGAAGCCGGTGCATGTCAGATCAGTCAGCTTCTTTCCTTCGCCTTTGGGCGCGATGAGATATTCGATCACCTTTTCTTCAGGACGGAAGGGGCTGAGTTCGTCAAGGCCCATTGACTTGACGGCCATGCGTATGATCTCGCTTTCGGCAATGCCTGTGGAGCGCTGCTGCTTGTGGAGGAAGTAGCGTCCGGCTTCAATGAGAGTGCGTTTCGGGACGAGGCCCACGATTTCAGTGCCTGTCACTCGCAGACCGCGTTCGCCGGCTGCGCGGCAGACTTCGTCAAAGGCTATGTGGAGAGGAGTGGTCGATATGTCGGTGATGTTCATTGACACCTGGGCTATGCCGTATTCGTCAATGAACCATCCGATGGCTTTGGTCGCTTTCAGCGTTCCGGGCTGCATTATCGTGTTTCCGTTTTCGTCTTTCAGCGGTTTGCCGTTTGGCTTGCCGCCTTCGCGGACCGGACGGCCTTTTTCACGGACATCGAATGCGATGGCGTTGGCGCGGCGGGTGGAGGTTGTGTTGAGGTTGAAGTTCACGGCTATGAGAAAGTCGCGGGCGCCGACGGTTGTGGCTCCTGTGCGGGCCGCTTTTTCGTCAAACGGACGGTCGCCGAAATCCGGGCCTTTGCCGGGATGGTTCATCTTTTCAGGGAGTGCTTCATATTCGCCTGCGCGACACACTGCCAGATTGCGGCGTTCGGGAGTGAAGGCTGCGGCCTCATAGCAGTAGGTCGGTATTTCGAGTTCATCGGCTATGCGCTTGGCGAGTTTGCGTGAAAGCTCGGCGCATTCTTCGAGGCTTATGCCGGAAATGGGGATGAGGGGGCAGACATCGGTTGCACCCATGCGCGGATGTGCACCGTGGTGGCTGCGCATGTCGATCAGCTCGGCAGCGCGTCTGACGCCTCTGAATGCGGCTTCGACTACGGCTTCAGGCTCTCCTACGAAAGTGACTACCGTGCGGTTGGTGGCTTCTCCGGGATCTACATCGAGAAGGCTTATGCCTTTGACGCTTTCTATGGCATCGGTAATTGACTTGATGACGGTCTTGTCACGTCCCTCGCTGAAATTGGGGACACATTCGATAATTCGTGTTTCCATGGAAATGGTTAAGTATTTTGGTGGTTTTTAAGGTTGCAAGGAGGAGATGTGCAAATGTAGTGATTTAGTTAGAATATTCCATAGAATAATATCCCAAAATTCGGTGTCCGGACACTATGTTTTATTCTGTGTTTTCCGGAATTATCCGTTGATCAATCCGTTGAGGGGGAGTTCGCGGGTGCTTTTCACTTCATCAAGCACAAAGCAGCTGTTGAGCGAGCCTATGCAGTCGAGGTCACCGAGTATGCGCAGCAGAAAGTCCTGATAGGCATGCATGTTGCGTGTGTAGATTTTCAGCAGGAAATCATAATCACCTGAGATATTGTAGCATTCGGCAATTTCAGGGATGTTTTTGACGGCTTTCATTATGCGCAGTGCGTTTTCCTGGGTGTGCTGTTTCATCTTGAGGTAGCAGAATGCCACGAATCCGCAGTCGATTTTCTCCGCGTCGAGCACTGCTACGTAGCGTTTGATGTATCCGTCACGTTCGAGGCGTTTGACGCGTTCGAAGGTAGGGGTGGGTGAGAGATGTATGGCAGCTGCAAGCTCCTTGTTGGTGAGGCGGCAGTCATGCTGCAGACAGTCAAGTATGTGGAGATCTGTCTTGTCGAGTGATAGTGTCTGGCTCATAGTTGCAGTAATGGAAGTGGAAAAATATTCTGTTTGAAACGTGAAATTGTTGTGCTTGCAGGTATTTTTACCTTGTATCGCTTGCTAAATTAGATATATTTTCTGTATTTTGCAAATATGTTGGGAAAATATTTCAGGTAGCGTAAATTTGCGCAGTTGTTGGCGTTATTCAGCCGTTATGCGGCCATAGAAATTCGCATGATGGCATAGGCGTTCTGCAACACTGAATAGAATAATGAAAACAGAATACTTTACCTTGGCGGGCAGGCATTTGAAAAGTATGAGAATTTTGATGTTTTTTCAAAGGGAACCGCTCATTGCGCATCCTTAATTTAGCATGTTATTTCAATTATTCCAATTTTACACTTAACATATCATTAAGCCTGAATTAATCGACATACTCGCACACATCGGTCGTCAGAGATCGTGAGACTCTCGTCGGTTACGGTCGTGTAAAACAAATGATCGGTTCCCTTTTTTTGCTGTCTCAGCATATTTTCAGACTGCTTCAGGCAGTTGCTTAAAGATAGCTCAGGAACTCCCGTTCGTCAGAGGGATGTGAGCCGGCGATTTTTTGACGCATACGTCGGCGGGTAGTATAAAGAGTGTTGCGGTTTAGATCGAAGAACATCAGTATTACCGGAACTGGTAGTCTCAGGGAAGAGCAAATGAAAATCTGATACTCTTTGTCGGAAAGTCCAGGCATCTGTCTGCGAAAGCGGTTTATGATGCAATTGTTTTCACTGTCAGCCAGATATTCCAGGAAAGTCTGAAAATCCGGATTATTTACGAAATTTTTGATTTCTTGTTCCACATTATGAGCGGTTTTGCTTTTTATGGATTCTTTTTGGTTTGATTCATAGTAAGTCTCGCATAGCAAACGTATTGTGTCAAGATGCTTCCGAGAAATCGAAAACCGTGGCTCATTTCCATCTGATGCTGTTGTCCGGACGTGAACGTCCTCGGATTTAGCACTGTCGTGATTCCGATCGTTTAAGATCGATTCCAGTTCTTCAGCGAGAGCTATGATCTGCTCGTCTTTCTGTTTCTGAATTTTCCGGCTATGGCTCACGAACGCTGCTGCCCCGATGCCGCCGGTGATGATAAGGATTATCAGAATTGTCAGTTTGATCAGATCATTCTGATAGCTGAGTTCCATGACATCAATATCGTTTCTGCTAAATTCGACAGCAGAGCTACAAACTTTCTGACGTGTTATTTCGTCAAGAACCGAATCAGTTTCAGCAAAAGCTTTCTTCAATTGCAGATATGCCTCTTTGGTGTTGCCGGTCTCAAATAGAATCTCAAACGGAATCTCGGCATGTATGCCATATTTTATTTTGGCGGAATCTATAAGCCTGACGGCAGTCTCGTGTCTGCCTGACTGCCACAAGGCATCAATGTATGACCGGTATTGCTGCGGAGTTGCTTTGTTGGGGGATAATTCCATGTATCGGTAGTAACAGTCAGCCGCTTTCGAGAAGTTTTTTAATTTTAAGTGGCTGTCGGCCATCAGACCATGTGCCTGCCGGATAGAAGCCGTGTCTTTTTGGCGGGTAGCATCTGAGAGCACTTCGGTCAATAGTGTCAATGACTCTGCGCAGCGTCCGGCATTGTTAAGTGAGTTTGCCAGTTTTAAAGTCTGGAGTTGAAGACTGACAGTGTCTCCGCTCGTTCTGAATGCCTGACAGGCAAGACTGTCATATGCCGCAGCTTCAGAAAATGCAGACATTTTGTTGTATATTCGGGCTATCTCTGATTGGGCCCGTCCAAGCCATAGATACTGATTCTGAGATTCAGCCAGTTGTCCGGCTTTGATGAGGTCGGTGATTGCATCGGAATATTTGCGCGCGTTTGCGTTGATTATTCCTGAATAGTAGTGACCCAACATCCTTTGAATTGGATTGGATGACTTGTTGGCGTCATAAAAGTCTACCGCAAAGCTTATCAGAGAGTCTGAATTTTCATTAATATGGTTATAGTGTTTTGCTTGAGTAAGATATAGTGCGTATTGAGCCTGCAGATATTCGGATTTTATGTCTGAAGGATTGATCGATAGAAGGATATTCAGCGAGGAATCAGGCTGCTCGTCCATAAGCATACAGGCGCTATCAAGGCTTTTGGCGGTTTCTCTGTCCAAAAGATCTAATTTGAGAAGGGTTGTTGACAATATTGTAAATACTATGATTATAAGCAGTATTTTTTTCATTAAAGAAATGTTTAGATTGTAGAACGCAAAGGTATCCCAAAGGATGAACTGCTACAAATTTATAATATAATACGGAGGATTCCAAATTGTTTCAATTCAGCGACAGGTTCGTTTGTCGATTTTGTATCGGTCTTGAATAGGCTTTCATGATTGTATTGTATCCGTCGTGTTTATTTGGATTGTGTATGGATTTTTTAACTTAATCGTATCTTTATGTTAAATCGTTCGGTTGTTTAGAGACTTACGTAGGCGATAATAGGACATGGTCTGATCTGGTGAACAAAAAACATAAATTGTTCGCGTGTCTAATGGGTTGATAAACAGTGTGTATTCGTTCGATGAACAATGTGAGGTATGTGCTTGCGTGTTACACAAAACGGACCTAATTTTGCCGGTGAAAAGTAAATTCAAACCAAAACTACTATAAAATTTAAAATAATGTTGTCTATGATTGTGCATTACCTTTCATCACCGGCGACAGTCAACAAAATATCGTTCGCATTAGGATGGGTTTTGATTATAACTATGTCTTCCTGGCCCAGCTCACTGGCTATACAGATAACTATGGCGATATTATTCATTCTGTTCGTTATCTCTATGGTTTTGTGTATGGTCACACACGGCAAACTCTTCTTTTTAAACAATGATATCAGTCGGAATAAACTTGTGGATAGTTCGCTGTGGGTGGCGTGGATTTTGGCGTTTGCATTTGCCGGATTTTCGAGCCCGCTGGTTAAGGAGGCGATCTGCAATGCGGCGACTGTGATTCTTGTGGTTGGATTGATTTTCTATCCGTCAGCAGGCAGCACCAAAAATACAGAAGCGGATTGATCCATCCGACAATCCTTCTCATAAGTAACTCTTCAAAATTAAACGATATAATGTACATTAGTATCTCCTATGGAGGATCTTTTATACTCTCTGTGGTTTTATCCCGGTCAGAATCAAGTTCTTCATCGGTCGTTTATGTCTATAAACTCCCTCTAAATTAATTTTTCAGAGTTACTTATAAATTTACCCCCCCTCTTAAAAACGAGACTTCCTTGCCGATTTTGAAAAATGGCAGGGAAGTTGCGTTGTTTAATCAAATTTCTGTGTAACTTTGTAGCTCTAAAAAAGTAATAAGAAAAAGATATGGATTTGTTTGACAAGATCTCAGCCGACATAAAGAGTGCGATGCTTGCCCGCGAAAAGGTGCGTCTGGAGACTCTCCGAGGAATAAAAAAGGAATTTCTTGAAGCCAAGACCGCCAAAGGAGGCGACGGATCGCTCTCAGACGAGCAGGCAACCAAAATTCTGGCAAAGATGGCCAAGCAGCGCCGCGAGACAGCCCAGATATATGACGAACAGAACCGCATCGACCTTCGCGACAACGAACTGGCCGAAGCCGCAGTCATAGAGGAATATCTCCCCAAACAGCTGACTGATGAGGAACTCACAGCCGAACTGAAAAAGATAATCGCCGAAACCGGCGCTGTCTCGGCAAAGGAAATGGGCAAAGTCATGGGCGTGGCCTCGAAAACACTGGCCGGACGCGCCGACGGAAAAGTGATCTCCGCGAAAGTCAGAGAACTCCTCAACAATTGAAAATAAAGTATTTCACCATACATTACAGCAAAAATGCTTACCCTTCAGCAGATCAAAGAGGATCCCGAACGCATTATCGCGCGCCTCGCCGTCAAAGGATTTGACGGAAAACAGGGAGTCAACGATGTTATTGATTTCGATGACGAGCGCCGCTCTCTCCAATATCAGAACGACACTCTGGCAGCCGAACTGAAAAAGTATGCCGATTCGATCGGCCGTCTGATGAAAGAAGGCCGTCGCAACGAGGCTGACGAGGCCAAGAAAAAGGTAGCGGAAATCAAAGCCACACAGAAAGAAGTGGCCGACCGTCTGGCCGTGACCGAGAATGCCATCCGTGACATTCTGCTCGGTATGCCGAATATCCCTTGCGATGCAGTGCCTGAAGGCAAGACCGCAGAGGACAATGTGGTGGAGAAGACCGGTGGCCCGATGCCCGAACTTCCTGCCGATGCGCTCCCGCACTGGGAACTCGCCAAGAAGTACAATATCATCAACTTCGATCTCGGAGTCAAGATCACAGGCCCCGGCTTCCCCGTTTATATCGGCAAGGGCGCGCGTCTGCAGCGAGCTCTCATTCAGTTCTTCCTTGACCGTGCCGGCGATGCCGGATATCTTGAAATCCAGCCGCCCTACGTGGTGAACGAGGCCTCCGGCTACGGAACAGGGCAGCTGCCCGACAAGGAAGGCCAGATGTATTTCATCAACGAAGACAAACTCTACATGATCCCGACCGCCGAGGTGCCGGTGACCAATATCTATCGCGATGTCATCATCCCCGGCGAAGAGCTCCCGAAGAAAAACTGCGCCTACTCGGCATGCTTCCGTCGCGAGGCAGGGTCCTACGGCAAGGATGTCCGCGGTCTCAACCGTCTGCATCAGTTCGACAAGGTAGAGATTGTCCGCATCGAGAAGCCAGAAAACTCTTATGCGGCTCTTGAAGAGATGAAAGACCATGTGCAGGGACTGCTTGAGTCTCTCGGTCTGCCCTGGCACATACTCCGTCTCTGCGGCGGCGACATGAGCTTCACCTCTGCCATCACATTTGACTTTGAAGTCTATTCGGCAGCCCAGGGCCGCTGGCTTGAGGTTTCGTCGGTATCCAATTTCGAGACATATCAGGCAAACCGTCTCAAGTGCCGCTACCGTGGGGAAGACAAGAAAACCCATCTCTGCCATACGCTCAACGGTTCGGCACTCGCCCTTCCGCGCATCATGGCAGCCATCCTTGAAAACAACCAGACACCTCAGGGCATAGTTATCCCCGAATGTCTGCGCAAATACACCGGATTCGATATCATCGACTAAGCCGCCGTCAGGCGCAGTCAATCCTGTCAGATACACTGAATTGACCGCATCTCCCGAAGGATGAGAGGTGCGGTCAATTCAAACATTGAGGCCCGGCAGGTGTTTTAAAGAAATAAAATGAATTTGTTATGGAATCAACACGTCAAGCAAAAATATCACGTCTCCTTCAGAAGGAACTGAGTGAAATCTTCCGTCAGCAGACAGCCAAGACTCACGGCACACTCGTGTCGGTGAGCATAGTGCGTGTCTCGCCGGATCTCAGTGTCGCCAAAGCCTATCTGTCGATTTTTCCATCGGAAAAATCGCAGGAGCTGCTTGAAAGCATACGCGAAAGCGCCAAGACAATCCGTTATGAACTCGCGCAGCGTGTTCGCTTCCAGTTGCGAAAATGTCCGGAACTTTCGTTCTATCTTGACGATTCTCTGGATTATATCGACAACATCGACAAACTTCTGACCAAGTAGACAAACTTCTTACCCAACCCGGATGCCCGCTCTCAGGATTGCCATACGCTATCTTCTGGCCCGCAAAAGCCACACTGCCGTCAACGTCATCTCCTATATCTCGATGGCGGGGATTGCTGTGGCTGCAATGGCGATGATATGCGTGCTCTCCGTATTCAACGGGTTTTCCGATCTTGCATCCGAAAGGCTTTCACTCGTGGATCCTGACATAAGGATCTCGCGGGCTGACGGACGCATGATCTCTGATGCCGATTCGCTTGCCGGAGCTGTCAGACAGACTGCCGGAGTTACCGCAGTGATGCCTGTGCTCCGAGCCCAGGCTCTGGCTGTCTATGGTGATGTGCAGACACCGGTCAATATAGTCGGAGTGCCCGGAGACTATTGCGCAGTGTCAGAGATCGGTTCGCTTGTGATAGACGGCGAGATGGATATGTCAGATGACAGGCTTTTGCCTTGTGCGCTTCTCAGCGTAGGCACAGCCATGCAGCTCGGAGCACGGCCATCGACCGAACATCTGATGTGTCTGACCGTTCCACGGCGCATAGGGCGCATCAATCCGGCCTTTCCGATGGCGGCGTTCTGCACAGACACTCTTCTGGTCAGTGGAGTGTATCAGACAAATCAGGCCGAGCTTGACAATGACATGCTTTTCGTGCCTCTTGCGTCAGCCCGCAGGCTTTTGGACTATTCGGCAGAGGCTTCCTCGCTTGATGTTGGGATTGATCCATCGGCCGATGCCGCGGATGTGGCTGGCAGAGTCGCAGCCGCCCTGGGCCCTGACTACGTTGTGGCTGACCGTCTGCGTCAGCAGTCACATTCGTTCCGTATGATCTCGATTGAAAAGTGGATCACCTTCCTCATGCTTGTGTTTGTGCTTCTGATGGCGTCATTCAATATACTGTCATCACTCTCCATGCTCATCATAGAGAAAGAGGAGAGTCTGCGGATTCTCAGTTCGCTCGGTGCTCCGCTGTCGATGCTGCGCCGGATTTTTCTCTGTCAGGGTGTACTCGTGGCAGTGGCCGGCGGCGCGATAGGCATTCTGACAGGCATGATTCTCTGCCTGCTGCAGCAGCACTTCGGGCTGATAACGCTTGGCGGAGACCATTCACAGATGTCAATAGTAACATATCCCTGCAATCTACGTCTCGGAGATGTGCTTGTCACCTCGGCTGTCGTGCTGGTCATGGGACTTCTTTCTGGTTTTATATCGTCACGCGGAGTCAGGTCCGGCACTCTTCAAATGGCTTAGCGAAAAAAATATATATTATACATTTAAATAAAATAGAATCCCATTCTTCATCACTATGGCAACTCAGAACTCACATCGGTATTGTGTAATAATGTGTGGCGGCGTCGGAAGCCGATTCTGGCCTTATTCCCGTGAGAACTGCCCCAAACAGTTTATAGATTTTCTCGGCACCGGACGTTCGCTCCTTCAGATGTCATATGACCGCATTCTGCCTATCGTCCCGAAAGAAAACATTCTCGTTGTAACAAATGAAAAATATGCGCCGCTGATCCGCGAGCAGCTTCCGGATCTGCTGCCTGAAAATATATTGCTGGAACCTGCGCGCCGCAACACTGCTCCGTGCATCGCCTGG
Organism: Duncaniella sp. C9; assembly: GCF_004803935.1. Taxonomy (GTDB): domain Bacteria; phylum Bacteroidota; class Bacteroidia; order Bacteroidales; family Muribaculaceae; genus Duncaniella; species Duncaniella muris. Next base: position 1,475,508 of record NZ_CP039547.1, read on the forward strand.
GCTGCTTTCCATATCGCGGCCATTGACCCGGCAGCCTCTATGATCGTGACTCCGAGTGACCATCTGATCACCCGTGAAAATATCTTCGAAGACTGCGTCAGACGCGGATTCGAGTTTGTAGAGAAAAATGACGCTCTTCTGACTCTCGGCATCACACCGGTCCGCCCTGAGACCGGCTACGGTTACATCCAGGTAGGTCAGGAGGCTGAACCAGGCATTCTGAAAGTGAAGACTTTCACAGAGAAACCCAATCTCGAACTGGCTAAAGTCTTCCTTGAGACAGGTGAATTTTTCTGGAATTCCGGCATCTTCCTTTGGCGCGCGTCAACCATAATAGACGCCCTGCGCAAGCATGATTCTGATCTGACAGTCCGTTTCGACCGCGGAGCCTCAGACTTCGGCACCCCCCGTGAGGAAGCCTTCATACGAGAGAATTTCGCATCATTCCCTGCCAACTCGATTGACTATGCGGTTATGGAGAAGGCTGACAATGTATATGTGGAATGTGTCAACTTCGGATGGAACGATCTCGGCACATGGAGCGCCCTTCATGACAACTCGCCCAAGAACGAGCAGAACAACGTGGCTCAGAACTGCAAAGTGCTCGCCTATGACAGCACCGGCAATATTTTCGCAGTCCGTGATTCTGAAAAACTTGTAGTGGCCCACGGTCTTAAAGACTATATCGTGGCCGATGCCGGAGATGTGCTCCTGATCTGCCCGAAGTCAGAAGAACAGCGCATCAAACAGATGGTCAACGATGTGAAAATTGCCTATCTCGACAAATATCTCTGATAGCGGTCTTCATCCAGCCGATCATTTTATCCACAACAAACACTTGCTTAAACTCTCCAGTCTGAACCATGCAGGAATATAATCTCACTCCCGAAGAAGAAGAGCGCTACGTCGAAGCGCAGTTCCGAGATCTTCTTGACGGTTATCTCGCAAGTAACCATCGCAAGAAAGTCGACATAATAGAGCGGGCCTTCCGTTTTGCCAAAGAGGCCCACAAAGGAGTGCGTCGTCGATCAGGCGAGCCTTATATTCTCCACCCGATAGCCGTGGCCAAGATAGCCTCTCAGGAAATCGGTCTGGGCTCCACCTCGATCTGCGCGGCATTGCTGCATGATGTGGTGGAAGACACTGAGTATCGGGTCGAGGATATCGAGCAGCATTTTGGACGTAAGATTGCCCGCATCGTAGAGGGGCTCACCAAGATCTCAGGCGGAATTTTCGGCGACAAAGCTTCGGCCCAGGCCGAAAATTTCCGCAAGCTTCTGCTCACAATGAGCGAGGACATCCGAGTGGTGCTCATAAAGATGGCTGACCGTCTGCACAACATGCGCACCCTCGGCTCAATGGCACCCAACAAGCAATATAAGATTGCCGGGGAGACCTTATATATATATGCGCCGCTTGCCCACCGTCTGGGCCTCTTCGCCATAAAGACCGAACTGGAGGATCTGAGTTTCAAATATGAGCATCCGGCGGAATACGATCGCATCTCCGGACTGATACGCCAGAGCGAGGCCGGACGAGAGATGGTCTATAACGATTTTGCCAGCCCGATTCTGAAACGTCTTGATGCTATGGGGCTCAGTTATGAGGCCAAGGCCCGTCTGAAATCAGTCTACTCGATCTGGCGCAAGATGGACACCAAGCATATTCCCTTCGAGGAAGTCTATGACCTTTACGCCATGCGTATTATATTCGATACGCCTGAGGGAGTGTCGGAGAAAGAGATGTGCTATCGCATCTATGTGGCACTGACAGACCTCTATCGGCCGCACCCGGAGCGCACCCGTGACTGGATCGCCAATCCCAAAGCCAACGGCTATCAGGCTCTTCACGTCACCCTAATGGGGCCTGACGGCAACTGGATCGAAGTGCAGATACGCAGCCGGCGCATGGACGAAATTGCCGAGAAGGGCTTTGCCGCTCACTGGAAATACAAGATCGGCGAGCATGAAGAGGAGAGCGAACTTAATGTCTGGCTCAAAACAATCAAAGACATTCTCGATGATCCGACACCGAGTGCAATAGACTTTCTTGACACTCTTAAACTCAATCTTTTCGCTACCGAGATAGTGGTCTTTACGCCCAAGGGCGAACTGCTGACTCTTCCGGCCGGAGCAACGGTGCTTGACGTCGCCTTCTCGCTTCACTCCGAGCTTGGAATGCACTGCATAGCAGGAAAAGTCAATCACAAACTTGTGCCTCTTTCCCAGAAACTCAACTCCGGCGACCAAGTCGAGGTGCTTACCTCGCAGTCACAGAAGCCCAAAGAGGAGTGGATGAACTTTCTGATGTCGGCGAAGGCCAAGACTCGTCTGCGCAAGGAGCTGAGGAAAGTCCAGCAGCCATATATAGAAAAAGGCAAGGAGATATTTGACGACTTCCTTGTCCAGAATGACATCATTCTGAACAACAGTGTCATGACCAAGATTCTTGGAACCTATCATGTGCAGTCGCGCGAGGAACTATTCCTAAAACTCGGAAACGGAGAGATTTCGATTGACGACTATCTGAACGTCAACACCTCGCGTGGTGCCAGATCGCTTGTGAGCCGTCTGTTCAGGCTCGGTTTCGGCGGTGACAAGAAAGCCGACCGCGCGCGCAAGCTGCTTGCGGCTGCAGATGTCCCAGAAAAAGAATCGGGAAAAGCCAAAATCAACACAAAGGAGACCTATGTGCTTAAATTCAATGAAAAAGAACGTAACTTCTCCTTTGCCGACTGCTGTCGCCCGATACCCGGTGATGAGGTGATGGGCTTTATCAACGATGACGGCGAAGTCGAGGTCCACGCACTGACCTGCCCGCGCGCCCAGGTGCTGAAAGCAAGTTTCGGGCCGCGTATCGTAGCCACCCGCTGGGACAAAGTGGCCGGACACTTCCTCGCAAACATAAGGATAGAAGGCATTGACCGCCACGGAATTCTGCAGGAACTGACCGGCATGATCTCTACCGCGCTCAATATCGACATCAGGCGTCTCAACATCGAAGCGGAAAAAGAAGTGTTCAACTGCGATCTCGGAGTTCTCGTCAGTGACACGCTGGCTGTCGAGGAACTCTGCAAGAGAGTGTTGAAAATACAGGGAGTCCGCAAAGCCGACCGCGTCCGGTGAGAAATCACCATCCTGACAGTGAAAAGAGTTTGTAAAAAGAGCTGAAATTTGCAATAAATCTTCAGCTCCCACTGATAATGTGCTAAAAAAATCGTAACTTTGCAGACGGGTTACAGTGCACCCCGAAGTAACTACATAATTCATCCACCCCATGCGACAGTTTAAGCGCGCCGTCCTGATTCTTGAAGACGGCACAACCTTTGAGGGGAAATCCTTCGGCTATGAGGCTTCGACCTCCGGTGAAGTTGTGTTTAACACCGCTATGACCGGTTATCCGGAGAGTCTGACCGACCCCTCCTACGAAGGACAGATCCTCGTGACCACTTATCCGATTCTCGGTAACTACGGCGTTCCCCCGCGTCGGGAGAGAGACGACGTCAGTGAATATTACGAAAGTGATCATATCCATTGCCGCGCCATTGTGGCCCAGGATTATTCCTATGATCATTCCCACTGGCAGGCCGACCGTTCGTTGGCTCAATGGCTTAAGGAGGAAAAAATTCCCGGTATATACGGCATCGACACCCGTCAGCTGACCAAGCATCTCCGTGAACACGGCTCAATGCTCGGCAAGATTGTGATTGACGGATGTGACGATGTCGATTTTTATGACCCTAACCGTGAAAATCTTGTAGGCAAGGTCAGCTGCCGTGAGGTGGAATATCACGGCGCTGGTGAAAAGACCGTGGTTCTGGTTGACTGCGGTGTCAAGCACAACATCATCCGCTGTCTGACACGCCGAGGAGTGAAAGTGGTCAGAGTGCCCTGGAATTACGATTTTACAACCATTCCTTATGACGGCCTTTTCATCTCCAACGGTCCCGGCAATCCGGATATGGCAGAGGAAACCGTAGGCCTCATCCGCAAGGCTATGGAAATCGGCAAGCCGATCTGCGGCATCTGCATGGGTAACCAGTTGCTCTCAAAAGCCGCAGGCGCTAAAATATATAAACTGAAATACGGCCACCGCAGTCACAACCAGCCGGTGCGCCGCGTCAGCTCGAACCAATGTTTCATCACATCTCAGAACCACGGTTTCGCTGTCGACAACGAAACTCTGCCCGCCGACTGGGAACCGCTCTTCATCAACATGAACGACGGCACCAATGAAGGCATCCGCCACAAGACCAAGCCATTCTTCTCGGCTCAGTTCCACCCGGAAGCAAGTTCAGGACCGAAAGACACAGAGTTTCTGTTTGACGAATTCATCAACCTGCTCTAAGCATCCCCTCATTTATTTTTCATCATGCGTAACGAAAACATCAAGAAAGTATTGCTGCTTGGTAGCGGCGCGTTGAAAATCGGCGAGGCCGGCGAATTCGACTATTCGGGTTCACAGGCTCTCAAGGCCATGAAGGAAGAGGGGATCACCACTGTCCTCATCAATCCGAATATCGCCACCGTCCAGACTTCCGACGGCTTTGCCGACAAGATCTACTTCCTTCCGGTCACCCCTTATTTTGTAGAGAAGGTGATCCGTAAGGAAAAACCTGACGGCATTCTGCTCGCATTCGGCGGTCAGACCGCTCTCAACTGCGGTGTGGAGCTTTACCGCTCAGGCATTCTGGAAAAATATGGTGTGGAAGTGCTCGGCACACCCGTGCAGGCCATCATGGATACGGAAGACCGCGAGCTATTCGTCAAGAAACTTGACGAGATTGAGGTCAAGACCATCAAGAGCGAGGCCGTCAACTCGATCCACGATGCCCGTGTGGCTGCCGAGGCCCTCGGCTATCCTGTGATTGTCCGTGCAGCCTATGCCCTCGGCGGCCTCGGCAGCGGTTTCTGTGACAATGAGGAAGAACTCGTGGCTCTCGTTGAGAAAGCCCTCGCATTCTCTCCGCAGGTCCTTGTGGAAAAGTCGCTCAAAGGCTGGAAGGAAGTGGAATATGAAGTGGTGCGCGACCGTTTTGACAACTGCATCACTGTCTGCAACATGGAAAACTTCGACCCGCTGGGCATCCACACCGGAGAGTCGATCGTTGTGGCACCCTCGCAGACACTTTCAAACGAAGACTATCACTGGCTGCGAAAGCTTGCCATCAAGATCATACGCCATATAGGCATCGTCGGCGAATGTAACGTTCAGTATGCGTTTGACCCGACCTCAATGGACTACCGTGTCATTGAAGTCAACGCGCGTCTGAGCCGTTCGTCGGCTCTCGCATCGAAAGCCACCGGTTATCCGCTGGCATTTGTCGCCGCAAAACTCGGTCTCGGTTACGGACTCTTTGACCTTAAGAACTCTGTCACCAAGGAGACCTCCGCATTTTTCGAACCGGCTCTTGACTATATTGTCTGCAAGATCCCCCGCTGGGACCTCGGCAAGTTCCACGGTGTCCGCCGCGAGATCGGCTCTTCGATGAAGTCAGTAGGCGAGGTTATGGCCATCGGCCGCACCTTCGAGGAAGTCATTCAGAAAGGCCTTCGAATGATCGGGCAGGGTATGCACGGCTTTGTCGGCAACAACCAGCGTGATCTTCCGGAACTCGAACATGCCCTCAAGGAACCGACTGACAAGCGCATCTTCGCCATAGCCCAGGCTCTGTTTAAAGGCTACACCGTGGACCGCATTCACGAACTGACCAAAATCGACAAGTGGTTCCTTTATAAACTTCAGAACATCATCAACACTGCAAGCGAGCTGCGTGAGTTCAATGACCTCGAAGCAATACCCGAAGCACTGCTGCGTCAGGCCAAGGAACAGGGCTTCAGTGACTTCCAGATCGCACGTGAGATCTATCAGGAAAACCTCACAGAGCCTGAGAAAGCGCTCCTTCAGGTGCGTGACCGCCGCAAGCAGCTCGGAATTCTCCCGGTTGTCAAGCAGATCGACACCCTTGCCGCTGAATATCCCGCTCAGACCAACTATCTCTATCTGACCTACAACGGCCGTGAAAACGACGTCCAGTATCTCCACGACCACCGCTCGATAGTAGTGCTCGGTTCCGGAGCCTACCGCATCGGTTCGTCAGTGGAATTTGACTGGTGCTCTGTCAACGCCCTTCTGACTGTCAAGAAAGAAGGCTGGCGCTCGGTGATGATCAACTACAATCCTGAGACAGTCTCCACTGACTATGACATCTGCGACCGTCTCTATTTCGACGAACTGACTTTCGAGCGTGTGATGGACATTCTGGATCTTGAACAGCCCCACGGCACAATTCTTTCCGTAGGCGGCCAGATCCCCAACAACCTCGCAACTCGTCTTGACGCACAGAACATCAACATACTCGGCACCACAGCCCGCAGCATCGACAATGCCGAAGACCGCAACAAGTTCTCGGCCATGCTTGACCGCCTCGGAATCGACCAGCCGCGCTGGCGCGAGCTTACAAGCATGGATGACATCAACGAATTCATTGATGAAGTAGGCTTCCCGGTGCTCGTCCGTCCGAGCTACGTGCTTTCAGGTGCGGCGATGAACGTCTGTCACAATCAGGAACAGCTCACACGCTTCCTGCGCCTGGCAGCCAACGTCTCAAAGCAGCATCCCGTTGTGGTCTCGCAGTTCATCTCATCAGCCAAAGAGATCGAGATGGACGCCGTGGCCCAGAACGGCGAGATCGTGGCCTATGCGATCTCCGAACACATCGAATATGCCGGCGTGCATTCCGGCGACGCAACAATCCAGTTCCCGCCGCAGAAACTCTATGTAGAGACCATGCGCCGCATCCGCAAGATCTCGCGCCAGATAGCCAAGGCTCTTGAGATCTCAGGCCCGTTCAACATTCAGTTCCTTGCAAAGAACAATGATATTAAGGTAATCGAATGTAACCTCCGTGCTTCGCGAAGCTTCCCGTTCGTTTCAAAGGTTCTGAAGATCAACTTCATTGACCTTGCCACCCGCGTGATGCTCGGCCTGCCCGTGGAGAAACCCTCTAAAAACGCATTTGATCTTGACTATGTGGGCATCAAGGCCTCACAGTTCAGCTTCTCGCGTCTGCAGGGAGCCGACCCTGTGCTTGGCGTCGACATGGCCTCTACCGGCGAGGTAGGCTGTATCGGCACCGACTCTGCTGAAGCCCTGATCAAGGCTATGGTCTCAGTGGGCAACCGTATTCCAGCCAAGGCCGTCCTCATGTCTACCGGCACAGCCAAGCAGAAGGCCGATCTTCTCGACGCAGCCCATGAGCTTGCCAACCGCGGCTATACAATTTATGCCACCGGAGGCACCCATGCCTATCTTAATGACAACGGCATACCCGCTATCCGTGTCTACTGGCCGTCACAGCCCGACATGCAGCCCCAGGCCATCGAACTGCTCCATGACCACAAGGTTGACATGGTGGTGAATATTCCGAAGAATTTCTCGACCACAGAGCTTACCAACGGCTACAAGATCCGCCGTGCGGCCATTGACCTTAACATTCCGCTGATGACCAACGCCCGTCTTGCCTCGGCTTATATCGATGCGTTCACCACCCATCCGCTCGACGAAATCGAGATCAAGAGCTGGGACGAATACTGATCAGATGCGCGTTTTAATGAATAAATAGTAAGATAATAAAGTAAAATTTAATCATTGACTTATTGCAAAGCGCATTGATATTTTGTAAATTTGCTGCGCATTTTTACAGGAGACTATCATCAGTTCGCATCCAAAGGCATAAGGTAAAAAAACTCAACTATAATTATTATATAGACTATGAAAATTGAAAAAATTATCGGTCGTGAAGTCCTTGACTCACGTGGCAATCCTACCGTTGAAGTAGACGTAATCCTCGAATCAGGCGCACGTGGCCGCGCTTCTGTTCCCTCCGGTGCATCTACCGGCGTAAACGAAGCTCTTGAGCTCCGTGACGGTGACAAGAACCGCTACCTCGGCAAAGGCGTTCAGAAGGCTGTGGCCAACGTGAACGGTCCTATCGCTGACGCACTCCGCGGCATGAGCGCTCTTGACCAGATCAAGATCGACGAGGCTATGATCGCTCTCGACGGCACTGACACCAAGTCAAATCTCGGCGCAAACGCTATCCTCGGCGTGTCTCTCGCAGTTGCTAAGGCTGCTGCCGATTATCTCGACCTTCCCCTCTACAAATATATCGGTGGCTGCAACAGCTACGTGCTCCCCGTTCCCATGATGAACATCATCAACGGTGGCGCTCACTCTGACGCTCCCATCTGCTTCCAGGAATTCATGATCCGCCCCATCGGCGCATGCTGCTTCAAGGAAGGTATCCGCATGGGCACTGAAGTGTTCCACAGCCTCAAGAAAGTTCTCCATGACCGCGGTCTCTCTACCGCAGTAGGTGACGAAGGTGGTTTCGCTCCCGCCCTCGACGGAACTGAAGACGCTCTCAACGTTATCATCAAGGCTATCGAAACTGCCGGCTATGTTCCCGGCAAGGACGTGACCATCGGTCTCGACGTTGCTTCTTCTGAATTCTACAAGGACGGCGTTTACGACTACACCTGGAAGCAGGGTGCCGACGCTCCCAAATATACTTCAGCACAGCAGGCTGAATACCTCAAGGGCCTCGTTGAGAAATATCCTATCGACTCAATCGAAGACGGTATGGCAGAAGGCGACTGGGAAGGCTGGAAGATCCTCACCGATCTTATCGGCGACCGTTGCCAGCTCGTAGGCGACGACCTCTTCGTTACCAACGTCAAGTATCTCGAAAAGGGTATCGAACTCGGCTGCGCTAACTCTATCCTCGTGAAGGTTAACCAGATCGGTTCACTCACCGAAACCCTCCGCGCCGTAGAACTCGCACAGCGCAACGGCTACACCGCAGTTATCTCTCACCGTTCAGGTGAAACTGAAGATGCCACTATCGCTGACATCGCAGTTGCTACCAACGCCGGACAGATCAAGACCGGTTCTGCAAGCCGTTCTGACCGTATGGCCAAGTACAACCAGCTCCTCCGTATTCAGGAAGAACTCGGCGACGCTGCTCAGTATGGCTACGGCAAGCGCACCAAAATGCCCCAGGCTTAATGGTGTAGCTTGACAGCATACAAATAAAATCAATGCCGGTCTGATTCAGTTCAGGCCGGCATTTTTTTGATTTTATGCTGTCAAAATTTGTTTATTCTGAAATATTACTGTCCGCTAAACTTTTTTTGAGCGATTGAAAAATTAGGGCTGGCACCTATTGCAGGAGTCAGCCCTAAATGGTTATTTTGATGTCGCCAAACTATCTTAAATAACCATGAGTAAAAGTAGTAATTTCTTCGGACAGCCGACATATGGTCAGCTGATAAAATCACTTGATCGTGAAAAAATAGTTGAAATCAGCCGAAAACACGGCGGAGAGAAGTATGTCAAGAGCTTTGACGGCTATACGCATTTGCTTACGATGCTATATGCTGTCATACAGCGCTTCGATTCATTGCGTGAGATAGAGACTTCTATGACAGCCGAGGTACGCAAACTCCATCATGTAGGCATTGACACTGTGCCCAGGCGGAGCACCTTGTCGGATGCAAATGCCAGACGTTCAGAGAAGTTCTTTGAAGATGTATACCGCGACTTGTATGCAGCCAATAAAGACATTCTTTCCTCGGACAGCCGACGCAATGGCACGGAAGAGTGGATAAGACGGCTTAGAATCATCGATTCCACTACAATCACGTTGTTCTCCAATGCTATTTTCAAGGGTGTTGGCCGTCATCCGAAGACGGGAAAGAAGAAAGGCGGCATCAAGGTACACTCGGTCATACATGCCAATGAGGGCGTTCACTGCGACGTGCAGTTCACTTCGGCAGCGACCAATGACTCCTTCATGCTTGCACCGAGCCATTACAGCCACAACGAGATAGTAGCACTTGACCGTGCATATATCAACTATGCCAAATTCGAGGAACTGACGGATCGAGGGGTGGTATATGTAACCAAAATGAAGAAAAACCTCAGTTATGAAATACTTGTGGACTGTATGCACCAGAATCCACAGGGACTGATGGAGTACCGTGAACAGGTCGTAGTGTTCCGTAAAGACGGCATCAACCACATTGCAAGAATAATCACATACGTTGACATTAAGAAAGGCAAGAAGCCAAAACTTATATCGCTTCTCACCAATGACTTCGACATGCCTCTGGAGACAATCGTGGCCATCTACCGTCGCCGATGGCAGATTGAGTCGCTTTTCAAGCAGATAAAGCAGAACTTCCCTTTGCGATACTTCTATGGCGAAAGTGCCAATGCCATAAAAATACAGATTTGGGTAACGCTCATAGCTAATCTGTTGCTCTCGGTCTTACAAAGCACCTTGCAAAGGCGTTGGAGCTTTTCTGGACTGGCTACAATCGTCAGAATTGTACTGATGTATTATCTGAATCTCGAAAAGTTCCTAAATCAGCCCGACGCTGACTTGAAAATCATGCTCGCAGAGGCCTCGGAATCCCCTCCTGAAGATCCCGAAAACTGCTGAGGGGGCTTGTCAAATACAAAAAGTAAGCCCAACTTCTGCTGTTCAAGAAGTTGGACTCACCCTTTTATGGTTTAGCGGACAGTAATAATTCTGAAATATCTACATCGGTCTTCTTCAGGGCATCGCATATTTGAACCACAGTATAGAATTCTTCTTCGTCCATTTGTAAGAAATCCTGAATAATTTCAGACTCGGTGTAATCCGTCTGCTCTCGCTTTCTACAGAGCAAACGGATTCAAAATCAAGAGCAGGGATGATACCGATGAGGCCGGAAGGCCCTATCCGATACTTCATCTGTCGTTATAGCCTCACTGTCCGGCATCTGCCAGGAGCTCCAACAGCTGTTCGCCGGCTTTTTTGGTGTCGACCTTGGTGATGATGTGGGTGATGCGGTGGTCTGTGTCGGTCACGAAAGTTGTTCGGACGGTGCCCATATACTCGCGTCCGGCCATTTTCTTTTTCTGCCATACGCCGAATGACTGGTTTACCTCAGTGGTCGGATCAGAAAGCAGTATGAATGGCAGTGAATACTTGTCGGCAAACTTGGCGTGGCTTGCTACGGAATCCTTGCTGATGCCGATGGTGGTGTAGCCTTTGGTCTCCAGTTCGCTGTTGAAATCTCTGAGCGAACATGCCTCAGCCGTGCAGCCGGGGGTATTGTCTTTCGGGTAAAAATAAATGATCAGAGCTTTACCTTCGAAATCCGAGCTTCTGACTTCATTGCCGGCCTGGTCAAGACCGAGTACTTCGGGAATCTTATCGCCTGTTTCCATATGGATGTTGTTTTCTTGTATGTGTGGATTATCATTAGAGGTTGTTTTTAAACAGCCTCTTGGTGTCAGAGCTGACAAATTTAGTGCAAATTCGTGAAATAGCATCGGATAATATTGTTGAAATTGTGTAAATTTGTGAAATGAATCCTTTTGCCTTATGAGGATCAGCCCGGATTCCGGTTCTGTCCCTATCTTTCGGATAATCCGTATATAAGATGGAATGGCTGTTTCCGCCGGCAGTGGCGAGAGGGAAAGCGCCCGGTTATTGCAAAAATTGCCAGTTTCTTGATTCCTGAAAACTTTTATATCCAAAGAGGACTGTGTGTCATGTCACATATAACAATAGTCATTCCGATCTATAACCGCGCCCATACCATAGTGCGGACCTTGCGCTCGATTGATGCCCAGAATGTGAAGCCAGAAAGAGTCATTGTGGTTGACAATGGCTCGACTGACGATTCTCTTGAGATTGTCTGTGAATGGAGTCGCCGGGAGCATGGCTTTGAGTGTGTGATATGCGAGGAGTCCCGGCTTGGAGCCTGCGCGGCGCGTAACCGCGGGCTGGAGGACGTAGAGACGGAATTCGTGATGTTTTTCGACTCTGATGATGAAATGTCACCATCACATGTGGCTGATTTTAGCAAAGCGATCTCCCGGCATCCAGACATTGATATCTTCGGGCGTACAGCTTCGCTTGTCAATATCGCCGGACAGAGGCATGAGGCTTATTTTACATCCCGCAGCCCTGTTTTCAATCATCTTTTCAGAGGCTGTATGTCGACACAGCGCGTTGTGGTCCGCACATCGCTTGTCCGACGTGTGGGCGGGTGGAATGAAGATCTTTTCGTGTGGAATGATTTTGAACTCGGCGCACGCCTGCTGCTTGCCTCAGATCGTATCTTTCATTTGCCGGGAAAACCCTCGGTAATAGTCCATCAGCAAGCCGATTCGATCACCGGAGTTTCTTTCAGCTCAAAAGCCGGGCAATGGGAAAAAACGCTTGACTGCATGGAACGGTATTTCATTACTTCCGGCCGGTCTGATCTGATTAAATGGCTCGACTGCAGGCGTATGATCCTTGCGGCGCAATATTTCTGTGAAGGCAGGCCTGACCTGGCTGAGATGCTAAAGGCGCAGGTGCTTGACGGAAACCCGTCAGCATGGCGGCTGAGATTGATCTATTGGCACAACCGCCTTTTCCATAGGCTGACATGGTTGTTTGCCAGAGTGCTTTTTGCCTTATAGTTTTTTCTTTCGGTTCGCTCTTTACCGCAGCATTTCGCTGACACGGCTGAGGGCCGCAAGGAAGCGGTCACACTCCTCTATTGTATTGTAGACGGCAAACGATGCACGTACGGTGCCTTCGATGCCGAGAGCCGTCATCAGCGGCTGGGCGCAGTGATGGCCGGTGCGCACTGCTATGCCGAGCTTGTCAAGCAGCATCCCCATGTCGTAGTGGTGCTCGTTGCCTACGAGAAAAGAAATGATAGCACACTTGCCGGGGGCGGTGCCGAAGATCCGTATGCCGGGGATCTCTTCCGTCATGCGGCGGGTGGTATATTCGAGCAGTTCGTGCTCATGCGCGGCAATAGCTTCGATACCTATGCTTTCCATGTAGTCGATAGCCTTGTGAAGCGCGGCAATGCCGATGAAGTCAGGAGTCCCGGCTTCAAACTTGTAGGGCAGTTCTGCAAAAGTGGTCTTCTCGAAGCTTACGCTCTCGATCATCTCGCCGCCGCCCTGATAGGGTGGCATTTTCTCAAGCAGCTCGCGTCTGCCGAAAAGCACTCCGACTCCGGCCGGGCCATACATCTTGTGGGCCGAGAATGCGTAGAAGTCGGCATCAAGATCCTGAACGTCAATTTTCATGTGGGGTGCCGCCTGAGCGCCGTCAATCAGCACCGGAACTCCGTGGCTGTGGGCCTCGGCCACAATCTCTTTTATCGGGTTGACAGTGCCGAGCACGTTTGACGCATGGCAGACACTGACGAAACGGGTGCGCTCGTTGAAGAGCGACCTATAGATATCCATGTCAAGCGATCCGTCAGCCTTGGCGGGGATGACACGGATTTTCAGATCTGTTCTTCTCTGTAGCAACTGCCAGGGCACAATGTTGGAGTGGTGTTCCATCACGGAGAGTATTATCTCATCGCCGTCTTTGAAAAAGGCGCCTCCGTAAGAAGCCGCCACGAGATTGATGGCCTCAGTGGTTCCGCGGGTGAAGATAATCTCTTCGGCAGAAGGTGCGTTGATAAACTCCATGACTTTGCGGCGGGCTGCCTCCTGAAGCTCGGTGGCTTCCATCGAGAGAGTGTGCACTCCGCGGTGAACGTTGGCCTTGGTCTGCGTATAGCCTGACAGAACAGACTTCACCACTTCGTCAGGAGTCTGTGAAGTGGCGGTATTGTCTAAATAGACAAGCGGACGGCCGTAGATCTTGCGGTCGAGAATCGGATAGTCGGCACGTATCTTTTCAATGTCAAGCATAGAGGTTGCAGTTATGGTTGGAGTGTGGGGTGTATTTCGTAAGAGGAAATTGAGTCGGAGCTGTCAGCGGCTGCTGATCAGCATTCTTTCGACCGGCAGCCGGCGCAGTCGCCGAGTGTTCCGGAAAAACGGCGGTCTACAAGATGGAGCAGACGTTCGCGCAGTCCGCTGATATGGACTGTGTCGATGACATCGACCATGAATGCCTGCATGAGCATGGTCCGGGCTTCGCTTTCGGGAATGCCGCGTGAGCGCATGTAGAAAAGCGCATCAGTGTCGAGCTGGCCTGTAGTAGCGCCGTGAGAGCACTTCACATCATCATTGTAGATCTCAAGCTGCGGTTTGCAGTGCATTTTGGCTGTGGTCGATGCCAGAATGTTGCGGTTGCTCTGATAAGCTTCGGTGAATCGGGCTCCTGGGGCAACGAAAATGCTGCCTTCGAATGCGCCTTTTGATTCTTCGTCGAGGACATATTTGAACAGCTGGTTGCTGTGGCAGCGCGGGGCCATGTGGCGGATGTCGGAATCGTTGTCGACGTGCATCTTTCCTGAGCCGATCACCATGCCGGCCAGCATAGTCTCGCAGTGTTCGCCGAGCAGCGAGACCGAAAAGTCGTTTCTGGTGGTGCCGCAGGTGAGGGTAGTGGAGTTGAACGAGAAATGCGATCCGCTTTCCTGACGTACGAAGAGGCGGGAGTAGCGTGATGTCTTTTCTGACGATTCCTCGATGGAACAAACTTCAAGACGCGAACCTTCGCCGAGAATCACTTCCGAAACCTGGGCTGCAAGATATGATTTGTCGCGGTTTTGGGTGTGGTCGCAGACAAGCAGCTGCAGTTCGGCACCTTCTTCCAATACTATGAGTATGCGGCGGAATGCGGCGAGGGGAACCGGCGAAGAGAACACGTTGACCAGCTGCAGAGGCCGTTCGACGCGCACCCCTTTGGGCACGTAGATCATCACTCCGTCCTGGGCGAGGAGGGTGTTGAGTGCAACAGACGGATTCTCTGCCGGAGCCACAGTGTTGTAATATTTCTCTATCAGTGATGGTTTTTCCTCAGCGATGCGTTTGAGAGATCCGAAGATTACTCCCTCCGGCAGCTTTGATTCGAGCTTCGATGTTGGATGAAACGAATCGTTTATGACGAAAGCAAGCAGAGTAGAGAGCGAGGGGACATCGCAGCGAAAACTGGCCGCCACATCGACCGGAATGTTGACACGCGAGATGTTCACGCCATAGTCGGGGGCAAACATCTCTTCTATTGAAGTCTTTTCAAACCCCTCGGTATTCTTGTCGGGGAGGCGTGATGATCTGACTATGTCGAGAGCCTCGCTGCGCGGAGCGTTAAGCGCCGGCGCCGAGTTGCCGCAGATCAGATCTCTGTTTTCTTCAAACAGACTGATGTATTGGGTGAGGGAATTGCTCATATGTCGTTCTCCTCTTTAATCCAGTCGTAGCCCTTTTCTTCAAGTTCGAGAGCCAGTTCAGGACCGCCGGTCTTGACGATGCGCCCTTTATAAAGAATGTGTACGAAATCAGGCTTGATATAGTCGAGCAGACGCTGGTAGTGGGTGATTACGATGGTCGCGTTCTTGTCGGTCTTGAGCTTGTTAACGCCTCCGGCCACGATGCGCAGGGCGTCGATGTCAAGGCCTGAGTCTGTTTCGTCAAGGATTGCCAGACGTGGTTCGAGCACGGCCATCTGGAAGATCTCGTTGCGCTTTTTCTCGCCGCCTGAGAAGCCTTCGTTGACAGAGCGTGAAGCCAGTTTGTTGTCAAGCTCAACTATGGCGCGTTTCTGGCGCATCATCTTCAGGAAGTCACTGGCCGAGAGGGGAGCGTCATTGAGATATTTGCGTTTGGCATTGACTGCCGCGCGCATGAAGTTGACCATTGAGACTCCGGGGATTTCTACCGGATACTGGAAAGACAGAAACAAGCCTTCATGGCTGCGGTCTTCGGGCGAAAGCTCCAGCAGATTGACTCCATGCAGATAAGCCTCGCCTTCGGTGACAGTATAGGCAGGGTTACCTGCCAGCACACCTGACATGGTGCTTTTGCCGGAGCCGTTAGGCCCCATTATGGCATGTACTTCACCTTCGTTTACCGTAAGGTTAAGACCACGTAATATCTCTTTGTCCTCCACCTTGGCGTGGAGATTGCGGACTTCAAGTAGTTTTTTGCTCATCTCAGTAAAAATTGTCAGATGGTTTTCTTGACGGAAATCCGGACTGTCTTTTCAGACAGCAAAAGCCGTCACAATCAGACTGCGAAATTACCAAATTTCTCTCATCTACCCAAACATTTTGAGCGTGACTTTGGTTTGATGCTCTCACTTGTTGCATTGCAGGCTGTTCTAATCGTGACAGATGGTGACGAGATTTTATTGCGAGTATGTGAAAATCCGAATTAAATTTATAAAATAAAGGTTAAATTCGATGATGTAACAAAATTGTGTTGTGATTGTAACAGGATTGTAATATGGCTATCTTAACTTTGTATCGTGAAACAAACAGAGCTTCATTCTCTCACTAAAGCTTGAAGCCTCAAAGATATAAAATCAATACCGAAGCACGAAAATTTACGGTTGCAAAATAGTTTTTTAGTAGACAAAACCAAGAATTTATGGCTCAAGCCGAAAGCACGGTGCATATGTTAAATTGGGCAATTAGAAGTGTTAAATTTTTAGGCGTAGAGTTTGACTAATCGGAAGATGAAGAAGTCGCGGTCCCGGACACCACGCATTTGTGAGCGAAATATTTTGACTTTAGAGTTGAATGCCTCGGCAGAGGCATTGGTCGCACGACGACGGAAATAGTTCAGGATTGTTGGGGCGTGGTTCTTGAATGTTTTGATTACCGAGCGGAAGTTGTTGTTACCCAATGCCATTACCTTTTCATACCACTTGTTCATCCTCCCCATGGCTTTTGTCGGTGAGATTTTAGCGTTGAAAATCTTGCGCAGCTCCATCGCAAGGCTGTATGCAGCCTTCAATATTGGATAGTATTTGAACAGTATGTTGACACGATGGCGCTGTATGTCAGTCCATTTGTTCTGCGACATCATCAGAGTGTGTTTGCTGCGAGCCAGTATCTGGCGCATGGTCTCTCCGTTGGAGTACGTTACCGGCGGTTCGGACTTGTTGCGGTTGTTTTCCTCTGCGATGAGCTGTCGGCGAATGTCAATGCGGATTTCGTCAACGGCCTCATTATAGACCTGTTGGACATGAAAACGGTCGTTGACTACATGGGCGTTATAGAACACTTCTGCGGCTATGAGCATCATTGATGGCGAGAGATCGCAGGTCACTTCCTTGACCCTGCGTCTGATTGATTTCTCCATAGCTCCGATGAGTATGGATATAATTTCGTCACTCTTTGTTCCGGGAATGGCTGCCGCAAGTGTTCCCTTGCCTCCGTGGCCGTCCTTGTTGGTCAGGAACGTCCATACCTCCCCGTTGCTCAGACACGTCTCATCAAGACTCATGTAAGGGCCGATATTATCGGCGTTGAAATAGAACCCACAGCCAAGCTCCTGTTCGCACCAGTCGGCGTAACCGCTTATCTTATTGCGGTACAAGTCGGCAAAATGTTTGCCGTTGACGCAGTACATCTGCGCTATCTGTTTAATCGACAGGGCTGTCGTCTCCACCTTCGTCTTTTAAAAAAGCCACGAACTCGGCGCTGAGTCGTGTTCCTTCCTCGTTGGGAAGTTCGAGATTGTAGCTGAAGATTTCGTTGGTCTGCCTGTCCCACCACTTGTTCTTGCGCATGTGAAGAAATACAGGCCGTCCACGCATCGGATAGTCCTGTATTGTTACATAATCCGTATAGCCTCGCGCTACGATATTTGGATTACGATAGTCTTCATCAGACAGTTTCTTCTTTTCGTCAAGCCATATGTCATAGGACTGTTCCGTGCGCTCGAAGCGCACCATTTCAAATAGTTCGTCCATGCCCTCGGGCAGGCACATCCATATTGCATCTGCGGTTTTCATGCCACAAATTTAACACTTTTCTCAAAATTCATGCACCGTGCTTTCGGCTTGACCCGAATTTATCACATTTTTTACAGAGAGGCTGTCGAGAACGACAGCCTCTTCTGCTTATAAAGGATCAATAAAGGATCAGCTGTAAAGCCAGGTTGAAACGTTAAAAACGATCCGAGTGTGAAATATTTTGGAATAGCGTATTCCGGTTTACCGCCCTGGATGAGCTGTCTCCGCATTATCACACTCTTTCGGGGGAGCTGCCATCCGGCACCCGTCTTCCCGGCTTCTTGAGGATTTGCTTTCGGGAGAGGCTGCTATTTTCCAAGGGTGAGTCTTAGACCGAGATTCAGATTGAAATTCAAAGGACGGTCTTTGTAGATCGAAGAGATGTCGGAGCCGTTGTCGGGATAATAGCTTATGCCGGGCTCTATGAAGATGCCGAGATCAGGAGTTATTGACAGCTGTGCTCCGGCTGCCGCGTTGAGTGACCATTGCAGCCTTTTTTCGTGGATATCGGTGTTTTCTTCAGCTCCAGCCTGGTCGTTGATAAATTTATGGCCGGAGAGTTTGCCGACAACGCATTTTTCGGCAAGTATGCCAGCCGAGGCGTAGAATTCAAGCCGATTCACTGATGCGAGGCGGCACTTCAGATTCAACGGAATGCCAATGTAGTGAAGAGTCTGTTCGCCGGAGAAACTGATGTTTGCCTCTGTAGCGTCCACATCAGAGCGGAGCCTTGAGTATGTCAGGCCGCTTTCCAGACTCAGGCGTGTAGAAATAGGGTAGGCTACGGTCAGCCCGACACGGATCGGCTGGTGGTGCTGCATTTTGGAATTGCGTGTATTCGAACTGCCGGATTCGGGTGCTTGTGATTGCACTACGGGCCCGTCATCAGGATTCTTGGTAGGGTCTGACATAAGACCGCTAAGTGATTTATTGCCGCTGTTGTTTGACGGTCCTGACATTCCGTTACCGATCGAGCCTGAGGTGAATATGCCTACGGAGACCCTTTCCCGAACATTATGGCTGTCTGAGGCAGAGACTGTTGATTCCGCATATTCCGTATTTATCCGGTTGCATGCATTGTCTGCTGACGGCGATGTCTCTGAATTCTCAGCGTTTTCATTGTCTTTCCCGGCCGGATTCTGATTGGCCGGTTCGTCATCAGTCAGCTGTGCGGCGGATGAAGACTGTGATGCTTGACAGACGGCTGCTGTCAGGGCATTGGCCCGGCTGATTCGGTTGCCGATGCTTTGGGGCAAGGTCTGTGCAAGATTCTGCTCTGAATTGACGGGACTGATGAGGGTGTTGTCGGAAACATCTTTTGCGAGTCGGGCCGCGGTCATGTCTACCTTGCTTTCAGGCTTAAAGAAATGCAGGCCTGAGAGCATTATGGCGGTGAGCAGAGTGGCGGCCACAAGCCATGACAGCACAGCGCCGCGTCGGTGACCGTTGCGGTTTATCGGGGTGATCTGCTGACGGTCGGCACGGTGCGTTTCGATCCGTTCCCAGAGTCCTGACGGCTCGTCCAGTTCGAAATCCGTCATCTTGTTGCGTATGTCGTCTAACCAGTTGTCGTTGTTCATGAAGACCGTCTGTTGATGTATTCTCTGATTTTTGATGCGAGCAGTGCTTTGGCTCTGTGGAGTTGCGAGGCCGAAGTGCTTTCCCTGATGCCAAGCATCGAAGCGATTTCCCGATGGCTTTTCCCCTCAATGGCATAGAGGTTGAACACTATCCGGTAGCCGTCGGGCAGCTGGCGTATGAAGTCATGGATTATTGCCGCAGGGATGTCGGCGGTTTCCGGCTGATCATCACCGATGTCGGCATTCTCCTCTGAAATGGGGCTGAAATCAAGGCGCCCGGACCGGCTGATGAATTTCAGCGCCTCATTGACAAGAATCTTTGTCACCCACGCTTTCAGCGAGCCTTCACCTTTGTAGACAAATCTGTCAATCGACCCGAATATTTTAAGAAAACTTTCCTGCAACACATCTTTCGCGTCCTCATCATTCCGGATATAGCGGGAGCATACGGCTGTGAGATGTCTGATATATCTTGAATACATCAGTCTCAAAGCCGCAGGCTCGTTGTTGCCGATGAGCTGCAACAGGTCGTGTTCGTTGTCAGCTGTGTTCAAAACCGCTATATGAAAAAATGTGCGCTAATTGACTGCCGAATTAGCTCTGTGTAAAAATATAACGTGAGGAATGGGCAGATTCTTGCTTTCGGTTCTCTTATCTGAGAACAGAGGCGGAAACAAGGTCTGACAGATCGTCATCGAATATTTTCGGGCGTAGGGCGAGATCGAATTCGGCGGTCTTCATTCCTGAAAACGAATTCCAGCGGAGTTTGATCTTGACAGGCTTATCGCTTGTGGCCGACAGGCTGTTGAGGTTGAACGCGATAAGAGCATCGCCGAAATAGCCTTTGGTGTCGCCTTTGGCATCATGCCGGAGCTCGACTTCAAACGGATCGTCGGGATTTGAACCGGTGAGCAGGTTGAGATGGTGTGGAGTGTGTCCGGGGCCCCAGATTGTGCGGACACGCAGGGTCAGATAGCCGTCTTCAGCCACAGTCACCCAGTCCTTAACTATCTCGATAGGGTCATTCCCATAAGTCTCATCGTTCTTGTCGCCGAGGTCTATGGCGGGCAGCTTGGTACGGATGCTGTCGATGCGGTTGACTGTGACGCCGGTTCCGTCATAAAATGATTTGTCGGGGGTGTAGCAGACAAGTGCGCGGACTTCCTTATTGCCGAAAGGCGACTTATCCATGTTCGATGGAACGAGGGTGGTCTTGTCGTCAAGCACCATTGTAAATCCTCCGTTTGCAGTCGGGCAGACTGTCACGAGGGCTTTGGGGCTCGACGGGCAGATAACGTAGCTGTTGTTGTCATCATCATCAAGACACGACTGCATCATAGGCGCTGAGGCCAGAAGCAGGGCGAGGGGCAGCAGATGTTTTGCTTTCTTCATAATTTATATTGATTGGTTTGTTGGTATTGTCTATATCTATAAATCCGCTTTCTGCTGAATCTTGCATACGCGGAATGATATTTTTCGAAAAAATCACTGAATCTTGTGTATCTTTGTGCTCAAATAGAACTTGCAATGGATATTAAGAGGGTGTTTCATAACAAGAGTTAAAATCTGAGTGGTGTATCTTTTAGATAAATTGTTGCAGGGGAGGAAGAAGCATAGCGAGCTATGCGACTGACGAGCTTCAACAATTTAGCAAAAGATACACCAAGGATCAGGTAACTTAAAAATTTTCACAAATGGAATATACTATTTCCAAAAAGACAATACAATCGCCTCCGAAAGCTTTGAGCGTCTATAGCTCTTCATCTCAGTCACATAGCTCGCTATGCTCCTTCAATTCAGAGCCATATCCATCTCAAATCTTTCGCTCAGATTTTAACTATTGTTATGAAACGCCCTCTAAAGACTCAGATACCGGAATTTCAGCCGCTACGAAGACTCCTGCCGGACGTTTCGCGCCATCGCCTACCGGACGCATGCACCTCGGCAACGTGTTCACGGCTCTGCTTTCATGGCTTTCAGTCAGGAAAGCCGGAGGGCGGTGGATTCTTCGGATAGAAGATCTTGACCCACAGCGCTCCAGAGAAGAATATGCGCGGCAGATTGAAGACGACCTTCTCTGGCTGGGCCTTGAATGGGACGAGGGAGGTCTGGCTGGCAGGGGCGATGCGGCTCCTTACAGGCAGAGCCTCCGCGGAGAAATCTATGAGACTTATCTCAGACGGCTGGAGTCGACCGGCTATACCTATCCATGTGTCTGCACCCGTGCCGATATAATGGCCACCCAGGCTCCACACCAGTCTGACGGGCGTGTGATCTATGGAGGCAGATGCCGTCCGGCCACACTGCCATGTGTTTTGCCTGCTGAAAATGTCACGGCCCGTCATGCTGTCAGACTCTATGTGCCGGAAGATGAAATCTGTTTCTCCGATCGCGTCTATGGCCAGCAGAGAGTTTCTTTGGCTGCCGAATGCGGCGATTTTGTGTTGCGTCGGGCCGATGGGGCCTGGGCCTATCAGCTGGCGGTAGTGGTCGATGACGCGCTGATGGGTGTGACCGAGGTTGTGCGCGGGAATGACCTCTTGCTGTCCGCCGCCCAACAGATTTATCTCTACAGACTGCTCGGATTGCAGTCGCCCTCCTATGCCCACCTTCCGTTGCTCTGCAATCAGGACGGACAGCGCTTGTCGAAGCGCGACAGCTCGCTGAGCATGGATCGGCTGCGCGAGGCTTATAGTCCGGAGCGACTTGTGGGGCACCTTGCGTGGCTTGCCGGATTGCTCCCGCAGCCCCAGGCCTGCCGTCCGGACGATCTTATTGAAGCCTTTGACTGGAATTGCATAAAGCCGCTTTCAGGAATCACAGTCTGACGCCTCAGGCTGTATATGACAAAGGAGGAGTTAAGACAACTGCCTTAACTCCTCCCCTCACGTTTCAACTATTTATTTATGAGAGCCTCAGAACCTGGTTTCACAACCCGATAAAGAGGACGAGGGATGTAAATTTAGATTTTCCTGCTTGTTGTTGCTTCTTTATCTTTACTTACACTATTAAAACAACTGAAACCATGCTTTGAAGTGGTCAGGTGCGCTAAAAGACTTTAAAAAACGTCAAGGGGAGGGCTTAGAGGTTGTTTAAAAACAATAGTTAAAATCTGAGTGGTGTATCTTTTAGATAAATTGTTGCAAATGAGGAAGGAGCATAGCGAGCTATGTGACTGACGAATTTCAACAATTTAGCAAAAGAGACACCAAGGCTCAGGTAACTTAAAAATACTCAAACATGAAATTACTGAAAGAAAAAAGACAATACCCCCGCCTGCGAAAGTTTTGGGCGCCTATGACTCTTCATCTCAGTCACATAGCTCGCTATGCTCCTTCGATTCAGAGCCATATCCACCTCAAAACTTTCGCTCAGATTTTAACTATTGTTTTTAAACAACCTCTTATTTCAGGTGATCTGTTAGAGGGTGTTGTCAGTTTGTACGGCAGTGGTCAGGAAATTCTCGACCAGTCGCGGACGCGGGTTGTAAGATTGGCCAGTTCTACAATAAGGGGGCGGTTTTCCGGGTGGCCGAGTTCGGGGTCTGCGTCAAGAATCTCGCAGGCCGTGTCGCGGGCAAGCTGCACGATTTGCCCGTCCGTAGCAAGATTGGCTATGTGAAGATCAATCGGCATTCCGCTCTGCATGGTACCTTCGATATCGCCGGGACCTCGCATCTGCATGTCGGCTTCGGCTATCGCAAAGCCGTCGGTGGTAGATGTCATGAGTTCAAGACGCTTGCGGGTGTCAGAGGCGATCTTGCGTTTCGACATCAGTATGCAGTAGCTCTGGCCTTCACCACGGCCCACTCGGCCGCGGAGCTGGTGAAGTTGCGAAAGGCCGAAGCGCTCGGCGTTCTCGATGAGCATCGTGGTGGCGTTGGGGACATTGACACCGACTTCGATCACGGTTGTAGCCACAAGTATATGGGCCTCTCCGGATGCGAAAAGCCCCATCTGATACTCTTTTTCCTGCGGTTTCATCTGCCCGTGCACGAAGGCAACCTTATAATCGCGGAAGATGTCGCAGATCGACTCATAGCCCTCTTCAAGCGATTTCAGATCAAGTTTCTCGTTTTCTTTGATGAGCGGATAGACTATATAGATCTGCCGTCCGAGGCGCAGTTGTCGTCCGATGCCCTGATAGGTAGCAAAGCGGTTTTCTTCATAGCGTAGCAGAGTCTGTACAGGCTTTCGGCCTGGAGGCAGTTCGTCGATCACGGAGACATCGAGATCGCCGTAGACGGTCATGGCCAGGGTGCGGGGAATCGGGGTGGCCGTCATCACAAGCACATGGGGTGCGATGACATTTTTGGTCCACAGCCGTGCACGCTGAGCCACACCGAAGCGGTGTTGCTCGTCGATCACAATGAAACCGAGGTTTTTGAACCGCACATTGTCCTCGATCACGGCATGGGTGCCTATGAGTATGTGGAGAGACCCGTCGGTGAGCTGGGAGTGGATCTCCTCGCGCGCTTTCTTGCGGGTAGATCCGGTGAGCAGTTTCACGTTTATGCCCATAGGAGCTACCATTGAGCTGATGGTCTCGAAATGCTGTGTGGCCAGAATTTCGGTCGGTGCCATCAGGCAGGCCTGGGCATCGTTGTCAAGGGCTATGAGCATGCAGAGCAGAGCCACAAGGGTCTTGCCGGAGCCTACATCGCCCTGGAGCAGGCGGTTCATCTGGCGTCCGGTGGCCATGTCGGCGCGGATTTCTTTGATCACACGTTTCTGCGCGCCGGTAAGCGGGAAGGGCAGAAACTTGGAGTAGAAGGTGTTGAAAAAATGTCCGATGCGGGGAAACAGAAAGCCCTTGATGGCCCCGTTGCGGCGCCGGGCGTAGCGCTGAATGTCAAGCTGAAGATAGAAAAGCTCTTCGAATTTCAGACGGAAACGGGCTTGTTCGAGTTGCTGCGGTGTCTGGGGAGAATGGATGGCGGTGAGAGCTTCGTGTAGCCCCATGAGCCGGTGGCGGGTGATGATCTGCGGAGTGAGCGTCTCGGTGACAGTGCGTATCCCTGCCAGAATCTCTGTGGCGGCGTTGGCGAATGTGCGCGATGAGAAACCGCGGTTGCGCAGTTGCTCTGTCAGCGGATAGACACCTCGGAAGCCTCCTTGTGCCGAAGCGTTTTCAGGAGTGTCGACTTCAGGGTGAACCATGCTCCAGCGGCCATTGAAATTGGATGGCTTGCCGAAGAGAATATACTCGGTTGCGGTGTGATAGAGCTGTCTGAGCGATTTTATGCGCTGGAACCATACCACTTCCATCACTCCTGAACCGTCGGAAAAAAGGCCCACAAGGCGCATCTTGGCGCCTTCACCCTGCACATTGAAGCTGACAAAGCGGCCTCTGACCTGAATTGATGGCATGTCTTCACCGGCAAAGTCGATGATGCGGTAGACGGAACGACGGTCTATATAGTGGGTAGGGAAGTGGTACAGAAGATCGTGAAACGTCTTTATGCCGAGATTCTTGTCGAGAAGCTCGGCGCGTTTCGGTCCCATTCCGCGCAGAAATTTTATGTCGGTATGTCTCAGCCTGTCCATGAGTGTCAACAATAGCTTATACTTATAATGTGTCGGACAGCGAAAGATAGAGCTCGACCACAGCCATGTCGCCGGGATTGGTTACTTTGATGTTATGCGGATCGCCGGCCGTTAG
Source organism: Duncaniella sp. C9 (assembly GCF_004803935.1). Lineage (GTDB taxonomy): Bacteria > Bacteroidota > Bacteroidia > Bacteroidales > Muribaculaceae > Duncaniella > Duncaniella muris. The sequence goes on from NZ_CP039547.1 coordinate 1,500,513, forward strand.
CCTCAGATTGCAGAATCCGGCGGCTTCCATTACCGATGCATCGTCAGTGAATTCCGGCCGGAGTTCCTGGCGGTAGGCTTCCGAGAGCTTTGCGGCGGGGAAGATCTGAGGGGTTTGCACCGATCGATAGAGCTTGCGGTCTACGGCTCGGCTTGATCCGTCAGGAGCGGTGATACGTATGGAGTCTGTCACCTGGCAGGCAGGAATCACACCGTCTGCCCCGTTAAGTCCGTCAAGAAGATTCCGGATGAGAGAACTGCTTACCACAGGCCGCGCGGCGTCATGTACACTGATTAATCCGCATGATTCCACGGCGAGTGATTCGATGGCGTTTCTGACGCTGTGGGCGCGGGTCGGGCCGCCGGTCACAATGCTGTGAGGCAGGCTGAAGCCATATTCCCGGCACATTTCCTGCCACTCTACGGTCATGTCACAGCTGAGCACCACTGTCAGTTCCCAGTCTGGAGTGTGGCGGTGGAGGCGTTCGAGGGTGGTCATGAGCAGCGGTCTGCCGTCGAGCAGGCAGAATTGCTTGGGCAGATTGCCTCCGTAGCGCGATCCGCTTCCGGCGGCGACTATAATGTGGACATTCCTTTCGGTTTGTTTGGTTGATGCGGTTACAGCCATGTGGTTCGGGTAAATAAATCCGGCGGATTCCCGTGAAGGGGAACCCGCCGGGGCGTTGATTCAATGGTAATGAATATCGGAGGTTGGTTAACTAAGAGTGTGCAAATTTAATCTATATGATGGATTTAAGATGCTATAATGCACTTTTCAGGTCTTAGTTACGGGGTGCGCCGTGGTTGCCGCCATTGTTTTCGCGGCGTGGGCCACGGTCGCCGTCACGGCGTGGACCGCGATCTCCGTCACGACGGGGACGGTCGCCTTCGCGGCGCAGTCCGCGTTCGCCACGGGGTGCGCGTTCACGCTCTACGTAGCCTTCGGGTTTGGGCTGGAGCGCGCGCATTGACAGGCGGTATTTGCCGGTCTTCTTGTCGATCTCGATGAGTTTCACTTCGAGCTCGTCGCCTTCCTTGAGGCCAGCGGCTTCCATGTTTTCGAGGCGGTCCCATGAGATTTCCGAGATGTGGAGCAGACCGTCGCGGTTGGGCATGAATTCAACGAATGCGCCGAAGTCAAGGATAGAACGCACTTTGCCGTGGTAAACCTTTCCCTCTTCGGGGAGTTCGACGATAGCGTTGATCATATCGAGAGCCTTGTCGATCGAAGCCTTGTTAGAGGCAGCGACTTCGATGTAGCCTCCGTCGGGGATTTCGTCGATGCTTACGGTTGCGCCGCTTGCTTCCTGGATTCCCTGGATGATCTTTCCGCCGGGGCCGATCACTGCACCGATAAGCTCTTTGGGGATGAGCATGGTGACGATGCGGGGCACGTGTGCCTTGTAGTCCTCGCGGGCTGCGGGGATTGTCTCTTCGATCTTGTCGAGGATGTGCAGACGTCCTTCCTTGGCCTGGTTGAGGGCCTTTTCAAGGATTTCGTAGCTCAGGCCGTCGCACTTGATGTCCATCTGGGTGGCGGTGATACCTTCGCGGGTACCGGTCACTTTGAAGTCCATGTCGCCGAGGTGGTCTTCGTCACCGAGAATGTCAGAGAGGACTGCATATTTTGTTCCGTCAGAGATGAGACCCATAGCGATACCGCTGACAGGGCGTTTCATCTTCACACCTGCGTCGAGCAGCGAGAGGGTGCCTGCGCAGACAGTTGCCATTGACGATGATCCGTTTGATTCGAGGATGTCGCTGACAATGCGGCATACATAGGGGAAATCATCGGGGAACATGCGCTTGAGAGCACGGTGGGCGAGATTGCCGTGGCCTACTTCACGACGGCCTACGCCACGCACCGGACGGGCTTCGCCGGTGGAGAAGGGCGGGAAGTTATAGTGGAGGAGGAAGCGTTCGCGGCCCTGGTTGAGAACGTCGTCGAGGATCTTCTCGTCGAGCTTGGTTCCGAGGGTTACTGTGGCGAGCGACTGGGTCTCGCCACGGGTGAACACGGCTGATCCGTGAGGTCCGGGCAGATAGTCTACCTCACACCAGATCGGGCGGATCTCGGTGGTCTTGCGGCCATCGAGACGGATGCCTTCGTCAAGAACGCAGCGGCGCATGGCTTCTTTTTCCACATCGTGGTAGTAGCGCTTGACCATAGCGGTCTTTTCATCGCGTTCTTCTTCGGGGAGTGATTCGAGATATTCTTCGCAGATCTTTTCGAAGCTTTCCTGACGCCAGTGCTTGTCGGCGCAGCCGGCCTTGGCCACTGCATATGCCTTGTCGTAGCACTTGTCATGTACGTCCTTGCGGAGATCTTCGTCATTGGTCTCGTGGCAATATTCGCGTTTTACGGTCGAACCAACTTCCTCGGCAAGTTCCATCTGGGCCTTGCACTGAACCTTGATGGCGTCATGGGCGGCGCGGAGCGCTGCGAGAAGATCTGCTTCTGATACTTCGTTCATTTCGCCTTCCACCATCATGATGTTGTCATAGGTGGCACCGACCATGAGCTCCATGTCGGCTTTCTCAAGCTGTTCGAAAGTGGGGTCGATTACGAATTCGCCGTTTACACGGGCCACTCGGACTTCCGAGATAGGACCGTTGAAGGGTATGTCGCTCACTGCGATGGCTGCCGAAGCGGCGAGGCCGGCAAGAGCGTCGGGCATGTCGACACCGTCGGAAGAATACATTGTAACCTGTACGAAAGTGTCGGCGTGGTAATTGTCAGGGAAAAGTGGGCGGAGCACACGGTCAACCAGACGCGATGTCAGGATCTCGTAGTCGCTTGCGCGGCCTTCACGCTTGAGGAAGCCGCCGGGGAAACGTCCGTTAGAGGAGAATTTTTCTTTATACTCAACTTGGAGGGGCATGAAATCTACGCCCTCTCCGGCCTCTTTGGCCGTTACTACTGTCGCAAGGAGCATAGTGTTGCCCATGCGCAGTTCTACCGCTCCATCGGCCTGCTTTGCAAGTTTGCCGGTCTCCAGGGTGATGGTGCGACCGTCAGGCAGCGCGATGGTTTTTTTGATTGGATTCATAAATTGTTTCTATTTTCAGCTTGATAGTTATATCTTCGTTTTTGCAGCTTATTTGGTTTCAGTTTGCAAAGTTAACAAATATCTTGCAATTAACCTGCTTGATCAGACTGAAATAAGGGCGTGAATATGGGCCAAAACCTCGATTTAGTGTTAAATTTGTCTAATTACCGCTTCTTCCGGTTGAATTTTTCCGAAGCCCCTTTTTTAGGAGCCGTTCGGGGTGATGAAGATTTTTCAGCCGCCGTGGCAGCCCGATTTGGTTTTGATCTTAAAATGGATTAATTTTGTTTTCTTATTGTCGAACACTCTCTAAAACTGAATTTACTGTGGATAAAGTGTCGAAAACAAATGCAGCGCGACTGCTTGACAAGGCTAAGGTTGAATATGAACTGATTCCTTATAAGGTGGATCCTGACAATCTCGCGGCCGAACATGTGGCCGAAGAGCTTGGCGAGGATATAAACTCGGTGTTTAAAACTCTGGTGCTCCACGGTGACCGCTGTGGCTATTTTGTCTGCGTGATTCCCGGAAACATGGAGGTGGATCTGAAGAAGGCCGCGAAAGCCGCCGGGGCTAAGAAGGCGGAGATGATTCCGATGAAAGAACTGTTGCCGCTTACGGGCTATATCCGCGGTGGGTGTTCGCCTGTCGGTATGAAGAAGCCTTTTCCTGTGTTTTTCCATCAGACGGCTCTTGATTTTCAGGCCATCTATGTCTCTGCCGGCCAGCGCGGTCTTCAGCTCAGAATCAGCCCACAGGCACTGATTGATTTCTGCAGGGCCTCGGTGGCTGACGTGGCAGAGAGCAAGGAGTGATAATATATAAATGAATAATAATGTTGCGCAGTCCCTGTGGCTTTCTACGGCGGAATGAGGAGTGCGCCAGGACAATGACAGACTATGAATACAATCGGAAAGATATTTACTTTCACCGGATTCGGTGAAAGTCACGGTGCCGCCATCGGCGGTGTCATCGACGGTATGCCCGCAGGGGTTGAAATAGACCTTGAAAAGGTGCAGCATGAGCTTGACCGCCGCAAACCGGGGCAGTCGGCTGTCACTACAGCCAGGAAAGAGAGCGACACGGTGGAGATTCTTTCCGGGCTGTTCGAGGGACGCACTACCGGCAGTCCGATCGGTTTCATTATCCGCAATGAGAACCAGCATTCGAATGACTATGATCATTTGAAAGACGCGTTCCGCCCGTCGCATGCCGATTTTACATATACAGCCAAATATGGTCTTCGCGATCATCGCGGAGGCGGCCGGTCAAGCGCGCGTGAGACTGCCACAAGGGTTGTGGCCGGAGCTTTTGCGCGGCAGGCTTTGGAGCAGTGGGGCATAACGGTCCGGGCCTATACTTCTCAGGTGGGTCCGCTTGTCCTTGACAAGGATTACGGCGGTATGGATCTGTCTGTAGCTGAAAGCAATCCTGTAAGGTGTCCGGATCCTGAGATGGCTGCCGAGATGGAGGCGCTGATACTGAAGGTGAAAAGCGAAGGTGACACGATAGGCGGTGTGGTCGACTGTGTGGTCAGCGGTGTGCCTGTCGGTATCGGTGATCCTGTGTTCGGGCGTCTTGGCGCGCGTCTTGCCGAGGCTATGATGAGCATAAATGCGACCAAGGGCTTTGAATACGGTATGGGATTCCGTGGCGTAGAGCTTCGGGGCAGTGAAGTGCTTGATCGCTTTGTTGCCGGACCAGACGGCGAGATATCTACTCTTACCAACCATTCGGGAGGCATTCAGGGCGGAATTTCAAACGGCCAGGACATAACTTTCCGTGTGGCTTTCAAACCCGTGGCCACTCTTATGCAGGATGTCTGCACGGTTGACCGTGATGGAAACGAGATCGTGATCAAAGGAAGGGGACGCCATGATCCCTGTGTGGTGCCTCGCGCAGTGCCGGTAGTAGAAGCGATGGCGGCTATTGTTATCCTTGATGCCTGTCTGATGAACCGAGCCTCTCGCCTATGAAGCCTTACAGGGATTTTTCAGATTTTCTGAGAGGGCATTTTGACGGGAAAGTCCAGAAAATCACTGTCAATGCCGGTTTTACCTGTCCGAACCGCGACGGAAGCAAGGGCCGTGGCGGATGCACCTATTGCAACAATCAGTCATTCAATCCCGATTACTGCCGCCCTTCGCTGAGCGTCAGGGAGCAGCTCGAACGCGGCAAGGAGTTTTTTGCCCGGAAGTATCCTCAGATGAAATATCTGGCCTATTTCCAGGCATACACCAATACGCATTCAGATGATATCGACCGGCTGATGGCTCTCTATCGTGAGGCACTTGATGTGGACGGTGTGGCGGGGCTGATCATCGGTACCCGTCCTGACTGTATGCCTCAGGATCTTCTCGACCGTCTTGCCGGGCTTCGGGAATGGGTGATGGTGGAATATGGAGCGGAAAGCGCATGTGACCGCACTCTTGAACTGGTGAACCGTTGTCACACATGGGCCGACACTGTTGATGCTGTCAACCGCACTCACGCAGCAGGACTTCCGTGCGGGCTGCATCTGATCATGGGTCTTCCGGGTGAAGATGAGGCGACGATGCTTGAAACTGTCGACCGCATCAATGAGCTGCCTGTCGACACTGTAAAATTCCATCAGCTTCAACTGGTCAGAGGCACCAGAATGGCTTCAGACGTCGAAGCGGGGCTGTATGACATACCCCGTTTTACGGCAGAGGAGTATATCAGTCTATGCGTCAGGATACTTGACCGGCTGCGCAAGGATATTGCGGTGGAGCGTTTTGTGTCGCAGTCTCCGTCCGACTTGCTTATCTATCCGCGCTGGGGATTGAAAAACTACCAGTTCACAAATCTGCTCCACAACCAGCTTGCCGAAGCGAGGAATATAATATAGCCGGGGGCACCAAATACACCTTGTGTTCTTGTCTGTGACAGGAATTCTCTGTAATTTTGTGTTTATAATATATAGGTGCCTTATAAGTCTTACATTAAAAGATTGTTTCTTGACGACCTCCAAGGAGGCTTTGGGCAATCTCCTGTCAATAAATTAAAAAAGTTAATCAGAATATCATGGAAGTAATCAATTTTGCTGATCAGCCTTCGCTGGTCAGCCAGTATATGAGCGAATTGCGCGATGTCAATGTGCAGAATGATATGTTGCGTTTCCGCCGCAACCTTGAGCGTATAGGCGAGATCATGGCTTTCGAGATTTCGAAGCGTATGCGCTACAAGACAGTCGATGTCACTACACCGCTGGCGGTAGCTCCATGCCAGATTCTCGACGAGCAGGTGGTTCTCGCAACGATTTTCCGTGCGGGAATTCCGTTTCACAAAGGTTTTCTTGATTATTTTGATCATGCTCAGAATGCTTTCGTGTCGGCCTACAGAAAGTATCGCGAGAAGGAAAATTTCGATGTGTTTATTGAATATATCGCTTCTCCGAAGCTCGACGGAAAGACTCTGATAATCGCTGATCCGATGCTTGCCACCGGTGCTTCGATGGAGTTAAGCTATCGCGCTCTGCTCACCAAGGGTGAACCGGCTCATGTGCATGTGGCTTCCATCATTGCCTCGAAAAAGGCTGTCGATTATGTGCGCGAGACTTTCCCGGCTGATAAGACAACTCTGTGGGTAGGTGCGATTGACGATGTGATCAACGAGCATTCCTACATAGTGCCCGGTCTGGGCGATGCAGGCGATCTTGCTTATGGTATAAAGGAATAACAGAGCCAGGGAAGGTTCTCGAATTAAGAGGTTGTTTAAAAACAACCTCTTGATAAGCCTCATGAAAATTTAATAAGCCTCATGGAAAACAAGAGTCTGTGACGTCTGTTTCCCATGAGGCTTAAATGTTATGGCTAATGTAGTCAGTCAGTATTCCGGCGAAGATCCGGCTGAAATACAGATGTCGAATGTTCAATCAATTCCGAAGGCTTTTTTTACGGCCGGAACGGCATCGAGTTTCTCCCATGTGAAGAGTTCGACGGTGCGTGTGAACGGCTTTTCGTATTTTGAGTGGAATGTCTTTGTGACAGTCATCGGCTGGCGTCCCATGTGGCCGTAGCTTGCGGTCTCGCGATAGATAGGGTTGCGCAGTCCGAATCGCTTTTCGATGGCATAGGGGGTCATGTCGAAGCATGGCATCTCTGTCACTATGGCTGCGATCTCGGTGTCGGAGAGTTTTACCTTGGCTGTGCCGTAGGTGTTGATGCAGAGGCTGACAGGCTTGGCTTCGCCGATGGCGTAGGCAACCTGCACGAGGACACGGTCAGCAACTCCTGCGGCCACAAGGTTCTTTGCTATGTGGCGGGCGGCATAGGCTGCCGAGCGGTCTACCTTGGAGGGGTCTTTGCCTGAGAATGCTCCACCGCCGTGTGCTCCGTGGCCTCCGTAGGTATCGACTATGATTTTGCGGCCGGTCAGACCGGTATCTCCGTGGGGACCTCCGATGACGAATTTTCCAGTGGGGTTGACAAGGAGCTTGACATCGTCGCCGATCAGAGCGGCTTCTTCCGGACGGAGCTTGGCCTTGACGCGGGGAATGAGTATGTTGCGGACATCGTCGGTAATTCTCTCCTGCATGGCTCGGTCAGCGGCAGCGCGGGCTGCGTCGGTGTCTTCAATCGGTTGGATGAATTCGTCGTGCTGGGTGGAGATGACTATGGTGTCGACGCGGAGGGGGCGGTTGTTTTCGTCATATTCGACCGTTACCTGGCTTTTTGAGTCGGGGCGCAGATAGGTGTGCTGACGGCCGCGTTTGATGTGAGTCATTTCTTTTTCCTCGCGGCGAATGTCGGCAAGCTCGCGGAGGAGACGGTGGGAGAGGTCGATGGTGAGAGGCATGTAGTCGAGAGTCTCGTTGCAGGCATAGCCGAACATCATGCCCTGGTCACCTGCGCCCTGTGCTTCAAGTTCGCTGCGCTCTACTCCGCGGTTGATGTCGGCGCTCTGTTCGTGAAGGGCTGAGAGCACTCCGCAGGCTTCGCCATCGAATTTGAGGGCGCTGCGGTTGTAGCCGATGTTGCGGATCACATCGCGGGTCACTTCCATGAGGTCTATATAGGCTTCGCTTTTGACTTCGCCTGCTATTACAACCTGGCCGGTGGTGACGAGGGTCTCGCATGCTACTTTTGACTTGGGGTCACGGGCGAGAAACTCGTCGAGTATGGCATCGGAAATCTGGTCTGCGACTTTGTCGGGATGGCCTTCCGAAACTGATTCGGAGGTGAAGAGATAAGTTTTCATATTTTGAAACTGGTAAAAAAATAAAATGTCGAAAACAGCTTTTGTTGCGTGGATAAGACGCGGCTGCTTCAACATTTTCATCCGGTGTAAGTGAATGCCCGGCGGCATTCCGGTGCCGGATTCGTTTATGCTCAAAAGTCAATCCTCTGATTGATGGTGACAGTCTCTTTCAGCGTTCTGCTGCAATGCTTTGGAGGCAGGGGCGTAAATGCGGTTGAAAGAGGTGCAGTTTTAGCATTTTTTGAAGTGGTTGCAAGCAGCCAAATTTGTCCACTTTTTGATTTCGGGTGCAAAGTTAAAAAGAATCCGTCTGACTTGCAAATAAATTTTTGCAAGCCGGACGGATTCCGATATTGCGGTTGATCATTGGGCGGTTATCAATCCGATGTTATCGGCTAAGCCCGTATGATCAGGATTTTTTATCATAGGCCGAGTAATAAGAGGCGCGGTTATAGGGGGCGCCGGATGTCAGAGTGCCGTTAAGGATCACCATGAAATTGTGATAGCGGCGCGAGTCATAGATTCGGTCGATTTCCGGGATCATGCGGCGGTCCAGCAGGCCTGCGCGCAGAATGAAGATGGTGATGTCAGCGAGCGGAGCGATGATCGATGCATCGGCCACGAGTTCGGCCGGCGGACAGTCAAGGAATATATAGTCATACTCCTGACGGTATTTTTCGATCAGCTGTTTCAGCCGGTCGGAGTAGAGCAGTTCCGAGGGGTTGGGGGGAATGGTGCCTACGGGGAGCAGGTAGAGACCCGGACATTCGGTCTGCTGGATGTATTTGTCGCAGTTGTCAGTCGCTCCTGAAATGTAGTCAGTGATGCCTCGTGAGTGGTCCGGGAGGATACGGGAGACGGAGGCGCGACGCAGGTCGAGGTCGATGATCAGTACCTTGCGATTTTTTTCTTTCAGAGCCAGAGCTGCCGCGAGGTTGAGCGAGATGAATGATTTTCCTGAGCCGGGATTGAATGAGGTGACCATTATCACGCGGTTCTGACTGTTGCGTGTCATGAACTCAAGGTTGGCGCGCACCATGCGGAATGATTCGTCGATGATACTGCGGCCGTGATCGCGGACGAGAAGCGAGGGGGCTTCTTCGATCTGTGAGTTTTTGCCGAGAATGTCACGCCAGCGGCGGCGCCAGCGGCGTACGTGCAGGGTGTTGCTGTCAGAAGATTCCGGAATCTCGCCGATCAAAGGAGTGCGGATGCCTTCAAGGTCACCGCGGTTGCGCAGACGGCTGTTCATGCTTTCGTCAATGAACAGAATGAAGCCTGGAATCAGGATGCCGAGCGCGAAGCAGATGAGGAGAATGTTGCGCGAGATTGGTGCGGTTGGGCGGTTGGAGCCCATCGGTGGTGTGATGATGCGGGTGTTGTAGGGCGTGAATGCCAGTGTGAGCTCGTTTTCTTCTCTCTTCTGGAGCAGATAGAGATAGAGGGCTTCCTTGACTTTCTGCTGGCGTTCTACGGACAGGAGATATTTGGCCTGTCCGGGCGATGAGGCTATTTTCCGGCTTGTGGCTCTGTCGCTTCTGATCAGAGAGTTGAGCTGGGTCTGAAGAGCGCGCTCCTGGTTGGTGAGCGATGAGACGAGCGCGCTGCGCATGCTGCGTAGGTTCTTGTCATAGTCCTGGAGCAGAGGGTTGGTATCGCCTGTTGAGTTTGAAAGTTTGTCGCGTTCGAGTTGCAGCTGGTTGAATTCATTGATCTGCGCCTCGATGCCTGGATTTTCAAGTCCGGCGTTTGCGGGGACGAGCTGGCCATTTGTGTCGGGATTCTTGATATAGTCAAGGATGAACTTTGAAATGGCGATCTGAGTGGACACCTGCATCTGCTGTTTGGTGTTCTCATTGGCGTCTTCCATATACATGGCCGAAGCTGCCGCTACGTCGGGCACGAGATGTTCGCCTTTGAAGTCGGCTATGTCGCTGTCGACGTTTCCGAGTTCCTGTTCGATGACGCGCAGACGCTCGGCTATGAACCTGGAGGTCGATTTGGCCTTGGCTTTGTCGTCGACCCATTTTTCATTGTAGATGTCTATGAGGGTGTTGAGAAAATCGTCGGCACGCTGGATGCTGACGTCTTTGATCGTGAAGTCAATGACTGTGGAATTGTCATCGGCGAGGTTTTCCGAGAGCCTGGCTTTGTAGGCTTCGATAGCGTCAGAGATGCTGTAGCGGAAGATTTTGATCGTGTTTCCGAATCTTTTGGCGTAAGCGGGACCAGGATTGATTGTGATAGGACCGAATGAGGTGGCCACAGTGTCACCGATATTGACCGTCATTTCGGAAGGGTCACATTCGACTCCGTTGAGCATCATTTTTGAAATGTCGATCTTTCCGTCGTCACGGATGTCGAGTTCCATTGATGCCGATTGTTTTGAGGGGATAGACAGAAAATCGACGGACACAGGGCAGGAGTCGCCATAGAGTGTTATGTTTTTCAGATTATGGCGGTAGATGTAGTCAGTCTGCAGGCCGAGTCTCTGGATCACATCGGCGATTATGGCCGGCGACTGGAAGGCGAGCATCTCGTTGTTGACGTTTGCCGAACTCTGGAAGAGGCCGATGTCGCTGAGTGCGCTTGCCACTCCCTGACTTCCGGATTCGGTGTCTTCGTTGATCATAACGGAGGCTGTCCGGGTGTAGGTTTCGGGAGTGCTCATTATGTAGAGCACTCCAAGACCGAGGAAGATTATAATGGAAATTACGAACCATTTCCATTTGTTCAGGCAGAGAATGAAGAAGTCATGCAGGTTGAAAGAGCTGTCGTCTGTTTCTGGTGCCTGAGGCGATGGAGCCGCTTCCGGCCGGGCGGATGCGGGATTGTATGGATATCCTTCGGGAAACGGGTTGCTGTTCTGAGTCATTTTTTTGACACGTTTTTTAGTAGTAGTGGTCCTTTTATGGAAGAATCTTGAATTGGCGGAGCCTTAGAGGTTGTTTTTTAACAATCTCCTGGTTCTGGCCTTGGCCTTTGGAGAGGATGAATCCGGTTGGAATTTGGCGTGACGGTCTGAAAAAGAGGCCGTCGGCATCACTTGAGTATGATGAGCGAGGTGATTGTTGTGGCCAGAGATGCGAGGGAGATCCAGAATGATGTTGACTGGAAGGTGTTGCCGTTGAGTGTGCTCTGGCGGATTCTGGTTTTGTTGGGATCAATGTAGATTACGTCGTCCTGCTGCACGAAATAGGCCGGGGAGTTGCGCAGTTTCTCTACATCGAGCAGGCTTACGATGTATGTTTCCTGGCGGTCGCCGTAGCTGCGCACGAGTTTGACTTCCTGACGCTTGCCATAGATAGTGAGGTCGCCGGCGAGGCCGAGCGCGTCGAGTATGGTCATGTCATCACGGTCAATGGCGTATGAACCGGGTTTTGCTACTTCGCCCATCACGGTTACGATTCCGTTGGTAAGTTCGACTGTCACCACGGGGTCGCGTACGAGGTCTTTGGAGATAAGCATGCCTTTGATGAGGGCGGCGATTTCAAGGCGTGTCATGCCTTCGACTTTGATTTCGCCAAGGAAAGGAAAGTCAATCGAGCCTTCCGGCGATACGGTGTATGCGCTGAGTCCCTGACTGGTTCCGCGGCTGGATGCCGAGGTGCCGATGTTGCGCGGGACGTAGGGCAGATTGAACATGTCGGTGAGCTGCGCGTCACGTGAGTTCACGACGATTGAAATCTTGTCGGCCGGTTTGATCTTTATTGTCTGGGTGGGGACTGTGTAGATCTGAGCGTCTTTAAGATCTTGAAAATAAGTGATGTCTTTTGGCGTAGAGCATGCGGCCGAGGCCAAGAGAAGAATAATCAGAATTGAGATCTGGTTGAAACGGAGGTGAAGCATAATCAGCTTATGGCTTTGATGCGTGGTGAATTGAATTGTAAACAGGTGTTGAAACTGTAGGGCCGTATTACGGTGCAAAATTAATATTTTTTTTGGTATCAACTGCAACTATCCGGCATAAATGAGAAGACCGGTGTCGGTTGGCTTGTCTGGGGTCTTTATCCGGAGCGTGTAATGGCGGTCACTCCGGCCGTCCTTGTTGAAAGGTCGGGCAGAATGGCCGCCATATCGGATTGATGTCACATAGTGAATCTCATGTGCTTATTTTCCCTGATCAGTGATCTGGGTGTCGGGGGTAAGAGTGCCGCCGCCTTCACCGCCTTGGTCTCCGCCGGGTTCCTGAGTGTCGTTGGGGAGGACGTTGAATTTGAAGCGGGCTACTGCGAATCCGACAGATTTGCCGACCTGGAGCACTGTTGCCTGGACGCCGAGATAGTGTTCGCCTACTTCGAGTTCGGTAGTGTTGATGTTGATGGCGAAAGGCATGATATCAGTACGGCCAACGGGCACACCGTCAAGGAAATATACAACATTGGTGAGCGTAGCTTCTTTGGTGCCTTCTGCCGGGATGGCTTTCAGGGCGTTGATTTCGAGGGTGTTTCCCTGAACTACGCTGACAACTCCGTTTTCCTCGGTGCCTCCTGAATAGTCAATTGCCAGAGATACGTTGGGGAGGTCCTTGTCGTCATCGTCACATGATGTGAAGACGCCGAGTAACGGAAGGACTAAGAGCAGATAAAGAAATTTTTTCATAAGTTGCAGTAAAATAGTTTTGAGTAAAAAATAGGTAGAGTATGATAAATTATTGATAAAGAGCGCCATTGTCGGCGCAAGGATCAGTTCCTGAATACGATGTCAGATCCGTCATGGTCGATTATGATCGGATGTTCGCGGTCTACTTTCTGGGCGAGAATGTCTTTCGATAGCTGGTTGAGCACCAGACGGTGGATCACTCGCTTGACCGGACGGGCTCCGAATTCCGGATCGTAGCCCTCTTCGGCGAGAAATTTCAAGGCCTTCGGGGTGACTTCGAGGGTGATTCCGTTTTTGGCGAGCATCCGCTGGATCGACTTGATCTGCAGGCCTACGATTTCTTCGATTTCCTTCTCGTTGAGCGGCGTGAACATTATGATCTCGTCGATGCGGTTGAGGAATTCCGGACGGATAGTCTGCTTGAGAAGTTCGATCACTTCGCCTTTGGTCTTATCAATGACTTCGCCTCGGTTTTCGGGAGTCATTTTTGCGAAGTTGTCGCGGATGAGAGGCGAGCCCATGTTGGAGGTCATGATGATGATGGTGTTCTTGAAGTTGACCATGCGGCCTTTGTTGTCGGTCAGACGGCCGTCATCAAGTACCTGCAGCAGGATGTTGAACACATCGGGGTGGGCTTTCTCGATTTCGTCGAACAGAACCACGGAGTAGGGCTTGCGCCTTACGGCTTCGGTCAGCTGTCCGCCTTCGTCGTAGCCTACATATCCCGGAGGTGCTCCGACGAGTCGGCTGACGGAGTGTTTCTCCTGATATTCGCTCATGTCGATTCGGGTCATCATGTTTTCATCGTCAAACAGATATTCGGCGAGGGCTTTTGCCAGTTCTGTCTTGCCGACACCGGTGGTGCCGAGGAAGATGAACGAACCGATGGGGCGACGTGGATCGTTGAGGCCTGCGCGTGAGCGGCGTACAGCATCGGCTATGGCTGCGATAGCATCGTTCTGCCCGACAACCCGGTTGTGGAGTTCGGCTTCGAGATGGAGGAGTTTTTCTTTTTCGCTCTGCACCATCTTGTTGACAGGAATTCCTGTCCATCGGGAAACCACATCGGCTATGTCTTCCGAGTCAACCTCTTCTTTAATGAAGGCTTTTTCTCCCTGCATCATTTTCAGCTGTTCCTGAATGGCGGCGTTTTCCTGTTCTTTCTGCTGTACTTTCGAGTAGCGGATTTCTGCCACTTTGGCATAGTCGCCCTCGCGTTCGGCGCGTTCGGCGTCGAAGTTGAGCTGTTCGATGTCTATCTTGTTCTGCTGGATCTTGTTGATCAGGTCTTTCTCGGCCTTCCATTTGGCTGTGAATTCTTTTTCCTGATCGCGCAGATCGGCGAGCGATTTTTCAATTTCCTTGACTTTTTCTTTGTCACCCTCGCGCTTGATGGCCTCGCGCTCAATCTCTTTCTGGGCAATCAGACGGGTGATTTCGTCAAGAGCCTGCGGCACGGAGTCGATCTCAAGACGCAGCTTGGAGGCGGCCTCGTCCACCAGGTCGATGGCTTTGTCGGGAAGGAAGCGGTCGGTTATATAGCGTTCTGACAGGGTTACGGCGGCTATGATCGCTTCGTCGCGGATGCGGACTTTGTGGTGATTTTCGTAGCGTTCCTTCAGGCCGCGGAGGATGGCAATGGCGGCGGCCTCGTCAGGTTCGTTGACCATCACTTTCTGGAAGCGGCGTTCGAGTGCTTTGTCTTTTTCGAAATATTTCTGATATTCGTCAAGAGTCGTGGCTCCGATGGAGCGGAGTTCGCCGCGGGCGAGCGCGGGTTTCAGTATGTTGGCGGCATCCATCGCGCCTTCTCCTTTGCCTGCTCCGACGAGGGTGTGGATCTCGTCAATGAAGAGTATGATCTCGCCGTCGGCTCCGGTGACTTCGTTGACTATGGCTTTGAGTCGCTCTTCGAATTCGCCTTTGTATTTGGCGCCTGCGACGAGGGCTCCCATGTCAAGAGAGTAGATCTGCTTGGTGCGCAGATTTTCCGGAACGTCGCCGCGGACTATGCGCTGGGCAAGGCCTTCGGCTATGGCTGTTTTACCGGTGCCAGGTTCGCCGATGAGCATGGGGTTGTTTTTTGTTCGTCGCGAGAGGATCTGAAGCACACGGCGGATTTCATCGTCGCGGCCTATCACCGGATCGAGCTTGCCTTCACGGGCGCGTTCGTTCAGGTTGATGGCATATTTCGAGAGGGCCTGATAGGTGTCTTCGGCACTTTGGTCAGTAGCTTTTTTGCCTTTGCGGAGTTCTGCGATAGCCGATTCGAGTTCCCGTTGGCTCAATCCGGCGTCCTTGAGAATGGTCGATGCCGGAGAGTTGACTGAGAAGATGGCTAAAAGCAGAGCTTCGAGGGTGACATATTCGTCACCTTGCTTTTTTGCTAAGTCAAGTGCTTTCTGCAGGACGTCGTTTGAACTGCGGCTGAGATAAGGTTCGCCTCCCGACACTTTCGGTTCGGCTGCAATCTTGCTGTCAACTTGTCGCATCAAAGTGGCAGTATTGGCTCCGACTTTGGAAAAGATGAAGTTGATGAGCGATTCGCCTTCAGTCATGACTCCTTTGAGAAGATGCACGGGTTCGATGGCCTGATTACCTGCTCCGCGGGTAATTTCGATAGCCTTCTGAATGGCTTCCTGTGATTTGATAGTGAAATTGTTGAAGTTCATGAGCTATGTTGAAGTAGTGAGTTTTGTCTGTCATGATGGCCCGCAGAGGGGCCTGGGCCTTGGCCGGTGCGTTGTTTGACCGGCTACTATAATAGTTTAACAAAAATCATGCCGATTGGTTGAGTTGTCAGTCAGGATTGAGGCAAAAAACGAGCCGCCGTCTTTACCGCAACAGGTAAAGACGGCGGCTGCCGTTAGTCTGATGAGAATCGAGTCAGGATCAGATACCCTGGAGTTTGAATGTCACGGGGAGGGTGTACCATACGTTCACCGCGTGACCGTTCATCTTGCCGGGGACGAATGCGGGAAGTGACTTCACCACGCGCACAGCTTCCTTGTCAAGATCGGGGTCCTTAGAGCGGAGCACCTTCACTTCACCGACCTTACCGGTCTTGGTGACGACGAACTGTACGACTACGCGTCCCTGAATGTTGTTCTCCTGAGCCATGGCCGGGTAGCGGATGTGCTCGCTCACCCATTTGAGGAGTGCGGCATCGCCACCGGGGAACTGGGGTTTCTGTTCAACCACGGTGAATACCTGGTTGTCATCCACGGGTTCGGGTTTCTTTTCTTCAACGATTACTTCTTCTTTGTGTTCGCGAACCACATTGAGGTCATCGGTACCCTTGTCAAAGTCAGTGGTACCCACGGCAGTGTCAGTGTCCTTGAGTTCGTCCTGAGATTTGATTTCCTCTACTACTTCTTCGTCTTTTGTGATCTGAAGTTCGGTTGCCTTTACGGTGTTGAGGATTTCTTCAGGAAGAGCTTCGGGCTTCTGCTCCTCTACGCGCTGCATTTCTTCTTCTTCGGGCTCATCGTCCTGCTGGTCATCGGCAGTGTAGTCGATCATGGCCTGTTCGATCTGGTCTTCGGGACGTTCTTCAGCTTTCTGAAGCACGGTGTTTGCGAGGAGACCGAGGAGGCCGACCAGGAGGAGCACGATAAGAATAACGAGCATCGCGCGGTTGTGGCGTCCGGCAGAAGCCTTGCGGAGCTCATAGGCTCCGAAGTCTTTGTTCTTGCCTTCGAAAATTATGTCAATCCATTCTTTTGATGAAAGATCTACGTCTTTTGCCATAGTTTCAATAGAAATTTTTCAGGGTTAATTATATATCTGTCATCAAAAGATTACTTCTTCGGGTTCTTCTTGAGGAAGTCAAGAATGAGCGCTGAGTCTACCTGGTTGATGTTGTCAATCTGGTAGCGGGAAATCTGGTTGATCTGCATTTCGTCGAGAGCGCTGATCAGGCTTTCCCATGAAGCTTCAGGAGTGGCCTTGATGATAACCACCGGACGGGTAAGAGTAGAGTCGTTACGGATTTCGCGGGCACGAGCCTGATAGATAGAGTCGTTGACTGCTGAAATCGGAGAGAACTCTTTGGCGCGCCAGCGAGCTTTCTCTTTTTCGATTTTACTCAGAACCTGGAGGTTACGATCGTGGAGGATCTTGCGGATGCCTTGCTGGAGTTTTCCGTCGTTACCGAGGAATTTTTCAGCGTTGAGCTTGTTGTTGTCAATAAGACCGTCGCCGTTAGCGTCAGCGATTTCAGGCATGCCTTCGTAGTAGTAAACCACGTTCATGGGGCGGCCTGCGTCATCTTTCTTGACTTCGCCGTTGGCATTGCGTTCAGTAGTCAGGATGAGGGTGATAGCCTCTGATTCCTTTGCTTTGTTCATCTGCTGTTCCTCAACTTTCTCATTCGAGGGGAGTGAGATGGTGAGGGTCTGAGATTTGATCATTGTGGTACAAAGCATGAAGAATGTAATCAGAAGCATGTTCATGTCCACCATGGGGGTGAAGTCCACGTGGATAGACATCTTTTTCTGGGCGCCTTTTTTCTTCTTGCCGCCGTCTGATTGTTCTATTTGTGCCATAATGATTAGTCTTGCTCAGTTTTTAACGCAGTCTGGATGCTGAAGCGGTTCATCTTGAGGGTCTGCAGGTTGTCGAGCACATCGTGAACAATGTCATAAGAGGTGTCTTTATCGGCCTTGACGGCGATACCTTCACCTTTTTTCATGGCTTTCACGAGGTTTTCGTTGCCTGAGTTGTAGATGGCGCGCATCCATATCTGGAACTCATTGAGGTGTTCCATGTCCTTGTTGTCATTGATAGGAATTCCGACACCTTTCTGAGTCATGTCAGTGATGAATTTGTCCTGATCAGTCTGAGACATTGAAAGGAACTGGGGGAGTACCTGGAAAGGAACACCGAACATATTGATTTTAGAGAATGCTTCGCGCTGTGCCACACTGAGCTGCACCTGATTGCTGGGGTGCTGCTTGTTGTAGAGCGTTACTGCTTCATCAAGAATCGTCTTGCGGAGAGCCTCAGATCCCCATGTGTCTTTGGTTTCGGCGTCAGCGTCACCGGCAATGGAGATGAAGATTTTCCCCTCAGGGCTCACGAGTATCGACGCCAGGTTGGCGGTCGGTACCTTCTGCTCTGATACAGAGGAGGGGGTCAGCACTGTGACCGGCTCCTTCTGAAGGAAGGTAGATGTCAACATGAAGAAAGTAAGCAAGAGCACAGTCACGTCACTCATCGCGGTCATGTCGATGAGGGTGCTTTTTCTCTTCATTTTTACTTTTCCCATATTACGATTATCTAATTGTTATAGGTTAATTTGAATTGGATTAAACCTTGGTTAGTTGAATCTGTAATTAGGGATTAGTGTGTAGCTGTGAATGTCTGCACGATAGAGTAACCGATCTCGTCGATAGCGTAGGTCAGGTTGTCGATCTTGTTGGTGTAGAAGTTGTAAGAGATTACAGCGAATGCACCGGTTGCGATACCGAAGGCGGTGTTGATAAGTGCCTCAGAGATACCGGTTGAAAGTTCGGTTGAGTCAGGAGCACCGGATGCTGCGAGAGCCTGGAATGATTTGATCATACCCATCACAGTACCGAGAAGACCGACGAGAGTACCGAGGGTGGTGAGGGTAGCGACGATCGGGAGGTTCTGCTGAAGAGCGGGCATTTCAAGAGCGGTAGCTTCTTCTACAGTCTTCTGAAGGTTGGCGATCTTCTGTTCTTTGGTGAGGATGGTGTTCTTGTCCATTTCTTCGTAGCTTACGAGAGCTGCGGCAACAACAGCGGCAACTGAACCCTTCTGGTTCTTGCAGAGGTTCTTGGCACCCTGGATGTCATTGGCGGCGAGGCATTTCTTAACGCCGGCAACGAACTTCTGGATAGAGCCTTTGCCCTTTGCAGAAGAGATGGCGATCCAACGTTCAACAGAGAGAACGATTACAGTGAGGAAGAGGGTCTGGAGGATAGGCACGATGAAACCGCCCTTATAGATGGTGCCCCAGAGGTCGATGGGGTGGCCTTCTTCAAAGTGAGATTCGTGACCGAACCAGAAGATGAAAAGACATACTGCTACTACGAAGCAGGCGAGAATAACCAGGAAGGCATTCTTGATTCCGGCTACGTTGCTGCCGGAGTTGTTCTTGGCATTGGCCTTTGCGGGCTGGGTGGGCTTTTGAGCTTCCATAATTTGTAATTACTAAAATTTTAAGTTTATTGGTTTATTGGTTATTAGTTTTGATGATTGAATAGGTTCAGAGATAGTAGAGGCTATATCGGACCTTGGTTATGGCTTCGAATTTAAGGCTCTGTCAATGGTGTTTTGTAAACGATATTGCAAAATTATAAGGAAATTTCGGTGTTTGCAAACGTTTTGCTTCTTTTTTTCAGTGCGGTGCGCTTAAAATGTAAAGGAAAGTTGAGCCGGGATTTCGCTTTTTAATTATTTGTGATTATTTTACTTAAACATGATTAAGAAATATCCAAATCTATTTACTATCTTTGTGCCTTACAATTTCTAATAAAGGTATAATTTATATTTCTAAGGATGAGAAGGACTGTCAGCCTAACTAAAGGCTTAAACCTTAATCTTGAAGGTGGCTTGACCTCTAAGGAGTCCGTCGGAAAGGCCTGTGTGGGCCGTGTGGCCGTAGTGCCTGACGATTTTCCGGGATTTGTGCCTAAACTTGACGTCAAGGAAGGCGATATGGTCAGCATCGGTTCGCCTCTGCTTCACGACAAAAATGATCCGTCGGTCAGACTTGTGGCTCCTGCCGCAGGTGTGGTCGAGGCTGTCGTGCGTGGAGCGCGCCGTAAGATCGAACGAGTGGTAATTGCCGTGGATGCGGCAGAGTGTCAGGCCGAGACCTGCAAGCCTTTTGCAGGCGCCGATGCCGCTACCGTGCGCCGGGCTCTTGCCAAAAGCGGCCTGTGGGCCATGATGCGTCAGCGCCCGTTTGATGTTGTGCCTCATTCGGCAGTGAAGCCGAGGGCGATAATGGTGACCGCAATGGACACTGCTCCGCTGGCTCTTTCGCTTGAAGAGTCGGTCAAAGGAAAGACGGCCGAGCTGAAGGCCGGTATTGACGTGCTGCGGACTCTCTGCAGCGGCCCTATATATATAGGTGTGGAAAAAGGATCTTCGCTGCCTGATTCCGATGGGGTGGAGATGGTGGAATTTCCGCGTCTGCATCCGGCCGGAAATGCCGGAGTCCAGATTGCCAACATTGATCCGGTCAACAAGGGCGAGGTCGTGCTGACTCTCGACATCGTGACGCTTGTCCGGATCGGGTCGCTTGCATTGACCGGCAAGCCTGACTGGACTGTAGAAGTGGCTGTGACCGGAAGCGAGGTTGAGCATCCGCAGGTGGTGACAGCAGTTGCCGGCGCAGAGATGACTGCTCTTGTCGGTGGCAATGTCAAGGATGACGGACGGCATCACCGTGTGATTTCCGGAAATGTGCTGACCGGTGTGCCGGTAGGCGAGGACGGTTTCCTGCGTTATCCCTACCGTCAGGTTACGGTTATTCCCGAAGGTGATGATGCCGACGAGTTCATGGGCTGGGCTTCGATGAGCCCGTCGAAGATGAGTGTAAGCCCGTCGTTCATCGGCCGTTTCCTCAGGCGTAAATTTTCGCCCGACGCACGTCTCAACGGCGGACGCCGCGCCATGATCATGTCAGGAGAATATGACAAGGTATTCCCTATGGATATCCTTCCGGAATATCTGGTCAAAGCTATTCTCGCGAAAGATATTGACCGCATGGAGGCTCTGGGCATCTATGAGGTGGCTCCGGAAGATTTCGCTCTTGCCGAATATGTCGATCCGTCGAAGCTGGAACTTCAGAAAATTGTCCGCGAGGGTCTTGACTATCTCCGAAACGAAGTCTGACGATTGTTTTTAGATTCAACATTTCAACAATGAAAGCGCTAAGAAATTATCTTAACAGGATCAAACCGAATTTCGAGCCTGATGGAAAGCTGCATGCTTTCCGCAGTGTGTTCGACGGGTTTGAGACCTTTCTTTACACCCCGAACTCTACATCCACATCGGGAGTCAATATCCATGACAGCCTTGACTCCAAGCGAGTGATGATCATAGTGGTGCTCGCACTGATGCCCTGCCTGCTTTTCGGCATGTATAACACCGGCTATCAGAACTGGCTGGCAGCCGGCGCGGCATCGTTTCCGTTCTGGCAGATCATGGCCTATGGATTCCTTGCAGTGCTCCCGCGCATTGTGGTGGCCTACGCAGTAGGTCTCGGCATTGAATTCGTGGTTGCCCAATGGCGTCGCGAGGAGATCCAGGAAGGCTTCCTTGTAACCGGCATCCTTATCCCGCTGATATGCCCGATAGAGACTCCGCTGTGGATGCTTGCCGTGGCCACGGCCTTCTCGGTTATCTTTGTCAAGGAGGTGTTTGGCGGCACAGGCTATAATATATTCAATGTGGCCCTCGTGACCCGCGCCGTCCTCTTCTTCGGCTATCCGGCCCAGATGAGCGGCGACAAAGTGTTCGTGTCGACCAACTCTATCTGCGGTCTTGGCTATGACCTGCCAGATGCTTTTTCTGGAGCCACTCCTCTGGGACAGATCGCCTCGTTCAGCGGCGGCGACCTTGAGCTGCTCAACCTTCAGGGCAATGTGATCAGCACCTGGGATGCTTTTCTCGGTCTGATCCCCGGATCATTCGGCGAGACATCCACGCTGGCCATTCTTATCGGAGCTGTCATATTGCTTGCCACCGGCATCGCCTCCTGGCGTATCATGCTGAGCGTGGTGGCCGGCGGGTTGCTGATGGGATGGATTGCAAACGTATTCGCCACCCCGACTTATCCGGCTTCGTTCCTTTCGCCTGCCGACCAGCTTCTGTTCGGCGGTTTCGCCTTTGCGGCTGTCTTCATGGCCACAGATCCGGTGACCGCGGCCAGAACAAATGCCGGCAAGTATTTCTACGGACTCCTTGTGGGCGTGATGGCCATAATCATCCGTACCTACAACAACGGTTATCCCGAAGGCGCCATGTTGGCAGTGCTTCTTGCCAATGCTCTTGCGCCTCTGATTGACCATTGTGTGGTTCAGCTCAATGTGGCCCGTCGCATGCGCCGTCTGCGCCAGAGCGCCGAATGAGGCTCTGAAATTTTGCATTAACGTTCACTTCATCCATTAACAGCAATGAACAAGCAAAGCAATACATACACCATTATATATATAATAGTACTTGTCATCGTCGTCGGGACGGCACTGGCGGCCACAGCGCTCGCACTGCGCCCGCGTCAGCAGGAGAATGTCAACGCCGATAAAATGGCGCAGATTCTTGCGGCAGCCATGATCACGCCTGAAAAAGACAGGATTGTGGCCGACTTTGACCGTTATATCACATCGCAGTTTGTGGTCAACGAGCGCGGCGAGACTCTTGACAATGTCAAGGCTTTCGATGTTGATGTGGCCACGCAGGCAAAACTTGCCCCTGACCGCAGAGAACTCCCGGTCTATGTCTGCACCGTCTCCGAAGGAGTACAGAAATACATTCTTCCGGTCTACGGCGCCGGCCTCTGGGGCCCGATCTGGGGTTATGTGGCCTTCGATTCCGACGGCTCAACAATCTATGGCGCCTATTTTGCCCATCAGGGAGAGACTCCGGGACTTGGAGCTGAAATCGAGAAACCGGCTTTCAGCAGCCAGTTCGCAGGCAAACAGGTGTTCAAAGACGGCCGTTTCCGCCCTATCGCCGTAGTCAAGGCCGGCCAGGCTCCGCTTGACGGTGAAGACTATGTCGACGGAATTTCCGGTGGCACGATCACTTCAAAAGGAGTCGGATCAATGCTCGACAACTGTCTGACCCCCTATAAGAAATTTCTTCAGAACCTTTCGCAGCAGACAGTCAGATGAGATCTGCCGCGATGAAAAAACTTCTATAAGTCATGGCTGACAAAATCAAAGCAAAAGAGGTGCTTTTCAACCCTCTGTCAAAAAATAATCCCGTGGTGGTGCAGATCCTCGGTATCTGCTCTGTCCTTGCGGTCACTGCCAAACTTGAACCGTCAATCGTCATGGGAGTGTCGGTGATCGCCGTTCTGGCATTCGCCAACGTCATCATCTCGCTTCTTCGCAACACCATTCCGACAAACATCCGTATCATCGTGCAGCTCGTAGTGGTTGCCGGACTCGTGGTCATAGTCGATCAGGTGTTGAAAGCCTACGCCTATGATGCCTCCAAACAACTCTCGGTATTCATCGGACTCATCATCACCAACTGTATCCTTATGGGGCGTCTCGAAGCCTTCGCGATGGCCAACAAGCCCTGGCCTTCGTTTCTCGACGGTGTCGGCAACGGCATCGGCTATGCCGTCATCCTCGTCATAGTAGGTTTCTTCCGCGAACTCTTGGGCAGCGGAACTCTTCTGGGCTATCAGGTGATACCGCAGAGCTTCTACAATGCCGGATATGTCAACAACGGTCTGATGATCCTTCCCCCGATGGCTCTGATCCTCGTAGCCTGCATCATCTGGGTGCAGCGTTCCTACAACAAGGATCTCCAGGAGGATTGATCTCCGAGTGTTCGCTAAAAATAGTGTTTACAGTTTAAAACTATCAGAGTTGGAAAATTTAAATATCTTCATACGGTCGATATTCATCGACAATATGATTTTCGCCTATTTCCTCGGCATGTGTTCATTCATTGCCGTTTCGAAGAACGTAAAGACGGCTTTCGGACTTGGCGTGGCCGTGACTTTCATGCTTGTGGTCACTCTGCCGGTCAACTATCTTCTGCAGACCTATGTGCTTAGTGCCGGAGCGCTCTCATGGCTCGGTCCGGAATATGCCGACGTGGATCTAAGCTTCCTTTCGCTCATAATGTTCATCGCCGTCATAGCCTCGATGACACAGCTTGTCGAAATGACGGTAGAGAAATACAGCCCCGCGCTTTACTCGTCGCTCGGCATCTTCCTACCCCTTATCGCAGTGAACTGTGCCATTCTCGGCGGCTCGCTCTTCATGCAGCAGCGTGATTTCCCCTCGGTCTGGACCGCAGTCTGTGCAGGTGGCGGCTGGGGGCTCGGCTGGCTGCTGGCTATCACTGCCATCGCTGCCATACGCGAGCGTCTTGCCACATACTCTAACATTCCGAAACCACTGCGCGGAGTTGGCATCACTTTCATCCTCACCGCACTGATGGGCATAGCCTTCATGAGCTTCCTCGGAATCAAGATCTGATTTACTAACCCTTGTTATTACTGAATTTCACAGATATGCTGACAATACTCTCAGGCGTTTGCATCTTTCTGATCATCACACTTTTTCTTGTGATGATTCTGCTGCTCGCCAAGAAATATCTTGTCCATTCGGGCAAAGTAAAGATCACGATTAACAATGATACCGTTGTGGAAGCCGACTCAGGCAAAGCTCTGCTCTCAACACTCGCTGACGAAAACATCTTCCTCCCCTCGGCCTGTGGCGGAAAAGGAAGTTGCGGACAGTGCAAATGTCAGGTCTTTTCAGGTGGCGGTGACATACTTCCTACTGAAAAGGTGCACTTCTCACGCAAACAGCAGCAGGACCATTGGCGCCTCGGTTGCCAGGTAAAGGTGAAGGAAGATTGCTCTATCGGCATTCCGGCCTCTGCGCTTGACGTCAAGGAATGGGAATGCGAGGTGATCTCAAACCGCAATGTGGCCACCTTCATCAAGGAGTTCATTGTGGCTCTTCCTGAAGGCGCCCACATGGATTTCATCCCCGGTTCATATGCCCAGATAAAGATTCCTACCTTCGATATGGACTATGACAAAGACATTGACAAGGATTCGATCGGTGCCGAATATCTTCCCGCATGGGAAAAATTCGGACTTTTCGGACTGAAATGCCGCAACACGGAGACAACTGTCCGCGCCTATTCGATGGCCAACTATCCGGAAGAAGGCGACCGCATCATGCTGACAGTCCGCATCGCCACTCCACCTTTCAAGCCGAAACCCCAGGTGGGATTCCAGGATGTGATGCCGGGTATCGCTTCGAGCTACATCTTTACCCTCAAGCCCGGTGACAAGGTGCGCATGAGCGGTCCTTACGGCGATTTCCACCCGATTGTCGATTCAAAGGCCGAGATGATGTGGATAGGCGGCGGCGCAGGTATGGCCCCGCTTCGCGCACAGATCATGTGGCTCACCAAGACGCTCCAGACCCGCGACCGCGTGATGAACTATTTCTACGGAGCCCGTGCGCTCAACGAGGTGTTCTATCTCGACGATTTCATGCAGCTTGAAAAGGACTTCCCCAACTTCAAGTTCCATCTCGCTCTTGACCGCCCAGATCCGGCAGCTGATGCCGCAGGAGTGAAATACACCGCCGGATTTGTTCATCAGGTGATCTATGAGACATATCTCAAGGACCATCCAGATCCGGAAGATATCGAATACTATATGTGTGGCCCCGGCCCGATGAGCGCCGCCGTCAACAAGATGCTCGATGATCTTGGCGTTGATCCCGAATCTGTCCACTATGACAACTTCGGAGGCTGACCGCTGAAGATCTCAGGCACTGAAAATACAAGGCCATCGGCAGTATCCATGTCAGGATTCAGCCGATGGCCTTGCATTTTGTGGCGGTCTTGTGAGACGGCGCTGCCGCAGGGTTTGTTTCAGCTGATGATAAGTTCTTCCAAAGGCCGTTTGGGCACGATGTGGACATCTGCGTCATCACGGAAGTAGCGGATGTCTGCCTGGCTTGTACCGTCAGTGGATATGATTTCGACTTTTTCAGCCGGATAGCCTAAAGCAAGCACATATAAAGGCTTGTATCGTTCAGGTATCGCGAGCGATCGTACCACCTCGGCTGCATTGAACGCTTTTATTATGCAACCGTTGATTCCGAGGGCAGAGGCTCCGAGTGTCAGGGCTTCAAGATGAAGCCCGTCGTCACACAGGCAGTTGCCTGCCAGTTCCGTGTCGAGGCATTGCACAAGATAGGCCGTCGGGCGTTCCTCCTCTGACGGACCGGCCCAGTCAGTCAGATAGCCGGCCCATTTCAGAGCCGGAAACAGACACTCCTCAGGTGTGCTGACAAGGCGATAGCGCAGAGGCTGCATGTTGCGGGCCGATGCGCAGTAGCGGGTCAGTTCGACCAATTGCTTCAGAATTTCTGCGCCGACAGACTTTGAACCGTCGAAACGGCGCACGGAGCGGTTGCTTTTCAGAAGATCTCTGAGATTGTCAAAAGTTATCATGGACAAAAGCCGGTTACGGAGTTGCTAAAATTTTATTACCTTTGCAAAAATACTTAATAATAACAATAATGTCAAATAAACTTAACAGCGGTACTATTTGTGTGCAGGGCGGTTGGAAGCCTGAAAACGGGCAGCCCCGTGTCTTGCCGATCATTCAGAGCACAACCTTCAAATATTCAAGTTCCGAACAGATGGCCAGGCTTTTCGACCTTGAGGAAAGCGGTTATTTCTATACACGTCTTGCCAACCCCACAAATGATGCCGTAGCGGCTAAGATTGCGGAACTTGAGGGCGGTGTGGCTGCGATACTGACATCTTCAGGCCAGGCCGCAAACTTCTATGCCGTGTTCAACATCTGTCAGAGCGGCGATCATTTCGTCTGCTCATCGGCAATATATGGAGGCACATTCAACCTTTTTGCCGTGACAATGAAGAAAATGGGCATTGACTGCACTTTCATCAGCCCGAATTCTACGGAAGAGGAAATCGCTGCGGCTTTCCGGCCCAACACAAAGCTGCTTTTCGGCGAGACTATCTCCAATCCGAGCAATGATGTGCTTGACATTGAGAAATTTGCCAAAGTGGCCCATGCCAACGGTGTGCCGCTGATTGTCGACAATACATTCGCCACGCCCATCAACTGCCGCCCGTTTGAGTGGGGCGCGGACATCGTGACACATTCCACTTCTAAATATATGGACGGCCATGCCACAAGCGTAGGCGGAGCCATAGTGGACAGCGGTAACTTTGACTGGGATGCCTATGCCGATAAATTTCCGGGCCTGACCACTCCTGACGAATCATATCACGGACTCACATACACCAAGGCTTTCGGGAAGGGTGCGTTTATCACCAAGGCAACAGCTCAGCTGATGCGTGACCTCGGATCAATTCCTTCGCCCCACAATTCGTTTCTGCTCAACATCGGTCTTGAAACCCTGCATCTTCGTGTGCCCCGTCATTGCGAGAACGCACAGAAGGTGGCCGAATGGCTTGAAAAGCACCCGAAAGTCAGCTGGGTGAACTATGCCGGACTGCCGGGCAACAAGTATTATGAACTCGCCCGGAAGCAGATGCCGCAGGGCACTTGCGGTGTGATCTCGTTCGGACTTAAGGGTTCGCGCGAAGATGCGATAGAGTTCATGGACAAACTCCGGTTTATCGCTATAGTGACCCATGTGGCTGATGCCAGGACCTGTGTCCTGCATCCTGCAAGCCATACCCACCGCCAGCTGACCGACGAGCAGCTGAGAGAAGCCGGCGTAGCTCCGGATCTCGTGCGACTGTCGGTAGGCATCGAGGATATCGACGACATTCTTAATGATCTCGATCAGGCGCTCGCAGACTAACAGGATATAGCAAAGGCCGTAACACATACAAGCTTCATAAAGCGTGTGTTACGGCCTTGTTTTTTAGGATCTGTCCGGCAGATGCAGGAGGGTGGGGCGGCGGAGCTTACTCCCAGTCATCGGTCCGGAACGGAATCAGGGGCAGATAGTTGCCGGCATGTAGATTGCCCGGCATGAAATCGCGCCAGCCGTAGCGGACAGCCACCGGTTGCGGCACCTCTTTGCTTGAAACCACCATTTCGTTTGTCTGCCAGTGGAGCCACACGGAATCGGCCGGGTGGAAGACTTTGTCAGCACCTGCAACCTCAAAGCCCTGTATGTCATAGTTGCGGCAGATGCCGTCACAAGGAGAGTCTATAGCAACCCATGCGGCTCCGTCTTTGAATTTGTGGCTTTTATAGCGTGGACTTTCTACCGGGAACTGCTTTTTGCCGTAAGTCTTGTTAAGCACAAGGTCACAAAGACGCTTGCCTACAGCCGCTTTGTCGGCCGGATGGATGTTGAAACGTTCATAAGGCTTTACGAGATCGTTCGTGCAGATGATTCCGCTGTTCGGAATCCGCTCCACGGCTTTCCGCTGAGCCTCGCGCAGCAGAGGCGCTTTGCCTTGCTCAGAAGGGTCGCCGTATTCATACGGTGCGATCTCAACACTGTAAAACGGAATGTCACCGATGGCTATCCGGTCTCTCCAGTGTTTCACCATAGCCTCAAGCCGTTCGGCATAGGTCTGCCAGGTGGATACGTTGGAGCAACCCTGATACCACAGGATACCTTTATAGGTGTAGTTGCTGATGGGTACAAACATAGCGTTATACATCAGCATCGGGCGCAGGTAGTGGACCATCGGTTCGATGTCTTTCGGATCAAGCGACACATCCTTGTATGTCTCAAGCAGCTCTCTGGGAGTCCAGCTTTCAACTTTGGCACCGCCATAAGCCGCACTGACAATGCCCACAGGCACACCAAGCACATCGCTCATGCGCTTGGCCAGATGCCATGCGAGGGCGCTGAACTCAGCAGCGGTTTCAGGTGTGGGAATAGCCCATGAAGCATTGACAGTGTCAACCGGAGTATAGCTCTGTGTCAGGGGCACGGTGAAAAATCTGACTTTGTCGGCCTGCCGGCGTGAAGACGCAATCTCATCATATCCGCCTTCGGTGCAGCAGCCGGGAAATCCTTTCAGCGGCATCTGCATGTTGGACTGTCCGGAAGCCAGCCAGACTTCACCGACGAGCACGTTGCCGACCGTTATCGGCTCGCCGTCAGAAATCGTGATGGTGTGCTTGTCGAAACTGCCGCCGGGGGTGTCAATGGCCAGGCACCACTGGCCGGTGCGGTCAGTGGTGGTTGAGTAGGGCTTGTTGTTCCATGACGGAGTCACGGTCACAGTCGATCCCGGATCGGCGCTGCCGAATATGCGTGCGCTGGCATTCTGCTGAAGCACCATGTTGTCACTGATCATAGCCGAAGGCCTGACCTTTGCCGAGGCTCCTCCTGCAGTCAGCGCAAGAGCGAGGGCTATTAAAAAAGTTCTCATTTATTCTATTCTGATTTAGGAATGTAGTCGAAATAGTCAAAAATTCCGTCTCCGTGATTATCAGGCGAGACGGCATATAGCCCGATGAATGTGCCGGTGAATCCTCCGGCGGTTTCGGTTGAGAGATAGCGGGTGTTCATCTTCCCGAGCTCCTGAAAGCTCTTGCCTTCGTCAGTTGATGCGGAGAAACTGTAGACAGTCGGGCTTGCGGTAACTCGCAGTATCGCCTTTTTGCAGTCATGCGGGAGTGAGAGTTCCTTTTCGATATGGGTCAGTTCGTTAAGCCGGTATCTGAGCGCGACCGTTTTGCTCCCGTCGGTTTTCTGAGTGACGAACATGTCATAGTGCGACGGCTCGGAGGCGAATACCGTCAGGCCGGCTTCGCTCCCGGCCGATGGATTCTCAAGGCTGACAGCTGTAGTTGCCGTGAAATTGATATGCTCCTGACGGCGTAACAGCATTGTCGGTGATTCGGTCGTGCTATCCGGTCCGGCGGAGGTGCCTTTGAGTTTCAGACTGCCTTTGCCATAGCTGTAGTTGCCGGTCACCGGATTTCTGAGCCACACCCATTCGTGGCCGAGAGTCTTGCTGTCGAAATTGTCGCGCTGCTTTTTGGGAGGGAGCGGTCTGAGCGGCAATGTCGGCACATCCATGTCAAGGCTGATGATTCCGTTGCCGTTGACCACAGGCCAGGCGTTTTCGTCCCATCGTACCGGAGCAAGATAAGTCTCGCGTCCGAGAAGATGGTGCGCGCCGTTCTGCTGGCGGAATCCGAGACATACCAGCCACCATGATCCGTCAGGAGCCTGGACGAAATCGGCATGTCCGGTTCCCTGGATGGGGTTGGCCTGTCCAGCCCGGTTGAAATGAGTGAGTATCGGATTTGCCGGATTGGCTGTGTAAGGCCCGGCTATGTCACGGCTGCGGGCTATGGTCACACTGTGGCCCGGTTCAGTGCCTCCTTCGGCTATCAACAGATAATACCAGCCGTCTTTTTTGTAAATGTGCGGTGCTTCGGGATATCGACCGCCTGTTCCGTCCCATATGTGCCGGCTTTCACTCAGTTGCTCTCCGCTGAGCGGGTTGATCTCACACAGCCATATGCCGTTGTCAGGATTGCTGACCATGTAGCATCGGCCGTCCTCGAAATATAGCGATGGATCAATGCCTCCCTGCCTGAGCCACACCGGATCACTCCAGCCTTTTGCCGGATCGGTGGTGTGCACGAGAAAATTTCCTTTGTCCGAGACATTGGTGGTGATCATATAGAACCGTCCGTTGTCATATCTGATAGTCGGGGCATAGATACCGCCCCAGACAGAGGCGCCTTTGAGATTCAGCTGACTTTCGCGGTCAAGCACATGGCCTGTCTGCTGCCAGTTGACAAGGTCTTTGCTGTGATAGAGGGGCACTCCCGGAAAATAGCAGAATGACGAGTTCACAAGATAAAAATCATCACCGACTGCCACTACTGAAGGGTCGGGATGAAAACCCGGTATCACCGGATTGCGATAGCCATCGGCCCTGGAGCCGAACGGCAGCAGAAGAGAAGCCGACAGTGTCAGCGAGAAGAGTATGCACTGTTTCATGTCTATGATAGGTTATTGACTTTTGGTACATTAGCGGCATAATGCCGATGCAATCGCGAAGTTACGAAAAAAAAGTGATTTTATCGCATCTCGGAGGCATTGAGTTTTGGGCACACGTCAGCACGAGAAGATTGCATGATGTAATCCGTAAAAAAAAGGCCCATGAACTGTGGCGCTTGGCCATTGGTCATGGACTTTTTTTGTGGGGGGGGGAGACTGTTTAGCGGATATGTATTGCCAGAGGTTTGTCAACGTTCCATTTGATTTTGAATGTCAGCATGGATTCGCTGCGGTCAAATTTCCATGCTCCGCGTTTCAGCTTGTGTCCGTCAACGCTGACTGATGAAGGGTCGCCGTCAACAAGGTGAATCCGGAATGTCAGATCTTTGACTTTCGGCGCTCCCGGATATGTGCCTTGAGACGAGATGTCAAGATTTATCCCTTCAATGGAGGCTTCGCCGGTGAAATTTATGAGAGAATAAGCACCTTCATCGAGTGAGCCGGGCGATTTGCGGTCATCTTCAAACAGAGTGTATTCCGATTTGCCGAGATACGGATAGTAGTTTATCGTATAACGGTCGGTTCGGTAGTCTTCAGTCGACTGCATGCCATAGTCGGCCTGCGGGATGATGGCACCTGCGCGGACAAAGAGTGGGAGCACTTCAAGTGGCGCGGGATAGGTGACGGTATCTCCGCCGTTGTAAAGTCTGCCTGGATTGTTGTAGTCGACCCAGAGGCCATCGGGGAAGACAATGCTGCGCCGGGTTGCGCCCTGGGTCATGACCGGAGCCACGAGGATGTCGCATCCCCAGAGATATTCATCTGTGATGTCATCGAATCTGTCAGATCCGGAACTATAGAAATTGAGCGGGCGCACAAGGGGCAGACCCTGCGAGGCATTTTCGTAGGCCAGAGTGTAGTTGTATGGCAGCCATCTGTAGCGTTCCTTGATCAGGGGCAGGATTATGTGCTGTTGGTCCGGATAATTGTAAGGTTCTGCCGTAGCCTGGGCATGAGTGCGGAGGATGGGAGAGAAGGTGCCGAGCTGGAGCCACCGCACATACAGTTCGGGATCATAGGGTGCATCCGGGTCGATTGCAAAACCGCCCACATCGTGGCTCATGTAGCCCAGGCCGCTGAGCCCGGAGTTGAGCATGATGGTGATCTGCGGCTGCAGTCCGCCCCAGGAGCGGGATACATCAGTTGACCAGGGGTAGACGCTGTAGCGCTGCAGGCCTGTAGTGCCTCCGCGCATCATGGTCATGAGCCTGCGGTCTGGAAACTCCGAGGCAAACAGGTCAGATATGACTGATGACCAGTCGTTGCCGTAGAGATTATGGTATTCACGGGCGCTGAGTCCGTTGGCGTGTATGCCGGTTTCAGGGTGCACTTCGGGTTCGCCGAGATCGCCCCACCAGCCTCCGACACCTTCAAGGGTAAGAGCCTTGTAGCGCTCGCTCAGCCACGACCTGGTGTCAGGATTAGAGACATCAAACATGCCGCCTTCGCCGACCCAGATTTTGACTTCCTGCGGGCCTCCGGTCGAATCCTTGACCAGGAGGCCTTTCGATGCAAGCTCATTGTAGTTTTCAAGACCGCGTCCGTTGCGGAGAATGTAGGGCTGGGATATGATGACCGTGTTTACACCGTGCTCTTTGAGATCGGAAAGCATTTTCTTATGGTCGGGCCACTGCTGCTGATCCCAGGCCAGACGCCCCATGTCTTCCTCTTTGCCGTACCAGTAGAGGTCGAGCACGATTCCGTCAAGCGGATAACCGGCCCGTTTGAGAGTGTCAACCACACCGAGAGTCTCCTGCTGGGTGTGATAGCCGTATTTTGAAGTTATGTATCCGAGGGCCCAGAACGGGGGCAGTTTCTGCCGGCCGGTAAGCGCTGACAGTTCTCGTGTCACTGAAGCGAGTGATCCGGCGCCGTTGATGAAATAATATGAAATTGGTGACCGTGATTCGCTTGTGTAGACAATCGGATTGGACATGATCATGCTGGCGGCTGCAAAGTCATCGAATACAACTGCATAGCCGTTTGACGAGAGAAACAGCGGCATTGTGATGTTCATCTGACGGATGCGTTCTTCGCCTGCGGTGTAGCCGTAGTTCTGTTTGTTGTACATCACAAGAGTGTCACCCGCAAGGTTGAAACTGTAGCCGCGTTCGCCTGCGCCGTAGAATGAACCTTCGCCTACGGTCGACAGTTCGAGCCGCCTCTGTCCGCCGGCGAGTGTGCGCAGACCGTTGTCACTGACTGATCGTTTCGGGCCGGCGCTGATGTCAACAGAGCCGGTCAGGCTGTCTACCCGGACAACTATTCCGCCGCCGGTTGTCATCACGCAGATGCCCGGAGCCGTGCTTGATGATACAGTCCCGCATTGGCCGTTCAATACCGAAGTGGCGGTTTCCGGCAAAGTTTCTCCGGCATTCCAGTTACTTACTTTGATGATGTTGTCGCTTACGGCGCTTACTCTGACGTGCTGTCCGCCGGGTGTCTGAACGCTGATTTCTTTGGACTGTGCGATGGCGCAGTGTGGAATCACGCCGGCAAGCACAAGCGTGGCAATGGCCGTGATCTGACCTTTGAATTGCATATACTGATGTGTTTTAGACTGATGATAAAATTTTACGCATCACAAATTTACAACAAATCATCAGAAAAAATCAAATGCTGATTCTTAAATTTTCTTTCTCGGAATGGTTTCCGTGTTTTTGGTGAAAAAGCAGAAGGACGGACAGCTGTTGAAAGCTTTCCGTCCTTCTTATGGGATAGTTTTGACAGTTCTTGTGGAGCCGGATTATCGTTTGGCTTCGCAGGCCGCATGTTCAATGGCCAGACCTTGTCTGTATGTTTCGATGTAGCGGTTGAAGCCTTCGACATCGGCCGGATCAGGGGCGATTTCAGAGCCCGCATCACCGAGAAACACCCGGTCGTTGAGGAAGCCTGCAAGCGACAGCCCTTTGTCATTGTTGACAAGATACGATGCAAGAAGCGCTATGCCCCATGCGCCGCCTTCGCCGGCAGTCTCCATTACGGAGATCGGAGAATTGAGTGCCGCTGCGAGTATTCTCTGGCCTACGCCTTTGGTCTTGAACAGACCGCCGTGGCCGGTGATACGGTCTACTTCTACTTTCTCTTCGTTAAAAAGGATGTCATTTCCGATTTTAAGCACAGCCACGGATGCGTAGAGGTTTGCGCGCATGAAATTGGCGAGGTTGAATCTGTCGGCGGCTGAACGGACGAAAAGCGGGCGTCCTTCGGTCAGGCCGGTCACAGGTTCGCCGGAATAGTAGTTGTAGGAAAGCAGTCCGCCGCAGTCGGGGTCTCCGCTAAGGGCATTCTCATAGAGTTTGCCGAACACCTCGTTCATGTCAACGGGCACTCCGAGCAGTTGCTGGTATTCTTTGAAAAGGCTGACCCAGGCATTTAGATCGGATGTGCAGTTGTTGCAGTGGACCATCGCGACGAGGCTTCCGTCAGGTGTGGTCACCATGTCGATCATCTCATAGGGCTTGGAGAGATCTTTCTCAAGAACGATCATTGAGAATGACGAGGTTCCGGCAGACACGTTGCCGGTGCGCTGCAACACGGCGTTGGTTGCTACCATGCCGGTTCCCGCATCGCCTTCCGGCGGGCAGAATGGTGCGCCCGGCTGCAGATGGCCCGACACGTCAAGCCTTCTGGCGCCTTCAGGCGTGAGCTTTCCGGCATCCTGTCCGGCCGAAAGCACTTCAGGAAGTATATCGGTCAGAGTCCAGGGGTAGGCCTTGTCTTTGATGAGCGAGTCGAATTTGCCGACCATTTCAGCCGAATAGTTTCCGGTGGAGGGATCTATGGGTATCATGCCTGAGGCATCGCCTACGCCAAGCACTTTCCTGCCGGTCAGTTTCCAGTGGATATAGCCTGCGAGAGTGGTCAGATAGTCGATGTCTTTCACATGTTCCTCTCCGTTGAGTATAGCCTGATATAGGTGAGAGATGCTCCATCTGAGAGGGATGTTGTAGACAAAGAGTTCCGACAGCCGGGCTGCGGCAGGTCCGGTGTTGGTGTTGCGCCAGGTCCGGAAGGGCACGAGTATTTCGCCGTCGGCTCCGAATGGCATATAGCCGTGCATCATGGCGCTGACGCCGATTGCTGCAAGATGTTCGATCTCTATATCGAAATCTTTGCGCACATTTGCGCGCAGGTCGGCATAGGCGTCCTGCAGGCCATACCAGATAGCTTCTGTGCTGTAGGTCCAAAGCCCGTCGGCGAGCTGGTTTTCCCATTCATGACAGCCTTGGGCTATCGGCTTGTTCTCTCCGTCGATCAGTACGGCTTTGATTCGGGTGGATCCCAGTTCGATTCCGAGGATCGCCTT
Organism: Duncaniella sp. C9; assembly: GCF_004803935.1. GTDB lineage: Bacteria > Bacteroidota > Bacteroidia > Bacteroidales > Muribaculaceae > Duncaniella > Duncaniella muris. Next base: position 1,535,431 of record NZ_CP039547.1, read on the forward strand.
GCCCTGTTCGATTGTTGTTTTCGGATCAAGTTGCATTTTATCTGTTGAGCATGTAATAGACATCGTTGATGCGCATCTCACGCTTGAAATTCTCGATGGTTGTGTCCTTGTCGATGTGAAGCATTTCGATGCCGGCCATTTCGGCATAGTCTGCCCAGTATTCGGGAGTGACACCGTAGGCGAAACATGAGTGGTGGGTGCCTCCGGCGAGAATCCATGCTGCGGCTCCTGTGGCGAAGTCGGGCATCGGTTTCCAGAGAGCCGATGCTACGGGCAGTTTGGGAAGAGGTTTTGATTTCAGACATTCGACATCGTTGACAATCAGGCGGAAGCGGTTGCCCATGTCAATGACAGTGGCTGTGACGCCGGGCCCCGGCTTTGAGGTGAATACCAGACGTGCGGTCAGAGCCTTGCGGATGCCGATGCCGAGGAAATGCACTTCAAGACGAGGCTTACGCTCTGCTATGAGAGGGCAGATTTCAAGCATATGTGCCTGGAGTATAGAGCTTTCATTGCCATCGAAGTTGAGAGTGTAGTCTTCAAGGAAGGAGCACCCGCCGGGTAGACCCTGGTTCATAACCCACAGGGTGCGGTAGAGGGCTGCTGATTTCCAGTCGCCTTCGGCTCCGAAGCCGTAGCCTTCAGCCATCAGTCGCTGTGATGCGAGGCCGGGTATCTGGTCAAAGCCTTCGAAGTGCGGATCATTTATGTCATCAGTGCCGAGATCGTCAAAGTTGGTAGTGAATGCCTTGGCTCCTTTGTCCTGGAGGCAGGCACGGATTGCGAGTTCGGCGCGGGCGGCATTCCAGACCGATTTGTGTTCAGGAGTTGTGGCGTCAGCGATTTTCGGGTCAAAATCATAGGTGGCGAGGTAGGTATCGAAGAGGGCCTTGGTTTCCTCTTCGGTGACTTTCTTGTGATATTCCATCAGTTCGCTGACGGGACAGTAGTCCACGTGGTAACCCAACTGCATTTCGGCGGCAACCTTGTCACCGTCAGTGACAGCCACGTTGTTCATCTGGTCGCCGAAGCGGATGACTCTCATGTCCTGTGCGTCGGCCCATGCCGCGGCCACTCGTGACCAGACGGCTATGCGTTCCTGGATGGCCTTGTCTTTCCAATAGCCTACAACTACTTTGCGGCGGATGTTCAGACGGGCGCAGATGTGGCCGAATTCGCGGTCGCCGTGGGCGCTCTGGTTGAGGTTCATGAAGTCCATGTCCATAGTCTCCCAGGGGATTTCGGCATTGTACTGTGTGTGGAAATGGAGCAGCGGCTTGCGGAGTTGCTGCAGGCCGTGAATCCACATTTTGGCCGGTGAGAATGTGTGCATCCAGGTGATCACACCGACGCAGCGTGAGTCGTTGTTAGCCGCTTTTATAATCTCTTCCACTTCGCGTGAAGAGTTGGCTGTGCCTTTATAGACCACTTTCATCGGTATCACGCCGGAGGCGTTGAGACCATCGACCATTTCTTTTGAGTGTGCGTCGACTTTTACTACTGCGTCGCCGCCGTATAAGAGCTGTGCTCCGGTGATCCACCAGAGTTCGTTGTTTTCAAATGCCATATCAGTTTGTTTTTTTCTGTCTGTGTTATCTGTATTATTTGAATTGCAAGAATTCGTCTTGCAGTTTTTCAATCCTGTTTGCCCTGTCCGTAATATGCACCGGGGCCGTGCTTGCGGTTGTAGTGCTTCTCGATGAGGAGCGGATTCATGGTCAGCGCCGGATTGATGGTGCGGGCTATGAATGCCATTTTGGCGACCTGTTCGAGCACAACTGCGTTATGGACTGCATCGGCCGGATCTTTGCCCCAGGTAAAAGGTCCGTGGTTTTTTACCAGAACTGCCGGTGTGGCCGTCGGGTCGATGTCGGCGAAGCGTCTGACGATGACGTTGCCGGTTTCCAGTTCATAGTCACCTCTGACTTCTTCGGCTGTCATGTCGGCCGTGCAGGGGATGTCTTTGTGGAAATAGTCGGCATGAGTGGTGCCTATGTTGGGTATGTCAAGGCCGGCCTGTGACCAGGCGGTGGCATAGGTGGAGTGAGTGTGGACAACTCCGCCGATAGCCGGAAAAGCCCGGTAGAGAGCGAGATGGGTGGGGGTATCAGAAGATGGGCGCAGCTTGCCTTCTACGATATTTCCTTCAAGGTCAACCACTACCATATCGTCAGCGGTCATTTTGTCATAGTCGAGCCCGCTCGGCTTGATTGCGACGAGCCCTTTTTCACGGTCTATGCCTGAGACATTGCCCCAGGTGTAGATGACGAGTCCTTGCTTTACCAGTTCGAGATTGGCGTGAAAGACTTTTTCTTTAAGTTCCTGTAACATTTATGAGACGAGTATAGTTTAATATAAACAATCATTCGGCTGGTCAGGTTCAGTCCGCCAGATTACCAGAAGTAATAATAGAAAGCGGCTGTGATGCCGAGAATGATGACGGTGTGGATTACATCCCAGTGGTTCCAGCTTGCGCGGGTTGCGGCCCGCTGTTCCGGAGTTGAGGTGCCGAACACAAGTCCGCGTATCTTTTCCTGGTCAGGCGCTTTGGTTAAGAGGCTGACAATTATCACAACCAGGAGGCAGAACACCAGCATCCATCCGCAGAAGAAGAGCCAGTTGGTGTCGTAGAACAGGTATTGGAAGAGGTTGCTGTCGCTGCCGGGCACTACGGTCGCATTGCTGTAATAGACTTTGGCTCCGAGTCGGGTCAGGCCGATGACGAGACCGGCGATAAGTCCCCACATGCCGCCTTGGGCTGACGCGCGTTTCCAGCAGATGCCCATGAGGAATGCTGCTGCGATGCCGGGGGCGAGCACTGACTGCACGTCCTGAAGATAGAGATATAGCACATCGCCTACGGAGCGCATGACCGGTATCCAGAGAATGCCGAGAGCCACGATGACAACTGTGGCGGCCTGGCCGATGCGCACGAGTTTTTTCGGGTCGGTTTTCGGACGGAAGCGCTGATAGAAGTCGATGGTGAACAGAGCGGCTGAGGAGTTGAAGAGAGATGCGAGTGATGACATAAGCGCAGCGAGAATGCCGCATACAATCAGGCCTTTCACACCGGCCGGAAGGAGTTTTGCCACAAGGGTGGGGAAGGCGGCGTCAGAGTTTGGAAGTCCGTTTTCAGTCAGCGGAAGGAAGTCGCCGAGATTCTGATGGAGTGCGAAGGCGATCATGCCGGGAATGAGAAAGAGGAAGACCGGGAGCAGTTTGAGGTAGGCACCGAAGATTGTGCCTCGGCGGGCTTCACGCTCGTTTTTGCCTGAGAGCACGCGCTGCACTATGAACTGGTCGGTACACCAGTACCAGAAACCGATAACCGCTGAGCCGATAAGGGCGCCGAGCCAGGGATATTGCGGATCGCGGTTGTCGCGTATGAGGTTAGTCATGGTGTCACCGTATTGGTTGACTTCCACCGAGGAACAGATTTCCATCATCTTGTCCCATCCGCCGAGTTCCTTAAGGCCGAGCACGAGGATGATCATTGATCCGAGCAGCAGGATCGGAGTCTGGAGCACGGAGGTGTAGAGCACAGATTTCATGCCCCGAAGATGGTGTAGAGGGCAGTGATCACGACAAGGCCGATGGCAGCGATCCAGAAAAAGTCTATGCCCCATAGAGTGTCGATGCCGAACACTTGCTGGAATACGAGTCCGCCGGCATAAACCGTCACTGCGACTTTAGTCAGCACGTAGCTGATCAGAGAGATCAGCGAGAGAATGGTTCGGGAGGCCGAGTTGTAGCGGCGTTCAAGAAATTCAGGCATCGTTATGACCATAGAGCGGGAATAGAACGGCACGAAGACCCATCCGAGCAGAAGGATCATCCAGCCCTGGATTTCCCAATGGGCCATTGCCATGCCGCTTGATGCTCCTGATCCGGCCAGGCCTATAAGATGTTCCGATCCGATGTTAGAGGCGAAAATCGAAGCGCCGATGGCAATCCAGGTTGCGTCTTTGCCGCCAAGGAAGTAGTCTTCGGCATTGTTTTGTTTCTGCCGCATCACCCATACGATGATGCCGATGAGCGCTACGAAGAATATAGCGATGACAATCCAGTCTAATAGAGCCATGATTTAATTGATGATTTTTTAGTGTCAGATTCTGAGTTATAAGAGATTGTTTTTAAACAACATTTAAATATAGTAATGGTATAAATATAGTAATAGTATATGTGTAAAATTACTTTTCAATTCCGAAACGGAACACGCAATGGCTGCTGTACGTCTCGCCGGGTCTGAGAATCACTGACGGCCATTGAGGTTTGTTCGGGCTGTCGGGGTAGTGCTGTGATTCAAGGCATATGGCAGCCCTTTTGTTGTAGACTTTGCCGTTTTTGCCTTTGACGGAGCCGTCAAGAAAGTTGCCGGAGTAGACTTGAATACCCGGTTCGTCGGTGAACACATCAAGTCTGATACCTGTTGAAGGGGCGTAGAGGCTGGCGGCGATAATGCTGTCGTTGCCGTTTGTGGTCAGTACCCAGTTATGGTCATAGCCCATACCGTTTGAGATCTGTTCGAAGTCTGTTTCATCAATTTTTTCGCCGATGGCACGCGGGGTGGTGAAATCCATCGGAGTGTCTTTGACAGAAGCTATCTCGCCGGTGGTCATGAATGTTGAGTCGACAGGAGTGTAGTCCGCAGCGTTGATGTAGAGCAGATGGTCTGTGATCGCTTTGTCAGGGTCTCCGCTGAGGTTGAAATAGGAGTGGTTGGTCATGTTGATGACAGTCGGGCGGTCGGTGACAGCGCTGTAGGCTATGTCAAGTGCATTGTCAGGGGTGAGAGTGTAGCAGACTGTCGCTTTCACGTTACCTGGAAAATTGTTGTCACCGTCAGGAGAGTCCATTTCGAGCACGAGAGTGCTGTCATTTGCTGCAATGACGTCATATACCTGATATTGCCATCCTGCTGGACCGCCATGCAGGCAGTGGCCGAAGTTGTTCTGAGGCAGTCTGATGCTGTCGCCGTCAATCACCATTCTTCCCTGATTGATGCGGTTGGCGTAGCGGCCTATCGCAGCTCCGAAGTCAGTCTGATTGTTTTCCGGGAGATATGAGGCGATGCTGTCGAATCCCAGCACGACATCTGTCGGGGTTCCGTCTCTGTCAGGCACAGTCAGCGAGACGATGCGTCCTCCGAAATTGGTGATGCAGACTTCCATGCCGGAATTATTTTTCAGGGTATAAAGTCCGGTAGTCTTGCCGTTGACGGTGGTCACGAAGTTGTCAGGGTCAAGTCCGGATTCTGTAAGATCCGATGTTTTTTTGTTTTCTCCACATGATGTCAGAGTCAAGGCTGCACCGGCAACGATGAATGCTGTGAGATATGTAAATTTCATAAGGTTTGGTTTTAGTTTGTAAAATTAGATTTTTTGCAATAACTTTCAAGCGATCGGTTATATGTTTTGCAGCATATTCACGGCGCAATTTTATAAGGTATGTTAAAACGTTCACGGCATGGCAAAAATACGAAAATGGCAGCAGTCCGATGTGTCATTATGGCTCATATTTATGCACAATATGTTTCGGCCACAATGCCACCGCATTGCTCCCCTACTGCGCGAACACATCTGCATGACGCTTGAGCGCCCCGGCGTTAACAAATATTGGTGAACAGGGTCTTAGCCGTGTGGATGTCCGATAAGAGCCGGTTCGTGGATTTTTTTTGCCTGTTGGTTTAATATTTGACGGAGTTGGAGCCCGTGGCATCGACATCCTCTCGCAGTTCCTGATCGAGGCCGTCATCATAAGCGTGACCGGCGGTGTCATAGGCATATTGGTCGGAGTGCTTGCCTCCTGGCTTGTCACGGTCATAGCCCACTGGCCGGTGTATATTCAGATGTATTCGGTCGGACTTTCTTTTGCCGTGTGTACGATCACCGGGGTCTTCTTCGGCTGGTATCCGGCAAAGAAGGCGTCGAATCTCGACCCGATAGAGGCAATACGTTATGAATAATCCATATTGCTCATACTTTCAACAAACACATAATATATAACAAAGAAGATTAGTTTATGAGCAGAAAAGATGTTAAGTGTTTAACAATGCGTCCGCTAAGATGTGAATCCTGGCGGACGTTTTTTCATTGGAAATGTGTATATTTGCAGTCTCGACCCTATCGGTTGCCGGTATCACATAATATTGCTTCTTGAAATGGAATTACACAATATCGTTTTTTCGCCTACAGAAACATCTCTGAAAATAGCCCGTTCGGTTGCGGACGGCATCAGCGGAACGGCTGCGGCAGGCAGTATTCTCCACAATCTTACTCTTGGGCTTCAGCCTGGCAGCATCAGCCTAAGGCGGTCTGATCTGGCCGTAATCGCAGCACCTGTCTATGGCGGCAGGATGGCTCCGATGGCAAAGGAAAGAATGAAACACATTGTTGCAGATTCAACTCCGTGTGTGCTGATCGCAGTTTATGGCAACCGGGCTTTTGAGAACGCGCTTTCAGATATGGCTGAATTTGTTTCCGGTCTTGGCTTTGTGCCGGTTGCGGCCGGAGCCTTTGTCGGGGAGCATTCCTATTCGCGCCCTGACACCCCGATTGCTGTCGGACGTCCGGACCGGGCAGATCTTGATGAAGCATTCGGATTCGGCAAGGCTGTTGGCGAGACTTTGAAAAGCGGAGGTCTGAGGCCGGTGGATGTGGCGGTGCTGCATGACGAACCGTTGCCGGAAGAGTCTTTGGCTAATTTCAGGGCGTTTGTGAAAGTTTACTCCGAAGGACAGAAAGTGAATCCTGTCAGGCTTGTTCCGCTTATAGATCCGATGCTTTGCAGCGGGTGTGGGAAATGTGTCTCTGTATGTCCGGCTGATGCAGTCAGTGATGACTGCCGTTCGTCAGATCCGGCAAAGTGCATAAAATGCTGTGCCTGTGTCAAGGGTTGCCCGTCTGGAGCGCGAAGTCTTTCGTCGCCGTTTGCGCCGGTGCTTTCAGCAAACTTCAGCAGGCGCAAATCCCCGCAGTGGACAGTCGGATAATAGAATAAATTCTTTTGTTTTCCTGTGATTTCTATGAATGAGCTCCAGGCCGGAGTCTGTTGTACAGATAATACGCGGAAATGCACAGGCTTGTCATGATCTCTGAAACAGAAAGAGCCATCCATATGCCATTTATGCCCAATAGCTTCGGAACAAGAATAAAGGACGGAACAAGGAATATGACACCTCTCAGCAGAGCAAAAATTATTGCCGGAAGAGCTTTTTCGATACTTTGGAAGTAGCCTATTGCCGTCAGATTGAATATGAAGAAGACAAATGCAGTAGAATAGACCGGAAATCCGGCGATCGCTATCAAGGCCGCTTCGGAATGGGTGTCAAGAAAGAGGCCGACCATAAGTTCCGGCAGCAGACTGAAAGAAGCGGTGACTGCCCCGCCGCATATCAGGGCGGTGATGATGGCAAGTTTTTCAGTAGATACCACTCTTGAACGCTCTCCGAGTCCGTAGTTATAGCTGATGATCGGTTGTGCTGACTGTGCGATGGCATTACCGATCATGAATGCGAACGGACAGTAGTAGCAGGCAATGCTGAAGGCTCCGACGCCGTCATTGCCTATATAGCGCATGAATCCCAGATTGCCCATCAGCATCAGAACGCCCATAGTAGCTTCGCCAAGTAGTGCTGAAATACCGATCTTGCACTGGTAACCTATGTTGCGGAGAGTCAGCCGCAGGCTGGTCAGGCTGATTTTCAATTTAGCCGGTCTGAGATCGGATGCGAGAAACACAAGATAGACAAGTACCATGACGCCGCCTGTCATGCAGCTGAGAAATGTGGCGAGTGCCGCACCGCGGACTCCCATGTCAAGCGGAAAGATAAACAGATAGTCGAGGATCACATTCAGCAGGCCGGGCAGGACGTTGCACCACATGGCATATTTCGGCGAACCGTCAAGTCTGACAATAAAAAGGCCTATCGCACACCAGATCTGAAACACACACGTGGCAAATATCCAGGGCATATAGTCCAGGACAAGCGGCATAAGCGATTCGGAGCTACCTAAAAGCAGCGCGGTGTGACGGGGAGATGACAGAGTGGCGATAAGAAACAGCCCTGCGAGGACGGTTGCGACAAGGAGGGCCTGGGTGATGTTCAGTCTTGCGGCTTTGATGTTGCCAGCGGCAAGATGGAGTGAGGAAACAACAGACGCTCCTACGCCAAGCATCAGTCCGATGCCCATCATCACCATTGTCGGCGAAATGCAGATGTTGACGGCAGCCAGTGCGTCGCTCCCACATCCGCGTCCTACGAATATACCGTCCGTTGCGGTCACCGCACAAAGTGCGAGCATTCCAAGCAGCGTAGGCACAAGATAGATTCTGAAGAGGGTGGGGATATGTACATTCCCTAGATCAATGGCATCACGTTTCATAAGATAGAAAAAAGGGGTTATGACTAATGTGAACATAAAAATTGCTGAATAAGAATCGAGGTTTTACCCGGTCATCTTATCCAGCATTATCATAATGCCCTCCGATGAGGATTACAAAACGCATCTTCAGATCAGCAATGCAAAGGTACGAATTTTTTGTCAGAACATGATGCTTAAGGTTGCTGTTCGTCTATTTTCCTGATGACGCGGCATGGATTACCTACGGCTACAGAACCGGCCGTGATGTCTTTTGTCACTACACTTCCGGCTCCGATCACGCAGTTGTCACCTATGGCACTCTCGGCAGTACCGTGACAGATGCTCCGATCCATACGTTGTTGCCGACGGTTATCGGCCGGGCATATTCCAGACCTTTGTTTCTTTCAACCGGGTCAATCGGATGACCGGCGGTGTGGAATCCGCAGTTCGTGGCTATAAAGACATTGTCGCCGAATGTCACCTTGGCTCCGTCAAGGATGACGAGGTTGAAATTGGCGTAGAAGTTTTTGCCTACACTTATGTTGTAGCCATAGTCGCAGAAGAAGGGCTGTTCGATCAGGATTGAGTCTTCCACATGGCCGAGAATGCGGCGCAACAGGCGCTCGCGGCCTATGGTGTCTTTTGGACGCAGGTCATTATAGTCACGGCAAAGTTCCTTGCATTCGAGACGCTCGGCAATGAGCGACGGATCATAATTGGCATCATATATCATGCCGGCAAGCATTTTTTCTTTTTCTAAGTTGTCGGACATTCCGTTTACGGCTATCGACCGTTCCTTCATAGACAAGTATGACATCTACCTGCGTACACAGCGCCGACTCGCCACCTCCGCCGTGGACTTTCATACCACACGGCTGAAGATGATAGTGTCGGAGGCAACGCGTCTGTTTTTGCTATTATGCTATTATTAAAGTTTTTGAGTTGTAAATCCTCTAATGTCGAGAAATTTAGCTAACTTTGCAGTATTATGGGTGATTATACGCCAACTTCGCTAAAGAGCACTAAGAACGGGCTGTTTATTACAGTGGTTGTCATGGTTTTTCTGTTTCTTGCACAGAAAGGCTATGGAAGTCAGCATGTAATTTCAGAAGTTCTGCGTATTGACAACTCGACGGGGCTCAGTAGTCAGAAGGTGTATTCGCTTGCTGAAGATGCGTCAGGAGCTATCTGGATAAGTACCAAGTCGGGGGTTGACAGGTATAATGGTAGGATTCTTAAGAATTACTCTCTTGAAGGCGATTCGTTCTATGGCGATAGAGCTGGTCGTATAATTCAGCTGTATCTCAATGAGGGCGATTTGTATGCCTACGAAAGTACAGGCAAAATTCACAAATATACGCCCGTATATGATTCGTTTATTTTGACGAGCAATCTTTCCGACCTAAGTCATAGCGATGTTGTGCTCAACAAAATGCTGGTGAGCAGTGACAACAGTATATTGTATGCAACCAATGACGGCCTGTTTAAATACGTGTCAGATAAGGATTATCGCCCCATACTGCCCGGCGCGGCTGTCAACGACATCATTATTGCAAAAGGTTATTTGTTTGCAGCAACATCTTCGGGACTTAAAATCATGCGTGACGACCATGCGGTCAAAGATGTTGGTCTGCTGAAAGATACCAAAATACAGAGCCTGTATTTCGATGAGGAAAACGATGCCCTATATATCGGAGCTTTCAACAAGGGCTTATATAAACTTGATTTGTCGGATTTCAGTGTTGCCCAAATCCATGCTACAAACAGCCTGTTGCATAAGCCGATACGTTCTATTGTCAAACTTAGCCCGGAAAGGCTTGCCATAGGTATTGACGGCAGCGGTGTCCTGGCTTATAATGTAAAGGCCAACTCTCTGGCCACGTTTGTCAACACGGAACTCGCCCCGGAGTTTTCATTTACCGGCAACGGCATATATGCACTGTTGAATGACGGCCAAGGCAATCTGTGGATTGGCAGTTATACCGGAGGGGTGACAATGGTGAGTCTGTCGCAGTCGCCCATACAGATAATTACACATATAAAAGACAATCCCAACTCTCTTGTCAACAACAATGTGAATTATATCATAGAGTCGTCAGACGGAAATATATGGTATGCAACTGACCGCGGAATAAGCATTTACAATCCCCGTACCGGAATCTGGAAAAATTCATTATCCGGAATAGTCGTTGTGTCGCTGTGTGAGGACGGCAACGGAAATGTACTGGCCGGTTGTTATGGCGACGGCGTATACCGTATGGATTTGTCGGGAAACATAAAGGGGCACTGGACACAAAGCGATGGAGCCTTGTCATCGAACTATATCTTCGCAATACAGACTGATTGTCATGGCAAGATATGGGTCGGCTCTCCTCACGGCTGCCTCGTAGCCCTTAATAGCGACGGCTCGTTATATCATAGGTTTGAGATAGACGGCGTTATGTCAATCAGTGTCGTTGACGAGAAGCGTATAGGTGTCGCTACCGGCAACGGATTTTATATCATCGATGCCGACACGAACAGCTATAACTGGTACGCCAATTTTCAAGAGCAGTCAGAGCACGACGTAAGTGCATATATAATCCCGATGATGTTCACAAAAGGTACCACAGTATGGCTTGGAACCGAAGGTGGTGGTCTTAACCTGTATGATTATAAGAACAGGAAAATCATACGCGAGATAAAAATGTCAGACGGATTGCCCTCAAATGATATATACGGTCTTGTGCATGATGACAAGGGACGCCTTTGGGCAAGTACAGGCAACGGCCTCGCAATCATAGGCGATTCAACAGTTTCCAGTCTTAACTTTATCAACGGAATTGCCAGAGAATATAACAAGTCCTCGATTTTAAGGACATCTAACGGTGATTTGATTTTCGGCAGTACGGCAGGCGCAGTCAGGCTGTCGCCCGACAAAATCAGTGTAGCTGAATACTCCGCACCATTGAGAATATCCCGATTCACTATTGACGGCATCAGCGAAGAGGAGTCTGCCAAGATTATACCGGAGCTTTTTGAGATGCTGCAAAACCGGAATATAGTGCTCAGTGCCAGTCATAACTCGTTTGATGTTGATTTTGAGGCAATAAACATAGACTATCGCAATGACATCGCTTATCAGCATATCCTTGAAGGGTATGACCACGATTGGAGCGAAATGACCATGGACGGTAACGCCCGCTTCCGGAATGTGCCTCCGGGCAATTATACCCTAAAAATAAAAGCGTTGCGTAAAAGCGACGGACGAGTCATAGATGAAACCTCTATTGACATCACTGTCGAAGAACCGTGGTGGAATACAATATGGGCCAGAATATGCTATCTGGCTATAATAGCCTTTATTATATATTTTATAATTAGGTATAAATGGTATCAATTGCGAAAAGAGCATGACGAAGACAAAATCAGATTTTTCATCAATACAGCCCACGACATCCGCACTCCATTGTCATTGGTCATGTCGCCCATTGAAGAGCTGAAGACACAGGACGGCCTTTCCGAAAAGGCTAAATATCTGCTCGATGTGGCGGGCGCAAATATACGAAAGCTTAATGCTGTCACCGCTCAGCTGCTCGATTTTGAAAAGATTGATTCGAGAAAAGCAAAGGTCAACATCGAGCCGATCAATCTTAATTATCTATTGTCGGAGGAATTGAGTTGTTTCAATAATGTTGGTGAAAAGCGCGGCATCACGCTTCACCTGCAAGTTCCCGATGAGCAGGTAGTGGTTTCAGCTGACAGACATCTGCTTGAACTCATGCTTGATAACCTCATGTCGAATGCCTGCAAATATACCAATCAAGGTGGCAAAGTGGAGGTGTCACTAACCGCAAACAAGTCAAAGGCTGTCATCAGGATTACCGACAATGGTATAGGCATACCTGAGAAAGAGCAGAAAAACATATTCACAAATGTCTATAGAGCCGAGAATGCGAGAGCGTCACAAGAAACAGGCAACGGTTTCGGTCTGCTTCAGGTCAAGCGTATAGTGGAAATGCTCAACGGCAACATAGGCTTTACATCTAAAGAGAATGCAGGAACCACTTTTACAATCTCATTCAAGCGTATCTATGACGAGCCTGTCATTCACTGGAATCCGAATAATCTGAATGAGGCCTTGAATGAAATACGCATACCTTCTCCCGTAGTATCCGCTGTTTCTGAGAGTAAGGATGAGACATTGTTGATTGTCGAGGACAACGATGATCTTAGGAATTATCTGACGGCAACATTCTCGGTTGAATATAATGTCGTGTCAACTATTTCGGCTGAGGATGCCCTAAGATTCCTTGAGAATCACTATCCGGATATTATCATCTCAGACGTAATGATGCCCGGAATACAGGGTGACGAGCTGTGCAGCATGATAAAGAACAACCCTGACACCGCCGACATTCCGGTCATTTTACTTACTGCGAAAACCACTCATGACGCGATTGTGAACGGCATTGAAAAAGGAGCCGATGACTATATCGCCAAGCCGTTCAGCCTTGACATCCTCAAAAGCAAGGTCAGAGGTATGCTCCACAACCGCAAGCGTATCCGTGAATATCTTATGAGGCTTGCATTGATGAGAGCCGAGGGTGACGTAGTCGAAGTGAAGACAATCCCACAAATCGTCGAGGAACCGACACTGACCGAAGGCAATCGGACAAGGCATTTGTTGATAAGGCTGTTGATATAATTATCGCAAATATATCAAACACCGAGTTTGACATTGAATATCTATGCCGAGAGATGGCAATGAGCCGAACACTGTTCTTCGGTCGTCTGAAGTCATTGACAGGGAAAGCTCCTCAGGAATTTATAAGAATCCTGAAACTTGAACGAGCCGCTGAGTTACTTAAGCAAAAGACACCTGTAACAGAAGTGGCTGTGATGACAGGTTTTGCTAATTCTAAGTATTTCAGCACTATCTTTAAAAAACACTTCGGGGTGTCTCCAAGTAAATTTTGTGAACAGAATTGAACGAGGTTTAAGGTGTTTATGTCTGATTTTCTGAATAATAGCATAATATATCAGAAAACAAACCTCAAAATGTCAGTAATCAAACCTTGATAATAACGAACGGTGGTAATTTTGCAAAACCCATATAAGGTCTATGTGGGAGTAAATATACCAACCAATCAATATCATGGTCTTTTTCAATATCAAACATTTGTTTATCTCTGCGTTCGCAGTAGCGACTTTAATAGGGTGTGGCGACTCGGAAGATGAACCGACACCGGCACCGCCAGTAGTTGAACCTGTCGATGATGTGGTGTTCTTTGACGATTTTGATTCATTCAATTCCGCTTACTGGTCAAAAGAGACACACGAAGCCGGATGGACAAATCAAGAGTTACAATCCTATAGTACCAGTCAGGTCAAAGTCGGCAAGGACGAAGGTAAGACTGTACTAATTCTTACAGCCAAGCGCACCGGCAACAAGGTGGTGTCCGGTCGCGTGAACACCAAGAACAAGAAGTATTTCAAGTATGGAAAGGTTGAGGCAAGTATAAAACTGCCTGAGACCGCAAATGGTCTGTGGCCCGCATTTTGGATGATGGGCAACAATAAGCAGGAGTGGCCTGCCTGTGGTGAAATAGATATAATGGAGATGGGAGATGCCCAAGGTATCGCCAACGGGACAAGTACCACGCGAGTAAATACCGCGCTCCATTATGGCCCTGATGTTGCCGGACATGAACAGCAATATTTCGCCGGAGATGCCGGTTCAAATTTGCAAGACGGCAAATATCACACATATACGCTTACTTGGAATGAAAATAAGATTGATGTTTCTGTAGATGATGTCAAATTTCATAGTTTTGACATTACTGGTAATCCATATTTTCAAAATGACTTTTATATTCTGTTTAACCTTGCTGTTGGCGGATCATTCACCGGTATCTATGACATCGAAGGCATTACAGCCTTAAAAGATGGTCAGACGGCATCGATGTATATAGACTGGATTAAAGTAAGTAGATGTTGAAAATTAGTTTATATCAATTTTTTTGCGTATCTTTGTGTAAACACATAAAGACACAACGCTATCGCAAAAATCAAAGTTATACAACTGACAGACCAACAACGTCTGCAATTAGAGGAAGGCTTTCGCCAAGGCAAGAGCCACGCATACCGCATGCGCTGTCGCGCAGTGCTTCTGAAATCCACCGGCCTGACTTCGGAACAGGTTGGAGAACAGACCGACATGACCCATATATCAGTCAATTCCTGGGTGAAACGCTTCGAGGCCGAAGGAATCAAAGGACTGGAAACACGTCCCGGACGGGGTCGGAAGCCAATAATGGACTGCTCGGACGAAGAGTCGGTACGCAAAGCCATAGAGAACGACAGGCAGAGCGTGAAGAAAGCGAAAGAGGCATGGCAGCAGGCTTCAGGGAAAGAAGCCTCCGAGAGTACCTTCAGGGCTTTTTTATCCGCCTTGGCGCGGGATATAGACGTATAAGAAAACGTCCAAAGGGGAAACCCTCGCCGCAGCTCTATGCGTATAAGACCGAGAAGCTGCAAGAACTCGTACAACAGGAAAAAGATTGTCTCATCGACATTTATTATGGAGATGAAAGCCACATCTGCACCGAGGGATATGTGCCATACGGATGGCAGTTCCGAGGTGAAGATGTCTATATCCCATCTGAAAGAGGTCTGAGACTCAATATTTTCGGCATGATAGACCGCAACAATCGATATGAAGGATTCTCCACAACTGAGAATATGACCGCTGACAAGGTTGCCGACTTTCTTGACCGATTTTCTCTCCGTATCCGTAAAAACACTTTTGTTGTCCTTGACAATGCAAGCGTCCACAGATGCAAACTCATGCGGGAACTCCGTCCAATATGGGAGAAACGTGGGTTGTATCTCTTTTTCCTTCCACCGTACAGTCCACATTTGAATATCGCCGAGACGCTCTGGAGAATCCTCAAGGGCAAATGGCTCAGACCTGCGGATTATTGCTCCACAGAATCCCTGCTCTATGCAACTAACCGTGCGTTGGCTGCGCTTGGATCTGAACTCAATATCAATTTTGTCCATGCGGCTTAGTATAAATTAATTTTTACGACTTACTTAACTAAAATAAACTAATCAATACACATGAAACAGAGAACTTTAACAACCAAGCTCCTGTACGGTTTCCTGCTTGTCGGTGCGGTATCCTTTGCTATGCCGCTTCAGTCGTATGCAGAACCCAGCGCAGCTGCGGCAACGCCATCTCAGAAGATAAAGGTGACTGGTGTCGTTGAAGATGCTGAAGGCCCAGTTATCGGTGCCTCAGTAATTGAGAAAGGAACCAGCAATGGAACAGTTACCGACCTTGACGGTAACTTTACGCTGATGGTATCACCGAATGCAACACTTAAAATCAGCTATGTCGGCAGTGACCCTGTTGAGGTCAAGGCTACAGAGGCGCCAATGAAAATCACGCTGGAGCAGAGTTCGCAAATGCTCAGCGAAGTGGTGGTCACTGCTCTTGGAATCAAGCGCGACCGAAAGGCACTCGGTTACGGTCTTGACGAAGTAAAAGGTGATGCCTTTGAAAAAGCCAAAGAAACTAACGTCATCAACTCTATGGCAGGTCGTGTGGCCGGTCTCGTTGTAAGCCAGACCGCAGGTGGTCCTTCCGGATCAACCCGCGTAATTCTGCGTGGTAGTACTGAAATGACCGGTAATAACCAGCCATTATATGTTGTCGATGGTGTACCTCTTGACAATACAAACTTCGGCAGCGCAGGAACATCAGGCGGATACGACCTTGGTGACGGCATCTCAAGCATCAATCCAGATGATATAGAAAGTATGTCGGTACTTAAAGGTCCGGCCGCTTCCGCTCTCTACGGTAGCCGTGCCAGCCACGGTGTAATTCTCATCATCACCAAGAAAGCCGGTAAAGAAAAATATTCGATAGAGTATAATGGAACACTGACATTTGACAAACAGCTCTCTAAATGGGATAACGTACAGCAGATCTATGGTATGGGCAGCAACGGCACATACAGTATCGACGCAGTTTCAAATACCAATAAGAGCTGGGGACCGAAAGCAGACGGAAGCAACGTCCTTCGCTACTTTGACGGCGTGGAGCGTCCATATCTTATAATACCTGACAATACCTCCGGATTCTTCAGAACCGGTCTTACCGCAAACAACACGGTTACAGTCTCATCCAATTCAGGCAATACAGGCATTCGTTTCACACTGACCGATATGCGCAACAAGGATATTGTCCCCAAGACTCACATGAGCCGTGACATTTTCAATCTGCGTGCCAATACATCTATGGGGAAGGTTGACCTCGACTTTACCGTAAACTATACCCACGAAAATGTAAAGAATCGTCCTGCTCTTGGCGACAGTAAGTCTAACGTCGGCAAGAACCTAATGACCCTTGCAACCACCTACGACCAGCGTTGGTTGCGCACATATCAGGATGCTAACGGAGAGTATTCCAACTGGAACGGTATGGACCCCTATAATGTAAACCCCTATTGGGACGTCTACAAGAATTCCAATGATTCAAAGAAGGACCTGTTTCGTTTACACGCATCTGCTATTTATAATGTAACATCACACCTCAAAATCAAAGGAACAGCGGGAGCTGAACTCAACTGGTTTAATTTCAATGATTTCAAGGCTCCGACAACTCCTGGCTATGAGTCAGGTTACTTACAGCAGAGCCAGTTCAAAAACCAGATGTATAACTTTGAACTCATAGCGACCTATAACAACCGCTGGGGTGACTTTGACTTCACAGGAACTGCCGGTGGAAACATCTATAAGGTCGATAACCGTACAAATATAACCACAGCCCAAGAAATGCAGATTAGGGATGTGGTTGCCCTTATGAGCTTCAACGAAACAAGCCTTCAGGAAAACAGCTACCGCAAGCAGATTAACTCGCTGTTCGCGGCTGTCAATCTCGGATGGAAAAACCTGTTATATCTTGACGCTACTATCCGTGGTGATAAATCGTCGACTCTGCCGACTGGAAATAACACCTATATTTACCCCTCGGTGTCGGGTAGCTTTGTGTTCTCTGAACTGATCAAGCGTGGTGACATTCTGCCATACGGTAAAGTTCGCCTGTCATTCGCACAGGTTGGTAGTGATACAGATCCCTATCAGTTAGGACTGGTATATACAAAATCAAAATTCACATATCCCGGTTACACCATCGGCTTTATTGACAATACCACTATCCCCAATAAGAACCTCAAACCTACCCGGACCAACTCATTTGAAGTGGGTTTTGAAACAAAGTTCCTCAACAACCGTATCGGTCTTGACTTCACATATTACAATCAGATAAGTAAAGACCAGATTATGGGCATGGCAAGTAGCTGGGCCACAGGATACCCCTATCGTCTTATCAATGCCGGTGAAATCCAAAACCAAGGTATCGAAATCGCACTTAACACACGTCCCATTATCATAGGCGATTTCTCTTGGGATTTGGGTATCAACTTCTCTAAGAACAACAATAAAGTGCGTAAGCTTGTAGACGGCATGGATATGTTTGAACTTGAAAAGGCTTCATGGCTTGATGTCCAGGTCGCTGCAAAGGTTGGTGAGAACTTCGGTTCTATCGTAGGCCCCGATTTCCAGAGAAACGAAAACGGAGATATTCTTATTGACCCAGCAACCGGTTTGCCGATGTACGACAAGAGCAATCACGTTCTTGGAAATGCATCTTGGGACTGGACAGGTGGTCTGAGCACAACATTCCATTACAAGAATTTCGGGCTTACCGCACTTTTTGATGTAAAGGTTGGAGCTGATCTGTATTCTATGTCGGCACGTGCTGCTCACGAATCAGGCAAAAGCCTTGCAACACTGGCCGGACGAGAAGAATGGTATAAGTCGGAAGAAGAGCGTCAGGCAGCAGGTATTGCAAAAGGTGCCTCGACATGGACTCCAACCGGAGGTTTTGTCGCACCCGGTGTGATTGACAACGGCGACGGCACTTATCGTCCCAATGACATAAAGGTCAACCCCGAAGACTATTGGATGAGTGTTTGCCGCAATGCCCCTTCGATGTTCATCTATGACAACTCTTACATAAAGTGTCGTGAAATTACACTTACCTATCAATTCCCGAAGAAATGGCTCGGTAAGGTAGTGCAGGATATGTCTATTTCATTTGTGACACGAAACCCGTTCATCGTATGGAAGAACATTCCCGACATCGATCCTGATTCTAACTACAACAACACAACCGGTATGGGACTTGAATATGGTTCGCTGCCTTCACGCAAGAGCTATGGTTTCAACCTGTATGTTAAATTCTAAACGTAAGATTACCAATGAAACTACATAAGATATTCACTCCTGTTTTAGCGGCTCTTGCGCTCATTGCAGGTTCATGTAGCGACAGCTACATGGAGGATCTGAACACAGACCCTTCAAAAGCCGACGGCATTGACCCCAATGCCCAGCTGACCACAGCCCAGCTCCAGACTTACGGCGATCTGGGTATGGTGGAAATCTACCGCAACTACCATTATGCTTTCTCTCAGATGCTGATGGGTTGCTGGAACACGACCAACTATGGCGGCCGCCACACAATCGACAATAACGAAATGTGCCGCATCTGGACTTCGCTATATCCCAACGCAATAAAGAACCTTACTGACGGCATTCATAACAGTGAGAAAGAAGGTCTGACAAACGTAAATGCCGCTCTGCGCATCTATCGCGTCTATATGATGTCCCTTATTACCGATGTGTATGGCGATGCGCCTTTCAGCGAAGCAGGTCTTGGGTATATTGCCGAGAAATTCAACCCTCGATACGACACTCAGGAAGAAATCTACGCAGCTTTCTTCAATGAACTCACCGATGCCTGCGGCGCTCTGTCATTGTCAGGCGATAAGATTACAGGCGATGTAATCTACAACGGAGATGTCAACAAGTGGAAAAAACTTGCCAACAGTCTGCGCCTCCGATTTGCCATGCGTATATCCGATGTCGACCCTGACAAGGCTAAACAGGAATTTGAAGAGGCACTGATGGCTGACGGCGGCGTCTTTACAAGTGCTTCTGATGACGCTCTCATTAAGTATATGGAAGTATCGTTCAGCTTTGGTCAGGATACATATTCCGACTATCGTGGCAATGCCCTTTCCAAACTACTGTTCGGTAATGACCCGGCAAACAACCCGAGCTATCTATGTTCTACATTTTTCAACCAGATGTATAACAGCGGCGACCCTCGCACATTTATCTTTGCCCGATTCTACTATGACGGTCTGATGAGCCTTACAAGCCCCGATAACCGCATTGACCTTACTGAGGAAATTCTTTCAAAAGGTATTCCGATGAATCCGAGAGATCCGGGTGCTTACTCATGGGAACCGTGGCCGGCAGGCTATGACAGCGATATCATGAAAGAGATTGCTGAGAACAATCCTTCAGTCGAAGTAAGTATGACGCGCGAAACCGAGCCCAAGCTTGCCAACAACTTCCTTAAGAGTGATAATCCGGGCGTCGTTATGACCTACGCCGAGGTAAACTTCCTTATGGCTGAGGCCGCCCTTAAAGAAGGCTGGGCAGTCGCCGGCAGTGCTGACGGCTACTACAAAACTGGTGTACGTGCGTCAATGGACTTCCTTACTGACAACTACGGCTGCCGTAAGATTACTGATGAGGAATTCTCTACTTTCATTGCCAACAACGGTATCGGTTACACCAACGAGCAGCGTAAGGCAGCAATTAATACTCAGGCATGGATTCTGCACTTCACCAATCCCTCCGAGGCATGGGCAAACGTGCGCCGTTCAGGTTATCCCCGACTTAAATCTCCGGCTGAATACGGTTTCGGCCAGTTCCTCACCGGAGGACAGGAAATCCCCGTTCGCCTTTGCTATCCGGTTCTTGAATCATCGTATAATAAGACCGGCTATGATGAAGCTTTGGACCGTATGGGCGGAAGCAATAGCTGGTACATACCCATGTGGTGGGACGTTGACTAATAACATAAAAAGAAACTACAATGAATTTCATATATAAGACAATTTTGACTTTGCTGCCGGTAAGCGTCATGCTTGCATCATGCAGCAGCGACGATCCGTTCTCTGTAGCAGGTCCGGATGACGAGCCCCATATTCTGGCACCGACTTTCCCTGACCGAAATAATGGTCAGCTGCCCGTAGTAGCCAACATCAGCCGCGATGCAAATTTCGCCATGGAACTTACCGTGACACCGGCCGACTATGTTGATGTGACATGGTATATCGACGGAGAGCAGACTGCAACCGGAAAGGCTATTGATATGCCTCTCCCCGCAGGTACATACGAGATGAAGGTTGTTGTCACAACCACTCAGGGTAAATCAACTTCACGCGAAGGCATCATCAATGTCAATCCGCTGGATAGTGATCCCTGGGCTTCGGAAGTCTCATTTGAACGCATTGTCGCTCCCGGACAGAACGCGGTACTTTATGGCCGCAATCTCAGCTCGGTGAAATCAATCACTCTCGGTGATTCTGAACCGATTCCTGTTGTCTATTCTACCGAAGACGGCAATGATGTACTCACCTATACCGTTCCAGCAAATGTCGTCAATGGTACTTGCAGACTGGAACTCATTGATGCCGAGGGTATGAACTACGGCGCAAATAAAGTGACTGTGAGCTCTTCCGCTCTCATTACTTCAGGTACAGACCGTATTACTTCTGGCGCTACAACAACGCTTACAGGTATCAATCTCGACAGAGTGGCTTCTCTTGAAATCGGAGGAACCAAGATTTCTGATTTTACCGAAAAAACTTCAACTGCAATCAGCTTCTCTGCCCCGGCTCTCGAAGATGGAGAGTATCCGATGTCGGGCGTTATGAATGATGGTGCCGAAGTTCAGTTCTACAAGAACGGTCAGGTTGAGACCGCCACAACAGTGGTTCTGTCATCTCAGCAGACCTTGTGGTCAGGACACCACTATGTTTCGTGGGATCTTCCCGATGACAGCCCCAACAAGACCTTCAACCTTATCGGCATGGATGTTTTTGCGGGTATCAAACCGGGTGCTGTAATGTCAATTCATTATTCGATAGAACCTACCGCCGAATACCATCAGCTTCGCACAACTACCGTATGGTGGAACGACCTTCCCGGCACAGGAACGATTGAATTCTCAACTGACGGTGTCGCAGAAATCACGCTGACAAAAGAGGCTCTTGACATGATTCAGGAGCAGTCCGGATTCATCTGCGTCGGTCATGGTTACTATGTAGATCTCGTAACACTTCGCTGATATGTTGAAACATCTAATGACATTTTTAACCGTCACTTCAGCAGCCTGTTCTTTACAGGCTGCCGGAGCGGCGATTCCCTCTGACCCTGATCTTGAGGCGGCAGTGGAACGCACATTGTCTAAAATGAGCCTTGACGAGAAAATCGGCCAGATGACCGAGCTTTCCATTGATGTGCTTGGCGACTGGAAAGACGGTGAGTTCTTCCTCGACCCTCAGAAGCTTCACGAGGCTATTGCCGTGTATAAGGTCGGCTCTGTGTTGAACGCCCCCGGCGGACCGACAGCACAGACTCCTGCAAAATGGGAAAAGTTGATTGGTCAGATACAGGAAGTGTCAATGAAAGAAATCGGCATACCTTGTATCTATGGTCTTGACCAGAATCATGGTACAACCTATACTCTCGGTGGAGTGCTTTTCCCTCAGAACATCAACGTAGGTGCGTCGTTTAACCCGACGTTGGCTCGCAGAGCTGCTGAAATTACGGCATACGAGACTCGCGCCGCCAACTGCCCGTGGACATACTCGCCCACTGTCGACCTTACCCGCGACCCTCGCTGGAGCCGTGTATGGGAAAACTACGGAGAGGATCCGCTGGTCAACGCCATCATGGGCGCTCAGCAGGTCAAGGGCTTTCAGGGCGACAACCCGAATAAGATAGGCCGACATAATATAGCCACCTCGGTAAAGCATTATCTCGGCTACGGCGCTCCGCGAACAGGCAAAGACCGCACCCCGGCATATATTTCTCCGTCTGATCTCCGTGAGAAGTTTTTTGAGCCTTATCGTGCCTGCATCGAGGCAGGGGCATTGACTGTAATGGTCAATAGCGGCTCAATCAACGGTCGCCCTGTTCACGCCAATAACGAGCTGCTCACAAAGTGGCTCAAGGAGGACCTTAACTGGGACGGAATGATTGTGACTGACTGGGCAGACATCAACAACCTCTATACCCGCGAATATGTGGCTCACGACAAAAAGGAGGCTATTGAAATGGCTATCAATGCCGGAATCGATATGTCAATGGAGCCATACGACCTCAATTTCTGCACTCTGCTTAAAGAACTCGTAAATGAAGGTCGCGTATCTCAGGAGCGTATTGACGACGCAGCACGTCGTGTCCTGCGCTTGAAATATCGTCTCGGACTGTTTGACACTCCCAATACATATCCCAAAGACTATGCCGACTTCGCCTGCGACCGTCACGAGCAAGTCGCTCTTCAGGCCGCGGAAGAATCGGAGATACTGCTCAAAAACAACGGCGGCATTCTTCCGTTGAAGAAAGGTACAAAGATTCTGCTGACAGGTCCTAATGCCAACTCGATGCGCTGTCTCAATGGCGGCTGGAGCTATTCATGGCAGGGACATCTGACTGACCGTTTCGCCTCGAAATACAACACCATCTACAAGGCATTGGTCAATAAGTTTGGCAAGAAGAATATAGTTCTTGAACAGGGTGTCACTTATCCTGCCGAAGGTGCCTATCACGAGGAAAATGAGCCGGAAATTGAAAAAGCTGTGGCAGCTGCGTCGGGTGTTGATGTCATAGTCGCCTGTATCGGTGAAAACTCCTATTGTGAGACACCGGGAAACTTGTCGGACCTCGCTGTCTCTGAAAACCAGCGCAATCTCGTCAAAGCTCTTGCTGCGACAGGCAAACCGGTTGTATTGATTCTCAACGGTGGTCGTCCGCGTATCATCAGTGATATTGAGCCATTGGCAGATGCGATAGTCAACATTCTGCTTCCCGGTAACTTCGGTGGTGACGCACTTGCCAACATTCTTGCCGGCGACACCAACCCGAGTGGCAAAATGCCCTACACCTATCCACGCCATCAGGCAGAACTCACCACCTACGATTATCGAGTGAGCGAGGAAATGGATAAGATGGAAGGTGCTTATGACTACGATGCGGTGGTATCGGTGCAGTGGCCTTTTGGCTATGGTCTCAGTTACACGACTTTCAAATATGACAATCTCCGCTGCTCACATTCTGAATTCGGTGTCAACGATAATCTCATTTTCACAATCGACGTCACCAATACAGGTAATTGCACCGGTAAGGAAGTCGTTATGCTTTTCAGCCGAGATATAGTAGCATCTCTGACTCCTGACAATCGCCGACTGCGCGCGTTTGAAAAAGTAGAACTCAAACCCGGTGAGACCAAAACAGTAACCCTGCCCATCAAGGCCAGCGACCTCGCCTTCGTGGACTACGACGGCAAGTGGGTCCTGGAGAAGGGAAAGTTCCGTATGCAAGCCGGCACCAGCGTAATGGACATCGCTTGCAACCATACATATAAGTGGACAACCCCCAACAAGTAAAATATTTCCTAAGGTAAAGAAGATTTGAATAGGTATGATATAGGCTTGCAGTGATGGCAGGCCTATATTTTTTTATTACTGTCCGCTAAACCATAAAAAGGCGAGTCCAACTTCCTGAACGGCAGAAGTTGGGCTTACTTTTTGTATTTGACAAGCCCCCTCAGCAGTTTTCAGGAACTTCGGGAGGCGATTCCGATGCTTCGGCGAGCATGATTTTCAGGTCTGCATCGGGCTGATTGAGGAACTTTTCGAGATTCAGGTAATACATCAGCACAATTCTGACGATTGTAGCAAGCCCTGAGAAGCTCCAACGTCTTTCGAGTTTGCTTTGAAGTACTGACAGCAGCAGATTTGCGATGAGTGTAACCCATATCTGGATTTTGATGGCGTTGGCGCTCTCGCCATAGAAGTATCTCAAGGGGAAGTTCTGTTTGATCTGCTTGAAAAGAGACTCTATCTGCCATCGGCGGCGGTATATCGCCACGATTGTCTCTGGCGGCATGTCGAAGTCGTTGGTCAGAAGCGATATGAGTTTTGGCTTCCCGTTCTTCTTGATGTCAACGTATGTAATTATTCTGGCGATGTGGTTTATACCGTCTTTACGGAACACCACGACCTGTTCACGGTATTCCATCAGTCCCTGCGGATTCTGATGCATACAGTCTACAAGTACCTCATAACTGAGGTTTTTCTTCATTTTGGTGACATATACAACGCCACGGTCCGTCAGTTCCTCAAATTTGGCATAATTGATATAGGCGCGGTCAAGAGCGACTATCTCGTTGTGGCTGTAATGGCTCGGAGCAAGCATGAAAGAGTCATTGGTGGCCGCCGAAGTGAACTGCACATCGCAGGGAACCCCCTCGTTGGCGTGTATGACAGAGTGTACCTTTATGCCGCCTTTCTTCTTTCCCGTCTTGGGGTGTCGACCAACGCCCTTGAAAATAGCGTTGGAGAACAATGTGATTGTAGTGGAATCGATAATCCTAAGCTGCTTTATCCACTCTTCCGTGCCGTTGCGTCTGCTGTCCGATGAAAGAATGTCTTTGTTGGCTGCATACAGGTCGCGATAGACATCCTCAAAGAACTTCTCTGACCGTCGGGCATTTGCATCCGACAGGGTGCTGCGCTTTGGTACAGTATCAATTCCGACATGGTGCAGTTTGCGAACCTCCGCTGTCATAGATGTCTCTATCTCACGCAATGAGTCGAAGCGCTGGATCACGGCATAGAGCATCGTAAGCAGATGCGTATAGCCGTCAAAGCTCTTTACATACTTCTCTCCGCCGTGTTTTCGGCTGAATTCAACAATTTTTTCACGATTGAGTGATTTTATCAGCTGTCCATATATCGGCTGTCCGAAGAAATTACTACTTTTACTCATGGTTATTCATGGATTGTTTGGCGACACCAAAATAACCATTTAGGGCTGACTCCTGCAATAGGTGTCAGCCCTAATTTTTCAATCGCTCAAAAAAAGTTTAGCGGACAGTAATAATATTTTTTAATATTAACGTGAGTTCTATGAAAATAGGGTCAAGCCGAAAGCACGGTGCATGAATTTTGAGAAAAGTGTTAAATTTGTGGCATGAAAACCGCAGATGCAATATGGATGTGCCTGCCCGAGGGCATGGACGAACTATTTGAAATGGTGCGCTTCGAGCGCACGGAACAGTCCTATGACATATGGCTTGACGAAAAGAAGAAACTGTCTGATGAAGACTATCGTAATCCAAATATCGTAGCGCGAGGCTATACGGATTATGTAACAATACAGGACTATCCGATGCGTGGACGGCCTGTATTTCTTCACATGCGCAAGAACAAGTGGTGGGACAGGCAGACCAACGAAATCTTCAGCTACAATCTCGAACTTCCCAACGAGGAAGGAACACGACTCAGCGCCGAGTTCGTGGCTTTTTTAAAAGACGAAGGTGGAGACGACAGCCCTGTCGATTAAACAGATAGCGCAGATGTACTGCGTCAACGGCAAACATTTTGCCGACTTGTACCGCAATAAGATAAGCGGTTACGCCGACTGGTGCGAACAGGAGCTTGGCTGTGGGTTCTATTTCAACGCCGATAATATCGGCCCTTACATGAGTCTTGATGAGACGTGTCTGAGCAACGGGGAGGTATGGACGTTCCTGACCAACAAGGACGGCCACGGAGGCAAGGGAACACTTGCGGCAGCCATTCCCGGAACAAAGAGTGACGAAATTATATCCATACTCATCGGAGCTATGGAGAAATCAATCAGACGCAGGGTCAAGGAAGTGACCTGCGATCTCTCGCCATCAATGATGCTCATAGCCGCAGAAGTGTTCTATAACGCCCATGTAGTCAACGACCGTTTTCATGTCCAACAGGTCTATAATGAGGCCGTTGACGAAATCCGCATTGACATTCGCCGACAGCTCATCGCAGAGGAAAACAACCGCAACAAGTCCGAACCGCCGGTAACGTACTCCAACGGAGAGACCATGCGCCAGATACTGGCTCGCAGCAAACACACTCTGATGATGTCGCAGAACAAATGGACTGACATACAGCGCCATCGTGTCAACATACTGTTCAAATACTATCCAATATTGAAGGCTGCATACAGCCTTGCGATGGAGCTGCGCAAGATTTTCAACGCTAAAATCTCACCGACAAAAGCCATGGGGAGGATGAACAAGTGGTATGAAAAGGTAATGGCATTGGGTAACAACAACTTCCGCTCGGTAATCAAAACATTCAAGAACCACGCCCCAACAATCCTGAACTATTTCCGTCGTCGTGCGACCAATGCCTCTGCCGAGGCATTCAACTCTAAAGTCAAAATATTTCGCTCACAAATGCGTGGTGTCCGGGACCGCGACTTCTTCATCTTCCGATTAGTCAAACTCTACGCCTAAAAATTTAACACTTCTAATTGCCCAATTTAACATATGCACCGTGCTTTCGGCTTGAGCCTGAAAATAATCAAAAGAGGCACTATTTAGGCACTAAAAAGATTGTTGAAATCTTAGTGCCTGGTTAGTGCCTAAACTCTGTCCGGGGATGTCCTTTTTGCGTCTTTTTTCGGTCCTGAATCGAAAGGATTAGATAAAAGAAACCCCGGAACTACTTGATAGTCCGAGGTTTGTCTCGTTAAGTCCGAATTAGTTCGGTAGTACATAGTGGAGCTGGAGGAACTTGAACCTTTCACTCCAAATGCAGTTATTTCAATCAGTTACATTCGCTCATTTTTCTTGTGTAACGAGTATGTAACGAATCATTTTATTCATTTTTCCGACGGCTCTCTCGCCGTGGCCGCAAGGCTGGATTGCGAATGCAAATATACTAAAATCCAGGCGTCTTCGCAAGTCCAAGGGTTCGATTTAGAGATTTTTAAGCCTGTCAGGATGACATTCATCACGGCCTTTATCGAACGGCGTCGATGACAACTTTGATGAGTCCTTTCATCGAATCTGCAATTTCATCTGGTCCGGGGATTGTCCGGTATGACAAAACCGACAGTTCAGATTGATATACGGAGGCAATCTTGCTCCATGTCGAATCAAAGTCAGCAATGAGAGGCGAAGACAGGATGGGAGCGTCGCGCCATTTCGGAGGACGGTCAAATTCTCTCTTGTCATGTTCGATAAGTTCCACGAGATTCTGTTTCAAATCTCCTGCAACGTAATCGCTACATTCTTCATCACCGAGGAGAAAATGCAGATCGTAGAAATGTCGTATCTTAGAGATTAGGCCTGCGGTAGGGTCTTCTTCAAGGGAGAATCTCAAAAGTGATACCACTTTTTCACAGAGAGTACGCCGTTTGTCAAGCACATTCAACTCGAATGGCATCATGTCAAGGTCGGCAATCATATCGTTCAGACCTCGGCGCTCCATCATTTCGGTTATAAAAGGTTTGATTTCCCTTCTCTCGTATGGATATGGATTACCGTAGGTGTTGATTTCTACAATCACCTGATTGCTCATTACATTGGACATCCCTCTATTGATGCCATCTAAAACTGACCTGTAAAGATGATATGTCTTACGGAAGCGATTGTTCTTGACCGTATCAGGCTTCTCAACTTCCTCCATGCCTGCGGTGGATTCATGTCCTATCCTTGCCACGAGCTTTTTCTGTTGGTTCTGGCTCAGGCCTTCGCCCAATATGGCGAAGTCGACATCTGATGAAAACCGTGCAATCAAGCCGTATGCTTTTGAAAGCGAAGTCCCGCCTTTCCAAACCGTCTTTTCCGCCGCAGGATTTCTCGACAGATTCTGCAATATTCGGCATATCCAGTAATCCTTCTCGACAAATTCGGGATATATTTCAAGGTCTTGCGCTGTCAATTCTATTGCCTCTCGAAATGACCGCTTGTTTTCATGAAGTTTCATTCAATATTCCATTTTTCTTTGTTGAGTAATTCAGTGGCATTTCCCAGCCCTATTTTATATTTCGTTCCGGGATTAAGCGCGGTACGAAGAACCATGGTGTGACTGCCATATCCCAAATCATCAAGAATTGCTCCGAGAATGGCTTTTACACGGGGTTGGTATTTATCCGATAATCTGATGATTCTCTTAATTTCATTCTCCTGCAATTGTCCGATAGATGATTTCAGCGCCGTTATGGAACGGACAATCTCGGTATCCGGAATTTTCTTTATAAACCTAATCGTGTCAAGAATCTGTAAAAGATAGATATTGTCTTTGGTAATCGCATTGGGCTGATACACGAAGCGAATCGAGTATATGCCTCTTTTTGTGGCATTATGCCTCTTATTTGTGCCTAACATTATCACACTCGCCACCTGTGTAGTCAACGCCATATCATTCCAGATGGAATATCCGGTCAGATAACCAATAGGTCTGCCGTCTTTATCATAAATGAGGTCTTTGACAATCTCTTGCAAATTCGGCTTCAACGTTCCAAAAACAGACTTTTTAGGTTTGTAGAACCGGCCTTTTGAAAGTTTCTGAATCAGCCCTTTGCCGACCATGCGCGACAATTTGACCCGGATGTTTTCCCACCATTCGGCAGGAAGTCCGAGGTCTTCGATGGAGAAAACAGTCCCATCGCCAATTAGATTGACCCTATTCTCTATCTGTTGAGCTACTGTCATGCTCTATCGTTTTAGATTTCAACTGTAAAGGTAATAAAAATGTTCGGTTTTCTGCGCATAAAACCGAACATTTTTTAGTGGAGAGATATTTCATGGTAATGGTGCAATAGATATCAAGCGGACCGTTTAGGTTGGGCGGACTGCCGTGTCTGCGGCGTGATGCCGTCGTAAGGTGACGGTGGACGAGCCATTGACACCTTCCTACCGCATACGCCCATGGACAACGGCGGAAATATCATTCGCGATTGAACCGAAATCTCAAGTGGCGACCAAGATGCAGGTGACCATCGGAACAATCCGGTGCGTGGTGCGAAGTATTCTGATTCACAGGTTCTATCTGGCGCCAGACAGTCGATATTGTAGACAGATTTTGTTCGGTTTTTACACGCAAAGACCGAACATTTTTCAAGTCACAAGACCAGCATTATACCGTCGGAGGGAATCTGTTGGCGTATATGATTTATTTTAGTTCCCATTAGGTGCGGTTTTTCATTGCAAACTAAGCACTAAAATGAATTTTTTCTAAATCAACATTATTTAATGTGGGGCGCGGCAAGAGAGGGAGCGGTCTTCAGGGTTGGTGGCGTGATGCCGTCAAAAGGTGACGGTGGACGAGCCACTGACACCCATTGACCGCATCGCGCCTATTGGCACCGGCGGAACACCGATAACCGGCAACGCCTCTGAGGTAAGCATCGAGGACGCTGCTTTTACCTCTGAGACTCTCTGCCGTTCATCCGTGTTCTTATCGCCGTTGCTGTATAAGGATTTTACGACCGCTCCCTCCTTTGCCGCTTTGACACTGCGACACTCGGCATAGACTGCGGAGAACAGTCTTCTTTCGTCGGCCGTCCTTCACAGACTATGCTGGTCGTGTCGCTCATTTCCATTTCTATTAGGATTATTATTGAGAAATTACTTTCAATAAGATTTCCGAGAGATTATGTAGCTGTATGTTTTCACCGTGCCGGAGTCGTGGCTCCTGTTATTGTCTAATCAACAACGATTTTTACTTGCTTGCCAGTGGGAAACGTGCGGTGCCGGGGATATTCTGATGCTTTTTGACGGAAAAATCTCCAGACCTGCGGCTTGTATTTTTCCGACAAAGGGCGAACATCCCCTCTGTTCACCACACGCCTGGTAGGTGTCAAGCAAGCGAAAACCGATGGTGATATACAAATAAAAAAAAGTCGCAACGATGAAAACAAACAGCCACATAAAAGGTCAAAACGAAGCTCAAAGCCTCAGGTTCAACCAAATAAAAAGGGTTGCAAAGGTGGTGGCAATCATCATCGGAGCAATAATCGGAACTCTGGTGTGGGCGATAGTCAGACCTGTAATCCGAGGAGCGAGCTGGGTAATATCCCTTATAACCGCAATACTGATAATCTATTGGATATTAACTTTCTAAAATATACGACTATGAAATCATCTGAGAATTTTATCGAGGCTATCCGTCAGTATCTTGACAGCCGTGCAGCGAGCGACACCCTTTTCGCTATCCGCTATGCCTCGCCGTCTAAATCCGTAGCCGAGTGCTGTCAGTATATACTCAACGAAGTCAAGCGTCAAGGCGTGTCGGTTCTGACCAACGATGAGGTGTATTCGCTTGCCTGTCATTACTTTGACGGCGATGTCAGCGCAGAGGAAATCGGCAAACCCATCAACTGCAAGGTGGTAATCTCCAAAGACCAACTTACCGAGGAAGACAAAGCCGAACTCAAGGAGCAGGCTATGGAGCAATACCGAAAGGAACAACTCCGAGAAATCAGACGGCAGTCGGCACCAAAGGCTCAACCCAAAGCGACCGCCACCACTCCCAAAGCCGGAGAGGAAATCAATGTTCAACCCAGTCTTTTCGACCTCTAAAATCCCAGTAAGATGAAACCCCGCAATCTCAAAGAAAAACATATAGTGGAACTGAACGGGCGTCTTCGCCCGCTCACCACGTCCCAAATGAATTGGGCACTCAACTCAACAATCAACCATTACGGCTATCGGTTGAAATCCGGAATGTGTACCTATATGAAATGCGGTCACGAGTGGATGGAGACAAGAAACGGCATGTGCCTATGCCCCGAATGTAGCACTCGCATAGAAATCAAGGACACCAAAGAACGTGTTATCCGTGACAAGTCCTATTTCAATGTAATCACCACTATGGAAGACTATCAGGTAGTGAGAATGTTCCTTATGATAGTGGAAATGCGCAAGGGAATGAAGGCTAACCCCGCCTATCTTGAAATCGGCAGTTATTGGATTGACCCGAAGGGCAAGACTACTGTTGTAGGACTTCAGCGCACCCTCGGTCATTATATAGACTATTTCTCCTTCGGTTCTCCATTGGAGATAAGGCGTGATAACGAAGCCTTCCAACGTATATCCGATGAATGGGTTTACCCTCGCATCAAGGTAACTGACACAATCAAACGTAATGGGTTCAAGGGAAGTTGCCACCATATCCACCCCGTGACTTTGTTCCAAGAGTTACTGACCAACCCAAAAGCCGAGACTCTGATGAAAGCCAACGACATTGAGTTGCTCCGATACCTTTGCGCAAGACCAGCCTATAAGTCTGATATTGACAAGTATTGGAACACCATCAAGATAGCCAAGCGCAACGGATACGAGTTCAAGGACGTTAGAATGTGGTTTGACTACATCAAGATGTTGGAGCGTATGGGCAAAGACCTAAATTCCCCCTCGATGATAGCACCCCAAGACCTCAAAACCGCCCATGATGAATATGTGGAAAAGGTCAACCGCCAGAGGGTAAAGGAGCAAAAGGAAGCCAACCGCAAGAAAGCGGAAGCTGACCAAGTCAAGTTTGAGGAACTGAAAGGAAGATACATAGGTTTGTCTATGACTGACGGCACAATCAGACTCCACACACTTGACAGCGTTGCCGAATACTACGATGAAGGTACAAAGCAACACATCTGTGTAGGTGCATCCGGCTACTACCTCAAAGAAGATACGCTTGTGTTCACCGCCACAATGGGAGGCAGAACAATCGCCACAGTAGAAATCTCGCTCAAAGACTTCTCAATCATCCAATGCAGGGCATTTGCCAACGGAGTCTGCGAATATACAGAGCAGATAGCCGGTATCATCAACGACAACAAGGAGATGATTGCAGAAAGAACTGAAAGTCGACGAGTTTCCGCTTAAGATAACAATGACGAATCAAAAAGAGCATAGCCAATGCCATATCAACGATGAAGGTGGCGGAGCAAAGACCTCCGTCACCTTCATTTTGCCAAAAATTTCGGCCGCCAAAAGGCGGCATTGAGGCTTTAGCTATTGCATCCGCAGGTACAATTATCATCGCATTCGCAATTGGCTATCACCATACCTTCTCGGAGTGCCTTCTCCGTATCCGCACCCTTTGTCTTGCGAACAATGGCAAGTGCAAACTCAAGAGTTGTTCCGGGGCCCTTCGATGTTATGAGGTGATCACCTATTACTACCGACTCATCGGAGTATATTCCTCCGTTCTTTTCAAAGTCCTCTTTGAGAAACGGATAACCCGTAGCATTTACTCTGTTGATGATACCGAGCGGACCAAGCACCAGAGCCGGAGCGGCGCAGATAGCGGCGATGTTGCCTCCTTTCTCCCAATGGGCTTTCACAAGTTCGCTCAGCTTTTCGTCAAGGTTTACCGCATCCTCCGATTTGTCTGCACCGGGGAATATGAGCCAGTCTATCCGGTCGGGGGACAAATCGGAAACACTCATGTCTGCAACGATAAGGTTGCCTGTGGCTCCTTTTACAAGTCTGTTCTCTGTCATAGAGACGGTGAATACCTCCATCCCGGCACGTCGCATGACATCGACGGGTGCCAGAGCCTCGATTTCATCGAAGCCTGTTCCAAGCATCACGAACACAGCCTTGCCTGAAGGTTGAGCCGATGCTGGAATGCTGATACTGATTTCAGTCATAATTTGTGGGTTTATTATGTTTGTGTTAACTTTGCAAAGGATAACTACTACCCTTTGGATAGCGCAAAGTTATATATCAAAATATTGCCATGCAAGAGGTTACTTCCAAAGTAGCCACTTACTTCAAACTCACTTTTAGTCAATATCAGACAGATGGAAAACCCAGGCTCGGATGACCCCTTAGACCAAGGTTGAATTGACCCCTGAAAATATTTTGAATTGACCCCTGAAAACGTTCTGGCCGACGGGGTCAATTTTATTTTGTCTTATCGGCTTTTTATAGCTTTAAGCTTACGGACGCTTTCGCCGGTAAGCGTGATTCGATGAGCAGTGTGGACAATGCGATCGAGTATTGCATCTGCCACTGTGGAGTCACCGATTGCTTCGTACCAGTCCAGTTCGGGGAGCTGTGATGTCACGATGATTGATTTGCGACCATGGCGGTCTTCGATGATTTCCGTAAGGTGTGCGCGTTCCTTGGCGTCGAGAGGCACCAGGAAGAGATCGTCGAGGATCAGAAGCTGCGTTTTTTCGAGTTTCTTGAGCTCCGTTTCGATTGTTCCTTTGTTTTTGGCGATTTTCAGGGTCCCCATCAGTTTGGATGCGTTCGCGTACAGTACGCGCATACCGGCCTTGCATGCCTCGTATCCCAGTGCTGTTGCCAGATAGCTTTTGCCCGTACCAGAACAGCCTGTGATGAACAGGTTTTCACCTTTACGGATAAAGTCCAGCGATGCGAGACGCTCCATCTGATTACGATCCAGGCCACGCGGAAGGTTATAGTCAATCTGCGCCACCGACGCGTCGTCGTATCTGAAGTTTGCGTTTTTCACCAGGCGCTCAATATTGCGTGCGGCCCTGTAGTCCCATTCTGTGGATAACAGCCAGTTCAGAAAGCTGTCAGGTGTCATTGTCTCGGCGAATGTGGCCTGAAGACTTTCGGAAAACGCTGCCGACATGCCGTGTAAGCGCATACGGTGCATCAGATCCAGAGAGATGGAGTTGCGGTCTTTCTCCGCTGTTATTGGCGTGGTTTTATTGTTCGTTTCCATGTTGTTCGTTGTTGTTGGCTGATAGTTTTATGCTCGCGGCAAAATATTCTTTACCGCGTATGTTCCGGTGGGATGGTGTCTGACGGTCATTGCCGTCGGCATCAGCCCCCGGCAAATAATCCGCATCGGCTCCGGACTCAAGTATGTCCACCATGTCGCTGACACTGTAAAGGCGTGCGTCCATTGCCGCGGCGCATCCTGACACAAGCCGTTCCTGTCCATACTTTTTCTCAAGTTTCATGATGCCACGGCAGACTCTGAAGGCAAGTTCCGGATAACGCCTGTCCTCGATGACAGCCCGCAGATAGTGCAATACGATGTTGTCGATCTGTGCCGCGCGTGAAAGCAGTTCCGCAATGTCGCTCTCGCAGCTCCCCTTGCGTCCGGGCAGATTGTGTGACGGTTTCGTTGTATATTCATACGGAGTATCGTTGCGGTGATGCGTCGCCACATGGGTAAAGCCATGAAAGATGTCGATCGTGTCAGTGTCGTAGACCAGTTCCACACGTTTGCCTACATATTGCACAGGCACACTATAGTGATGCTTGTGCAGAGTTACGTAGCTGTTACGCTGTACTGTCGCGACAGCCCGCTGTTTCATCTGATAGCGGTTCGCAGGCAATGGCCGGAGATTGTCCCGCTCCACAGCCTCAAAGAGCTGACGGCGTGATTCCTTTCGACGCGTCAGATTACGCGCGTTGAACTTCTCCAGAGACCTGAGGATTGCTTCGTTAAGCGACTCCAGATTATGAAAAATCTGACCTTCAAGGTCTACGTACACGGACCGATACATCAGTTTTACTGCATTTTCCACCAGGGCCTTGTCCTTTGGATGCCGCACACGGGCAGGCACCACGGCGCAGCCGTAATGCTCGGCAAAGGATTCGAAGTCAGGATTTATGACCGGCTCGTCGCGGCCACTGCGCGTGACTGCAGATTTCAGGTTGTCAGGCACAATCGCACATGGTGCGCCGCCGTAGAAACGGATGGCGTTTTCGCAGGCCTTTATCAGATCTTCCTTCTTCTGCGTCCACACTGCCTCGCAATATGTGTAGTGGCTACATGGAAGTATCGCCACAAACACCTCGACCTTTCGTATCCCGGCTGTTGCCTCATCGACTATTTCCAATCTGTCTCCGGCAAAATCGATATACATCTGGTCTCCGGCGCGGTGCTCCACATGCCCGATGGCATTGGTCTGCAGCATGAACTGCCTGAGTTTCATCCCGAAAGATGCCTTCAGATAGCCATCGGGATGGCCGGTATGATACTCTTCATACAACTTCTTGACCGTCATGCCCTTTCGAGAAAGTCGCGCCGCATAATCGGGCAATAGGGCTTCAAGCCTGACCTGCCGCTCCGACGGTTTACGTTCCCTCGCCCCTGGTATGGCAAATAGTTCCTGTAGCCGCGCATCACTCAGCGACGGCAGCTTCTCAGCGGGTATACCGCTGTCCTGATACATTCTCACATAGCGGCGCACCGTGTTCCGGGATATGTCAAAGGCACTACTGATGCATTTTATGCCCATCCCTGATGCGTGACATAGGAGAATATTCTTTTATCTTGTGTTCATGTTTTCTTTGAATTATATCCCCCTTCGGCCAAAACGGAATTCAAAGATACATATAAAATCCCCTGCTGACATTACGTCGACAGGGGTCATTTTTATATTGGGCAAAAGGGTCAGTGATATTTTGGCTTAAGGGGTCAATTCAACCTGGTCTAAGGGGTCATCTGAGCCTGGGTTTTCCATTTAGTCGTTCATATTCCCCGTCCACAGTGATTTTTATTATTATGGCACATTTGCCATCCTTATTCACTTGGTTTCGACGAATCAAGAACAAAACTTTGAAAGTGCTCTTTTTCATCTTACGTTGGATTTAGTGTCATCATTTCCGTTTTTTAGGCGGTGGATGCAATGATAACGAGTGAAACATTAAGATGGATTGGACACTTTTGAGAACAATAAGCGACAAATCAGCGACTTAGGTTGATTTTAACATTGAGGACATTTTCAAGACACTATATAATTCCATACTTTCAAAAGAATTAAATCGGAATATCGGAAATAGTGTCGGACACCCGTTTTAACACCCACAATCCAATGGGTTAAAATGTCGCCTGTTTTCCGACTTTCTTCCGAGTTATGTCTTTGTAAGTATATGGCATTAAGATTATTAGATGCGTTTTAGGCACTATTTAGGCACTAAAAAGATTTTTGAAATCTTAGTGCCTGGTTAGTGCCTAAACTCTGTCCGGGGATGTCCTTTTTGCGTCTTTTTTCGGTCCTGAATCGAAAGGATTAGATAAAAGAAAACCCCGGAACTACTTGATAGTCCGAGGTTTGTCTCGTTAAGTCCGAATTAGTTCGGTAGTACATAGTGGAGCTGGAGGGACTTGAACCCTCGTCCAAACGTGGAACTAATGAGCTTTCTACATGCTTAGTTTCTTCTTGGTTTTCGAGTTGAAACAGGCAAGAAACGACCAATCTCAGCCTTATCCTCTAAGTGTCTCGGCGAGTCGCGAGGCTTTCATCGCCATATTTCCGATTTATCTGCACCACCGGGTCGATCCGTCTCGGAAAAAGGACAATCGGGTGATGTCTCGTTTCGGCAACTGTTGCCGAAATAAAGCTAATCTACTGTGCTTCGATTAGGCAGCGAGAGCGTAGTTGTTTTCGCCATTTGAAATTTTGATGTCCCTGATTAAAGAGCGTAGCCATCATTGCTCTGCATGCTTACACACCACTTCTACACGCTGTCAAAACCGGTCAGCCCCGTTTCGTGGTTGTATGTGTGATCAGAATTCCAGATTGAAAATCCATGTCTTCTGATACTCTAATTTGCAAATTTATGTTGTTTTGCGGTAAAATGCAAGACCGGAGATTGTATTTAATCTTAATTAACTGTTTTGGTCTGGCTGATTCTGTGAGTCAGGAAGCGGGGAGGCGGGCGGAAGTGTGCGGTCGAGCCAGTTGAAAATATAGCGATATAGTGGCTCGCGTATTTGCGGTGCCGACAGCACGAGGTCATGCAGCCCTCCGATGACTTTGACACATGTGACGTCCGGTCCAAGTTCGCGCCCGAATTTCTTGATGTCGCTGACGTCAAGCACTCCGTCGGCGCGGTTGTGGGCCGGTATCCATTCCGAACCGCTGACGCTTTCCGAGGAGTAGAGCAGGAGGATTGGGATGCGGATGTCGGCATGTCCGTCGCGGAGCGCATGTTGTGCTTCCGTGATGGCGCGTACCCATCCGGCGGTGACGGGAGGCGACTGAATCAGTTTCCAGTCGGTGTTGTAGGTCCATTCTCCGTGATGTTCTTTGAGGAGGCTTTCGGCATAGGCTGTTGACGTGCCCTGTGAGATGGGGAAGTCGGGAAACAGTCTGCCGAGCATCCCGACGGCAGGGATGAGCCGTTCTTTCCATCCCTGGTTCCAGTCGAGGAAGGGGCTGTTCAGGATGAGCGCTTTGATGATTTCAGGGTGGCGGCGGCTTTCGAAATAGGCGGTGGTCAGGCCTCCGGTGGAATGGCCCATGAGTATGACTTCGCTGATGCCGTTGTGCTGCATTTCGACGAGTGCGGAGTCTATGTCGGGGAAATAGCTGGCCATGTCGCGTACGTCAAACGGTTTCTGTCCGGCGGTCAGCGAGCGTCCGTAGCGGCGCAGGTCCACGGCATAGAAGTCGTAGCCGTGGCCGACAAAACGGTTACCCATTTCCTGCTGAAAGAAGTAGTCGTTGAAGCCGTGGACATACAGCACTCCGCGGCGCACGTCAGAAGCCGTCGCGGCCGAGTCTCTGTGACAGACTTTGCGTATGATGGTTGAGATCACGGGGCCGGTGTAGTCTGATCCCTGGTCTACATGGCGCATCTCATAACCGTTGCCAAGCAAGTCTGGCTTCCATTTCTCAGATGTCTGTGCGTGGCTGCCTGCGCTGAAAATTGCAAGAGTCAGCAGTAGCAGCGTTGAAAATATTGTGCATTTTTTCATCGTTGTCATGGTCCGGGAGGTTGAAAATTCACCGGACCGGCGCCGTCATAGACTGCTGGCATCGGTCCGGTGATATCAGTGGTATCGAATCCGTTTTTCGGACGAGAATCGGATCAGTTTGAGGTTTCGAGTTCCGGGGCGATGAGCTTGTAGCCTTTGCCGTGGATGTTGATGATCTCGATCGAGGGATCGTCTTTGAGGTGCTTGCGCAGCTTGGTGATGTAGACGTCCATAGAGCGGGCGTTGAAATAGTTGTCATCGATCCAGATGGTCTTGAGTGCGAAGTTGCGTTCAAGGATTTCGTTGACATGTGCGCAGAGGAGGCTGAGGAGTTCCGACTCTTTGGTGGTGAGCTTGGTCACTTTGTCGTCGATCAGCAGCACCTGTTTCTGGGTGTCGAAAGTGAATTTGCCGATCTTGTACATTGTGATCTCCTTGCCCTTCTTGCCTTTGACGCGGCGCAGGATGGCTTCGATGCGGAAGACGAGCTCTTCCATCGAGAACGGTTTGGTGATATAGTCGTCGGCTCCGATCTTGAAGCCTTCGAGGATATCTTCCTTGATTGATTTTGCGGTCAGGAAGATGATGGGGACTTCAGAGTTTACGGTACGTATTTCCTGAGCGAGTGCGAAACCGTCTTTCTTGGGCATCATCACGTCAAGGACGCAAAGGTCATATTTACCTTTGAGGAATGCTTTGTAGCCGCTTTCCCCGTCGGCGAAGAGATCGGCGTTGAAGCCTTTGGCCTGCAGATACTCGCGGAGCAGCATGCCGAGGTTCTCGTCGTCTTCGCAAAGTAGTATGCGCAAACGTTCTTCCATAGTTCTTTAATTTTTAGTTATTGGTAATGTTATTGTAAATTTTGTTCCTACATTGAGTTCGCTCTCCACGCTGATTTCGCCGCCGAGCTCGCCGACCATCTTCTTGACATAGGCGAGGCCGAGGCCGAAGCCTTTGACGTCGTGGCGGTTGCCGGTGGAGACGCGATAAAATTTCTCGAAGATCTTTTTGAGGTCTTCGCGTTTCATGCCTATGCCGTTGTCGCGGATGGTGACTGCTATGCGCTCGTCGCCATGCTGGCTTACATTGCGGGTGCTGACGGTGAGTCGCAGCGGTTCTTCCTCGCGGCGATATTTGACGGCATTGTCGAGAAGGTTGAAAATCACGTTTGTGAAGTGCATTTCATCGACATTGACGGTCGACTCTTCGGCATCGAGCACGGCTTCGATCTTGCCGCCGTATTTCTCGACCTTGAGTTTGAAAGTGCTCGTGATGTTGGCTATAAGCACGTTGGCATCGACGTTCTGAAGGCGCAGGGTGGCTTTCTGGCGCTCGAACATCGACATCTGCAACACTTTCTCTACCTGGAACCTCAGGCGCTTGGTCTCGTCGTTGATCACGGTGGAGATATGGCTGAGCATGGCCGGCGATTTCAGCACGGCTCCGTCGTTGAGCATCTGTGCGGCGAGTGAGATGGTCGAGATCGGAGTCTTGAACTCGTGGGTCATGTTGTTGATGAAGTCGTTTTTCATTTCTGTCAGTTTCTTCTGGCGGAATGCAAGGATGATTGTGCAGAGGAAGGTGACAAGCAGAATGAATGTGAAGATGAACGATGGGATCATGAAGCGGATCGACCCGAAGATGTAGTCGCTCTTGGTCGGGAAATAGACTTTGAGGTAATACATTTTGTTTTTCGGATCGTTGGGGAAGAGGGTCTGAATGAACATCGAGTTCTCGTCACCCGGTGTCGGATGGTAGTTGGCCGAACGGTAGACGATTCCGCCGACGCGGTTGACCACGGCGAATTCAAACGGCAATGTCAGTCCGTTGTTGTCAAGTTCGGATCTAAGATATGATCTGACATCCGCCGAGTCGGCGCGCTCGCTGATAGGGCGGTTGCTCGACCGGGTGATGATGTTGAATATCACCTCGTCAAGCAGTCCTTTCTGATAGAGATATTTTCCGCGCATTATCTCGCGCATAGAGGCGGTGGTGTTGCGCTGGTCTATGTTTCCTTTGAGGGTGAGATCATAGTTGATGCCTTCGGGTGTGGTGAAGTTGTAGTTGATGCCCACCGATCCGTCAGCATTGGTGCGTGGATAGAACTGCGTCTCCATCGTGGCGAGGTCTTCTTCAAGGAAATGTTTGGTCTCGTCTTGTTCGAGGCGGGTGCTGACGGCATAGAGAGAGCGCTTGACCCCCTCGGCAAACTGGTCGTCACGCATTTTCTTCATGTTGTTCATGTACATGATCTGTACATAAAGCAGCCCGATGAAGGTCAGCGCCATTATGATGGTCAGAAACCATATAGTCGATTTTTTCATTCCTTGGTACTCTCTATTATATTAAGGTGGGCCTTGACGGTCACCTCGGTTTTAGTGGATACGCTTACAATGTTAACAACCGTAATGTATAATTGTTGTAAAAATTTTCAAATAAGACAAAAGTCAATTAACATTTTGCGTCAAAATTAACATAAAAATGTGAATTCCGCAATAGATATTCTTGGATTAATCGTGGAATTTATGATTTTTTTAGTCTGAAACAGACGTGGTTATTGAATGCCGGTGAACATTCGGCCTGCCGTGGCGTTATAAGATAGGTGTCTTTAGGAGGCTTGTATTGCCGATTCCATGAAGTCACCGCCAGACTTGAATCTACTCTAAAACAAACCGAATATATCTACTAAAAAACTATGCAGACAATCATCAATCAGCAAATACCCGAATTTTCAGTCGATGCATTTGTCAACGGCGATTTCAAAACCATAACATCAGAGGATCTGAAGGGCAAATGGGCCATTCTGTTCTTCTATCCGGCCGATTTTACATTTGTGTGTCCTACCGAACTTGTCGACATGGCTGAGTCCTACGATAAATTCAAGGAACTCGGTGCCGAAGTCTACAGTGTCAGTACCGACAGTAAGTTTACTCATAAGGCCTGGCATGATTCAAGCGATTCGATCAAGAAGGTCAAGTTCCCGATGCTTTCCGACAAGACCGGAGTGCTCAGCGAGTATTTCGGCGTGATGAATCCTGCCGATTTCATGGCCTACCGAGGCACATTCGTGATCAATCCCGAAGGTAAGATCAAGATTGCGGAGATCCAGGACAACGGCATAGGACGTAATGCCGAGGAACTTCTACGCAAGCTCGAAGCTGCGCAGTTTGTGGCCGAACATGGCGATCAGGTCTGTCCTGCCCGCTGGCGTCCGGGTCAGCAGACCCTCAAGCCCGGCATTGATCTCGTCGGCAAGATCTGAGCCGGATATCATTAAAAGGTTTTTAACGACCTCTAAAAATGAAAGGGCCACGCTGCTGTCATCGTCTTTTATGGGCGGTGTCAGTTGCGTGGCTCTTCCGTTTTGTCCGGAGTGTGAGTCTTCGGATGTGTGTGTTCAGTCGCTGTTGATGGAAAGACGTGAGGTTTAAGATGTTGAGTATGAGAATTTGATTGAATATTTATGACGTGGCATTGAGCTTTTGCAGGAATTCATCGCGGTCTATAATTGCCTCTGATGAGCTGATTCGTGTTATCAGTCGTGTCCGTTTGGTGTAAAACGATTTCAGCTTTATTCCAGTGAACATGCACACCGCTCGCGGAGAGAAGCCCGCATAGATCAGGACTATGAACCGGATGTCATCTTCTTTGAGCAGGGTGGCGCATTGACTGCGCAGGCGGCTGGCTATGGAGTCCATACACTCGTCGACCGAGGCCTCGATCTGACGTAGCTTGAGGGGCGTTTTAAGCCGTTCTATCTCTTTTTCGACCTCCTTTATGATGAAGGCGCGGGTCTTTTCCGAATCGCCTTTTTCGAAAAATTCGTTGCAGAGGAAATTGATGGTCTGCCAGCGCTCACGGAAGAGGTTTTCTATGCGCGTGGTAAGGACGGATGACGATGCATGTCCGCGTGCTATCTCGTTGCTCAGATTGGCGAGCGATTCCATATGCGCTTCGATTTCGGCATTTTTCACTTTCATGCGCAGGCGGTAGTAAGCATAGCCCGCGGCCACAATGACGATAAACAGCAGTGTGACACAGATGAGTATTGTCCGCAGGCTTGAAGCCCGCGAGTGTTGTTCGGTGGCGCGGTCTGACTGGAAATCGCGTTGGGCACCTACAACGGTCTCGGACGCTGTGGGCTGTCGGCCATAGAGCCGTTGTTCGCAAAGGCTGTCGGTGTAGCTTTTCCAAAGTTCCGGCTCTCCGGCATTTCTGTAACATTCGGCTGTGGCCCAGTCGATCAGCTTGTATTCCGATTCGGTTCTCGCTATCGCGCGAGCACTGTCGAGATAGAGGCCGTAGTCTGCCGGCTCTGTCTCGATCTCGGCGGCTATTTCGGGCATGGCGTGGCGATAGCGTTCGGCCTTGGCTTTCATAGTGCTTTTGCTGATGGCGAGATAGGCATAGTCTGCAGCTGTCGGAGTGAAGAAACGGCGGTATTGTTTCAGTTTGCGGCTGTCGAATTCCCGGAGACCGTCGAGCCTTGCAGTGATGCGCATTGATGCCCGCAGGCAGTTGGCTGTCAGAGCCGAATCGCTGCCGGCTATTGACCGGATGCTGTCCAGCAGAAACATTCCGAGGCGCAGGCTGTCGTTGTTGGCGTGGGCTATTGCCACATCCAACAGGGCATAGCGGTGTGCCCTGACGCTGTCGGCCTGTAGATAGTGGTCTGCTGCGTTGAGCCGATGCTCCACCACTTCATGTCCGCCGTAAGTCGCGGCTATTATGTCGGCAAGCAGGTCTTCGGCCTGCCCGCAAAGATAGTGGTCTCCATCTTCGCGGGCAAGTTCCAGAAGCTGCATCGCAGGCGTGACCGCCGCGCTGTATTCCCCTGCCCGATAGAGCGAGTCGGCAGACTCTATAAGTTCCTGCTTTTCACCACCAAGCCTATGAGAACATCCGACAAGGATGACCATTGTTAATAGACTCAGTAGTTTATGGAATAGCAACATAAATATGGGAAATGCAAATTGATATGTGTGCCAAATGGAGTTTATTTAGTCTATTTACGATCTCTGAGAGCAGGTGCATCGGGACGTTCGGAATGATTTTTATTCAGATATTTGTAATATTCATGTGTCCCGTTGCGTGCACTTTCAAATGCTTCTTCCATTAGACTATGATTGATTCTATAAATGGATGATTCAGTTCTTAATGCTATAATGCTGTCAGTGTGATTATTGGTCTGCTGAAAGGAGTCTAATGTCCTATCGTAGCATTCTGCCGAGATGCCGAGATGCAGGGCCTCTGCTTTGCTTAATTTTAGGATAAGATGTTCGTTTTCAACATAGCAATGTTTTAAAATGAGCATTCTTTCTTTCATTTGTGCACGGCCTTCGGGGGTTGATGCTAATTCGTGAAGCCTCTTTTGGTTGATTTCTGCAATTTGAGCGCGGCGTTTTTCCCAGTTTCTTTCAAATTCATCGGCTATGCGCGCTCTGTCGTTCGCTTCGATTGATTCCCGGATTTCGTTGGCCTGATCGTTTTCTTCCGATTGTGTGCAGGATGCCATTCCCGCCGAGAGCAGCAGGGAGAGGATGAGGTGGGTGAGTGTCGCTTTCATGTGATAATGTTTTTGGAGAGGTTAGACATGTGGCGGAATTCGGTCTGCAGCCTCGATCCCGACAATGCAAAGATACGACACGAATTGTGGTTTATGCAAATTTCGAGGGGGTCTGAATATTCTTCAGCCTGTTTTGTCGGGTGTTGAAAATCAGTGCGTTAGTCTGCGTTTTGTCGACGCGATTTTCTTCACCTCTCCGAAAGGGCTTTTTTCGCCCCGGAATCGGGAAGGAAAAAGCAGTCGGTCGGGCCTAATTTCTTTTTGATTTCTGATAGGGATAGGTGGCCTGGCGAGGGAATAGGCGCTGGAGCAGATCGGGACGCCGCAGGCGCTGAAGAGAGCGGATGAGGTCTGGCCGGTAGGCGCGGTCATACCAGAAGAAATATTTTCGCTGTGCCTGCTTTTGCTCAGGGCTGACGGCTGTGAATACTCTTTCGCCTGTGTAAGGATGATAGCCGGTATAGTAGATCTCGGTCGAGAGGGTCATCGGGGTAGGGGTGAAGTCCTGAATCTGTTCGAGATGCAGATTGAGTTCTTTGGTCTCGGCGGCAAGCTCGGCCATGTCGACTTCGCGGCATCCGGGATGGGAGGATATGAAGTAGGGGATCAGCTGCTGTCGGAGCCCGTGGCGCGAGTTTACGCGGTCAAAGAAGCGGCTGAATTCATGATAGAGCTGGAAAGAGGGCTTGCGCATAAGGTTGAGCACAGTGTCGGAGGTGTGTTCCGGCGCCACTTTCAGACGTCCGGAGACGTGGCGGGTGATCAGCTCTTCATTATATGTGCGGTTTGTCTCGTCTATGCGGCGGTCGCCAGTGTGGTGCATGGAAAGATCATAGCGCACGCCGCTGCCGATGAATGATTTCTTTATGCCCGGCAAGCTGTCTATGGCATGGTAGAGGTCGAGCAGCGGCCCGTGGTCGGTGTTGAGGTTCGGGCAGACTTTGGGGTGCAGACACGAGGGCTTCAGACACTTGGCGCAGATGCTTTTGTCTTTGCCACCGAGGCCATACATGTTGGCGCTCGGACCGCCGATGTCGCTCAGATAGCCTTTGAAGTCGGGCATACGGGTGACTTCGCGGGCTTCGCGGAGCACAGACTCCTTGCTTCGTGAGGCTATGAACTTGCCCTGATGGGCTGAGATGGTGCAGAACGAACATCCGCCGAAACATCCGCGGTGGATGTTGACCGAATGGCGTATCATCTCATAGGCCGGAATGCGCTTGTCCTTGTAGCGCGGGTGGGGCAGGCGGGTGTAGGGGAGATCAAACGATGCGTCGATCTCTCCGGTGGTCATTGGCGGATACATCGGGTTGACTTTCACCCAGAAGCCGCCGTCGTGGCGCTGCCAGAGCACACGTCCGTTCATCGAATTGCTCTGC
Source organism: Duncaniella sp. C9 (assembly GCF_004803935.1). Classification (GTDB taxonomy): domain Bacteria; phylum Bacteroidota; class Bacteroidia; order Bacteroidales; family Muribaculaceae; genus Duncaniella; species Duncaniella muris. The sequence goes on from NZ_CP039547.1 coordinate 1,580,411, forward strand.
TGCTCGATGTGGCGGAAGTTTTCGGCCTGCAGGCGCTTGTCGCGCAGGCAGTCGGCAAAGGAGTGGAGTATTATGTCATCATCGCCTGCCCGGAAATCGGCATCGGGGATGCGGACCACTGTCTGCGGCAGATCGCGGAGCGAGTCCACGCTCTCTCCGGCTTCCAGACGGCGGGCTATCTCTATGACTGACTTTTCGCCCATGCCATAGTTTATGAGATCGGCCTTGCAGTCGGCGAGCAGCGACGGGCGCAGGCGGTCTTCCCAGTAGTCATAGTGTGAAAGCCGGCGCATCGACGCCTCGATGCCTCCGGCTATTATGGGGGTGTCGGGGAAGAGGTCGCGGAGGATTGCCGAGTAGACTATGGTCGGATAGTCGGGGCGGGCACCGTGGCGTCCGCCGGGAGTATATGCGTCGTCGCTGCGTCTGCGGCGGGCGGCGGTGTAGTGGTTGACCATCGAATCCATTGCTCCGGCCGATACACCGAAGAATAGACGCGGAGCGCCGAATTTACGGAAATCGCGCAGATCGTCCTGCCAGTTGGGCTGGGGGACAAGCGCCACATTGTAGCCGGCGGCCTGGAGCGTGCGCCCTATGACTGCGGCCCCGAAAGAAGGGTGGTCTACGTAGGCATCGCCTGAGAAGATGACCACATCGACGTGGTCCCAGCCGAGAGCCTTCATTTCCTTGACCGAGGTGGGCAGATAGCGGTCGGCGGAGGGATATATCATTCGCTGCTGTGAAGCAGCTGCGGTTTTTATGTTTTTTTTCTGTTCGTTCATTTTGATTCTTCCTTCTACGGTTCAGCTGACATTTTTGCAAGGCGCTCCTCCATAGCGAGGACCTCGTCGCGCAGGCGGGCGGCATCGATGAAGTCCATGCGTCTGGCAGCCTCGACCATTTCGAGACGCTTGGTGGTGATGAGCTTCTGCAGCGCATCGGCGTTGAGGTAGGGGATTACCGGATCGGCAGCGAGATTGACCTTTGTGCTGTATTCCTCGGCATAGGGTATGGATTTTGCCCGTCCGGTCTTTGATGTGCTTTCCCGGCGTGACGGCTGCTTGCCGCGGCTGCTGTCAGCTGTTTCGTCGGCATCGGCTTCAAGGCCGATGATCGAGTTGCGGGCTTTGATGATGGCCTGCGGGGTTATGCCGTGCTCTTCATTGTAGGCAAGCTGCATTGCGCGGCGGCGCGACGTCTCGTCGATGGTCTGCTGCATGGAGTCGGTAATCTTGTCGGCATACATTATGACAGTGCCGTTGAGGTTTCGGGCCGCACGTCCGACAGTCTGCGTCAGAGATCTGTGGCTGCGCAGGAAGCCTTCCTTGTCGGCATCGAGTATGGCCACAAGCGATACTTCCGGCAGGTCGAGGCCTTCGCGGAGGAGGTTCACGCCGACAAGCACATCGAATTCGCCGGCCCGCAGCCCGTCGAGAATCCTGATGCGGTCAAGGGTGTCGACATCGCTGTGGATGTAGGCTGTCTTTATGCGGATCTTTGTCAGATAGTCGTTCAGCTCCTCGGCCATGCGCTTGGTCAGGGTGGTGACCAACACGCGTTCGTCACGCTCGATGCGCAGATTTATCTCATGGAGAAGGTCGTCGATCTGGTTGAGTGACGGGCGCACTTCTATCACGGGGTCGAGCAGACCGGTGGGGCGGATGATCTGTTCCACTACCACGCCTTCGCATTTCTCCAGCTCATAGTCGGCCGGCGTTGCGCTGACGTAGAGCACCTGAGGAGTCAGGCGTTCGAATTCCTCGAATTTCAGCGGACGGTTGTCAAGCGCCGCAGGCAGACGGAAGCCATATTCCACAAGATTCATCTTGCGCGAGAGGTCGCCGCCATACATGGCGCGGCATTGCGGCAGAGTGACGTGGCTCTCGTCAATGATGGTCAGAAAGTCCTGGGGGAAATAGTCGAGGAGACAGAAGGGACGCATGCCCGGCTGACGGCCGTCGAAGTAGCGGCTGTAGTTTTCGATTCCTGAACAGTGGCCCACTTCGCGCAGCATCTCGACGTCGTAGGTGACACGTTCCATCAGACGTTTGGCTTCAAGTTCCTTGGCCTCGCGCATGAAGTAGTTGTATTGCTCGCCGAGGTCAAGTTCGATCTGACCTATTGCCGAGCCCATGCGTTCGGGCGATGTGACAAAGAGATTGGCGGGGTAGATCTGGAATATGTCGTGAGTGCCGAGCGAGACATTGTCAGACGGGTGGAGGGTCTTGATCGACTCGATCTCATCGCCCCAGAAGGTGACGCGCACAATAATTTCTTCATAAGCGAGCCGAATGTCAACGGTGTCGCCTTTGACACGGAATGTGCCACGCGACAGTTCCAGCTCGTTGCGCGAGTAGAGCGAATTGACGAGCGACCGCAGGAATTTGTTGCGTGTGATTTTCTGTCCGACTTTCACAGTCACCACATTGCTGTCGAAGTCTTCGGGGTTGCCCATGCCGTAGAGGCATGACACTGAAGAGACCACAACCACGTCCTTGCGCCCTGACAGGAGTGCCGAGACGGTCGACAGTCGCAGTTTTTCGATCTCGTCGTTGATCATGAGATCTTTTTCTATGTATTTGTCGACAGTGGGTATATAGGCCTCCGGCTGATAGTAATCGTAGTAGGAGACAAAATACTGCACCGAGTTGTTCGGGAAGAATCCTTTGAACTCGCTGTAAAGCTGTGCGGCGAGAGTCTTGTTGTGGCTGAGGATGAGGGTCGGCTTTCCAACCTGCTCGATGACGTTGGCCATCGTGAATGTTTTGCCTGAGCCTGTGACACCGAGAAGCGTCTGGGCTTTCTCACCCGCCCTGATGCCTGCCACGAGCTGTTCGATTGCTTGCGGCTGGTCGCCCGTGGGCTGATATTGTGATGTAAGCTGGAAATCCATGATAAAGGGAATTTTTCGTAACTTACAAAATTACGAAAAATTCCCTTTATATGCAATAAGCTGCCTGTTTTCGGCCCGGATCAGATTACTCCGTAGGTCGAGAGCAGGATTGTCATGTGGTCGCGGAGCTTGCGGGCTTCGGCGGCGGCGGCATCAGCGAAATCTGTGCCTGAAGAGGCATAGATGATGCCGCGCGAAGAGTTGACGAGCAGTCCGCATTCGGGTGTCATGCCCCATTTTGCCACTTCTTCAAGGCTGCCGCCCTGGGCGCCTACGCCGGGAACGAGCAGGAAGCTCTGGGGTGCTACACGGCGCACTTCGGCAAACATTGCGCCCTGAGTTGCACCGACCACGAACATGAGATTCTCAGTGGTACCCCATTTCTGGGCGGTCTCCAGAACGTGTTCGAAGAGGCGTGTGCCTGTCATGTCGGTCAGGAACTGGAAGTCGCGGCTGCCGGGGTTGGAGGTCAGGGCAAGGAGGATCACCCACTTGCCTTCGTAGTCCATGAATGGCTTCACGCTGTCAAATCCCATGTAGGGAGCCACCGTGATGGCATCTACACCCATGTTCTCGAAAAATGCGCGGGCATAGAGCGAGGAGGTGTTGCCGATGTCACCGCGCTTGGCGTCGGCGATGATGAAGTGGTCCGGATAATTGGTGCGCAGGTAGTTGACGGTGCGTTCCAGGGTCTGCCAGCCTTCTGTGCCACGGCTTTCATAGAAAGCGGTATTGGGCTTGTAGGCTACGCAGTAGGGGGCGGTAGCGTCAATAATGGCCTTGTTGAAGGCGAACATCGGGTCTTCCTCCGTCAGAAGATGCTCCGGGATTTTCTTGATGTCAGTGTCGAGTCCAACGCAGAGAAAGGTGCCCTTCTTGCGGATTTGTTCGATGATTTGCTGTCTGTTCATATTTTTGATAGCTTGTTTTGTTTGCGGTTAGAGTTCGGCAGCCTTGAGTTTTTCGGCGTTTTCGGCTATGGTCAGCTGGTCGATCACATCCTGGATCTCCCCGTCCATGAAAGCCTGCAGGTTATAGATGGTGTAGTTGATACGGTGGTCGGTGATGCGTCCCTGCGGGTAGTTGTAGGTGCGGATTTTGGCCGATCGGTCGCCGGTCGAGACGAGGGTTTTGCGCCGTGAGGCTATGTCGTCAATGTATTTCTGGTGCTCTTTGTCGTAGATGAATGTGCGCAGGCGGCTGAGTGCGCGCTCCTTGTTCTTGGGCTGGTCGCGGGTTTCGGTACATTCGATCAGAATCTCTTCGCTCTCGCCGGTATTTGGGTTGCGCCACATGTAGCGCAGGCGCACACCTGATTCGACCTTGTTGACGTTCTGTCCGCCTGCTCCGCCCGAACGGAAGGTGTCCCATTTGATCTCGCCCTCGTTGATTTCCACATCGAAGGCCTCTGCTTCGGGTAGCACAGCTACAGTGGCGGCCGATGTGTGGACACGTCCCTGGGTCTCGGTTGCCGGAACTCGCTGCACACGGTGCACACCGCTCTCGTATTTCAGTGTGCCGTAAACGTTGTCGCCTGTGACTGCAACCACAATCTCCTTGAATCCTCCGGCAGCCCCTTCGCTGAAACTGGTGACAGCCACATTCCAGCCTTTTGACTCGCAGTATTTGACATACATCTTGTAAAGATCACCGGCAAAGATGGCGGCTTCGTCGCCTCCGGTGCCGCCGCGGATTTCGAGAATGGCATTCTTGCCGTCCTCCGGATCGGCCGGAATCAGCAGCAGTTTTATTTCTTCCTCAATGGCCGGTATGGCCTCGGTGGCTTCGTCAAGCTCCTCTTTGGCCATGTCGCGGAGCTCAGGGTCATTTTCAGACGCAAGCACCTCGCGGGCTTCGTCGATGTTGCCTAAAAGCGCGCGGTAACGGCGTGTCACAGCCGTGAGTTTTTCAAGATCCTTATACTCTTTGGTCAGGCGGACATAGCGTTTCATGTCCTGGATCACAGCGGGGTCTGTGATCAGAGTTCCCACTTCCTCGAAGCGGGCCTCGATGCCGTCCAGCCGGGTCAAAAGGGAATTTTCAGCCATATATCAAATGCTTTTGACTGCAAAGGTACGAAAAAATGCCGAAAAGCCCGCAGCGAAACAAATCGTGAAACAAATCGATACGATCTATTTTATTTTATTGCAAAACTGTGGTGGAGAATTGGAAATTTGATTATCTTTGTCATTTGAATAAAAACTAATCCTAATTTTGAGCAAAGCCGATGGCTGACGATCCGTTTGTCTGGATGTGGTCACCGGCGGAAACCATTCAACCACACATTATTATAATGAAAGTATTAAAATTCGGCGGGACATCCGTAGGTTCCGCGAACAGTATTCTTAATCTGAAGAATATTGTTGAAAGTCAGGATTTCCCGGTTGTTGTAGTAGTGAGCGCCCTTGGAGGTGTCACAGATCTTCTCATCAAGACGGCAAGAACAGCGTCAGAAGGCAATGAGGCCTATAAGGATATGTTTCAGGCCATAGTCCGCCGTCATCATGACATGATCAATGATGTGATAACAGACGGACGGGAGGATCTTCTTCTGGAAACAGATGCGTTGCTTGCAGAGCTTTCATCGATATATCATGGGGTGTATCTCATCCGTGATCTCAGCCCCAAGACTCAGGCTACCATAGTCAGCTATGGCGAGCGGCTGAGCAGCCGTATTGTGGCACGCCTGATCACAGACGCAGAGCTGCACGATTCACGGACTTTTATAAAGACAGAGCGCAAGCATGGCCGTTCGCTGCTTGACAGTGAGCTGACACGCAGACTTGTGGTTGAGGAATTCGGACCGAAAACGCTTTGCGGGAAAATACACATAGTGCCGGGTTTCATCAGTTCGGATCGCGATTCAGGCGAAGTGACAAATCTCGGTCGAGGCGGCAGTGATTACACGGCTTCGATCATAGCGGCGGCGCTTGGTGCGGAAGCTCTTGAGATATGGACCGACGTTGACGGATTCATGACCGCAGACCCGCGTGTCATTCCGACGGCCTACACAATCAACGCGCTCAGCTATGTCGAGGCTATGGAACTTTGCAACTTCGGCGCGAAGGTGATCTATCCGCCTACCATATATCCGGTTTGTGTCAACAATATTCCCATCTATGTAAAGAACACGTTCAATCCGCTGCTTCCGGGCACCGTTATCCGCAATGAGATAGAGGATGACCGCAAGCCGATCAAGGGTATATCAAGCATCAGCGGCACCTCGCTCATAACCGTGACAGGTCTGTCGATGGTCGGTGTGATCGGTGTGAACCGCCGCATCTTCACAGCTCTGGCCGACAATGGCATCTCAGTCTTCATGGTCAGCCAGGCTTCATCTGAAAACTCGACTTCGATCGGTGTGCGTGACGAGGATGCCGCTGCCGCCGTAGAGGTTCTTGATAATGAGTTTGCCAAGGAGATCGAAGAGGGGGCCATGTTCCCTATGCACGTTGAAAGCGGTCTGGCTACAGTGGCGATTGTGGGTGAGAACATGAAGCATACTCCAGGTATAGCCGGCAAGCTGTTCGGCACTCTGGGTCGCAGCGGCATCAGCGTAATTGCCTGCGCACAGGGCGCCAGCGAGACAAACATCTCGTTTGTGGTTCATGGAGACTATCTGCGCAAGTCGCTCAACGTGATTCATGACTCATTCTTCCTGAGTGAATACAAGGAACTCAACCTCTTTATATGCGGTGTCGGCACTGTAGGCGGTATGCTGATAGAGCAGATCCGCAGCCAGCAGGAAAAACTTATGCAGACCCACCGTCTGAAACTCAATGTGGTCGGAATCGCCTCAAGTCATAAGGCTGTGTTCAGCCGCGCAGGCATTGATCTGGCAACCTATAGAGAACAGCTTGACGCAAGTCCCGAAAGTTCGTCCGAACGTCTGCGCGACGGAGTTGTGGGTATGAATATCTTCAACAGCGTCTTCGTAGACTGCACCGCAAGCAAGGAGGTGGCCGAACTTTATCAGACATTCCTTGACAACAACATCTCGGTTGTCGCGGCCAACAAGGTTGCGGCATCGAGCAGTTATGAGACTTACCGCAGGCTGAAATCCACAGCTCTTCAGCGCGGTGTGAAATATCTTTTCGAAACGAACGTTGGAGCGGGTTTGCCTATTATCGGTACCATCAACGACCTCGTTTCGTCAGGCGACCGCATTCTGAAAATCGAGGCAGTGCTGAGCGGAACACTCAACTTTATCTTCAATGCCATTTCAGATAAGGTTTCTTTCTCCGAAACAGTGCGTCTGGCCAAAGAACTCGGCTACAGCGAGCCTGATCCGCGTATAGATCTCAGCGGTCAGGACGTGGTGCGCAAGCTGGTGATCCTTACCCGTGAAGCCGGCTACAAGGCTGAGCAGGACGAAGTGGAAAAGCACCTTTTTGTGCCTGACGAGATGTTCATTGGATCGCTTGAAGACTTCTGGAAGAAACTGCCTGAGCTTGATGCCGATTTCGAGGCGCGCCGTCAGGTGCTCGCGGCTGAAGGCAAGCGCTGGAGGTTTGTGGCGAAGATGGAAAACGGAGAGATGAGCGTAGGCCTGCAAGCCGTTGACAGCAGACATCCGTTCTACGGTCTTGAAGGTTCCAACAATATAGTTCTGCTCACCACCGAGCGCTATCATGAATATCCGATGCTCATCCAGGGTTACGGAGCCGGAGCCGAGGTGACAGCGGCAGGCGTGTTTGCCAACATAATGTCAACCGCCAACAACTGATTTCTCATCCTCTCCCTATGAAGCATCTTATCATACTCGGTGACGGGATGTCAGACCATCCCATCGCCCGGTTTGGTGGAAAAACACCTCTCCAACAGGCTTCGACTCCCAATCTTGACCGTCTGGCCCATGAAGGCCGTTGTGGACGGCTTGTGACCATTCCTGACGGCTTTGCTCCAGGCAGCGAAGTGGCGAACACCGCCATCCTCGGCTACGATCTTAATGAAGTCTATGAAGGGCGCGGGCCTCTCGAAGCCGCGAGCATAGGCTATGAAATGGAACCCGGTGACATGGCTATGCGGTGCAATATCGTCAGTCTCGGCCGGGGCGGAGAAATCTGCGCTCATCATGGCGGACATCTGACCACCGAAGAGGGCGCGGAACTCATATGCTATCTTGACCGGCATCTCGGCAGTGAGCGGGTGAAGTTTATCCCCGGCATACAGTATCGTCATCTCCTTATTATAAAAGGTGGCAACAAGAATATCGAATGTGCGCCTCCGCATGATCATCCGGGAGAACAGTGGCGCGAACTGCTGGTCAGTCCGGTGGCAGAAAGCGGTGAAACCAATGTTGAGAACAGCCGCATGACCGCTGAGGAGACTGCCGCTCTTCTCAACGATCTGATACTGCGGTCGCAGGAACTTCTTGCAGACCATCCGCTCAATCAGCGCCACCGCGAGCAGGGCCGTCTGGAAGCCAATTCCATATGGCCCTGGAGTCCGGGCTACAGGCCGAATATGCTGACTCTTCAGCAGATGTATCCTCAGATCCGGACAGGAGCTGTCATCACGGCGGTCGACCTCATCCGTGGCATCGGGCATTATGCCGGACTCAGGAGCATAGTGGTCGAGGGAGCCACAGGCCTTGCCGACACCAATTATGAAGGGAAGACCGCAGCTGCCCTTGAGGCCCTGCGCAGCGATGATTTTGTGTTTCTTCACCTCGAAGCAACCGATGAAGCAGGCCATGACGGCGATGTGGATCTTAAAGTGAAAGCTATAGAATATCTTGACAGCCGGGTTGTCGGCCCGATCATGCAGGGACTTGCATCATGGAATGAGCAGGTCTGCATAGCCTTGCTCCCGGACCATGCGACGCCCGTCGAAAAACGCATTCACATGGCAGAGCCTGTGCCGTTTGTAATCCATACGCCCGGAGCCGAGCCTGACAGCGTCGACCGTTACGATGAAGAAAGCTGCGCGTCAGGCTGCTATGGCCTTTTGCGGCTCAGTGAATTTATGGACCGATTCATGAACCCAGAAAATCAATAATTGCAAATGAAATATTATAGTACTAACCGGGCTACGCCCGTAGTGGATCTGGAAGAAGCAGTGGTCAAGGGACTGGCCGCAGACCGCGGACTTTTCATGCCTGAGACCATCAGACCCCTTCCAAAAGAATTTTTTGACACGATTGACCGGCTCTCGTTTCATGAGATAGCCTGCCGTGTGGCCGAAGCGTTTTTCGGTGAAGACATTCCTAAGGAGGACCTCGACCGTATTGTCTGTGACACCCTGGCTTTTGACTGCCCGGTAGCCGAAGTGGAGGACCGCATCTACAGTCTCGAACTTTTCCACGGCCCCACACTCGCATTCAAAGATGTCGGCGCCCGTTTCATGGCGCGTCTGCTCAGATATTTCATAGGCAAGCGCGGAGCCGAACGCACGGTCAACGTGCTTGTGGCCACAAGCGGTGACACCGGATCGGCCGTGGCCAACGGCTTTCTCGGCGTAGACGGCATCCATGTCTATGTGCTTTACCCCAAAGGGAAAGTCAGCCCGATTCAGGAATGCCAGTTTACAACCCTCGGCCGCAATGTCACGGCAGTCGAGGTCGACGGTGTGTTTGACGACTGCCAGCGTCTTGTCAAAAGCGCCTTCATGGACAGCGAACTTTGTGAGAAGATGACACTGACCTCAGCCAACTCGATCAATGTGGCCCGATTCCTGCCGCAGGCATTCTATTATTTCAATGCCTACGCCCGTATGAAGGCTCTCGGAAAGGCATCGGAGCTCGTGATCAGTGTGCCGAGCGGCAATTTCGGCAATATAACCGCCGGACTTTTCGCTCACCGGATGGGGCTTCCGGTCAAACGCTTCATTGCCGCAAACAATTCCAACGATATATTCTATAACTATCTGCTCACTGGCACATACTCGCCGAAGGCAAGTGTGCAGACCATTGCAAACGCGATGGACGTAGGCGATCCGAGCAACTTTGCCCGCATCCTGGATCTGTATGACAACTCTCATGAGCGGATTTCATCGCTGATCAGCGGATTCGCATATCCTGACAGCCGTATCCGCCTGACCATGCACGACTGCTATGCCGCTACCGGCTATCTGCTTGATCCGCATGGAGCCTGCGGCTATCAGGCGCTGAAAGACGGCCTGCAGCCCGGCGAGACAGGCATATTCCTCGAAACAGCCCATCCGGCCAAATTCAAGGAAACTGTAGACGCGGCCGTCGAAGCTCCCGTAGCCATTCCTGACCGCCTTGCCGCATTCATGAACGGCGAGAAGCAGTCAGTGGACATGAACGCCGACTTCTCTGACTTCAAGGACTTTCTGATGCGACAATGAAGGTATGTTTGGCAGATATGCTATAAAACCTTAAATTTGCATTTGATAGTAAAACAGAAAACAAACCACAATAACAATATCAATCATTATGGCAACCTGGTACGTTTATCAGAATAATGTCCAGACAGGCCCTGTGAGCGAAGATCAGCTTTCAGGCATGGGACTTACGCCGGCCACTCTGGTATGGCGCGAAGGTATGGAGCAATGGCAGCCGGCCGGGCAGGTGCCCGAACTGTCATTCCTGTTTGAAGCTCCTGCAGGTGAAGGATCATCCTTCACAACCACGCCCCCTCCCTCGCCCGGAGCAGAGGCTTATGCCGGAACCAGACAGTATCAGAACGCACCCGGCGGAGCGCAATATCAGGGCGCGCAAGGCGGTCAGCAATATCAGAATGCCCCCGGCGCAGCCTATCCACCCGCAGGTGCTTACATACCCGCCTCCGGCAAGGACAAGACCACAGCCGGAATCCTGGCCATACTCCTTGGTTTCTTCGGTGCGCAGTATTTCTATCTCGGCAAAATCGGAGCCGCGATACTGACTATCGTGCTCTCATTCGTCACCTGTGGTATCTGGAATCTGCTGACATTCGCACAGGGCATTGTCATGCTCACAATGTCTCAGGAACAGTTTGACCGGAAATACGTCTATACCAACAGCACCTTCCCCTTGTTCTGAAAGAGGCCTGCGGTCCACTCTTCGGGCTGCAGACATGTTTAAAAACATAAAATTGTCAAAAACAGACATATGTCATTGCAAATAGCGCCTCCACGGGCGCTGTTTCTGCTTATTTTTCTTTCTATTTTTTTGCTTTTAGGAAGTTTCCAATTATCTTTGCACGAAGATTGTTAACCTCTCAGGTTGCTTTCTAAGAGGTTGTTTAAAAACAACCTCTAAACCCTGAACAGTATATTTAATACCATAATCATGGCAGAAAAGAAAGAAAAATTGTTTGAACAGTTTCCTCCCGTGAGCACCGCAGAGTGGAAAGCCAAGGTGGAAGCTGACCTTAAGGGCGCACCGTTTGACAAGAAACTCGTGTGGCGCACCAACGAAGGCTTCAATGTTCAGCCGATGTATCGTCTGGAGGACATCGAAGATCTCAAGACCACCAATTCGCTTCCCGGTGAATTTCCCTATGTGCGAGGAACACGCACTGACAATGACTGGCTCACCCGCCAGGAAATCATCGCCGAGACTCCCGCCGAAGCAAATGAAAAAGCACTTGATGTCCTGACCAAAGGTGTCACTTCACTCGGTTTCCATGTTGACGAACCGACTGCCGAAACACTTCAGATCCTTCTCAAAGGCATAGATCTCGGCAAGGTAGAGGTAAACTTCACCTGCTGCATCAAAAAGGCTCTTCCTCTGGCAAAGGCACTTGTCGAATATATCAAAGCCAACGGCTGTGCCGAAACATTCAAAGGCTCGATTGATTTCAATCCTTTCCGCAAACCCCTGCGCAAGGGTGTGGCATTCGAGGCTTCGGTTCTCGCTTCAATGTCATGCGAACTGCTTGACGCAGTCAGGGAAGTAGCCGGTCTCCGTGTACTCTCTGTTGACAGCGACATGCTTTCCAATGCCGGAGCTTACATTTTCCAGGAACTCGGCTATGCTCTTTCATGGGGCGCGCAGTGGCTGACACTCCTGACCGAGGCAGGCCGCAGCGCCGATGAAGTGGCGGCCCGCATCAAGTTCAACATGGGCATCTCGTCGAACTTCTTCATGGAACTCGCGAAGTTCCGCGCTGCCCGTATGCTCTGGGCCCAGATTGTCAAGCAGTATGGCGCGTCAGACGAAGCCGCAAAGATGATGGCCCACGCCTCTACCTCACGCTTCAATCAGACTCTTTACGATGCACACGTCAACCTGCTCCGTTCTCAGACCGAGGCCATGTCAGCAGCTCTTGCCGGTGTTGACTCCATCACATCGCTTCCCTTCGATCTTCCCTATAAGACACCCGATGAATTCTCTGAACGAATTGCCCGCAACCAGCAGTTCCTTCTGAAAGAAGAAAGCCATCTTGACAAGGTGATCGACCCTGCCGGCGGCAGCTACTATGTGGAGACCCTCACTGTCTCAATCGCGAAAGAAGCCTGGAAACTCTTCCTTGAAGTAGAAGACAAGGGCGGCTTCCTTGCCTGCTGCAACAATGACGAGGTTCAGAAAGTGATCCGTGAAAGCGCCGAAAAGCGTCACACCGACGTGGCCCGCCGCAAAGAGATACTTCTCGGAACCAACCAGTATCCCAATATCAACGAAATGGCTGCCGACAAGATCGTGGATCTCAAAGGCTCGCTTGCCTGCGCCTGTGGCGGTCAGGGCGACGGATGCGAAACTCCCGCCGGACTCCCCACCAAGCGCGCCGCAAGTGACTTTGAATCACTCCGTCTTGCCACAGAAGCCGCTTCAAACCGTCCGAAAGTGTTCATGCTGACCATCGGAAATCTTGCCATGCGTCTTGCCCGCGCGCAGTTCTCCACCAACTTCTTCGGCTGTGCAGGCTATGAGATCATTGACAACCTTGGCTTTGACACTGTAGAACAGGGCGTTGACGCAGCTCTTGAAAAGGGTGCCGACATCGTGGTGCTCTGCTCAAGCGACGACGAATATGCCGAATTCGCACCCGCTGCATTCAAATATCTCGACGGACGCGCTGAATTCGTAGTTGCCGGCGCACCTGCCTGCACCGACGATCTCAAGGCAATCGGAATCAACGACTTCGTTCATGTGCGTTGCAATGTGCTCGACACACTCCGCGCTTTCAATGACAAACTCCTCAAGAAGTAATACGTCAACCCCCATCAACATTCAGACATGAAACCCAATTTCAAAGAAATAGACATCGTTAACGACGCTTTCGGCGATCTCCGTGTCCCCGAAACTCAGGGGGAAGACTGGATCACCCCGGAACTTATCCCCGTCAAGCCCATCTATACCAAGCAGGATCTTGAAGGACTCGAGCACCTCAACTACGTGTCAGGTATTCCTCCCTTCCTCCGTGGCCCGTACAGCGCCATGTATCCTCTGCGCCCCTGGACCATCCGCCAGTATGCAGGCTTCTCCACCGCAGCTGAGTCAAACGCCTTCTACCGCCGCAACCTTGCAGCCGGTCAGAAGGGTCTGTCAGTGGCCTTTGACCTTGCCACACACCGCGGCTATGACGCAGACCACGAACGTGTGGTAGGTGACGTGGGCAAAGCCGGCGTTTCGATCTGCTCGCTTGAAGACATGAAAGTCCTTTTCGAGGGAATTCCCTTGAACAAGATGTCAGTCTCCATGACAATGAACGGAGCCGTTCTCCCCGTGCTCGCATTCTATATCAACGCAGGTCTCGAACAGGGAGCCAAACTCGAAGAAATGGCCGGTACCATCCAGAACGACATCCTAAAGGAATTCATGGTGCGCAACACCTATATATATCCGCCGGAATTCTCGATGCGAATCATCGCCGACATCTTCGAATACACTTCGCAGAACATGCCCAAGTTCAACTCGATCTCCATCTCCGGCTACCACATGCAGGAAGCCGGTGCGACATGCGACATCGAGCTTGCCTACACTCTTGCCGACGGTCTCGAATATCTCCGTGCCGGTATCAATGCAGGCATCGACATCGACGCCTTCGCTCCGCGTCTGTCATTCTTCTGGGCTATCGGCATGAACTACTTCATGGAAGTGGCCAAGATGCGCGCAGCCCGTCTTCTCTGGGCCAAGATCGTCAAGCAGTTCAATCCGAAGAACCCCAAATCGCTTGCCCTGCGCACCCACTCCCAGACCTCAGGCTGGTCGCTTACCGAGCAGGACCCCTTCAACAACGTGGGCCGTACATGTATCGAGGCAATGGGTGCCGCTCTCGGCCACACCCAGTCGCTCCATACCAACGCGCTTGACGAAGCCATCGCCCTCCCGACCGACTTCTCCGCTCGTATCGCCCGCAACACCCAGATCTACATCCAGGAAGAGACTATGGTCACCAAGCAGGTCGATCCCTGGGGCGGCAGCTACTATGTGGAAGCCCTCACAAACGAGATCGCACACCGTGCCTGGGAACACATCCAGGAAATCGAGAAACTCGGCGGTATGGCCAAGGCCATCGAATCAGGTCTGCCCAAAATGCGTATCGAAGAAGCTTCGGCCCGCACTCAGGCCCGTATCGACTCAGGCCGTCAGACAATCGTTGGTATCAACAAATACCGTCTCGACCACGAAGATCCCATCGACATCCTTGAAATCGACAACACCGAAGTGCGCAAAGACCAGGTGGCCCGTCTCGTCGACCTCAAGGCTCATCGCGACGAAGAGGCAGTCAAGAAATCCCTCGCCGCCATCACCGAGTGTGTCCGCACCAAGGAAGGCAACCTCCTCGACCTTGCTGTCAAGGCTGCCGGTCTGCGCGCCACACTGGGCGAAATCTCCGATGCCTGCGAAGACGTCGTAGGCCGTTACAAAGCAGTAATCAGAACCATTTCAGGCGTGTACTCATCAGAAACCAAGGCTGATCCTGACTTCGTGAAGGCTCAGCAGATGTGCGAAGAATTCGCCAAGCGCGAAGGTCGTCAACCCCGTATCATGATCGCCAAGATGGGCCAGGACGGTCACGACCGCGGTGCCAAGGTGGTAGCCACCGGCTATGCCGACTGCGGTTTTGACGTTGACATGGGCCCGCTGTTCCAGACTCCCGCCGAAGCAGCCCGCCAGGCGGTCGAGAACGACGTCCACATTCTCGGTGTCTCTTCACTTGCAGCAGGTCACAAGACCCTGATTCCGCAGGTGATCGAGGAACTCAAGAAACTCGGCCGCGAGGACATCATGGTGACTGCCGGCGGTGTTATTCCCGCTCAGGACTATGATTTCCTTTACAAGGCAGGTGTCGCCGCAATCTTCGGCCCCGGTACCCGCATTCCGGTTTCGGCAATCAAGATGCTTGAGCTTCTTGAAGGAGAAGAATAATAGAATTTCCCTGATGTTTTCCCTGATTGCTTGAATCACATGGGGAAAAATATCGGCAGGGGGACGCATTTCAGAGCGCCCGCGCAGACGGCCGATTACCGGTCACCTGCTATGGAGGCGCTTTGAAAAGCGTTCCTCTGTCGCGTTTATTGTTTTTAGACAACCTCTAATAATGTATGCCCAATGGATAATTTCACTTTTTGCACCCCTACGCGCTATCTGTTTGGCCGAGGGGTTGAGAATGAAGTGGGACGCCTTTGCAAAAACGCGGAGTGGAAAAACGTCATGATCGTCTATGGCGGCGGCTCTGCGGTGAAGAGCGGACTGCTTGACCGCGTTACTGCATCGCTCGACGCTGAAGGCATTTCTCATATCTCCCTTGGAGGCGTGAAGCCCAATCCGACTGACGATCTGGTCTATGAAGGCATAGACCGTTGTCGCCGGAGTGGGGCAGATGCCTTGCTCGCTGTAGGCGGAGGCTCTGTGATCGACACTGCCAAGGCTATAGCCTGCGGAGTGCCTTATGACGGAGACTTCTGGGACTTCTTTGCCGGAAAAGCCGTAGTCGGACCGGCCTTGCCTCTCGGAGTGGTGCTCACCATTCCCGCCGCAGGCAGCGAGGGGAGCGGAAACTCAGTGATAACCCGTCTTGACGGACTGTTGAAACTCTCGCTCAGGACCGATACAGCTTTGCGGCCGAAATTCGCCTGCCTGAATCCGGAACTGACATTCACTCTTCCGCCCTATCAGACGGCAAGTGGCATCGCCGACATGATGGTCCACATCATGGAGCGTTATTTCTCCCCTACGGAAGATGTAGAGGTGACCGACCGCCTGGCCGAAGGGCTGCTGAAAGCCATAATAGCGGAAGCCCCCAAAGTGATGGCCTGTCCTGACGATTACCAGGCCCGCGCCAACATAATGTGGAGCGGCACTCTCGCCCACAACGGCATCTGCGGATGCGGACGGCGTGAAGACTGGGCCTCTCATTTCATGGAGCATGAGCTGAGCGCCATCTACGGAGTGACTCACGGAGCCGGACTCGCTGTAATAGTGCCTGCATGGCTCGAATATGTGTCACGCATCAAGCCTGCCAAAGTGGCGCAGTTCGGCCGCAGGGTCTTTGACGTGAACGAGCATGACGACACCGCTGCGGCCACCGAGGCAGTCTGCTGCCTGCGCGGATTCTTCAGCTCTATCGGTCTGCCAGTCACCATGAAAGCTCTCGGCATTGAAGCGCCTGATTTTGACCTGTTCGTCAGCAAGCTTCATGAAAACAAAGGCCCGCAGATAGGTGGCTATATCACTCTTGGCAAAGAAGACACCGAGGCTATCTACCGTCTCGCCGCGGAATGAGAGGTCTTTCAATATCCTCCAGACGCATCTGAAAGCAATTCTTAATAAACATCAAAACTGCGGATTTTGATGCGAAAAATGCGGGAAATGGTAGATTTTATTTGATAATGGCCGAAAAATCATCTATCTTTGCATACTGAGAAAGAATGCCTTAAATTAAAACTCTATACCTTATACAACAAATTTACCCCCTTATCTACACAACATGAAAAGATTTGCAATATTCACCTTGGTGGCATTGCTCTGCTCTATGTTCGGATTTGCCGAGACCATAGATCGTCTTGAAGCATTTCCGGGAGCCGAGGGCTATGGCCGCTACACGTCAGGTGGTCGCGGTGGAAAAGTGCTTAAAGTAACAAAACTAACCGATGACGGATCTGAAGGCACATTGCGTTGGGCCTGCAATCAGGCAGGTGCAAGAACAATCGTTTTTGAAGTGTCAGGAAACATTCATCTTGAAAGCGCTCTTGATCTGAAAAACGGAAATGTGACCATCGCAGGCCAGACCGCTCCCGGTGACGGCATCTGCATTACCGACTATCCGTTTTCAATCAAGGCCAATAATGTGATCATCCGTTATATCCGTTTCCGTCTTGGTAACAAAAACGTGACCAAAGATGGTGCAGACGGCTGGGATGGACTTGGAGCCCTTGATCAGCG
Organism: Duncaniella sp. C9; assembly: GCF_004803935.1. GTDB lineage: Bacteria > Bacteroidota > Bacteroidia > Bacteroidales > Muribaculaceae > Duncaniella > Duncaniella muris. The sequence continues at coordinate 1,597,582 of NZ_CP039547.1, forward strand.
CGACATCATCATTGACCATTGCTCGGTGAGCTGGAGTATTGATGAATGTCTTTCGTTCAGCGGTACTCATAACACAACAGTCCAGTGGTGTATCGTATCTCAGAGCCTTGTCAATTCAGGCCACAGCAAAGGCAATCACGGATATGGTGGCAACTGGGGTGGCGAATATGGTTCATATCACCACAATCTTCTTGCTCACCACACATCGCGTGCTCCGCGCCTTGGCCCGCGTCCCACCACTCAGCTCAATGAGGTGATGGACATGCGTAACAATGTCATGTTCAACTATTCTGGCGAAAGTTGCTACGGCGGTGAGGGCATGAATGTCAACATTGTCAATAATTACTATAAGCCCGGACCTGGAAATAAGTATGTCAATGGCAGCAACAATAAGAGATTCCGCATTGCCGGAATCGGAATCCGCACTGTGGATTATGTGCTTGACAAAGACAAGATCGCAGCGTCTTATAACAGTCTGATGGGTACCTCTATCAATAAAGGCAATGTAGAAGGCTATTTCAGCAAAGGCAGACCCGGAGTTCAGATTGCAGGACGGTCATATGACATAGCGGATGACAATACTATCAATATAGATGGCAAGATTCTTACTATCACCTGGAATGCCTATAAGCCCGCATTGCACAAGATCGGCACATATTATGTCGATGGAAACAATAACTCGAATTTCGGGCAGGTGGAAGGTGATAACTGGGGTTTTGGCATATATAACCAGATCACCTGGAGCGAATGGGACGGACTTGCTTCGGTAAGCTCTTCTCAGAATAATATCAAAAATGATATGAAGCTTGACCGCCCGATTGAATATGTCTATACCACCACCCATAGTGCTCAAGATGCCTATGCTAAAGTGCTTGATCATGCGGGAGCTTCTCTGAAACGTGACGCTCTTGATAAAATGATCATCGAAGAGGCTCGAAATAATAAAGCAGCTTCTACAGGATCAGGCCTTGACGCAGGTTTTATCAACACTCCTGATGATATAGTATATCCTGCCGGAACCGCACTGGAAGAAAATGGCAAACTTCCGATACTTGCTAATGTGGCTGCGCCTGTAGATACAGACGGCGATGGCATGCCTGACAAGTGGGAGCAGGAAAATGGCCTTGATCCCAATGATCCTTCTGACGGAGCCAAAGCCACGGCATCAGGATTTACTAATCTTGAGATCTATCTGAATTCTTTGGTTGAACATATCACCGCCTCTCAGAACGAGGCCGGCAAGATGCTCAACGGCGATCTGACTTTCGCTGACGATGCTGTCGAGCTCCCGAAATACGAGGCGCCTGTTGTAGAGACTTTCGAATATGAAATCTCAAAATCTACCAGCCATATGATGAGAGACGATCCCCAGCCTTTCCTTTTCAGTGATGGAATCTCAGTCTCTTGTACAGATGCCAGCCGAAAATATTCAAACGGCTCATCTGCAACAGCTGACTATGTGAAGTTTGGCTCAGGAAGCAACAGAACCTGGACAATAAAGCTTCCGGAAGGAAAGGTTGCGACTGAGCTGACCTTTATCGGCTGGGCCAACAATGACAATAATCAGTCATATGTGGCTTCAGTTAATAATGATAAATTTGCTGCTGACGATTATGTTTTTCCGATCAGAAATATCAATGATGCGGCAAAGCACACAATCAATGTCACAGAACCTTCAAATGAAGTCAAAGTCATTTTCGGTGGCTCGGAAGTCGTTATTCAGATAATGATCAAGGCTAAGAAAGCAGACCAGTCAGGTATCGAGGACATCGTCATTGATCCCGCCAAGCCTCAGGGCAACGGTAAGATTTACAATATCATGGGTGTCGAAATCAAGGAGCCGCTGCTCCCCGGAATCTATATCCGTGACGGAAAGAAGTTCATTGTGAAATAATAAGGGGTTGACAATCCCTTGAACATGAAATATTAACTCTCTCGGCAGGGACGCTTTAAAAGGCGTTCCTGCCGAGAATTTTATGAAAGTATATATGATGAAACGGATTCATTTACTGGCAGCCGCCATACTGTTGGCTTCAAGTGGCTATGCCTTGCCTCCTGACGGATTCCCGCGTTCGATGCAGCCTGACCGTCAGCGTAAGGTGATGCAAAAAGAAACGGTGCCCTCCGTATGGATCAGACCTTCGGTAGCCGCTTTTCCAGGTGCAGAGGGTTTTGGCATGTGGACCACCGGCGGCCGTGGGGGGCGGGTGTATCATGTCACGACTCTTGATGACAATGACCGGCCCGGTTCATTCCGCTATGCCTGCAATCAGGCCGGTCCGCGGACAATCGTTTTTGATGTCGACGGCACTATTTTCCTGAAATCGCCCCTGCGGCTTGAAAACCCTGATGTGACGATAGCCGGACAGACTGCTCCCGGTGATGGTGTCTGCATTGCCGACTATCCGTTTCTCATCCAGGCCGACAATGTGATAGTCCGTTTCATGCGTTTTCGTCTCGGCGACCGTGAAGTGGCCCATCACGAAGGTGACGGACTCGGCGGCAGCGGTCATCGCAATGTGATGGTTGACCATTGCTCTGTGAGCTGGAGCATAGACGAGTGCATCTCGGTCTACGGTATGACCGACTTTACCGTGCAGTGGTGCATCGCATCCCACAGTCTTCATAGCAGCGGCCATCAGAAAGGAGCCCACGGCTACGGCGGAAACTGGGGTGGCAGCGGCGCGAGCTATCATCACAACCTTGTGGCAAACCATACGTCGCGCACACCGCGTCTCGGACCGAGCCCGCATACCCAGACTGACGAGCGCATGGATCTGCGTAACAACGTGATCTATAACTACGGTTCAAACGGGTGTTATGGAGGCGAGGGCATGACAGTGAACATAGTCAACAATTATTTCAAACCCGGCAAGACCACAAACACCATGCCTGAGCGCATAGCCGGTCCCGGAATCCGCACCGTGCAGTATTGTCTCAACGGCAGCGGTCTTGCTGAAGACTATAACCGTCTGTTCGGCACAAGCCTGAGCCGCGATGATGTCAAAGGCTTGCGTGATGGCAAGGGGCGCAAGGGTGTGAACCGCGTGAGTGTCGGCGGCCGCGTTTTTGAGATTGACATGGCCGACAACAGTATCGAAGTCGACGGACATAAACTGAAAATCGGTTGGAACGTATGGCGCCCGATGCTTCACAAATGGGGCCGCTTTTATGTGAGCGGCAACGAGAACCACGACATTGCGGCAGTCGGAGCCGACAACTGGGGCGTAGGTGTCAGACGCCAGATAAAACCTGCCGGCTGCGATGGTTATTGGGATAAATCCATAGCAGATGAAATCCGTCTCAATGAGCCTATGGACTTTGAGACGGTGACTACCCATACGGCGCGTGATGCCTATGAACGGGTGCTCGACTGCGCCGGAGCTTCGCTTCGCCGTGATGCCTATGACAGTCTTGTCATCAGTGACGTGCGTGAGGGCAATGCGTCATTCGGGAAAAACGGCATCATTGACACTCAGGATGAGGTTGTCTATGCCGACGGATCGCGCGGCTGGCCTGCCCTGAACAGCGGTGTGGCTCCGGCTGACACTGACGGCGATGGAATTCCCGATGACTGGGAGAGGGCCAACGGTCTTGATCCGGATAATGCTTCTGACGGCAGTCTCATTGGTAAGTCAGGCTACAGTAATATTGAACTCTATATGAATTCTCTGGTTGCCGAAGTAATGGAGGCCGGACTGATGGGAGGAGCACAAAGCGCCCAGATCCGCGAGACATCTTCTTCTGATTTCGGACGTAGGTTTGAAGACCGCACTCTGCGTGTCGACTATCTCTTCACTGCCACTCCGGCCGGTGACAGGGGTGTTTCTCTTGCCGGTCAGTCAGGTATCGACGGATGGGCCGGCCGACGCCATAGAATGTCGGAACTGCCGTTGCTCGGAAACGGCACGGTCACAATGGTCTCGGAGGCAGACGGTGACACGCTCTACCGCACATCCTTCTCATCTCTTTATCATGAATGGCTTACCACCGCAGAGGCTTCAGAAGTGGCCAAGGCTTTCGAGCACACGGTGCTTCTGCCTTATCCGGTCTCACCTGCCCGCATAAGCATCGAGCTGCTTGACAACCGCCATAAGCCTATTGCCTCGATGACCCACAGGCTTGATCCGAAAGATATTCTGATTACAAGGAAAGGCCACGGCTGGGTGGCGGAGCACCGCTATATCCACCGTGGGGGTGATCCGAAGAACGCCATAGATGTGGCTATTCTTGCAGAGGGCTATACAAGAGCGGAGATGGACAGTTTCTATCGTCATGCCCGTACGGCTGTGGATGCCATACTTTCCTACGAACCGTTCAAGTCACAGGCCGACAAGTTCAATTTTGTCGCCGTGGCCACTCCTTCGGCTGACTCAGGAGTCAGTGTGCCCCGTCTGGGCGAATGGAAGTCGACAGCATTCTCTTCGCATTTCAGCACATTCTATTCAGACCGCTATCTGACGAGCCTGCATGTCAGGGATATTCATGACTCTTTGGCCGGAATACCCTATGAACATATCATAATTCTGGCAAACACTCCGGAGTATGGCGGCGGAGGCATATATAACAGCTATACGCTGACCACATCGCGACATGCGAATTTCCGGCCTGTGGTTGTTCATGAATTCGGCCATAGTTTCGGCGGTCTGGCCGATGAATATTTCTACGAGACCGAGGCCAATGACGAGGCCTATCCCGCAGATGTGGAGCCTTGGGAACCGAACATCACCACACTTGTGGATTTTGAAAGCAAGTGGAAAGATCTGATTCCCAAAGGAACGCCGCAGCCCACACCGGTATCGGAAGCGTCGAAATGGCCGGTAGGACTTTATGAAGGAGGGGGGTACTCTTTTCATGGAGTATATCGTCCGGCCGATGACTGCCGCATGCGCACCAACACAGCTCCGGACTTCTGTCCGGCCTGCCGCAGAGCCATGAGCCGCCTGATCGATTTCTACACAGAATAGCAGCCGCCCGATTGAGTCTACAATCCGCAATTGCCTGCAAATTCTTGCACAATAATAATTTCTCGGTTCATAATGGCAGAAAAGTTTTGATAAATAAATTAAAATTCTTACCTTTGCACCGCCATTACGAATCTACGCGTCCTACCAGCGCAACGATAACTTCTGACAACAAAAAAATCACGAAATAAAATGAAAGCAGATCTCCATCCTTCCAACTACCGCGAAGTAGTATTCAAGGACATGTCGAACGATGAAATCTTCATCACTCGTTCCACTGTAGCCTCAAAGGAAACAATCGAAGTTGACGGCGTGACCTATCCCTTGGTTAAGCTTGAAATCACCAGCTCGTCACACCCCTTCTTCACCGGTAAGCAGAAGCTTGTCGATACCGCCGGTCGCGTGGACAAGTTCATGAGCCGTTACGGCAACCGCAAGAAGAAATAATTCATTCTTCACGGATTCAAAGAATCAACCGGCGTCCTGCAGCATTTGTCTGCAGGACGCCGGCTTCTTTATATATATGTGATGTTTTTGAACCGGTCTTGCGTAGCCATCCGGGGCGGTAAATCGGTGTCCGGTCGAGGACACCGATTTACCGCTCCGAATAGGGTGCCTTCGCTTTATCGCTCTCTTTCGGGAGGGCGGGGGTGTATCTTTGCAGAAGTTCTTTCCGATGTGGATCTTAACCCCCCATTTTTTTATTGACTCCAAAAAATTCCGTATAATCGGTGTTAAAAGTAAAGATACATCAAAGAATTTGATGTATCTTTGTGGAAGTTTTTAGCCATAAGCACATGAAATTTCGTAGACTGACCATATCTGCCCTCTGTTCTCTTGCATTGGCTGCAGGCATTACGGCTGACGCCGCAGTGAAAGATCTGCCTGTCAAAGAGATAAACGGACGTTCATATCATTATTATACCGTAGAGAACAAGGAGACCATTTATTCTCTCTGCCATAAGTTCGGCATCAGCAAAGACGAGCTTGTGAAGTTTAACCCCTCAGTGGCCGACGGACTGAAGTCCGGCTCGATGCTGTTCTTCCCGGTTGAAGAGAGCGAGGTGCTGACTCCTGACAATGCCAACCGTCACGGAGTGCGTATGCTGAGCCATACCGTGGCAAAAGGGGAGACTATCTATGGAATCGCTAAAAAATACGGAATAAGCACAGATGCGCTGATCGAGCAGAACCCCATTGTCCGCGAAGGGCTGAAGGCTGGTCAGACTCTTCATCTGACAGCGCCGGTTATCGGCGAAGATAATTCAGCGGCCAGTGCAGTGGCTGTCGGATCAGCCTCGCAAGGCACTACTGTTATTCGCACAGCACCTGAAGGCTATATAGTAAAGAAGAAAGAGACGTTTTATTCTATAGCCAATGCCCACGGGATCACCGTGGAGCAGCTTGAAGCCGCCAATCCGGGTATTACGGTCCTGAAAGAAGGTCAGGTGCTGAGCATTCCGGCCCCGCAGGGAGCAGTAGCGGCAGAGCAGCAGGCATCTCCTTCCGGCCTTATTCCGGTCGGAACTGACGGCACCGTATCCGTTGATGACCTTGCCCGTGCATCCGGTGTCACTCCGGAGGCAAAAGAGGAGCTTTCTGTAGCTGTGGTCTTGCCGTTTATGCTCAAGGAAGAAACACCGTCAAAGAGCGCGCAGCGCTACACTGAATTCTATAAAGGATTTCTGATTGCCGTAGACAGTATGCGCCACAATGGAGTCCCGGTCAAAGTAACTGCCTATGACACTGAAGGGTCTACAGCGAAAGTCCGTCAGCTGACTTCTGACAGCACCTTGAAAGCTCATCGCATGATAATAGCCCCCGATTCGTCAGACCAGCTGGCTATACTCGGTGAATTCGGGCGTGATAACGGCATAAAAGTGCTCAACGCTTTTATAGTCCGCGATGAATGCTATCAGACTAATCCTGCCGTGATGCAGGGAAACATACCTTCGCAGCAAATGATTGACAAAGCCGCCGAAGCAATTGCCGGACGGCTGGCATATTCAACCCCCGTCTTTGTATCTCTGGCAGACGGCGCGAATGCAGACAAATCTGATTTTATCTCGGCGCTCAAATCGCGTATTGAGTCAAAAGGAATTGAGTGGAAGACCATTACAGCCGAGGCGAAACTGACTCCGGCTGATCTTAAAAGCCTGAAGTCTGACGGGAACTATACGTTTATACCACTGTCGGCCCGTCAGAGTGATCTCAACCGCATAATGCCCGCTGTCATAGAGTGGCGCGACGAGGCCGGACTCCCGATGGTCAAGCTTGTCGGCTATCCGGAGTGGGTGACATTCCGCGGCGAGACTCTGCAGAACATGCACAATCTCAACACCACGGTGTATTCGCGTTTCTTTGTCGATGATGACAATGTGCGCACACGTCGCATGGAAGACCGTTTCAAAGGCTGGTATGGAGCCGGAATGGAAAATGCCATACCGCGTCAGGGACTGCTCGGTTTCGATACAGGCATGTTTGTGCTGGATTATCTCAAGAACCCGGTGGCACGCTATGACGGTGTGCAGAACGGCTATTCGTTCACAACCCCGGAAGGAGCCGAGGGACAGTGCAACAATGTGCTCTATCTGATCAACTTCCGCACCGGCGGTTTAATTGAAAAAATCAATCTCTGATGGCAGGTAAGGTATTTCGTATGATTGCCGGACGGGTGCTTGTTGCGCTGGCACTTCTGCTGCCTGTCAGTGTGATGGCCCAGAGAGAATACTCGCCCAACTTTTCGATAGGAGGAAAGGCCGGAGCGACATTGTCGCGCATGTCATTCAGCCCTGAGGTGCATCAGAAGTTCACCCAGGGGCTCACTATGGGGCTTGCCTGCCGCTACACGGAGGAGAAGATCTTCGGTCTGATCGGAGAAATCAACGTGACGCAGCGTGGATGGGCCGAGGATTTTGCCAAGGACGAGGCGCCGGAGTTCAGTTATTCACGCACTCTGACCTATGTCTCTATTCCGGTGATGACACATATCTATTTCGGGTCACAGAAATTTCGCGGTTTTTTCAATCTCGGACCGGAGGTGGGATTTTTGCTCGGCAGTTCGATCGATGCAAATTTCGATTATGACAACTATAAAAATATACCTAATTTCCCGCAAGGCTCTCGAACTAATGAGCAGTTGGCAATGGCTGTAGACCGCAAGTTTGACTACGGTATTGTCGGTGGGGCCGGTATGGAGATTGTGATAAAGCGCCGACACTCCATAATGCTCGAAGGCCGCTACTATTTTGGCCTGGGAAATATCTTCAAGGATTCAAAGCGTGACTTCTTTGCTGCCTCACGTAACAACTCGATCGAGATTTCACTGAAATATATGATTCGTGTGAAATAAGCGACTTCCGGACACAATATATACCACACGACATCCCCCGCACATTCAACCGTGATCTGATTCCGGCGATGTGCGGGGGATGTGGTTATGATGCCTTATGCGGTTACGCTTTTGTCTATCGGATCTTTGACTTCGGCCGGCGGTTCCGGCTGGCTGAGCGACTTTTCGACGGATGCGTCTGTTTTCTCCTGGGCAGGAGTGGCGGGAGCGGAGACATTGACCGGAATGCGCTCCCAGATGCGGTCGGGGAGGAGACTCCAGAGTCTGACTGCAAGATTCCATCTCCAGTCCACGATACACAGCCTACGGCGCTTTATTATAGCGCGGACAATGCTTGCAACTGCATGGTCAAGGCTCATTGTCATCGGGTAGACTCTGTCAGGGTTAAGCAACGGGGTGCGTATCCATCCTGGGCGGATGTCAGTGAATGAAATGTCGAGATTCTGCATCCCGGCGAGCTGGTCGAGAGCGGTCAGATAAGCCTGCTGATATTTTTTGGATGAAGAATAGGATGCGAGCTGTCCGATTCCTTTGGTGCCGGCCACGGATGTCACGGCTGCGATGCGCCCGCGGCCTCCGTGTTCACGGAAATATCTGAAGGCAGTGTCGATCATGCGGGTGAAGCCGACCACGTTAGTCTGTGCGGTGGCCACATCATGGTCTGTCACAAGAGTCTCGTTTTCATATCCGATGCCTGCCACATGAAGATATATGTCCATTCCGCCGAGCCTTCCGATGAGATCACGGAGGTGGGAGGGAGATGCAGCGTCGTCAATGTTGATCCGCGCATAGCGGATGCGGTCAGGAAAGTCTGACTGAAGTTTGCGCATGACTTTCTCATTGCGCCCTGCGGCTCCTACGAGCCAGCCGGCTTTCGCGAAGATTTCTGCCACACGGAGTCCGATTCCGGATGTGGCGCCCATGATTACGATTATCTTCATTTTTTTCTGATTTGCTCAAAAGCGGATAATAGTTTGACAAGTGACTTGTCTGTTTAACACTTGGAGTCATCAGATGGTTTAAAAGCGGTCAGGGCCTGACGTTTGAGTGTGGTTTTAGTTAACTTAGGTTAAAAGATCGGGTGGAGTGTAACTTTGGACATGGTACTTTCGTCTTATAAACAGCACAACGAGAAATCGCGATGGTTTGAATCGCGAGAAGTAAAAGATAGTACGAATGCAATATTAGTTAAAGCTTCTATTTTGTAATTAGTCCGTCTTTATTAGCTTTGGACGGAGAAGGTATAAAGCAATTATTACTGTCCGCTAAACTTTTTTTGAGCGATTGAAAAATTAGGGCTGACACCTATTGCAGGAGTCAGCCCTAAATGGTTATTTTGGTGTCGCCAAACAATCCATGAATAACCATGAGTAAAAGTAGTAATTTCTTCGGACAGCCGATATATGGACAGCTGATAAAATCACTCAATCGTGAAAAAATTGTTGAATTCAGCCGAAAACACGGCGGAGAGAAGTATGTAAAGAGCTTTGACGGCTATACGCATCTGCTTACGATGCTCTATGCCGTGATCCAGCGCTTCGACTCATTGCGTGAGATAGAGACATCTATGACAGCGGAGGTTCGCAAACTGCACCATGTCGGAATTGATACTGTACCAAAGCGCAGCACCCTGTCGGATGCAAATGCCCGACGGTCAGAGAAGTTCTTTGAGGATGTCTATCGCGACCTGTATGCAGCCAACAAAGACATTCTTTCATCGGACAGCAGACGCAACGGCACGGAAGAGTGGATAAAGCAGCTTAGGATTATCGATTCCACTACAATCACATTGTTCTCCAACGCTATTTTCAAGGGCGTTGGTCGACACCCCAAGACGGGAAAGAAGAAAGGCGGCATAAAGGTACACTCTGTCATACACGCCAACGAGGGGGTTCCCTGCGATGTGCAGTTCACTTCGGCGGCCACCAATGACTCTTTCATGCTTGCTCCGAGCCATTACAGCCACAACGAGATAGTCGCTCTTGACCGCGCCTATATCAATTATGCCAAATTTGAGGAACTGACGGACCGTGGCGTTGTATATGTCACCAAAATGAAGAAAAACCTCAGTTATGAGGTACTTGTAGACTGTATGTGCAGGTTCAACTGGCAAGTGCAAAATTAGCGATTTGTTTGAAGAACTCGGTTTTCGGGTTTGAAAAACCAAGTTTTTTCCGAGGCCTTAAGTTCAGTTTCTTTGCCACGTTTTTGATGTATAGGTCAGTGAAATCATTGAAATTTGACTTTTTGGGGATGTATTGACGGATGAGTTTGTTGATGTTTTCGACCGCTCCTTTCTGCCATGAGCAGTAGCTGTCGGCAAAGTAAACAGTCACATCATCAAGACCTTTGATGCGTAATCCGGCGGTTATGTCGAGGTGTGCCGCGAACTCGCTGCCGTTGTCAGTAGTGATGGTTTTAAGATATTTACGGTATGCGTACAGCATTCTCACGACAGTCTTTGACAATGGCTTGGCTCTTTTTCCGTAAGGTAGTTTCTCCATCATCACAAAGCCAGTCATGCGTTCAAGCAGCACTAGAATCGCGTGCCCGTAGGCATCAACAATAAGATCCATCTCAAAATCGCCAAAGCGTTTGCCGTCGGCCTCGGCCGGTCTGTCGTGTATGCTTGTGCGGTTTGGTATGTTGGTGGCTTTAGTGGGTTTGCGTTCGCCTTTTGGTCGTCGTCGGAAGTCGGGATGTCTGCGGTGACGGCGCAGTTCTCCGCTTTCATCAGCGTTTATAATGTTGTAAATGGTCTGTATGGATACGGAAACGCCTTCCTTGGCCAACACGCCACGAATTTGTTCTGGTGACCATTGGTGGTCAATAATCATCTGTTTTATACGCCACACCAACACGCTGTCGAGCTTCTTGTTGGATGTGGTGCGCTTTCTGCGTTCAAGGGCTTTGGCATGAGCCTTTTCCCACAGATAGTGGCCTTTGGTTGTGGAATTGCGCTTCAGTTCACGACAAAGTGTTGATTGACTGCACCCTACAATGAGGGCGATTTCTTTTCTTGGAGTTTTTCTTTGCAGTAAGGCGAAAATTTGCGACCTTTGCTGCGAGGTTAATTGTCTGTACATTAGCAATACAAAATTAGTTAATCTCAGGGAGACTTCGGTCTCCTTTTTTATTTTGTATTGCCAGTATGTTCTGCTGCTGTCCGCTCTTGGGGGCGGTTTAGGCCGCCCCCGCCGCTTGGGCATCCCCTCGCCAGAAGGAGTGAGGAGAATGAATAATTCCTAGCTCAAAGTTTTGCACTTCGATTTGGAATCTTCACTTGTAGACTGTATGCATCAGAATCCGCAGGGACTGATGGAATACCGTGAACAGGTCGTGGTGTTCCGTAAAGACGGTATAAACCACATCGCCAGAATAATTACATACGTTGACATCAAGAAGAACGGGAAGCCAAAACTCATATCGCTTCTGACCAACGACTTCGACATGCCGCCAGAGACAATCGTGGCGATATACCGCCGCCGATGGCAGATAGAGTCTCTTTTCAAGCAGATCAAACAGAACTTCCCCTTGAGATACTTCTATGGCGAGAGCGCCAACGCCATCAAAATCCAGATATGGGTTACACTCATCGCAAATCTGCTGCTGTCAGTACTTCAAAGCAAACTCGAAAGACGTTGGAGCTTCTCAGGGCTTGCTACAATCGTCAGAATTGTGCTGATGTATTACCTGAATCTCGAAAAGTTCCTCAATCAGCCCGATGCAGACCTGAAAATCATGCTCGCCGAAGCATCGGAATCGCCTCCCGAAGTTCCTGAAAACTGCTGAGGGGGCTTGTCAAATACAAAAAGTAAGCCCAACTTCTGCCGTTCAGGAAGTTGGACTCGCCTTTTTATGGTTTAGCGGACAGTAATATAAAGCAATGCAGGGTTGGTCGAGATGACCGGCCCTGCATTGTTTATGGCTGCTTCTGCTCTGCGCCGTAAAGTAGGGGGGAAGGGCGGTTTCAGCCCAAAGTGCGCCTGGATATGAATTCTGCGAAAGTGTCTTTGTAGCTTTCGGATACCGGGATCTGTGTGCGCCCGAAAATGATGCGGTTGCGCTCAATTACTTTGATTCTGGATAGATTTACAATGTATGACCGGTGGACACGCATGAATAAGTCGGAAGGCAGCGTCTGTTCGAGCGCTTTCATACTCAGGAGTGTCATTATGGATTTCTCTGATCCTTCGACGTAGATTTTGACGTAGTCTTTCAAGCCTTCGATATAGAGGATGTCGGCGATGCGGACCTGCACCAGCTTGTATTCGCTTTTGACGATTATATATTCTCCTGCCTTTTCCGGTGAAGAGACCTGCGATTGCAGTTTTGAGGAATCGGACTGGTGTTTCATCTCGTACCAGGCAAGGGCGCGCCTTGCGGCTGCAAGAAATTCCTCGTAGCTGACCGGTTTGAGCAGATAGTCGAGTGCGTTGACCCGGAAACCTTCAACCGCGTAGTCTGAATATGCCGTAGTAAATATGATGCGGGTGTCGGCAGGGATGATCCGGGCAAATTCGATGCCGTTCAGCTGGGGCATCTGTATGTCGAGAAATACGATGTCGATATCGTTGTTGAGAATGGTGTAGATAGCGTCGCGAGGCGATGAAAATTCGCCAGCGATTTCAAGAAACGGTGTCTTTTCGATATATGAACGGATGAGGCCTGATGCCAGGGGCTCGTCGTCGATCACGCAACAGCGAAGGGTCTGCATAGGTCGGTGGTTTATTGAGATGGGAGACTGATTTTATTTGAGAGTTGACGGTATGCTCAGCCAGACCTGATAGAGGCCGTCGGCAGTAGTGACTTTCAGCTCGGCTGCCTGGCCGTAGATCAGGTGTAGCCGACGGCGAAGATTGACCATGCCGATTCCTCCTGACGGGGTGGATGTGTTGTGCTCACGGTTTTTGTCTGATGGGATGTGTCCGTTGGATGTATGGCATTCTATGCGGTTGCCGTCAGCGCGGATGTGGATGGTCAGAGGTATTTCGGGTGTATGGATGCCGTGTTTGAATACGTTCTCAATGAGTGTGATGAACAGCAGGGGGGCAACTCGCATGTCCTGTCTGCCATTACTGTCGATGTCAAGCCTGACATCGAGTTTGATAGCGGAGTTAAGTCTGAGCCGCATGAGGCTGATATAGTTCGTGATAAAGTCAAATTCCTGCTTTATTGAGACTGAGGTGGGATTGTCATAAAGCACGAAACGCAGCAGCCTGCTCAGTTTGTGGACTGCTTCCTGGGCCTTTTCCGGGGAGATGGCTATGAGTGCGTAGATTGAGTTGAGTGTGTTGAATAGAAAGTGGGGGTTGAGCTGGCTTTTCAGGTTTTTCAGTTCCTCTTCATGCTGTGCGCTGATCAGGTCTCTCTGTTTGCGGTCAAGCATAAGCCATTTGTCGCCGAGACGCAGAGCGGTTGCGAGTCCGATGACGAGGATCACCATAACCAGGTCGCGCGACATGATGCTGACCCATTTTGCTATGTAGATTCCTTCTGACAGATGAAGATGTTTGGTCTTCGGTGCTTTTCCTCCGAGAAATTCACGGAAGCGCCACACCAGATAGATGAGGATCATGGCTACAATTATAAGCAGTAGGTTTGATGCCACGAACCTGACAACCCGATGAGGCTTGTCAAGCGACTTTTCAATGATCCAGTAATAATTTATGTAGAAAACAGCGATATACACAAGGGCTTTGGCATAGACCCATAGTCGCAATGGATGGGCCGGAGAGGAGAGTGAGGTCAGCACCTCCGGAAGTATGAACAGTATGGTTATGCAGAGCAGGTGAGTCAGGAATGTGGTGATGCGCTGCCGGGTAAGAATTTCACTCATAGATCACAAAAATAATTATTTTTGACCAAAGTGGCAAAATTATTGGACGTCACAGGATTTTCAATCGACAAAAGTATCGTGAAAGCATCGTGATGACAAACCGGGTCATGAAGTCGCAGAGAGATGTGGTGATAAGGTGATTTAGAGTAACTGTTCAGCGAATCGAACACCCCTCTTATTGTGGAGCGGGGTCTGAGTGAATCGTATAAGCTGCCCCGGAAATGATGAACGGGTGCCGACATTCGGTCAGCACCCGTTCACGGAGTATTGCGTTGTTATGACTTTCTTGGCCGGGAGGATTAGTCCTGGTTGAGGTTTACGCGCTTGAACGCAACAGCGACAAGGCCTTTGCGGGTCTGTTCGAGGAACTGACCTACAGAAAGCTTGCTGTCCTGAACATATTCCTGTTCCATGAGGCAGCTTTCTTTGAAGAACTTGTTGAGACGACCGTTGGCGATGTTCTGGATCATGGCCTCAGGGAGGTTGGCAGCTTTTGCTTCAGCTGTTTCTTTCATGATCTGACGAGCCTTGGTTGCATCTTCTTCAGTGATCCAGCCCTTGGTGATGTTGGATTCGATGTGGTCTTCAGAGTCGAAGTGGTTGGGGTTGAGACCAGCTTTCTTGAGAGCGGCTTCAACGGCCTTCTTGATCTGTTCCTGCTTGGTCTTTTCAACGGCGACGGCGATTTCCTGGTCGATAGTGGCCTGGGGAACGTCTTCGCGGCTGCAGGCAACGGGGTTCATAGATGCGATCTGCATGCAGATTTCGCGGCCTACCTGGGCGTCAACGTCGGGGAGGTTGAAGCCTACGATAGCGGCGAGCTTGTTGTTGAAGTGGTTGTAAGCTGCGGTAGTGGGAGCTTCAACTACTTCATAAGCGCCGATTTCGGTCTTTTCGCCGGTTTTGCCTGACTCTTCGGTCACGAGGTCGGCGACAGTGATGCCGTCAACGGTGATGGCCTTGAGTTCGTCGACAGTCTTGCAGCGGTTTTCAACTGCGATGTCGAGGAGTTTTTTGGCGAGAGAAACGAAGCCTTCGTTCTTGGCAACGAAGTCAGTCTCGCAGTTGAGGGCGAGGATAGCAGCGAAGTTTCCTTCGTTCTTTGAGAGAACGCATCCTTCTGCGGCGTTGCGGTCTTCACGCTTTGCTGCTACAGCCTGACCTTTCTTGCGGAGGATCTCAACGGCTGCTTCGATGTCGCCGTCAGTTTCGGCGAGGGCCTTTTTGCAGTCCATCAAACCGGCGCTTGTGAGGTGGCGCAGTTTGGTGATTTCTGCCATTGTAACTGCCATAGTATAGTGGGAGTTTAGAATGTTTGTGAAAAGAGTGGATTGATTATTCGGCTGCTTCGGCAACTTCGGCAACTTCAGTTTCAGCTACTTCAGCTTCGCCTTCGCCCTTGCGGCTCACGCGGCGACGTTCGCGGCGGGGAGCTGCGTCAGAGTTTTCAGCAGATGCTTTTTCGTCAGCCTTCTCTACTTTGCGTTCCTCAAGACCTTCGCTGATTGATTCGCATACGGTTGAGAGGATGAGGTCGATAGACTTTGATGCGTCATCGTTTGCGGGGATAACGAAGTCTACGTTTGAAGGATCGGAGTTGGTGTCGACGATAGCGAAAACGGGAATACCGAGACGGTTTGCTTCGGCAACGGCGATGTGCTCCTTGCAAACGTCAACTACGAACAGAGCCGAGGGAAGACGGTTGAGGTCAGCGATTGAGCCAAGGTTCTTTTCGAGTTTGGCGCGCTGACGGGTGATCTGGAGTTTTTCGCGCTTCGAGAGGTTGTCGAAAGTGCCGTCTTTTGTCATCTTGTCGATGGCGGTCATTTTCTTCACGGCCTTGCGGATGGTCGGGAAGTTGGTGAGCATACCGCCGGGCCAGCGTTCGATGACGTAGGGCATGTTGACGCTCTGAGCCTTGTCGGCGATGATTTCCTTGGCCTGCTTTTTGGTAGCTACGAAGAGGATCTTCTTGCCGCCCTTGGCGATGTTGCGGAGAGCTGCAGCAGCTTCTTCAAGTTTGGCCTGGGTCTTATAGAGGTCTATGATGTGGATACCGTTGCGCTCCATGAAGATGTAGGGCGCCATTGCAGGATTCCATTTTCTTTTCATGTGGCCAAAATGGCAACCTGCTTCGAGGAGTTGGTCAAAATTGGGTGTTGACATGATTTGTTGTTGGGTTGTTTACGTTCTTTTGACAAATTACAACCGGAGAGTAGGGAACGTGTCCATCTCAGCGGTTTAGATACTAAACACTTGAGGAGAGTCTGAAATTGAATATTAACGCTTGGAGAACTGGAAGCGCTTGCGGGCTTTGGGACGACCGGGCTTCTTGCGTTCAACAACGCGCGGGTCGCGGGTCATGAAGCCTTCTACGCGGAGTGTGTGCTTGTCTTCGGGGTTGATCTTGACGAGAGCGCGGGCAATAGCGAGACGGAGTGCTTCAGCCTGGCCTTTGTAACCGCCGCCGTTGAGGTTGACCTTGATGTCATACTTTTCAACAACGTCAAGTGTTGACAGAGGCTGTTTGACGATGTACTGAAGGATGGAAGAGGGGAAGTACACATCGAGGGCGCGTTTGTTGATGGTGATTTGACCGTTTCCTTCTTTAACGATCACGCGAGCTACGGCTGCTTTACGGCGGCCAACTGCATTAACTGATTCCATTCTTCAATTATTTAATTTTGTTGATGTCGATAACTACGGGATTCTGTGCTTCGTGGGGGTGGTTGGGACCATTGTAAACGTGCATGTTTTCAATGATGGCACGGCCCATGCGGTTTTTGGGGAGCATACCTTTCATCACTTTGGTGAAGAGGGGATGGTAGCCGGGTTTGATGTGCTTGTTCAGAGACTTCTTCATCATGATTTCGGGAGTAGCCGTGCGCTGTCCGCCGGGATAGCCGGTGTATGAGAGGTATTCACGGTCAGTCCATTTCTTGCCGGTGAGGCGAACCTTGTCGGCGTTGATGATGATGACGTTGTCGCCACACTCGATGTTGGGAGAGTAGCTGGGTTTGTTTTTGCCACGGAGAATGAGGGCAACTTTTGCACAAAGACGGCCGAGCACTTGGTCGGTAGCGTCAACAACGACCCAGTTGCGTTCAACGTTTGCTGCGTTGGGGTAAGGGTCTTATAACTTAAAGTATCCACGTTAAATGTTTAATTAATAGATAGTTACTTTTTGACTGCATCAGGGCTTCGCTTGGCCAAAAGCTTGGTCCTGAAACTGTCTGGTTTATTAATTGGACATAATCGGTGTGCAAAGGTAGTGATTTTGTGTGGATTGACAATCGGGGTTTATGTTTTTTTAACAAACGCTTTATTCTACAGATGACTGATTCTATATTGTGGGGTGTGCCCGACGGGCGATGATAATATAGCGTAAATCGGGTTGATTTTATTTCATATTATTATAATGTGGTATTCCGCCGGTCTGTCCGGTGGAAAATTTGCCTGCAAAATGGTTTGGAGGGAATTATAATTTAAGTTAAATTTGCGCTGTTATAATTCTATTGACAATGACTTTTTCAAAAACGAAACTCTGGATGTCGAGCCGTGATTATATCATGATCACGCTTGCCGCTTTGATTTATGGTTTTGGCTTCTCGGCTTTTATTCTTCCGGAGAAGGTTGTGATAGGTGGTGTCACCGGTCTTGGTACGATTGTCTATTTTCTTACCGGGAATCCTTATCTGATCGGTATCACACAGTATGCCATAAACATAGTGCTGCTTGTGATTGCCTGGAAGGTTGTCGGCCGAGCCTTTGTCTATAAGACTCTTTACGGTGCTACTGCGATTTCGCTGGTGGTCACTCTTATGCCTCCGCTATTCTCGGGCGCATTGGTGCCGGGCCAGCCGTTTATGAATGTGTGTATCGGTTCGGTTCTGTCAGGCATAGCCCTTGGTATTGTTTTCACTCATAACGGCAGTACGGGTGGAACGGATATCGTTGCGGCTATTGTGGCGAAAAAGACTAATGTGACTGTGGGCCGTACTATGCTTTATGTCGATTTTGCGATCATTTCTTCAAGCTATCTGTTTTTCCATGATATAACAAGGGTGGTCTACGGCTTTATTGTGCTGTTTATTCTGACCTACATGCTGGATCTGATTATAAACTCAAACCGTCAGGCGGTTCAGTTTATCATTGTTTCCAAGCACTGGGAGCGGATTGCAAATGCTATAAACAAGTATCCGCGACGCGGTGTGACTGTGCTTGACGGCATGGGCTGGTATTCAAAGCAGCCGGTCAAACTCTTGCTGGTGGTGTGCCGCAAAATGGAGGCTGTGACAGTGTTTCGTGTGGTCAAGGATCTTGATCCGAATGCTTTCATTACCCAGGCTAATGTAAACGGTGCTTACGGCGAGGGGTTTGATCAGCTGAAATTTCGGCCTGATCATGAGCTGAGCCGTAAGCTTGAGGCTGACAAGAGCTGCGGGACGCCGGAATAGATAGCAAAGCATTACTGCCGCGGTATTGGCTATTTGCGGTAGTAGTAACAAATGTTGGTATAACTTTATCTTGGTCTGATTATATTTGTTTATGGATATTTGGATTGTCTATGATTCACTTATTTTTTTGAGTATTTTCTGACCGGTGATGGTATGACGGTATAAAACCACAGCGGCGTAATCTCGGTTGATGATTACGCCGCTGTGGTTTTATGTGTTGCGCTTATCGCTTTTTTACGGAAGCAGGTTGTATTTGCGGAATATTTTTGTTATTGTTTCGAGTGCGCGGTCCACCTGCTCCATTGTGTGTGTGGCCATCAGTGAGAAGCGGATGAGTGTGTCGGTGGGGGCTACGGCAGGCGAAACTACCGGATTGACGAAGATTCCTTCTTCAAGAAGATCGCGTGTGATGGCGAATGTCTTGAAGTCATCGCGGATGAAGAGCGGAATGATGGGAGTCGATGTGTTGCCGATCTCGAATCCCATGTTGCGGAATCCGTCAAGCGCATGGTTTGTGAGTTTCCAGAGGTTTTCCTGGCGTTCGGGCTCGGCTTTCATTATCTCCAGAGCTTTGAGGGCTGCGGCGGTAGATGCCGGGGTGATGCTGGCGGTGAAGATGTAGGAGCGTGAATGGTGGCGCAGGAAGTTGGTGATCTCCTTGTTTGTGGCTATGAAGCCGCCGAGTGATGCGAATGACTTGGAGAATGTGCCCATGATGAGATCTACGTCATCGGCCACTCCGTAGTGGTGGCATACTCCTCGGCCGCCTTCGCCGAACACGCCGATGCCGTGGGCTTCGTCCATCATGACGCTGGCGTTGTATTTCTTCGCAAGTTTTACGATTTCGCGCACATTTGCCACATCGCCTTCCATTGAGAAGACGCTGTCGCTGACGATGAGTTTGACCTTGTCGGGGTCACATCGCTGGAGCTGCTTTTCGAGCGACTCCATGTCGTTGTGCTTGTATTTGAACTGCTGGCTGAATGACAGGCGGCGTCCTTCTATGATCGAGGCATGGTCCTGTTCGTCCCACAGGATGTAGTCTTCGCGTCCGGTAAGGGCTGAGACTACTCCGAGGTTTACTTCGAATCCGGTTGAGTAGACCATTACGTCTTCTTTGCCTATATATTCAGCAAGAGCTGCTTCGAGCTGCTTGTGGAGATCCAGGGTTCCGTTTAGAAACGGAGATCCGGCGCACCCCGTGCCGTATTTGCGGGTGGCTTCGATGGCTGCTTCTTTGATGCGGGGGTCATTGACGAGACCGGTGTAGCAGTTTGATCCGAACATCAATACTTTCTTGCCGTCAATGATTACCTCAGGATCCTGTTCGCTCGAAATGGCGCGGAAGTAGGGGTAAACCCCGGCGGCTTTTGCTTCCTGAGGAGCTGTGTATCTGGATAGTTTTTGTTGTAGTAAGTTCATAAAATAGTAAGAAAACGCTTATGCCGCGATTGTGAATATTTTCTTGGTCTTTTTGCAGTGTGCAAAGGTAGAAAAATTTTCACACTTTTATACAATTGGCGATTGCTTTTGGGTGTTAATTTTGCTAAACGAGGCTTCTCGATGGCTATTTTTCTTGTGTTTTTGGTGCTTATAGGTAACAATGTGTCGGGTTTTACCTATATTTTTCTTAATTTTGCACTTGCTCTAAACTTGAACTATAATGGAACAAACTCAAAATAAGGAAATCAAACGCACGGTTCTTGATTATGATGACATTGTCGGTATGGCTCCTTTTCTGAAGGGGAAGAGGCGTCTGGTCGGCTGGTTGATGAAGCTGCTCTCTGTCGATAAGGTCAACTGGATTCACAGTCATAACTTCGACACTCCGGGGCCGCAGTTCTGCCGCGGTCTGCTTGAAGATCTCAATATAAAGCTGCGTATCGACAATGAAAAGGTGCTCGATAATCTGCCTGAAGGAGCATTCATAACCATAAGCAACCATCCGTTCGGCGCGCTTGACGGAATCACGCTTATTGATATAATCGGTCGTCGCCGCCCGAAATTCAAGGTAATGGTGAATATGATCCTGAATTATATCGTGGCGATGCGTCCCAATTTTATTGCGGTCGACCAGACGGCGAGCGATGATCCGGCCAAGAAGGCAGTGTCGATGAAGGGTATAAAAGAGGCGATAATGCAGGTGCGCAGGGGGGAGCCGATCGGGTTCTTTCCGGCGGGAGCTGTTGGCAATTATAACAAGCATCTTAAGTTTGAGGATCGCGAGTGGCGCGAGTCGATCATCCGTCTTATCCAGCAGCTGAAGGTGCCGGTGATTCCGATTTTCTTTCATGGCTACAATAGCTGGTGGTTCCGTTTCCTTGGTATAGTCTCATGGCAGATCCGCACTCTGAGATTGCCGGCCGAGGTGTTCCGCAGGAAAAACAGCACGATCCATATCTCGGTCGGAGATCCGATTACACCCGAAGAAATCGAAGCTCATTCAGGTTCGATAAAGGAGCTTGGGGATTTCTTGCGTGAGAAAACCTATTGCCTGCAGTCAATCAAATGATGACTGGCTTTGCCTCTGATTGTGTCGTCTAATTTTTGAAGAGTTACTTATGCAGATTAATCTTCAGGAACTGCCTGATGAGATAGTTCAGGCCAAACAGCGCTATGGGATTGTCGGCAATGCGCCCGGCCTTTTGGCTGCGGTGTCGCGGGCCATCCAGGTTGCGCCGATTGATCTTTCGGTTCTTGTGACCGGCGAGAGCGGTACCGGCAAGGAGTTTTTTCCGAAGATAATTCACGGTTTCTCGCCACGGAAACATAACAAATACATAGCTGTCAACTGCGGGGCCATTCCGGAGGGTACGATTGATTCGGAACTTTTCGGTCATGAGAAAGGCTCGTTTACCGGTGCGGTATCTTCGCGAAAAGGATATTTCGAGGAGGCCGATGGCGGCACTATATTTCTCGACGAAGTGGCGGAGTTGCCTCTCACCACTCAGGCGCGACTGCTGAGAGTGCTTGAGAGCGGCGAGTTTCTGAAAGTGGGTTCTTCTACAGTTCAGAAGTCAAACGTGCGCATTGTGGCGGCTACTAATGTTGACATGGCAAAAGCCGTAGCTGATGGTCGCTTCAGAGAGGATCTGTATTATCGATTGTCAACGGTGTCTATTCACATCCCTCCGCTTCGCGACCGTGGGGCGGATATCGCACTTCTGGCGCGTAAGTTTGCTTCGGATTTTTCTGAACGCTATGCGATGCCGGCGGTGGCGCTTGACGAAAGCGCGCGCGGGGTACTGATGAGATATCGCTGGCCCGGCAATGTAAGGCAGCTGAAAAATGTGGTCGAACAGATTGCTTTATTTGAGTCAGGTCGTGAAGTCGGAGCTGACGATGTGATGTCGTTCCTTCCAGCCGGAAGCCTCAATTATGTCCCTGTGGCCTCTTCTGTTGATCCGCATCATGATTATGCTTCTGAACGCGAAGCTCTTTTCGGGATGATATTGCGTCTTCAGCAGCAGATCGAGGCTCTTAATTCGCGGATTGAGGCTCTGGATAATGGCGGATCTGCTTCTCGTGGCACATCATATCAGTCTATCGAAGAGGTTGAACCATCTGAGAGCCTGGTAAGGTCGATAGTGAAGTTTCAGCCCTTTGCCTCGCCATTGAACCGTGACGTTATAGTTGCAGACTCTGTTCCGTCTTTCCGCTCCGGTGGGATGGGAGATGTTGTGCCTGCTACTCTTGAAGAAACCGAGCGTGACACAATCCGTCGGGCTCTTGAACGTAATGGCGGAAAGCGCAAAGACGCTGCCAGAGAACTGAAAATATCCGAGCGTACTCTCTATCGCAAAATCAAGGAGTATGGCATTGAATAGAGATTTGGATGGTATTTGGAAAAAAGCAGGGCCGAAATTTCACTGATGAAATTTCGGCCCTGCTTTTTATATTTATATTATGGTGTTGATTACTGTGTCTGCAGACGCAGTACCCGGATGCCTGTCAGTTGGTGGGCTTTGCGCATGTATTCTGTCAGCGGGAGCTTATCGATGACAACTTTGTCTTCTTTTGATGATGCGTGTAGCAGATGTGGGCCGTCTTTTTCTATTACGAGTATCCCGACATGGCTCACGTCAAGACCGTTTGTCTTTGTGGTGAGTGCCACTATGTCACCTCCTTTGAGTGCGTTGATGATTGGTTTGCTTGAGAGGCGGGCCGATTTGATGTAGGGGAATCGGTGAGATCTGTAGCCAACCTCCATGTTCTTGATTCCTTCAAATGTGGCGGAGTCGCTGAGAGCCGGGTATTTTGAACGGTTGCGCGACATAAAGTCGAGGGTCTTGATCTGAACGTCTGATTGAGGTATTCTGTCGGTTACATCTTTTATATAGCCACGGTGTGTATTTGTTATCACCCAGTCACTGATATAGTGTAGGCGCGAGGCATATCCGTCGGCGTATCCGTTACGATAGCGGATTGTTTCAAGCATGTCCAGAAAGTCAATCCATGAGCAGCGGTGGTTTTCTACCGTTAGCGCCAAGGCTACTACCGTTTCCACGAAAGTGGTACAATCCATTTCTTCCAGATTTACCGTGAGCGCTTCAGGTGATCCTTCGAGTGTTCCGGATTTATATGGAGTGCCTATAAATTCGCGACCGATGAATTCGACTAACTGATTCGGATTGCTGGCGCATAGATCGGTGGCTTTGACTAGGATTCTGGTTATGGTTGTGGTGTCGGTCGCTTCGTTGTGCCATCTCACTTCGCGTGGGTCTGATGCGAGAACATTGGCGGGCAATATAATAAGTAATAATATAAATATAATATAGGTGTAGGCTTTGTTCATGGTTGCGCTTGGCTTTCTTGGTTCTTTTATTGTATTGTTGAGTTGAATGCGGAATTGTGTAGCCCAAAATTACTCAAAAGTTCCGTCTTAGCCAAATTGAGATGTCGTTTTGGAGCGTATTTGTTAAAATAGGGTGGGATAAAACCTCAAAATCGCGCTTAAGTGTTAAAATTCTGTTAAAACACCGTGAAATATTTGGAAGGAATTGGGGAAATGTCTACCTTTGCACTCGCTTTTGAGAAGCAAGGCCTGCAGCGGCAGACTGATAGAAGATATAACGCTGGAAATGGTAGATCGGTTTGCCGGTCAAATCTTAAGAAAGGTTAAAATCTTCAGAAAAGTTTGCGAGATTCAAATAAAGGTTGTACCTTTGCAAAGTTTTCCACTGGCCACCACGGCGATCGAGAAAGCAATGAGAGAACATTGAAAGATTTACAATAGACATGGAAGTAGTACAAGGGTCATTTTTAGGAAATGCACTCTGTCAATTTCAAAGTTAGATCGCAATAGATTGAACGGACATCCACTGACGGACCGGGCAGACATTCGGTTTTTGACGGTTGTTTCTGTGAAAGCAAAAGAAATAACAGAACAAACGGCCTGTATTTTAGCTTTGCTTTTTTTAATAAAGAAGAAAAGAAAAATATATAGACAACAACGAAGAGTTTGATCCTGGCTCAGGATGAACGCTAGCGACAGGCTTAACACATGCAAGTCGAGGGGCAGCGGGGAGGTAGCAATACTTCCGCCGGCGACCGGCGCACGGGTGAGTAACACGTATGGAACCTGCCCGTAGCAGGGGGATAAGCGGAAGAAATTCCGTCTAATACCGCGTAATAACTCCGAGAGGCATCTCATGGAGTTTAAAGGGTAACACCGGCTACGGATGGCCATGCGGCGCATTAGCTAGTTGGCGGGGTAACGGCCCACCAAGGCGACGATGCGTAGGGGTTCTGAGAGGAAGGTCCCCCACACTGGTACTGAGACACGGACCAGACTCCTACGGGAGGCAGCAGTGAGGAATATTGGTCAATGGGCGCGAGCCTGAACCAGCCAAGTCGCGTGAGGGAAGACGGTCCTATGGATTGTAAACCTCTTTTGTCGGGGAGCAAAAGACGCCACGCGTGGCGTTCCGAGAGTACCCGAAGAAAAAGCATCGGCTAACTCCGTGCCAGCAGCCGCGGTAATACGGAGGATGCGAGCGTTATCCGGATTTATTGGGTTTAAAGGGTGCGCAGGCGGAAGATCAAGTCAGCGGTAAAATTGAGAGGCTCAACCTCTTCGAGCCGTTGAAACTGGTTTTCTTGAGTGAGCGAGAAGTATGCGGAATGCGTGGTGTAGCGGTGAAATGCATAGATATCACGCAGAACTCCGATTGCGAAGGCAGCATACCGGCGCTCAACTGACGCTCATGCACGAAAGTGTGGGTATCGAACAGGATTAGATACCCTGGTAGTCCACACAGTAAACGATGAATACTAATTGTTCGGGGAGAATGATCCCTGAGTGATACAGCGAAAGCGTTAAGTATTCCACCTGGGGAGTACGCCGGCAACGGTGAAACTCAAAGGAATTGACGGGGGCCCGCACAAGCGGAGGAACATGTGGTTTAATTCGATGATACGCGAGGAACCTTACCCGGGCTCAAACGACACAGGAATACTTTTGAAAGGAGGTAGCTCTACGGAGCCTGTGTCGAGGTGCTGCATGGTTGTCGTCAGCTCGTGCCGTGAGGTGTCGGCTTAAGTGCCATAACGAGCGCAACCCCCATCGCCAGTTACCAGCAAGTCAAGTTGGGGACTCTGGCGAGACTGCCGGCGCAAGCTGTGAGGAAGGCGGGGATGACGTCAAATCAGCACGGCCCTTACGTCCGGGGCGACACACGTGTTACAATGGCAGGTACAGAGAGAAGCAATGCGGCGACGCAAAGCGGAACTTGAAAGCCTGTCTCAGTTCGGATTGGAGTCTGCAACTCGACTCCATGAAGCTGGATTCGCTAGTAATCGCGCATCAGCCATGGCGCGGTGAATACGTTCCCGGGCCTTGTACACACCGCCCGTCAAGCCATGGAAGCCGGGAGTGCCTGAAGTGTGCAACCGCAAGGAGCGCCCTAAGGTAAAACTGGTGACTGGGGCTAAGTCGTAACAAGGTAGCCGTACCGGAAGGTGCGGCTGGAACACCTCCTTTCTGGAGCGGAAACAACGCCAAGCGTCAGTTTCCCGAAACTCCCGGACCGGAGATGTCCGCAGCGACTGACTTATGAAAAGAGTGACAAGCCGGAAGATGCTCCGGTACTGCTTTCAGCGTTCTATTGACCTTATAACCGGAATTTTTTTCCGGCTAAAAGGGGGATTAGCTCAGCTGGCTAGAGCACCTGCTTTGCAAGCAGGGGGTCAACGGTTCGAATCCGTTATTCTCCACTCAAAAAAGAGGACATTGACATATTGGAAGCGAAGAAGATACAATCTTCAAGCAAACACAACGAGTAAATCAAATCAAGCGAAACACGAGGTAACAAACTTCGCGTTTCTGAAATCAGACAAAAGACTGAACAATTTCAGAGAGCGAGCCGCGTGATGTTCGAACCGATTGAAAACTAAGGTCATAAAGAAAGGAGAGAAGGGCACATGAAGGATGCCTGGGCTCTCGGAGGCGACGAAGGACGTGATAAGCTGCGATAAGCTGCGGGTAGGAGCAAATATCCCTTGATCCGCAGATTTCCGAATGGGGCAACCCACTGCCCGAACAGGCAGTATCTTCCGAATGGAAGAAGCGAACTTGGGGAACTGAAACATCTCAGTACCCAAAGGAAAAGAAAATAACCCAATGATTGCGCCAGTAGTGGCGAGCGAACGCGCAAGAGCCCAAACCGGCGGTGTTCAGGCACTGACCGGGGTTGTAGGACCGTCAGCAAATGGACAGTTTGAAGTTAGCCGAAGCCTCTGGAAAGGGGCGCCGCAGCGGGTGACAGCCCCGTAGGCGAAAACAGACGACTGACAGAGACGGCACCTGAGTAAGCCGGGACACGAGAAATCCTGGCCGAATCCGCGGGGACCATCCCGTAAGGCTAAATACTACCGAGAGACCGATAGCGAACCAGTACCGTGAGGGAAAGGTGAAAAGAACCTCGAACAGAGGAGTGAAACAGACCCTGAAATCATGTGCCTACAAGCGGTCGGAGCTGCTTCGTGCAGTGACGGCGTGCCTTTTGCATAATGAACCTACGAGTTACCGTCGTTGGCGAGGCTAAGTCCACGGATGGACGGAGCCGAAGCGAAAGCGAGTCAGAATATGGCGCAATCTAGTCAGCGGCGGTAGACGCGAAACCAAGTGATCTACCCTTGGGCAGGTTGAAGGTGGGGTAACACCCACTGGAGGACCGAACCGGTAAGCGTTGAAAAGCTTTCGGATGACCTGAGGGTAGGAGTGAAAGGCCAATCAAACTTGGAGATAGCTCGTACTCCCCGAAATGCATTTAGGTGCAGCCTCGGGCGCAGTACCGTGGAGGTAGAGCGACTGATAGGATGCGAGGGCTTCACCGCCTATCAAGTCCTGACAAACTCCGAATGCCACGGCACGATCCCCGGGAGTGAGGGCGCGGGTGCTAAGGTCCGCGTCCGAGAGAGGAACAACTCAGACCACCGTCTAAGGCCCCCAAATCCGGGCTAAGTTGAAGACAATAACGAGGTGGGATTGCAAGGACAGCTAGGATGTTGGCTTGGAAGCAGCCATTCATTTAAAGAGTGCGTAACAGCTCACTAGTCGAGTGATCCCGCATGGATAATAATCGGGCATAAGTCCGGTGCCGAAGACGTGGAATTGACGGTTCATCCGTCGATTGGTAGGGGAGCATTCCGGTAGCCGCAGAAGGTCAGGCGCGAGCCTGGCTGGAGGTCCCGGAAAAGCAAATGTAGGTATAAGTAACGACAAAGGGGGCGAGAAACCCCCTCGCCGCAAGACCAAGGGTTTCTGATCAACGCTAATCGGATCAGAGTCAGTCGGGACCTAAGGCACAGCCGCAAGGCGCAGCCGATGGAAGAAACGGTCAACATTCCGTTACTCCCTTCAGGAGTGACGTGGAGACGGAGAAGTGACACTCCCGCGTGCTGACGGAATAGCACGTTAAACCGCGTAGGTATATCTGAGGCAGGCAAATCCGCCTCAGATGCTGAAACGGGACAGTACGGAGAGCCCCCGTGGCAATCCGACAGCGGAGGTAATCAGGCTCCCAAGAAAATCCGCTAAACTTAATCCTGAAGGGACCCGTACCCCAAACCGACACAGGTGGTCGGGTAGAACATACCAAGGCGCTCGAGAGATTCACGGTTAAGGAACTAGGCAAATTGACCCCGTAACTTCGGGATAAGGGGTCCCCTCCTTCACGGGAGGGGCGCAGAGAATAGGTCCAGGCAACTGTTTAACAAAAACACAGGGCTGTGCGAAATTGAAAGATGAAGAATACAGCCTGACACCTGCCCGGTGCCGGAAGGTTAAGAGGAGATGTCATCGCAAGAGAAGCATTGAATTGAAGCCCCGGTAAACGGCGGCCGTAACTATAACGGTCCTAAGGTAGCGAAATTCCTTGTCGGGTAAGTTCCGACCTGCACGAATGGTGTAATGATCCGGACACTGTCTCAACCGTGAGCTCGGTGAAATTGTAGTATCGGTGAAGATGCCGATTACCCGCAACGGGACGAAAAGACCCCGTGAACCTTTACTGCAGCTTAGCACTGTGACCGGGTGTGCGATGTGTAGGATAGTCAGGAGACAGAGAATCGGTGACGCCAGTCATCGTGGAGTCGACGTTGAAATACTGACCTTTGCACATCTGGTTTCTAACGCGCATCGGCGCGGACACTGCTTGGTGGGTAGTTTGACTGGGGTGGTCGCCTCCAAAAGCGTAACGGAGGCTTCTAAAGGTGCGCTCAGGCCGATTGGTAACCGGCCGCAGAGTGTAATGGCACAAGCGCGCTTGACTGAGAGACAGACAAGTCGAACAGGTAGGAAACTAGAGCATAGTGATCCGGTGGTTCCGCATGGAAGGGCCATCGCTCAAAGGATAAAAGGTACTCCGGGGATAACAGGCTGATCCCTCCCAAGAGCTCATATCGACGGAGTGGTTTGGCACCTCGATGTCGGCTCGTCACATCCCGGGGCTGGAGAAGGTCCCAAGGGTTAGGCTGTTCGCCTATTAAAGTGGCACGCGAGCTGGGTTCAGAACGTCGTGAGACAGTTCGGTCTCTATCTGTTGTGGGCGCAGGAGATTTGCGAGGCCCCGACACTAGTACGAGAGGACCGTGTTGGACCGACCTCCGGTTTACCGGTTGTTCCGCCAGGAGCACCGCCGGGTAGCCGCGTCGGGTAAGGATAAGTGCTGAAAGCATCTAAGCACGAAGCCCCCCTCAAGATAAGATCTCCACATAAGGGCCGTTTAAGACGAAGACGTAGATAGGTCGCAGGTGCAGGTGCGGTAACGTACACAGCCGAGCGATACTAATCGCCCAAACCCTTTCTTGGGAGCAATCCCAAACAAACAAAAACAATTTCAGCCGGCAGAACATCAAAGCAACGGCAAACGATAACAAAGCCTCTGGTTCAGTTCAGAGCGTCTGAAATACAAACTCGCGAGATAGCTGAAGAACATCAGCTTCGCTTCCAGTCACCTCTTTTTTAACGATACTAAGGTGGCCATAGCGTGAGGGCTCCACCTCTTCCCATTCCGAACAGAGAAGTTAAACCTCACCACGTCGATGATACTACGAAAGTGGGAAAGTAGATAACCGCCCCCTCTAAACCGCGGACCGGATCCTGTCACAGAAACAGCTTCCGGCCCGCTTTTTTTATATCCATTCTTCTGCAATTACTCTGCTTCGGAAAGACTCTTATCTGCTCCAAGGTGCTTATCTGCTCCAAGGCTCCGGCATTTGTCGGGCCTGATGATTTTGTAGGGGCTGAATCTCGGTTATATGTCGCTTTTTTTGTAATTTTGCAGCAAATACGTTTTAACTGACAATCATAGTTATTAAAAATCATGAAACTTACTGAACTGACAGCTATTTCGCCGGTTGACGGTCGCTATCGCGGAAAATGTGAGCGCCTGGACGAATATTTTTCTGAATATGCGCTTATCCGCTATAGGGTTAAAGTAGAAATCGAGTATTTCATAGCTCTGTGTGAACTGCCGTTGCCTGCGCTGGCTTCAGTGCCCGCTGATGTCTTCGGTAAGTTACGTGCCATCTATGAACAGTTTTCGGTTGAAGACGCTCTTCGCATCAAGGAGATCGAAAGTGTTACAAACCATGATGTGAAGGCGGTTGAATATTTCCTCAAAGAAAAATTTGATGTGCTCGGACTTGAAAAGACCAAGGAGTATATACATTTTGGCCTCACCTCGCAGGACATCAACAATACTTCGGTGCCCATGTCAATCGCTGATGCGCTCAAAGGAGTATATCGCCCGCGCATCGTAGAACTTATCGAGCATCTTGAAGAAAGAGCCGATGAGTGGTATGAAATACCCATGCTTGCCAAGACTCACGGACAGCCGGCATCGCCTACACGCCTGGGCAAGGAAATCAAAGTGTTCAGCTATCGTCTGCGCCGTCAGCTTGAAGCGCTCGATTCGGTGGCTATCTCCGGGAAATTCGGTGGAGCTACAGGCAATTTCAACGCGCATCTTTGTGCCTTCCCTGAGATTGACTGGAGGGCTTTCGGCGCTAAATTCCTGAGCGAAAAACTTGGTATCGAACGTGAGGAATATACCACGCAGATTTCCAATTATGACAATCTTGCGGCTGTGTTCGACGCTCTGGCCCGCATCAACAATATAATCCTTGATCTCGACCGTGACATGTGGATGTACATTTCAATGGAATACTTCAAGCAGAAGATCAAGGAAGGAGAAGTAGGCTCTTCGGCCATGCCTCACAAAGTAAATCCGATCGACTTTGAAAACTCAGAAGGCAATATCGGCATTGCGAATGCCGTATTCGGCCATCTTGCAACCAAACTTCCGGTTTCACGTCTGCAACGTGATCTTACCGACTCGACTGTACTGCGCAACATCGGTGTGCCTCTGGCCCATACTCTGATTGCAGTAGCGTCAACAATGAAAGGTCTCGGCAAACTGCTCCTTAACCGGGCAGCCATTGACGCCGACCTTGACAATACCTGGAGCGTTGTGGCCGAAGCCATCCAGACTGTGCTCCGCCGTGAAGGCTATCCGAAGCCTTATGAAACACTGAAGGCGCTAACCCGTACCAACAGCGCTGTGACAGCCGAAAGCATTGCCGCGTTTATCGACACTCTTGAGGTTTCGCCTGAAGTGAAGGACGAGCTTAAGAAACTCTCGCCGCACAGCTACACAGGGTATTGATTTCCCCCGACAAGCACAGTGTGGTAAAAAAAAAAATTTATAATGGATACCTCGACTAAAATACGCTTTGGCTTTATTGCCGTTCTGTGGCTGGCTCTGTGTTATCTGGTGATAGCTTCACAGCCGTTCACTCTTTGGGTGGCGTTTATAGTCATCTGTTCAGGCATAGTGGTCTGGGTTCCTCTTTATAAAAAGTATGTCAAGAATGGAAAACGAAACAGTAAAGGCTGACTATCCGCTGTTGTCAGGCATAGATTCGCCGGCCGACTTGCGCAGGTTGCCCGTTGACGAGCTGCCGAAAGTCTGTGCCGAGCTGCGTTCGTTTCTGATCAACTCGCTTGCGTCTCATCCCGGACATTTCGCATCGAGCATGGGAGCGGTAGAGTTGACCGTAGCCTTGCATTATGTGTTCAACACTCCTTATGACAGGATTGTGTGGGATGTCGGGCATCAGGCTTACGGCCATAAACTGCTGACCGGACGTCGTGACCGCTTTGAGACAAACCGAACTCTTGGCGGCCTGAGCGGTTTCCCTAATCCGAAAGAAAGCGAATATGACACCTTCACGGCCGGCCATGCCTCCAACTCTATTTCAGCTGCATTGGGTATGGCTGTGGCCAGTTCGCTCCGGAAAGATGTGCCTCCGCGCCATGTGGTGGCCGTCATCGGCGATGCCTCGATCAGCGGAGGGCTTGCATTCGAAGGGCTTAACAATGCAGCTAATTCGAATTCGAATCTGCTGATCATTCTTAATGACAACGACATGTCGATTGACAGACCTGTCGGTTCGCTCAACACCTATCTGGCTCATCTGACAGCTTCGAAGGCATATAACAATCTGCGTTACCGCTTTTCGCGTTTCCTGCGCCGCCATAAGCTTGTGACTGACTCAGGCAAAGGAATGATCATGCGTTTCAACAATAGTCTGAAGTCACTCCTGACAAAGCAGCAGAATATTTTCGAAGGCCTGAACATAAGGTATTTCGGTCCGTTTGACGGTCATGATCTCCAGACGGTGGTCAGTGTGCTTGAAGATATAAAAGATCTTCCGGGTCCGCGCATACTTCATCTCCGTACAATAAAGGGCAAAGGCTATGAACCGGCAGAAAAAGATCCGTCGACATGGCATGCACCGGGACGTTTTGACGTCGGAACCGGAGAGATACTGAAAGACGGAGCAGGGCGTCCGCCGAAATATCAGCAGGTGTTCGGCGACACGCTTGTGGAGCTGGCCCGGTCCAATGACAGGATTGTAGGCGTGACCGCGGCAATGCTGTCAGGAACTTCTATGAACAGGCTTCAGCAGGTTTTTCCGGAAAGAACCTTTGATGTAGGCATTTCCGAAGGTCATGCCGTGACATTTGCCGGAGGTCTTGCCAAGGAGGGTATGAAGCCCTATGTGGCTATCTATTCCTCTTTCATGCAGAGAGCCTTTGACCACATCATACATGACGTGGCGATAGAGGGACTCCCTGTGGTCTTCTGTCTTGACCGGGCAGGTCTGGTCGGAGAGGACGGTGCCACGCATCACGGAGTTTTTGACCTTAGTTACCTGCGGGCTATCCCCGGCATGACCATAGCTTCGCCGCGCAATCTTGACTATCTGCGCCACCTGATGCTTACCGCTCAGGATTTTGACGGGCCGATTGCAATCCGCTATCCGCGCGGAAGGGCTGAGGAGTCAGTCAAAGAGCCTATGCGGACTTTGCCGATCGGTAAAGGAGAGAAACTGCGGGACGGAAATGACATTGCGGTTCTCAGCACCGGCCCTATAGCATCTGAAGTCACTGAAGCGATCAAGAGAGCCGAGAAGGAACTGGATATCAGAGTGGCTCACTATGATATGATTTTCGTGAAACCACTTGATGCCGAAATTGTAAGTGAAATCGCAGAAAAGGGGTGTCCGGTGATCACAGTTGAAGACGGCATTTCAGAAGGCGGTCTGGGCAGTGCAGTGACAGAGATGCTGTCAGATCTTGGTTCGGCCCAGCATATCAGACGTCTCGGCGTCCCTGACAGATTCATATCACAGGGCACACCGGCTCAGCTTCACCATTTGTGTGGCTTTGACGCAGACGGGATCTTCCAGGCGATAAAGGAATCGTATATCAAAACTCAAACCGACAGCACTCCTACTGAATGAAAATAGTGATAGCAGGCTCTGGAGAGGTTGGCACCCATCTGGCTAAACTTCTTTCGAACGAGGAGCAGGATATAACTGTGGTTGACAGCGACGGCGAAAAACTCGCAATGCTCGATGCCAATTACAATCTTCTGACTTTCAGAGGATCGCCTACCTCATTCACAACGCTGAAACAGGCCGGGGTAGAGGGTTGCGATCTGTTTATCGCAGTGACTCCTTTCGAGACCCGCAACATCGTGGCCTGTGCCATAGCCAAGAGCCTTGGTGCCGAAAAGACAGTGGCCCGAATCGACAACTACGAATTCAAAGATCCGGTCAACCGGGAATTCTTCAGCCACATCGGTGCTGATGACATGATCTATCCTGAATATCTCGCAGCGATGGAAATCATTCAGGCATTGCGCCACAATTGGGTGCGCCATTGGTTTGAGCTTCATAACGGCGAGTTGATTCTCGTCGGGGTGAAACTGCGTGACAATGCGCCGTTGGTAGGAATGCAGCTCAA
The DNA here is from genome assembly GCF_004803935.1 of Duncaniella sp. C9. Lineage (GTDB taxonomy): Bacteria > Bacteroidota > Bacteroidia > Bacteroidales > Muribaculaceae > Duncaniella > Duncaniella muris. The sequence goes on from NZ_CP039547.1 coordinate 1,631,012, forward strand.
GGATCTCGGTGTGATGGACCATAATTTCCATGTGGCTGCCATAAAGCGAGATCATGAGACTATTATTCCAGGCGGTTTTGACAAGTTGCAGTGCAATGACATTGTATATTTCATGACCCGTCGTGATCATGTTGACTCGCTTGTGGACCTCTGCGGCAAAAAGCAGCGCAAGATACGCGATGTGCTCATAATGGGAGGCAGCCGCATTGCCATACGCCTGTGTGCGATGGCTAGCGATGAATTCAATTTCAAGATCATGGACATAGACCGAGACAGATGTCTCAGACTGTCTGAACGTTGTCCTGACGCTCATATCATCAATGCCGATGCCCGTGATACCGATGCCCTGCTTGAAGCCGGAATTTCCGACATGGATGCCTTCATTGCTTTGGCTGACAGCAGCGAGACCAATATTCTCACATGTCTTTCGGCAAAAGAGTTGGGTGTGGTGAAGACCATAGCCGAAGTTGAGAACCTGCAGTTCATCTCTGAAGCCGAGGGACTCAATATCGGAACCATAATAAATAAGAAACTGCTGGCATCGTCGAGAATTTTCCAGATGCTTCTCGACCGCGACACTTCGACCTCAAAATGTCTGGCACTCGCTGATGCGGAAGTCGCGGAAATCGTGGCCCGCGAAGGCTCGAAAATAACCCGCGGCCAGGTGAAGGACCTCCGCCTGTCGCGCGACATGACCATAGCCGGTCTTATCCGAGACGGTAAAGGACAGCTTGTGTCCGGTAATACTGTCATAGCTCCCGGCGACAGAGTGGTCGTGTTCACTCTAAACGGTCTGCTGCATAAAGTTGAAAAATTATTTAAGTAAGTCGTAAATGAGATTCAAAGACTCTGCATCGACGATCAATTTCAGGGTGCTTCTCCGTATCATCGGACTGCTTCTGATCATAGAAGGAGCATTTTTGTCAGTTCCCCTGGTTACTTCTCTGATATATCAGGAAAGAGACTGGATAAATTTCCTTTTTACTATGGGGCTTACGCTGACAGCAGGCTCTCTGATGACATTTTGCATCCGTCCGCGGAGTCAGCGCATGGCAAAACGCGAGGGCTTTCTGCTTACAGCCCTTGTGTGGGTCTTCTTCTCGATTTTCGGCATGATTCCTTTCATGCTTATGGAAAAAGACCCTCTTTCTGTTTCAGATGCTTTTTTTGAGGCAATGTCGGGATTCACCACCACCGGAGCCACTGTCATAAGCTCGATCAGCCATCTGAGCCACGGGGTTGTAATCTGGCGTAGTCTGATGCAGTGGATCGGAGGCATGGGTATCATACTTTTCACCCTTGCCGTGGTCCCGATGCTGAATCACTCAGGCGGAATGCAGATGTTCAACGCAGAGGTGACAGGGATCACACATGACAAACTGCGTCCGCGTATATCGCAGACAGCCAAAGGTCTGTGGCTTATCTATATAGTACTTACAGCAGTGCTGTTTGTCCTGCTCATCATAGGGCCGATGAATGTATTCGAAGCGCTGTGTCATTCGTTCAGCACCATGTCGACCGGAGGATTTTCTACAGCTGATGACAGCATCGAAGCATGGGATTCGGTATATATACAGATCGTGATGACTGTTTTTATGTTTCTGGGCGGTACGAGTTTTGTGTTGCTCTATCGTGCGGCTCACGGCGAATTCAAACCTATCTGGCGCAACGATGTTTTCAGGACTTACGTGGGCATAATCATAGGTTGCTATCTGCTTTTTGTAATCGCGATAATCAAAAACGGTCAGGTACATTCAGTCAAGTCGGTGACACTCGATCCGCTTTTCCAGATAATCTCGACCATAACCTCTACCGGCTATGAGATATCGGCATTCTCGTCATGGGGCACTTTTGTGCTTTCGCTTGCTTTCGCGCTGATGTTTTTCGGATCATGTGCAGGCTCGACCAGCGGCGGCGCCAAGATTGACCGTCTGATCTATCTGCTCAAAAACTGCCGCAACGAGATTGTGCGCTCTATCCACCCCAACAATATTCTCACCGTAAGAGTCAATGACCGTGTGATCCCTCACGAAACAGTGTCAAAAGTAATCGCATTCCTTTGTCTTTATGTAATGATAATAATGGTAGGCGGCATACTGCTGACAGCAATGGGGCTGCCGCTTGTCGATTCGTTTTTCTCAGCGTTCTCCTGCATAAGCAATACCGGACTCGGTGCCGGTGTCACCGGATATGGCGGATCGTATTCCGTTGTGCCTGATCTTGGCAAATGGTTGCTGGCACTGATCATGATGATAGGCCGTCTGGAACTGTTCACGGTACTGATTCTGTTTACACCTACCTTCTGGAAGAAGTGAGTCTGTGAACAATTACCATTAATATGGTATTGACAGGAAATAAGTCTGATTGTAATTTTGCATTATCAGACGTTGATAGATTTCCAACAAAATTCATATAGTATGTCAAAGATTTATAAAAACCTCACAGAGCTTATAGGCTCCACTCCGCTCATGGAAGTGAACAACATTGTCGCTTCTGAGAATCTAAAAGCGCGTATCCTTGTGAAGATCGAGTCGTTCAATCCGGGTGGTAGTGTCAAAGACCGCATCGCACTGGCCATGATTGAAGATGCCGAACGTAAAGGGATTCTGACTCCGGAGACACTGATCATAGAACCGACAAGCGGCAATACCGGCATCGGCCTTGCCTGGGTGGCATCGGTGAAAGGCTACAGACTCATACTGACAATGCCTGAAACCATGAGCATAGAGCGCCGGAATCTGCTCAAGGCGCTTGGAGCCGAAATTGTGCTTACTCCGGGAAGCGAGGGAATGAAAGGTGCCATAAGAAAGGCCGGTGAACTGAAGGAACAGAATCCGGGAGCGATCATACTCCAGCAATTTGAGAATCCCGCCAATCCGGAGGCTCACCGGAGTAGCACAGCCTTGGAAATACTGAGAGACACAGATGGCGAGGTGGATATATTTGTGGCTGGAGTTGGAACCGGAGGCACTCTCAGCGGCACTTCTGAAGTGCTGAAAGAACATAATCCGGCTATAAAAACCGTGGCCGTGGAACCGGCAAGCTCTCCGGTGCTCTCAGGCGGTAAGGCCGGTGCGCACAAAATCCAGGGCATAGGAGCGGGGTTTGTCCCCGGAAACTACAATGAATCGGTTGTTGATGAAGTCATTGCCATCCCTGACAATGAAGCCATAAAAGCATCCAGACTGCTTGCTGAGAAAGAAGGTCTGCTGGTTGGCATTTCATCAGGAGCCGCACTTGCGGGTGCTATACGTGAGGCCCGTAAGAAAGAAAACGAAGGCAAGACCATAGTGGCGATACTTCCGGATACCGGCGAACGCTATCTGTCAACAGTCCTCTATGCGTTTGACGAGTATCCACTATGATGAGAAATCAAGGTCAGAAACCTTATGCTGTAAGAAAGGGCTGCTTCCCGATTATATTTCATGGGGAAACAACCCTTTCTCTGTATTGTTTGATTTGGCTTACAGATGTCTTATTTTGCGTCGCCTACTTTATTGTAGCGGGCGTTGAGGCCTTCGATAATCTCGCTTGTGATATCAAGAGCCGGGTTGAAGTAAACGCCTGCGGCTTTGAAGAGGATTGCATCGTAGCCTTTAGATGCGTTATAGATCTTGATATAGTTTTCGATCGAGTCGTTGAGCTGGAGCTGCTGCTGTGCGAGCTCGTTTTCGGTATTGCGACTGAGATTTGCAAGATAGTTTTCTGCGTCAGACTGCATTTTCTGAAGTTTCTGCATGTCGGCATTGTAACTTGCTTCGGTCAGATAGCCGTTGCTACGGCCCTTCTGCTCGATAGCAGCTGCGAATTTCTGAATTTCAGTTGTCTTTGACTGGCGGGCACCTTCAATTTTAGAGACGGCACGCATGGATGCTTCCTGAAAATCCTTTGCCAGATTGTAGTGCGTCATCAGCGAATCTGAGTCGATGTAGCGGATGTTGATGCTCGGAGAGCTATCGCTATCGGCTGCTGCTGTCGGGGTGTTGGCATCGGCGGCGGCTTCGGTTGATGATGTGCCGTTGCAGGAAGTGGTGCTGAGGGCCATGAAACTTAGAAGCAGCGATGAAGCTGATATTGCTAACTTGTTCATGTGAAGAAAATAGGTGTATATGTACTGTATATAAATGATATTAACGTTTTTGCTTACGGTCAGCGCCGCCGTGGGCGCACCCGATACCTCTTCGGCGCAGTTCAGGAAGATCGTGAGCATGACCTGAGGGGAAACGTCCGCCTTTGACAAACAGCACTTTGATCCCCAGTGCAACTATCGCGATTCCGATGAGAACAACAGCTAAGATGACTGTGATGAACAAGGTTTTCATTGTCAATTTGGACTTTTACGATGCAAAAGTAGCAATTTGCGCGATATTTTTGCGCGTATATCAATTTTATTTTATAATTTAGTGCGGTAAATCCATAAAATTTAACACTAATTAATTACCCGATATGGAAATCAAAGATCTTCAGCCGCGCGAGGTGTTCGCGATTTTTGACGAGATCACCAAGATCCCCCGTCCTTCAAAGAAGGAAGAGAAAATCCGCCAGTATCTGCTGGATTTCGCGAAAGCCCACAATCTTGAAGTGAAAACCGACAAGGTTGGCAACGTAGTCATCACCAAGCCGGCTACTCCCGGCCATGAAAATGCTCCTACAGTCATCATGCAGGGCCACATGGATATGGTTTGCGAGTCAAATGACAAGAATTTCGATTTTGCCAACAGCCCGATCCCCGTGGTGATCGACGGCGACTGGGTGCGCACAAAGGGCACAACTCTCGGTGCTGACAACGGTATCGGTATGGCCGCAGCTCTCGCCGCTCTGATCGACGACAGCTATGAGCATGGTCCGCTCGAAGCTCTCTTTACGGTCGATGAAGAGACCGGTATGACCGGTGCCAACAATCTCGGTGAGGATATGATTTCAGGCACTATGCTTCTCAATCTCGACTCAGAGGATGATGCCGAGATCTTTGTGGGATGTGCCGGAGGTGTTGATACCCAGGCTTTCTTCACTTACAACCGCTCGTTCGCTCCGACTGATTTCATGTATTTCAAGATAAATGTCGAAGGCCTCAACGGCGGCCATTCAGGCGGTGACATTCATCTTGGCCGCGCCAACGCCAACAAGCTCCTTGCCCGCTTCCTTTTCATGCTTTCAGGCAAGCATGAGGTTGTGGTTTCTGAAATTGATGGCGGCAATCTGCGCAACGCCATTCCGCGTGCCGCACATGCAGTGATCGGTGTCCACACTTCACGTAAGGAAGAAGTGCGTACCATGCTCAACCACTATATCGCTGATCTGGAAAACGAGTATCAGGGCGTGGAACCCGGTCTCAAGATTACAATGGAAAGTGTCGACACCCCCGAATTCACCATTGACCAGCAGACATCGCTCAATCTTATCCGCGCGGTCTATGGCGCTCCCCACGGAGTGGTTTCCATGAGCCGTGAACTCGAAGGCCTTGTCGAAACCTCGACCAACCTCGCATCAGTGAAGATGGCTCCTGACAATACAATCGTGGTGACCACCAGTCAGCGCAGCTCTGTAGAGTCACGCAAATGGGACATCGCCCGTCAGGTTGAGGCAGTCTTCCTGCTCGCAGGCGCACGTGTAGAACATGGCGACGGCTATCCCGGATGGCAGCCCAATCTCGAATCGCCGATCATGAAGATTTCACGCGACGCCTATAAGGAGCTTTATGGAGTTGAACCTGCCATCAAGGCCATTCATGCCGGTCTGGAATGCGGTCTGTTCCTCACCAAGTATCCTTACCTCGACATGGTTTCATTCGGCCCGACACTGCGCGATGTGCATTCTCCTTCCGAGAGCATGTACATTCCGGCTGTAGAACGTTTCTGGGGTCAGCTCAAGCGGACCCTTGAAAAGGTAGGCGAACTCAAGAAGTAATACGGGCTGCATTTCTGATGACAGCAGTCAGACGTTACTTATAATATAAGGTGGCATCTCCTCCGCCTGCTCCAGGCGGAGGAGGCCACTATTCTTTCTCCTTACGGAGCGCCGTGAAGGCGTGGTTTTCTATGAATGACTCAGAGGTTGTTTTAAAAAACCTCTAAACTTTTACGCTTCTGAAGCGTCTATAATATCAGTGTGTCTTTCATTCCTTTCTGACACGCTTTAGCTAAGGGCCGCGCCGGAGGGTGCTGCCGATGTTTCATCAATTCATTTTTTCATGTCACGACGATTAATTCTCTTTTCGCTCTCCATTCTCCTCTCGTCGCTTCTATTTTCAATGACCGACAACAGTTCGCAGCATCAAGCCGCTGACTCTCTGACGGCCGTTACACAGGGATGCGATCTGATGATGCTCCCTACCGACACTATTCTGACACTGACCGAAGCCGATTTCGAAGAAGTGGCCGCGGAGCTCGGAGTCGAGGTAGCAGCCATCAAGGCTGTGGTCGAGATCGAAGCCGGGCGCACACACGAAGGCTTTGCTTCTCCAGGCAAACCGCTGATCAATTTTGATCTCTCAATGTTTCGCCGTTTCGCCACAAGGCGCGGTGTGAATCTTTCGAAATACAGCAAATCACATTCTGTTGTGTTCGCGTCGTCACGCGGATCGCAGTCTCGTGCCCACAAGAGGCTGGAGGCCGCCAAATCGATCAATCATAATGCCGCTGTGGAAGGTACTTTCTGGGGTATGTTTCAGATTGGCGGTTTCAATTGGAAAAAATGCGGGGCCGAAAGCCTTGATGACTTTGTCTGCCGCATGTCACGGTCAGAGCGTGACCAGCTTGACATGTTTGCCAGTTTCATCAGTACAACCGGACTTGTGAAACACTTGAAGACCAAAAACTGGGCTGCATTTGCCCGCGGCTACAATGGCCCCGGATATGCCAAACGCGCCTATCACACCCGTATGGCCCAAGCCTACAGCCGTCACAGCAAATAAGATGGACTATTGTCAGAAAAGTGCTTCTGGCACACACGCATTCATTCTCTAACCCGTTTTTTTCTGACAATGCAGCATGAAATCAGCCGGATGCAGTGCGTCCGGCTGATTTTCGCAGTGATCATGCGTGGAGTGTGTGCCCTGACATAGCGCTTACGGCTGAAAGAGATGCGCCCTTGGATCTGTGAAAAGACCCAAGGGCGCATCAGATGGTGTTTCTTATGCCGTCAGTGCGGTGAGACCGGGCGATCAGTCAGCACACTTGGCTTTGATGAATTCGCGGTTGAGGCGGGCGATGTTGCTCAGAGGAACGTTCTTGGGACATTCGGCTGCGCAGGCACCGGTGTTGGTACAGTTGCCGAATCCGAGTTCGTCCATCTTGTTGACCATTGCGCGCGCGCGGCGGGCACGTTCAACCTGACCCTGGGGCAGGAGTGCGAACTGGCTTACCTTTGCGCTGACGAAGAGCATGGCCGAGCCGTTCTTGCAGGCAGCCACGCAGGCGCCGCAGCCGATGCAGGTAGCGGAGTCCATAGCGATGTCAGCCACTTCCTTAGAGATGGGGAGGCTGTTGGCGTCAGGAGCTCCGCCGCAGTTGAACGAAACGTAGCCGCCGGCCTGCTGGATCTGGTCGAATGCGTTGCGGTTGACCATGAGGTCACGCACAACGGGGAATGCGGCCGAGCGCCAGGGTTCGATGGTGATGGTGTCCTCGTTGTTAAATTTGCGCATGTGGAGCTGGCAGGTGGTGATTCCCTGAACGGGGCCGTGGGGGTGTCCGTTGATGTAGAGAGAACACATGCCGCAGATACCTTCGCGACAGTCGCTGTCAAAAACTACGGGCTCTTCGTTGCGGTCGATGAGCTGCTGGTTGAGCATGTCGAGCATTTCAAGGAAAGAGCTTCCGGTTGAGACGTTCTCCACGCGGTAGGTCTGGAATGAACCCGGCTCTTTGGGACCACGCTGACGCCAAATCTTGAGGTTTACATTTATAGTATGTTCCATTTTACTTACAATGTTTTGGTGTGGGGAGGATTATGATTTGTAGTTACGGGTCTGAACCTTGATCTCGGTGTAGTTGAGGGGTTCTTTGAGAAGCACGGGCTTTTCGTTGTCGCCGGTGTATTTCCAGCAGCTGACATACATATAGTCCTTGTCGTTACGAGCGGCTTCGCCGTCGGCGAGCTGATATTCCTCGCGGAAGTGAGCGCCGCATGATTCGTTGCGGTTGAGGGCGTCGATAGCCATCATCTTGGCAATTACAAGGAAGTCCTCCAGGCGGAGAGCCTTTTCGAGTTCGGTGTTGAGATCATCGGCACGGCCTACGATGCGCAGGTCAGAGTAGAATTCCTTGCGAACTTCTTCGATCTCGTCAAGAGCTTTGACGAGGCTCTGGAGTGTGCGGCCCATACCTACGAGATCCCACATCACATGGCCCAGTCGCTTGTGGATCTGGTCGGGTGACTTGGTACCCTTGATGGCCATGAGTTTGTCGATGCGGGTGCGGACTGCCTTTTCTGCTTCGTCAAATTCCTTGGCATCGGTAGTGAAGTGGGGCACCTTGATTTGATCGCTCAGATAGTTCTGCATAGTGTAGGGGAGCACGAAGTAGCCGTCGGCAAGGCCCTGCATGAGGGCTGATGCGCCGAGACGGTTTGCGCCGTGGTCAGAGAAGTTACATTCGCCGATTGCGAAGAGACCCTTGACGGAAGTCTGCAGTTCATAGTCTACCCAGATACCGCCCATTGTGTAGTGGCTTGCGGGGAAGATCATCATCGGGGTTTCGTAGGGATTGTCATCAGAGATCATCTGATACATGTCGAAGAGGTTTCCGTAGCGGTCGCGGACCACGTCTTCGCCCAGACGGTTGATGGCATACTTGAAGTCGAGATATACGGCGTTGCCTGTACCTACACCGAAGCCGGCGTCGCAGCGTTCCTTGGCGGCACGGCTGGCGATGTCACGGGGGCAGAGGTTACCGAATGCCGGATAGCGGCGTTCGAGATAGAAGTCGCGGTCTTCGTCGGGGATATCGGTGGGCTTTTTCTTGCCGGCGCGGATGGCTTCGGCGTCTTCTTTCTTTTTGGGAACCCAGATGCGGCCGTCGTTACGGAGCGATTCGCTCATGAGGGTCAGTTTAGACTGATCTTCGCCGTGGACGGGGATACAGGTGGGGTGGATCTGGGTGAAGGCGAGGTTGGCGAGGTAGGCACCCTTCTTGAAAGCCTGGACAGCGGCCGAGCCGTTGCAGCCCATAGCGTTTGTTGAGAGGAAGAATGCACGGCCGTAGCCGCCGGTGGCGAGTACTACTGCGTGGGCTGCGTAGCGTTCGATCTCGCCGGTGACGAGGTTGCGGACGATGATACCGCGGGCGCGGCCGTCGATGATAACCACGTCAAGCATTTCGCGGCGGTTGAACGACTTCACTGTGCCTTTCTTGATCTGGCGGTTGAGTGAGGCGTAGGCACCGAGAAGGAGCTGCTGGCCGGTCTGGCCTTTGGCGTAGAATGTACGTGAAACCTGTGCGCCGCCAAACGAGCGGTTGGCGAGCAGACCTCCGTATTCGCGGGCGAAAGGAACGCCCTGTGCCACACACTGGTCGATGATGTTGTTTGACACTTCGGCAAGACGGTAGACGTTGGCTTCGCGTGAACGGAAGTCGCCGCCCTTGATAGTGTCATAGAAGAGGCGATAGATGGAGTCGCCGTCGTTCTGATAGTCTTTTGCTGCATTGATACCGCCCTGGGCTGCGATGGAGTGGGCGCGGCGGGGTGAGTCCTGGATGCAGAAGTTGAGCACGTTGAAACCGAGTTCGCCGAGGGTCGAGGCGGCAGAGGCGCCTGCCAGACCGGTGCCGACCACGATCACGTCGAGGTTGCGCTTGTTGGCGGGGTTGACGAGTTTCTGATGTGCCTTATAGTTTGTCCATTTCTGGGCGAGGGGCCCTTCGGGGATCTTGGAGTCGATCTGATATTCAGGTAAGGCTGAGGATTCGATGTCGGCGTAATCCTTCATGATGGGGGTAGAGTCAATCATGCCCTCAAGGTTTTTGATGTCTGCCATATCTGTGTTGTGATATTATTTACGGAATAAGATTAAAAACATCCGTTGCTGGCACGGATTGTGAACACGATTGCCTGGATGATGAAGAGGATGACAACGATCGAGGTCCACCAGCAGCCGATTGTCTTGAGGCGGGGGAGCCAGGTGTCATTGTCCCAGCCGCAGCTCTGGAACATTGACCAGAAGCCGTGGTTCATGTGGAACCAGAGAGCGATGAAGCCGATGATGTAGATGATCGGAGTCCAGATGCAGCTGAATGCCACATTGATGAAGTACATGCCGTTCTGAGGATCGGGTTCATGGATGCCCATGATTTCGGCGAGCTGCATTTTTGCCCAGAACTGGATGAGATGGACAACGAGGAATGCGAGGATCACGATACCGAGCACGAGCATGTTCTGCGATGCCCATTCAACCTGAGCGGGTTTGCGAACCACGTCGTAGCGGTCGTTGCCACGGGCCTTGCGGTTCTGAAGGGTCAGCCATACGGCATAACAGATGTGAATGATGAAGAGCACGGCGAGACCCATTGAGGCAACCAGTGCATACCAGTTGGCGCCAAGGAATGCGCAGACTGCGTTATAACCGTCGGGCCAGAAGATAGCCACACCGTTCATCAGACAGTGAAACGTGACAAATAGGACAAGGCATAAGCCCGTGAGAGCCATCACGAACTTCCTCCCTATAGATGAGCAAGTTAACCACATAGTAGTTTAAAAATGGATTAAAGTTATTTAAATGAATTAAGAAATTGATGCTATTGAACTGTTTTATAGCGCAAAGTTACGTCAAAACATCGGGCTTTACAAGAATTAAAGAAAAATTTCTTTAACCGGATGTAAGAAAGATTAACATTTTTCGAACCGTCATGTGATAATGAATCATTTTTTAAGACACCCTCTTAATATACAAGGTGTAGACCTTAGGGATGCATAAAGCTGACAGTGGACCCAGGTCTGGTAATATATTTGCACATTTTTTGAAAATATAGGGAATAATGTGTATTTTTGCTGTGTCTTAAGCACACAAATTCCATGATGATCATTTATCGCATTTATCAGATTCTGATAATGATTCCTTTGCTTGCGGTGGCCACTGTCATTGCAGCCGTGATCACGGTGACCGGTTCGGCGCTTGGTTTCGGGCGCTGGTGGGGCTACTATCCTCAGGTCCTATGGGCCAGACTTTTCTGCTGGCTTTCCTTTGTCAGAGTTACTGTCAGAGGACGGGAGAATATCGACCCGAAAGTAAGCTACGTTTTCGTGGCAAACCATCAGGGAGCATATGACATTTTTACCGTCTACGGTTATCTCGGCCATAATTTCCGCTGGATGATGAAGCAGAGTCTGCGCAAAATTCCCTTTGTAGGCTGGGCATGCGCCTGGTCGCAGCAGATCTTTGTCGACAATTCCTCGGCATCAGCCACACGCCGCACCATGCAGCAGGCCGAACGCCAGTTGAGCGGAGGCATGTCACTTGTGGTCTTTCCCGAAGGCGCGCGCTCATGGACCGGCGAGATGGCCCGTTTCAAGAAAGGAGCTTTCCGCCTGGCCATCGAGTTCAATCTACCGGTGGTGCCATTGACAATCGACGGCGCCTTTGATGTGCTGCCGCGTTTCAAGAAAATGCCGGTGCCCGGCCATATCTGCCTGACGATCCACAAACCCATTCATCCTTCTGCCGACGGCCATGACCAGGTCCGTCTGATGGAAGAGTCTTACCGTGAAATAGAAAGCGGTCTGCGCAAAGGCGGCAAAGGCTGAACCAATCTGTGGGCTGAAACGTTTTAAATGTCGGTGGGTGAGTGAGCCGGCCGGCATTAATTTTGCCCTTTTGCAAGGCGCGGAATTGACAAATTGTCAGTCGCAACTGACACAGATGAAGACTGGCACGGTTTATGCTCCATCTGATAGACGTGAAAGCAGTCTTATATACCTTAAATATATATAAAGAGTGCGCATAAAGACAGAAACAATAATAATTAACCAAATAACTAATATTAGGAACTTATGAATATCAAACCATTAGCTGACAGAGTGCTCATCACCCCCACTCCTGCAGAAGAAGTCACCGCCGCAGGCATCATCATTCCTGACACCGCCAAGGAAAAGCCTCTCCGCGGCACCGTGGTTGCTACCGGCAACGGCACTAAGGACGAAGAAATGGTTGTAAAGGCCGGCGATGAAGTCCTTTTCGGAAAATATGCAGGTTCTGAGGTGGAACTCGAAGGTACCAAATATCTCATCATGCGTCAGAGCGACATTCTGGCTGTTCTTGAGAAATAATCATCAATTCTGAAACGCATAAAAAACGCATAAAAATGGCTAAAGAAATAAAATTCGACATAAAGGCTCGCGAAGAGCTTAAGAAAGGCGTTGACGCTCTGGCCGACGCAGTGAAAGTGACCCTCGGACCGAAAGGCCGTAACGTGATCATCGAAAAGAAATTCGGTGCTCCCCACATTACAAAGGACGGAGTCAGTGTGGCACGCGAAGTTGAACTCGAAGATCCCTTCCAGAACATGGGCGCACAGCTCGTCAAGGAGGTGGCTTCAAAGACCGGCGACGATGCCGGCGACGGCACTACAACCGCTACAGTGCTTGCCCAGGCAATCATCAACGTTGGTCTCAAGAATGTGGCTGCCGGTGCTAACCCGATGGACATCAAACGCGGTATTGATCGTGCGGTAGCCGTGGTGGTTGAAGGCATCAAGGCCCAGAGCCAGGAAGTAGGCGATGACTTCAAGAAGATTGAAGACGTGGCCCGTATCTCTGCCAACAACGACGAAGCCATCGGCCATCTCATCGCCGAGGCTATGAAGAAAGTCAAGAAAGAAGGTGTCATCACCGTTGATGAAGCCAAAGGAACTGAAACCACCGTTGACATTGTGGAAGGTATGCAGTTTGACCGCGGCTACATTTCTCCCTACTTCGTGACCAACACCGAGAAGATGGAGTGTGTGATGGAAAGCCCCTACATCCTTATCTATGACAAGAAAATCTCCAACATCAAGGATATCCTTCCCGTGCTTGAAGCTACCGCCCAGTCTGGCCGCGGTCTGCTGATCATCTCCGAAGATGTAGATCAGGAAGCTCTTGCAACCCTCGTAGTGAACCGTCTGCGCGGATCTCTGAAAGTGTGCGCTGTCAAGGCTCCCGGCTTCGGTGACCGCCGTAAGGAAATGCTTGAGGACATCGCAGTGCTCACCGGCGGCGTTGTCATCTCTGAAGAAAAAGGCATGCAGCTTGCCACCGCCACCATCGACCAGCTCGGCCGTGCCGAAAAGATCACTGTCAACAAGGAGAACACCACTATTGTCAACGGTGCCGGCAACAAGGAAGCTATCGCAGGCCGTGTGGCTCAGATCAAGGCCCAGATCGAGCAGACCACAAGCGATTATGACCGCGAAAAACTCCAGGAACGTCTCGCCAAGCTCGCAGGCGGTGTTGCCGTTCTCCATATAGGCGCTCCCAGCGAAGTAGAGATGAAGGAGAAGAAAGACCGCGTTGACGATGCTCTTTCTGCAACCCGTGCGGCTATCGCCGAAGGCATTGTCCCCGGTGGCGGTGTGGCCTACATCCGTTGCGTGAAGTCTCTTGAAAACCTCAAGGGTGCCAATGACGATGAGACCACCGGTATCAACATCGTGCTTCGCGCCATCGAAGAACCCCTCCGCCAGATCGTGGCCAATGCCGGTGAAGAAGGCGCAGTAGTGGTTCAGAAGGTCAAGGACGGCGAAGGTGACTATGGCTACAATGCCCGTACCGATACTTACGAGAATCTTCTCGCAGCCGGTGTCATCGACCCTGCCAAGGTAACCCGTGTGGCCCTTGAAAACGCTGCATCGATCGCCGGAATGTTCCTCACCACCTCATGCGTGATCGCTGACAAGAAGGAAGACAATCCCGCACCCGCAATGCCCGCACCCGGTATGGGCGGCATGGGCGGCATGATGTAAAAATCAGCATCCCCTCTGACAATATAAGAAAACAGTATATTGCAAGCCTTTTCAGCAGTCGTCCGGCTCTTTTTCCCGGACGGCTGCTTTGGCTGTTTGGGGGATTATTCGTACTTTTGCCGGAAAGATTATATCCAATCAGAATTATGAACAAAACTATCACATCAATGCTCGCAGCCGCTATGCTGGCCGTGAGCGCGTGTTCGCTGAACGCACAGCCTAATTTCACACTGACACTCCCTGTGCCGGCAGACAATAATAACAGCATGGCCTACCTGATCAACTGGGACAGTAGCCAGAAGATTGATTCAGTACTCGTCACTGACGGAGTAGTGAAATTTGCAGGAAATGTCGATGCGCCTTTCATTGGCACCGTAAGTGTCAACGGCGGCCGTGGCCCTGTTGTCATCATCGAACCTGGCGACATTGTTCTTTCAGAGTCAATGCAGGCATCAGGAACACCTCTCAATGACAAACTTGAAAGCTACATGAAGCGCCGCAACGAGATCGTGCAGGAATTCCGCACGCTTGACCAGAACGATTCTATCCAGATGGAAAAGGCCAAAGTTCTGGAGAAGGAATACAACCAGATCTCTCAGAAAGCCTATGTCGAGAATGCAGGAAACCCCGTGGGGCTCTTCTGGTTTCTTCAGGATGCCTATGAGATGGACCTCGCCGGTATAGACGCGGCAATCGCAAAAGATCCGGCACTTGGAGCGTCAAAGCGCCTCGAATCGCTGCGCACATCTCTCCAGGCAAAAGCCGAAACTTCGGAAGGAAAGCACTATAAGGACTTCACCGTGAGCTATAACGGCAAGGAAGAAAAGCTCAGTGACTACGTGAAACCCGGCCGTTTCACGCTGGTTGACTTCTGGGCAAGCTGGTGCGGTCCGTGCATCCGCCAGACCAAGGTCATCAAGGAACTCTACGCCAAGTATAAAGACAAAGGTCTTGATGTTGTGGGCGTGGCCGTATGGGATGAGTCTGACAATACATTCAAGGCCATCAAGCAGCACGATCTCCAGTGGCCCTGCATTGTCAACGCACAGACAGTTCCAACCGATCTCTATGGCATTTCCGGTATCCCCTGCATCATCCTGATCAATCCGGAAGGCATCATCGTTTCGCGCGACAAGATGAGCCAGGAGCTTATCGACGCCGTTGACAGCGCTATGGCAGGTTTCGAGCCTCAGGCCGCAGCCGCTGTGTCAGCCGATAAGGATACAGCTGCAGTCAAAGCAACCGACGTTATATTCTGATACTCGGTTAATTTTGAATAGTTACTTATTATGACAGACAGAGATCTTAAGGATCTACTTGATACAGAGGCGGCGAGAATCAACTCGCCGTCTTTTATTGGTGATGATCCTGTACAGTTCCCGCGCAGGTTTTCAGACCTGCGTGACATAGAGATTGCCTCCTTGCTCACATCGGGCATCGCCTGGGGCAACCGCAAGATGATATGCCGCGACTGCGACAAATTGCTGGCCATGATGGACAACAGCCCATACCGGTTCATGATTGACAAGGCCTATGAATCGCTGCCTGACGAAGTCAATGTCCACCGCACATTTTTCATTCGCCATCTCAAGCACTATCTGCGTGGTCTGCGCGAAATTTATTCCCGACACGGCACTTTGCAGGACTTTGCGCGTCATGAGCATGTGGCCTCTTCCGAAACTCCTGCCTGGGCGCTTGTCGCGGGCATAAACCGAGAACTTGCCGCGGCCGAACCCGGAAAATCTGATCTTGCCTCGCGCTGTCTGCCGCAGAATCTGACCACATCTGCGCTGAAGCGTGTCAACATGGCCCTGCGCTGGCTTGTCAGAAATGACGGCATAGTCGACCTCGGAGTCTGGGATGTGATTGAACCCTCGCAGCTCTACATCCCGCTTGACGTCCATGTCGGAGACATCTCGCGCGAACTTGGTCTGCTGACACGCAAGGCCAATGACCGCAAGGCTGTCAATGAAGTCACAGCCCACCTGCGCCGGTTCAACCCCTCTGACCCTACCGTCTATGACTTCGCCCTCTTCGGCATCGGTATGAAACTCTAATGTGTCGGTCTTAAACAATATCTAAGGATAGATCACTCGGCAATAGATACAGCCGGTTGCTTCTCAGCAGCCGGTTTTTGCAATTTATAAGGTCTATTTTGCCGACAGGAGACCGGAAAGATTAGATTTGTTTCTTATTTCCATAATTCATTTTTCCCTATGAGTTGCGGGCAAAGCTTATTTAGAATTTGTATTACAGGCCAAAGTGTAGAGGTAGTGAGTATGAGAATTATTATTCCGCCCGAAACTCCAGGTTGTCCAAATAAATTTGTGTAACAAATCAGATATATGGTCAGGATAATTTCATGCATTCCAAGAACGATGTATGAATTAACTCCGTAAAAATGCAAGAATCTCAAAAATGGGAGTTTATAGGAATACTTTAGAAGATAGATCATTAATAATATGAAAGCAAAAATTTCGGCATAAGAAACTAAGGCTCCAAGGAAGTGGTTCAGGTTATATGCCGATTTGATAAACCAGCAGAGTATGAATACAGTCAGCCCGCAAAGTCCAAGTTGTCGCGATGTCTTTATACCGTGCTCCACATCAATCAGTGATAAGATATGCCGTCCGGTCAGGTATCCCATTGAATAAAATATGAAATACGGCATACAGCGGCTGATCATAAATGGTGCTTTTACATCGTAGAAATAGAAGACTCCGAATAGAGATATTAATAGTGCTGAAATTCCGATTGCAACTCGTTTTAGGTTGGCTTTAACGAGAAAGTATATTAAAAACTGTTGGTTGATCAGAGCGCATATGAACCATAATGGCGGATTGACAGGAAACGACTCTGTAGATTTATAGAGCCTGAAAATACCCCAAAAGCATGAAAAATCGAAACTTGACAACGGATTATGTATGCTCCATTGCAATATAAGATAGATGTAATATACCACATAAAAGAATGCGAACGGAATTAGAAGAGTGTTGATTTTCTTTTTTATAAATTCCAGTAAAGGATATGGCTTGAAAAAAATGCCTGACAAAAAGAAAAACATAGGCATTGTGGGTGGATAATCAACGAATTCTGGATGAGAGGTATGATACCACACTACCCATAAAATAGTAAGTCCTTTGAGATAATCTATATAGTCAATTCGTTTTTTCTGTGCCATGATGGTTTAGAGTCAAGTATTTTCAGTTCAGGAAATTAAGAGGTTGTTTTTACCTCTGAGATATATGATTGGTCTGCGTTAGATAAAACGTGTGTTACACCATAAAAATTGCCCGCAGACCGAATTGTTATTCCGTCTGCGGGCAATATCAGAGGCTATTATTAAGTTTAATCTTGGGCGTGTTATTACCGGCCTGATGATATGATTTCTTCGCGGATGCGGTTGTTGAACTCTTTCTGAGAGTTGAGGTCTTCGAGCGTGAGGTGCATGCGGTAACGCCAGTAGTGGCGCGGGTTGGCGGGAATGTTGATCAGTTCGTCGCGCGGGTCCTGACGGCGCAGCACTCCGTCAATCGACAGCCAGTCCTGAAGCGGGAGTATGCAGAGCATCGAGGGTGACTGCAGATGGAGTCTGATGATGCGCTCGCAGATCCACGGCTCGGCATAGACCGGCGCTTCTCCCGGCTCGCCGAGCACTTCGTTGTAGAACCTCTGTGTGGTGGCACGGTCGGCCTCCCACCAGCGGCGTATGCCGTCCATGTCATGGGTCGAGGTGGTGCACACCGAGCGGTAGGGATAAGTCCAAGTGTTGCCGAAGGCTGCATTCGGATCTTTCGGCATGCGCTGGATCTCAAGCACAAGTATCTGCAGGTTGTTCATCACGGCAGGCACACATGCCGGAATCATTCCGAGATCTTCGGCGCAGACGAGCATGTCTGTCGCATCAGTGAGCGGCGGAAGCTTCCACATGGCCTTGCCATACCAGAAGTCATTGTTGCGGCGGTAGAAGAAATCGTTGTAGAGACGGTCGAAACACCAGCGCTCGTAATCGGTCAGCGCACGGTAGGCATAGGTGAACTGGGCCGAGATTCTCGGATGGTATTTGCCTTTTTCATATGGATCCTCGATGAAAAGGACCTCGTCGATCAGGCCTAAGAGCCCGTTGCACATGCGGTCGTTGCGTTTGTTCTTCTCCTGTCCGGCGAAGTAGTCTACCACCCTGCGCTGAGTGCTGACCTCGTCACGCAGGCGGTAGCGGCCATATCCGTCGTCGAGGAGGAAGCGCTCTCGCACCTCCGATGCAGTCTCGCCGAAGAAATCGCCGAGCATATAGTCCATGATGTGGGGGCGGGTCTGGCGCTCTTCGTCAAGCCAGAAGTCATAGCTGTTGCGAAGCTCGTCGGGGCTGAAGGGTAGTGCGCGGTTGAACACACCGAGCAGACCGTGGACGGCATCCATCGGGATCTGCCATATGCGAAAGAATCCGAGCACATGGTCTATGCGGTAGGCGTCAAAGTATTCAGCCATTTTGCGGAAACGCGATTTCCACCAGGCGAAACCGTCTTTCGACATTTCCTCCCAGTTGTAGGTCGGGAGACCCCAGTTCTGGCCGAGCACAGAGAAGTCATCCGGAGGCGCACCGGCCTGGCAGTCGAGATTGAACAGGCGGGGTGAGATCCAGGCGTCGGCACTTGTGCGCGAGATTCCGATAGGAATGTCGCCTTTGATGGCCACGCCTCGTTCCGAAGCATAGTCGCTGACCTCACGCATCTGTTTGTCGAGAAAGTACTGTATGTAGCAGACATAGTCGATGTCATCCTGATGGTCGGCAATGAAGCCTTTGACCTTTTCAGGATCATAGACTGCAAAGTCGCCCCAGCGGCTCATGTCTGGGGTGTGGTTGAGATCGCGGAGCACACACCATGCGGCATAGGGCATCAACCAGTCGGCATTTTTGGCGAAGAACGCCTTGTAGGCTTCCGATCCGAGGACCTCTTTTCCGTCCTGAGCGAAAAGCTCGCGGGTGAATTCGTTTTTGCCGTTGTTGACACGCTCGTAGTCAACCTGAGGCAGGCGGTTGAGTTCGCGGCCCAGATTGTCGAAGTAGCGCTGGCGCTCCTCGTTTTTCAGCCGGCCCATAGCCTGCAGGCGCAGGAACATGGGGTGCAGAGCGAAGGTCGAGTTCGCATTGTAGGGATATGAATCGGTCCAGCTTCCGGTCATGGTGGTGTCATTGATAGGAAGAAGCTGCACGAAATTCTGCCGGGTCTGTGCGGCCCAGTCGATCATCATTTTCAGGTCAAGGAAATCACCGACACCGAAGTCATCTTCGCTGCGGAGCGAGAATACCGGAATAGCCACGCCCGCTCCACGCCAGGGGGCCAGAGGGTTGACCAGTCGCTGTCCGGCATCAACTATTGACTCGTCGGGGCGCTGGAGTCTGAGATCTATATGGCGGTTGTCACGGGCTTCCCATGCGACAACATCGCCGGTCGATTTTTTAAGTATAATGAATTTATAGTCTGTTCCGGGCTGGATTTCAGCGGCCGGAATGTTGACTTTCCATGTCGGATAGTCGGCATCACTCATGCGCAGTGCCTTTGATGTATCCCAGGCTCCCATTGCGGCGGCTTCTCCGGCTACTGCCACAACCTCGTCAGGGGCTATCATTGGAGCGTCGACGCTGAGGGTCAACATGCCTGCCGCCGGCATCACGGCAGCAGAACGGTTGCCGCGGTAGCAGATGCAGTCGGTGAACGCGCTGCTGTAGTAAGGTTTGTCCCAGGGCTGGTCCTGCCAACGGTCGTAGACAGTGAACATGTGGGTGTCTGCGGCATGGACAAAGCGCCGGGGCTTTCCCCATTCCTTTTTGACAGTCCCGTTGTCATGACGCACTATGTAGCCGTAGCTGAATTCTTTTACAGTGTCGGGAATTTCTACATGCACGGTCCAGGTTTCAGCCCCGACAAGTTTCATCGGCACTGCGCGGCTGAGATCGTCCTCGCCAAGTGCAAGCGGACAACCGGTGAGATAGAGAGATTCACCCCACTCGGTGCGGTAATTCACGTTAAAGGTCAATTTCATGAGTAAGTATGATATATGGATATGTATATTCTATTTATTATAATTGATTTTTTCGGCAGTTAAGTTCGGAATTGATGAGTTGAGATTGTCCATAAAAGTACGGATGATGCAAAAATACGAAAAATCCGTATAAATGCAAAAGGCGCGTTGCAATCCGGTTGATTGCCGCGCGCCTTTTGGAAATTTCCGGGTGAACCGATGTGTCTGTTATGACTGCCGGTACACCATTGTGTGATGACCGTGGTGACGGTTATTTAGCAGGATCGAGAATGAGGACCCTGTAGTTGCCCTGTGCGTTGAGGACCTTCATGAAGTCCATCACATCCTGAGGTGTGATCGAGCTTACAGTGTCAACATTGCCGTTGAAGGTGTCCACGCCGTTTGAAAGCGTTCCGACGATGGCCGAGAGCCACGGCCCGTTCAGCTCTTTGTTGGCGGTAAATGCCTTCACCATATATTCTTTGGCAGGGTTGAGCTCGGCTGCAGTGACATTCGATTCCATTTCCTTGAACTGGCCTTTGATGAACGAGAGGACTTCTTCTTTCATTTCAGGCTTCATCGGGAACTGAGACACGATGCTTGCGGGGTTCAGGCCGGAGCGTTCGAGTGAGCCTGAGGCACTGATCGAATATACGGCTCCCATCTCTTCGCGTACGGTCTTGATCAGACGGTTGGTCAGAATCTGGCCTGCGATTGATGCAAGCATGGCGTTTTTTGGGGTATATTCCATGTCGCCGCTCTCGATAATGGCAACCTGGGTCTGGGGTGTCGACATTTCGGCTGTGAAAGAGTCGGTCTTGTCACCGCCCTTCATGAAGAGGGCAGGATTGTATTTCTCGACCTTCTTCACGGCAGTCTTCGGATCGCCGGGCAGAGATGCGATATATTTCTCGACGAGAGGCTTGAGGGTTTCGGGGTTGACGTTGCCGACAAACACAAATGTCCAGTCAGCAGCATTGGCTGTCATTGCATGGGCTATTTCGATTGTCTGCTCGCGCGAAGCTTTGTTGATGACCTCAGAGTTGAGCATCTGTGCGCGGGGAGAGTCGTAAAGGGTGGCGAGGATGTTTTTCTGGAAGATGTATTCCGGGCTCTTTTCCTGATTTGCAAGGAAGCCGCTGTAGGCGGTCTGCAGGGCTGCAAACTCGTCGGCAGTGAATTCGATATCCTTGAAGTTCATGTAGAGCAGCTCCATAAGGGTCTCGATGTCTCTGGGAGTTGTGGAGCCTGAGAAGCTGCGGCTGTAGTTGCCGAATCCGCAGTTGAGCGCCACCTGCTTGCCGGCTGTGTATTTCGACAGGTCGGTGTTTGTGTAGCTGCCGAGGCCGCGGGCCGGAAGAGCTGTCGACATGAAGAGGATCGAGTTGGTGTAGTCGTTGGAGAAATCCGAATAGCCTCCTTTGGCATAGGCCGAGAAGATGATTTCGTCTTCTTTGAACTTGGTCGGCTTGACAATTACTTTGGCGCCGTTTGAAAGAGTCCAGTCAATGGTTCCGAACTGCGGGTTTTCAGTTGCAGCTACAACTGTTCCGGCAACCGGCGCTGCGGGGATCAGAGGCTCGGAGTTGACTTCATCCACAAAAGCATCGATGGTTTCGGCATCGACTGCAGCGAGGGCTTCGGCGATCATCTCCTTGGTGGGAACTGTGATACCTTCAGCTTCAGGCATGAGCATCATGACGGCACGGTTGTCGGGGGTCACAGCCTCGGCCATCTTCCGGTTGATGAGATCAAGGGGTACATTGTTGGCTATTCCCTGTGTGAGTGCCCACTCGGTCTCGATCGATGGCAACGGTTCTTTGTCAGTGAAGTTCTTGACATATTCGCTTACAAACGAGCCGGTCTGACGGGTGGCGCGGTTGTTGTATATGCGCTCGAATGACGAAAGATATTCGCTGCGTGCGCGGTCATATTCGCTCTGGGTGAAACCGCCGCGCTGTGCGCGCAGAAGCTCGCGATAGAGAGCCTGGAGGGGTAGGATGATGTCATTGTTCTTTGAAGCTACAGATCCGCTCATGGCATCTTTCACTTTCGAAGAAAGGAAGTAACCGCCGAAATCAATTCCGGCTCCGGCAAATGGAGAGTCCGGTCTGGATGAGATTTCGTTAAGACGGTTGTTGATCATTGACGATATCATGGCCTGGATATAGCTGTTGACGAAATAGGCAGGGGTGTTTTTCAGTTCAGCAGGTATCGGATCGAATATGAACATCATCTGGGCTACAAGATTTTTCTGTTCAGGATCGCTGCCGATTCCGTAGAGTGTGCCTTTGTGGTCGGGCACGGGAGCATAGATGCGCTCTGCGGCATTTTCTGGCATCTCGATCGAGGAAAACATCTCTTTGATCTTGCCTTCGATGCGGTCAACATCGATGTCACCCACCACGATCACGGCCTGCTGATCGGGACGATACCATTTTTCATAATAGTCGCGCAGATCCTGATAGGGGAAGTTGTCAACGATCTCCATCTTGCCGATAGGCAGACGGTGGCCGTATTTTGAGTCTGGGTAGAGGTCAGGCAGGATCTTTTCGAGGATTCGCATCTGACCCTGCATTGAGCGGCGCCACTCTTCATGGATCACACCGCGTTCCTTGTCTATTTCCTCAGGAGCGAGTGTGAGGTCATTGGCCCAGTCATGCAATATGAGAAGGCAGGAGTCCTGGACGCTTTCGCGGGCCACCGGGACATTGCTGATGTTGTAGACAGTCTCGTCTACACCTGTATAGGCGTTGAGGTTGGCGCCGAATTTCACACCGATTGATTCGAGCCAGTCGCGGAGCAGATTGCCGGGGAAATTTGTGGTGCCGTTGAAACACATGTGTTCGAGGAAGTGGGCGAGACCGCTCTGGCTGTCTTCCTCAAGAATAGATCCGACGTTCTGGGCGATGTAGAAATCTGCCTGTCCCTTGGGGTATTCGTTGTGACGGATGTAGTAAGTCAGGCCGTTAGGCAGTTTGCCGATACGCACTGCAGTGTCTACGGGCAGAGGCTGGAGCATCGGATTCTGATCCTGCGCTCTGATTATTCCGGGAAGAGCCATGAAGACCATGACGAGTGCTGCCGACAATAATCTGAATGTAGCTTTGATCATGATTGGTGGTTTGGTGAAATGAATTGAGTATGTTTTTGTTATTTCAGTTATATTACGCAAATATAGGGCAATAGTAACAGAATAGATCCAGTTTTTGTCGCGTTTTAAACAAAATTAACTATCTGCTCCGCTGTCAGGGTCTTGAATTTGCGCTGGTGGTCGGCCAGAACGGCCTGGGCTTCTATACGCAGATAGGGGACGGGGATGATGTAGGCCATAGGGCATTCAGGATGGAACACTCCGAGCTTCATGTCATTGATGCTGATTCCGTAGCGCTCTTCGAGTATGAATCTGTAGATGCTCAGCTGAAGGGCATAGTGCATGTAGGAGCAGTCGTCGAGATGTCTCACCGGGTGGAGGCCTTTGGCTCCGAAACGGCTTGTGCGCTCGGTCTGCCCGTCAGGACGGACAAGCTTTTTTGACCGTTTCCAGTCATATATATTAAAGGTGCCGTCGGGGCGTCGCTCCAGAAAGTCGAGAGTGCCGGCCACACCGTAGTCCTCCATATATATGCGCCATTCTGTGCGGTAAGGGTAGAGACGCTCGGCCGCTGCGAAATGGCGGAACATGGCATATGCGTCGCCGTCATCGCCGTAATCATCGCCGAGATAATAGCGCTCGATACGGTCGTGCATTATAGTGCCGAGCTCGCGCGAACGGCGGGCGTTTTCCTCCCACCGTGCTTTCAGCTCCTCGGCTGTCAGCCCCATTGCGGGAGCCTTGCGCGCCGCCCAGTAGTCGGCATCGAATTTCGGGAAGCAGCTATCCACGATGGTTGTCACGGATGTCAGTGTCAGGTCACCTACGGTATAGGTGTGGGTCCCGGCATCGAAGCTGAGAAACGGATCGCGCTGATGGGCGTTCAGTTCGTTATAGTTCATAGACTTTTGGCTTCCTCCCAGATCGCATCCATTTCTGCCAGTGTCATTTCCTTAAGAGTCTTGCCGGCTTCATGCGCTTTTTTCTCAAGATAATTGAAGCGTTTGATGAATTTCCTGTTGGTTTTTTCGAGCGCGTTTTCGGGATTGATCTTGTAGAGCCTGGCGGCGTTGATGATGCTGAAGATCAGATCGCCCATCTCCTCTTCGCGGTGAGCGGCATCCATCGAGCCTACGGCCTCTTCGAATTCGCTAAGTTCTTCGCGCACCTTTTCCCAGACCTGCGCCGGTTTTTCCCAGTCGAAACCAACGTTGGCGGCTTTTTCCTGAATGCGGTCTGCCTTTATCATTGCCGGAAGGGCGGCGGGGACTCCGGAAAGCACGGTCTTGTTGCCGCCTTTTTCTTTCAGTTTGAGTTCTTCCCAGTTCTGGAGCACCTCGTCGGTAGAGTTGACGGAAGTGTCGCCAAACACGTGCGGATGGCGGTAGATCAGTTTCGAGTTGAGCGCATCGCAGACGTCTGCGATGTCAAAGGCGCCTTTCTCCTCGCCGATTTTGGCATAGAAAAGCACATGGAGAAGCACATCGCCGAGCTCCTTGCGAATATTGGCGTTGTCTTCGTTTATAAGAGCGTCGCAAAGTTCATAGACTTCCTCTATGGTGTTCGGTCGCAGTGATTCGTTGGTCTGTTTGGCATCCCAGGGACATTTCACACGCAGAATGTCAAGCGTGTCGATCACCCGTCCCAGAGCCTCGATTTTTTCCTCGTGGGTATGTGACATGATATTTGGTTTTTATGACTGCAAAGATACTCAATCAATCTCAAATATCGTGGGTGTGGATGCAAAATTCCCCATGCCGGGATTGCAAATTTGTTGTCGGCACGGGGAATTTATATAGCAGAGCCCTGCGTTTGTTATTCGAATATGTGGCGGAGTTTGCTGAAGATGCGGTCTTTGGTCGACTGGCTGGGTGTCATGTTGGGTTTGCCCTGCAGCGACTCGATGGCTTTCTTCTCTTCATCGGTGAGGTTTTCGGGGATGTAGACCATGACGTTGATAAGCTCGTCGCCTGTTCCGTAGCCGTCGGTCGAGGGGAGTCCTTTTCCGCGCAGGCGCAGAACCTTGCCCGGCTGTGTGCCGGCCGGAATTTTCAGGCGGGCACGGCCAGTGATGGTCGGCACTTCGACTGATCCGCCGAGAGCGGCTGTCGGGATGTCGAGCATAAGGTTATAGATGACGTCGTTGCCGTCACGGATGAGTTCGGGGCTCTTGATTTCTTCGATGACCACAAGGAGGTCGCCGTTTACTCCGCCGTGGATGGCGGCGTTGCCCTGGCCCTTGACGGTCAGAGTCTGTCCGTCAGCCACACCTGCCGGAATGGTGAAGGTCACAGTGCGGTCTTCGCGGACCACGCCTTCGCCGTGGCAGAAACTGCATTTTTCATTGATGATCTTGCCTTCACCCTTACACTGCGGACATTCTACGGCTGACTGTGAGATGCCGAACAGGGTCTGCTGCTGGCGCAGTACGGTGCCCGAACCGCCGCAGGTGGGACATGTGGAGAATGCGGTGCCGTCTTTGGCTCCGGTGCCGTCACAGTGGGTGTCTTTGACAAGAGTAGGAATCTTGAGCGTCTTGGTGACTCCGGTCGCTATTTCGGCGAGAGTCATCTTGACCTTTATGCGCAGGTCGGAACCGCGGCGCTGGCGGCGGGCCCGGCCTCCGGCGGTCTCGAAACCGCCCATGTTGCCGAATCCACCTCCGAAGATGTCGCCGAACTGCGAGAAGATGTCTTCCATCGAGAATCCTCCGGCATGGAAACCTCCTCCTCCGCCTGGGAAGCCCTGCGGACCCATATTGTGGCCGAACTGGTCATATTTGGCGCGTTTTTCGGGATTGGAGAGCACATCATAGGCCTCGGCAGCTTCCTTGAACTTCTCCTCGGCTTCCTTGTCGCCGGGATTCTTGTCAGGGTGATACTGGATGGCCTTTTTGCGATAGGCGCTCTTTATGGTCTTTTCGTCAGCGTTTTTGTCAACGCCGAGCACTTCGTAATAGTCTCTTTTGTTAGCCATAAGTGGAGAAGCTGCTTACTGGCCCACAGCCACTTTGGCATGGCGGAGCACTTTGTCGTTGATTGTATATCCTTTGGTCGGAGTGTCGATTACGATACCTTTCTGCGATTCGTCGGCCACGGGTACCATAGCTATCGCCTCATGGAGTTCGGCGTCAAATGGCCGGCCGTTGCTTTCAATGGGTTTCACGCCGTTGGAAGCGAGGAATTTGACGAGTTTCTGATAGATCAGCTCCATGCCTTCGCGGATCGAAGACGGATCTTCGAGTTTCGCGCTTGCCTCAAGTCCGCGTTCGAAGTCGTCGACGATTGGGAGCAGTCCTTTGAGCACGCTCTCTGATGCGTTGCGGATGATATCTGATTTTTCCTTGCCCGTGCGTTTGCGGAAATTGTCAAACTCAGCCATGAGGAAGAGATATTCTTTCTTCTCTTTCTCCACCTGGGCCTCGGCGTCTTTCAGCTGTTGTGTCAGGGCATCGATATCGGAAAGCTGCTTGTCGATGATGGCGTTTTCTTCGTCTTCGACAGAATTCTGCTCGTCAAAAGCTTCCTGGACATCGTCAAGAACGGCTGCGTTTCCGTCCATAGTCTCGTCCTTGCGGGGAGTGGCGTTGTCCTGATGGTTATTTTGCTTGTGGCTCATAATATTTATGTCGTTTTTTTGATTTATCGTAGGATTATTCTCTTGTATCATGCAAAAAGGTTGCCAAAATGTCTGTCAGGCAGATATTTTTCCGACAAAACGTGCTTTTGGCCATGCCCCTTTCTGATTTTACAACAAACCGGAGCGCATAACGTTCAATAGTCCAACAAAAAGCGGATGCCTGACGGCGGTATCAGAGTTTTGAACTGAACACAGCCGAACCGGCGAAAGTCTCTGTCAGACAGTCTGCCAAAATGTCATTGTCGAAGAGGCCGTAGACCGATGAGCCTGAACCTGACAAGGAGGTGTAGACGGCTCCGAGTCCTTCCATTTTTTCCTTGATCTCGCTGACTGAAGGGTAGGCGGGAAATACCGACGGTTCGAAGTCGTTTTTAAGCCGTCCGCGCCATTCGCTTATGGGGCGGGAGATGATCCCGGCTATGGGTGTCTGTGGTATGGACGGAGTGATGTGGCGGTAGGCTTCGGCTGTCGGCACACTTGTCGGAGGTTTGACAATGACTATGGTGAGGCCGCTTAGGCTGACTTCGGCCGGAGTGAATTCCGTACCTATCCCGGTGCACAGCATCGGACGGTTATAGATGAAGAAGGGGCAGTCGGCTCCGAGTCCGGCGGCTATTTCAGCAAGCCGGCTGTCGGAAAGTCCGAGAGCGAAAAGCTCGTTGAGCCCGCGGAGCGTAAATGCCGCATCGGCCGATCCGCCTCCAAGTCCGGCTCCGTCGGGTATGATCTTGCGCAGAAAAATGTCGACCGGCGGCAGTTCCACAGTCTCGGCGAGAGCCCTGTAGGCTTTCATCACAAGATTTTTTTCAGGCGGACAATCCACCCGGCGTCCGCTGACAGTCAGAGTGGTTTCGCTTCCCTTGGCCGGAACTATCTCAAGAACATCGCACCAGGGGACAGGGATCATCACGGTCTCAATGTCATGATAGCCGTCAGGCCGACGGCGCAGAATGTCAAGGCCGAGATTGATTTTTGCATTGGGAAACAAGATCATACGGAGGAAATGTGCTTCGTGAAAGAATAATCGGTATAAATTTCAGGCAAAGGTAGCGCTTTTTTCTGACATGTGTAATCAGAACCATATCCACCTCAAAACTTTCGCTCAGATTTTAACTATTGTTTTTAAACAAGCTCTGAGTGGCGGAAAGATGAAACTTTTTCGTACCTTTGTATGAAAAATCGTCTTAACAAAGCCACAACATCACTATATCACAGCCATGCCACAGGACAACACATCAGGCTCTCAGCGAAGAACATCGAAACCGCAACATGTCTCAGTCTTTGACCACGGAGGCCGCATCCCTCCGCGCGACAACGATCTTGAAGAGGCGGTGCTCGGCGCGCTTATGCTTGAAAAGGATGCCTACACGGTTGTCTGTGACATTCTGAAACCAGAATCGTTCTACGATCCGTCAAATCAGAAGATCTATGCCGCCATTCAGAGTCTCGGTGCCGCGCAGCAGAGCATCGACATGCTCACCGTCACCGAAAAGCTGCGTCTGATGGGCGAACTGGAGGCTGCCGGCGGTCCGCTGCGCATCTCCGAACTGACTTCGAGAGTGGCTTCAGGAGCTCACGTAGAGTTCCATGCCCGCATCGTGGCTCAGAAATATCTCGCGCGCGAACTTATTAAATTCGCATCGCAGATCGAGGCGCAGGCTTTTGACGAGAGCTACGATGTGGACGACCTTCTCCAGGAAGCCGAAGGCAAGCTCTTTGAAATCTCGCAGCGTAATGTCAAGAAAGACGTCACACAGATCGATCCTGTGATCAACTCGGCCATCGAGCAGATCCAGACGGCCGCCAACCGTGCCTCCGGTCTTTCAGGTCTTGAGACGGGCTATCATGAACTTGACAAACTGACTTCAGGCTGGCAGCGAAGCGACCTTATCATCATTGCGGCCCGTCCTGCGATGGGCAAGACCGCATTCGTGCTCTCGATGGCCAAGAACATGGCTGTCAACTATAATATCCCCGTGGCCATCTTTTCGCTTGAAATGTCTAACCTCCAGCTCGTCAACCGTCTGATCCAGAACACCTGCGAGATTGAAGGCGAGAAGATCAAAAGCGGTCAGCTGACGCAGATGGAGTGGGATCAGCTCATGTCAAGAGTCAAGAACCTCTACAGTGCACCTTTATATATAGACGACACGGCCTCGCTTTCGATATTCGAACTGCGCACCAAGGCGCGCCGACTTGTCAGAGAGCACAACGTCTCGTTCATAATCATCGACTACCTCCAGCTCATGAATGCCTCAGGCATGAAATTCGGTTCGCGAGAGCAGGAGGTCTCCATGATCTCGCGCTCGCTCAAACAGCTTGCCAAGGAACTCAACATCCCCATCGTGGCCCTCTCGCAGCTTAACCGAAGTGTAGAATCGCGTGGCGCCGACAGCAAGGATGGAAAACGTCCGCAGCTGAGCGACCTTCGTGAATCAGGTGCGATCGAACAGGATGCCGACATTGTCTGCTTCATCCACCGTCCGGAATATTACCTGCGTTCAGGGGTCGATGCCGCCGGCAATGACATCCGCGGCCTGGCCGAATTCATCGTGGCAAAGCACCGTAGCGGCCGTGTGGACGATGTGAAGATGCGATTCAAATCGCGCTATGCCCGTTTCGAGAACTGGGACAGCGAGCCGGAGATGACAAGCGGCTCCAAAGTGTCGCGCCTCAATGCCGGCGATGATGATTTTGGCGGCGGAGGCTTCGGACAGCCGGCAAGCCCGTTCAGCGGCGGCTCGGCCGACATCCTCGGTGCGCCCGGCGACGACGTAGCTCCCTTCTGATGCGATATGACTGGATTTCATGCGTTAATGAATATTCTGGAGAACAGGCTATAAAAAAATATGGCCTCTGAGCCTATTGAGGAAACGATTTTTAACGGTCATAAAACTTTTCATAAACACGGTTTGTTAGATAGATAAAATTAACAAAACCAACTATTGTTTTATGAAAAAAGCGTTATTAATCATTGCAATCATGCTGGGTAGCGTGGCTGCATTTGCTCAGAGTCTTGACAAGAATGAAGCTAAACAGCTTAAGGCTTTTCTTTCTGAGCCCGCAAAAGAGGGAACCAATGCATCGGCCCTTAAAGTTTCCGACATCAATGCCATCGCCTCGATTGAAGGTGTGACAGTCGAAAACGGACATGTAACCGCCATCGAATGGAAAGACAAAAAATTGGCTGGCACCCTCAACCTCGCCAATTTCAAAGCTCTTGCCAAAGTCGATGTCTCACGTAACGAACTCACAACACTCAGCGTCGCCAACTGTCCGGCACTGTCTGATCTCAACGCAAGCCGCAACAAGCTCACTCAGGTTGACTTCTCAGGTTGTAAGAATCTCGTGCAGGTAGCTGTCTACAAGAACCGTCTTACTGAAATTGACCTTTCTGACACTCCGCTTCTTCAGAATCTCAATGTGTCAAGCAACCTCTTTGTGGAACTCAGCCTTGCCAACAGTTTCAACCTCAAGACCCTCAACTGTCAGGGTTGCCATCTGGAAGCTCTGAATGTGTCAGGCTGTACAGCTCTCAAGAACCTCTATTGCGGTTACAACAAGCTTACAACCCTTCAGCTCACAGGTGTGGAGAATCTTCAGAACCTCAATGTGGATGACAACGAAATCGCTAATCTGATCATCTCCGGGCTGCCTTCGCTTGCCACTCTCATCTGCTCTGACAACAACATGACTTCTCTCGGAGTCCGTGACTGCAGCGCTCTTCTCGACCTCGTCTGCTCCTACAATGATCTGACCACACTCTCTGTTGAAAACTGCGCCAACCTCCAGTATGTCGACTGTTCTTACAATGATCTCACCACTCTGGATCTCGCAAACCAGACCTTCCTCCAGCGTCTGATCTGTAACAACAACCAGCTCAACACTCTTGATGTTTCGTTCGACCAGGCTCTTACCTACATCAACTGTCGCTACAATACTATCATTGACTTCCGCACCATCGGTTGCAACAGTCTCCGAATGGTTGCCTGCCAGTGGAACTATTGATCAGCCACTGCCGAATGAATATCAGCCGTTGTCTCTGACCGTCTGAATAAGCAGACCCAATAACGCAAACTCACACATATAGCCTGCCGGAAACCTTCTCGATGGTTTCCGGCAGGCTTGCGTCTGTCCGGCATGGCTTTTCGGCAGCTCTATGAACGGCTGTTGTATTTGCTGACCACTTCGTCAATGGAAATGCCGAGCAGTTCCATCTCCCTGAAGAGGCCGGTGAGAGTCGAGTCGAAAAACTCGCGGCGACGTGCCTGGTTGACTTGCTCCAGTGCATCGGCGGTCAGATAGAAGCCCATGCCGCGGCGCGAGACTATGATCCCTTCCGCCTGAAGATATTCATAAGCCTTCAGCACTGTGTGGCTGTTGACTGACAGTTGCACTGAAAGTTCCCTGACTGACGGCACCCGTTCGCCGGCCGTCCAGGCTCCTGTCAGGATCTGGCCGAAGCTGAAGTCTATGATCTGTCGGTAAATTGGTTTGTCAGATGTAAAATCCATGAAAGATATCAGTTTTTGGCCTGACGTGTGGCGAGCAGGCGGTATATTCTGTATGTCATGAAAAGTCCGTAGATAAGCATGGCACCCCACATTACTATCATATAAGGCATCATTTCTTCAACTATTATGGCTGAAAGTTCTGTCGGATCGGTATCGATGCTCATTTTGGCCACGGCAATCACGCCTCCGGTCACTCCGGCCATAATCAGGATAAAGAATATCATGCCTAAAACGCTGCTCATTGATTTGACAACGCGGTGGAGGGTGCTGCGGAGCACTACATACAGACCGGTGATGATGAGGGCGAATGCCTGGATGCATCCGGCTATGACCTGAGATATTTTTAGCTGGCATTCGTTCTCGTCGCCTAAGTTAGTACCTGAGTCTGAAAGATAGGCAGAGACAACTTTTGTCAGATCCCAGTCCTTGTTGATCATCGAGAAGATCAGGTTTAGTCCGTACCAGATGCTTTCGATCACGGCGGGAGTCACCACGAGCACTAAGAGCAGATAGAACACAAGTTTTTCAGATGTCTTGACCGGCAGGAGCGTCATGATAGTGTCATCACGCCGGGCAAACATGATAGGGCTGAAATAGAAGGCGGCTGCCACGAGCAGGCTTGTCAGCGAATATGTGGCCATCACATTGCCTCCGGAGTGGTTGACGAGTTCTACCAGCAGGACGCACAGAAGCGAAACTGCCGCCGAACCGGAGAGGTAATAGATTATGGATTTCTTATACAGCAGGCCGATGCTCAGGCAGCGGCGCCATGAGAATTTGTCGTTGAGAGTGGCTATTGTGTCCATTGCTGCTATGATTCAGATGTTTGTGAATTGATTTGATTCAGGATGGCATCGCGTGCGCCTGACATAAGGGCCGAGTAGAGAAGCGCGTAATTCAGATCGCTGTCTTCGTTGCCACGGTTGGCGGTGACGGAGAGAAACACTCCTGGCCCCTGCTCGGTGAACAGTGCGTCGGCCGGCGGGATAGGGGTGGCCACGCAGGAGATCTTCTCGGCTATCTCCCATGTGGGACGTGCCAGAAGCAATCGTCCGCGCGATAGCATGATCAGTCCGTCATACAGTTCCCGAAGGTCCGAGACGGTGTGGGTGGAGACGATGACGGTTTGGTCCGGGCCGGTGCATCGTGCAAGCATATTGCGCAGTGTCTTCTTTGAGTCGATGTCAAGACCGTTGGCCGGTTCATCGAGGAGCAGCACGTCTACCCCTAACGCAAGCACATAGGCAAGCAGTGACTTGTGGCGCAGACCGAGTGAGAGCTGATTGAAATTCTCATGGCCGGTCAGTCGGAAATCATGAAGGTTTTCCTCGAATGTCTCCTGAGAGAAGGTAGGGTAGAAGCGGCTGTGCATTCCGGCGAATCCTCTGATCGTGGTGGCTGGAATTTCCATCGCGTCCGGGAGCATGAACACTTTTTTCAGAGTCGATGGACAACGCCGGCTCATGTCGCAGCCGTCAGCCTCTACGCTTCCTGCCGACGGGAAGAGCAGGCCGGCTATCAGCCGCAGGATTGTCGTTTTTCCGGCACCGTTCTCGCCGAGAAGCAGATGGATGCCCGGTGCGATTGATGCCGTCGCATCGCTGATGGCTGTGAACCCGTGGCGATATGAGTAGGTCAGATGGTCAATGGTGATCATGGCTGTATATATAATAACAATGATTCGGTAAAATTTGAGGTTGTTCAGCCTTGGCTAAGCCGCTAACTGAGCCAACCGATGATTTATTTTCTGAATTATTTTGAGATGCGGAGATTTTCCGCAAGTCGAAATAATTGTTGAGGCGAGATAAGATTCAAACATAAGCCGTTTGAACTGCGCTAACGAAAGACCCGGATAATCTTTCCTTATGACCTCTTTGCAGACATTGAGGGCAGTGAAGGAAAGATTGAACGCAAAGTCAAGCCGATCCCTGTCCCGGGTCTGCTGAGACTGGAGTCCTGTGAACTGTTTGGCATCGCGTATGCCGAACTCAATCTGGAAGCGGGTGCGGTAGAAACCGATGATCTTTTCAGGCCTCATGTCGGTGTCGGTGGAGAAGTACAGGAGAGGCTCTCCGTTTTCAACCGGACAGACCACGATACGGATGTCGCGTTTCAATGCCCTCGAGTGTACGACCGCCGTGTGACATCGGGTTTTGTTTCCTTTGGAATCCTCATATATGAATGAAGTGAACACGGACATATCAAGGCTGGAGAAATCCACTTTCTCTCCATACTTTTTCTTTCTGCCGCGTCTTCGCGGGGCGGAGGAATCCGGCATGGCCAGATACCTCAGATATGAGTTGGCACGTAATCTCCCGACAAACCGGAAGCCCATGCCAACCACTTCATTCACAAATTCATATTTGGAGAAAAAGGCATCGGCAACCAGAATATCCGTCAGTGAGAGCAGCTCTGTCGCCTTTGACCTGACAAGTGCCACATACCAGTCAAGCATTGACATTTGTTTCTCAGATTCAAGAGTCCTGAAGTTCGGTGACTGAACAGCACCGAGCATCACACATGTATGTTTACTCAGGCTTATTGCCCCGATCGCCATTATCTCCAGACCGCGTTTGACACGTTGTGCCACCCCTGACCAGAAACGGCCTATGCCATACGTCAGGCTGCCGGATTTGGAGATAAACGACGGATCGATTGCCACTGCCATGTCATCGGACGGTCCAAAACAATCCTGTGCCATACCTATGTTGACTTTCATCCAGTCTACGGGTGTCTTGAAATTGGAGGCAAAGGTCTTGGCTGTACGACCGCCATAGCGCGACAGCCGGGTAAAATTGACTTTGCCCGGAATCAACGCCACAGTGCGTATTGTTAAAATCAGCCAGTTGAGGAACCTTTTGCTCATCTTGGTTGTAGTATTTTCAAATACCGACTTACACCGAAAGGTGAAGTCTTTGAGAATCGTCAATACGTTCATACGCTAAGATTTTTATAATGAACGCTTTGGCGATTCATTTGTATTTGACAATTCGTTATATTAACTTAAGTTTCAACTACTTCTGTAATTTTTACCGAATCATTGTAATAAGGTATATATTAATATAGGTGTAATTCCAGAAATCATTTGACAGCTTCCACCGAATAGCCCTCTTTGCGCAGAAGACTGATGAGACCTTTCTCGCCGGGCAGATGTCCGGCGCCGACGGCGATCAATACGGAAGCACTTGGCAGCAGTCCGGCCATGATGCGCGCCCAGTTTGCGTTGCGCCTGTTGATCATGCGTTCGCTCCATTCATCAGATGAGCCGCTGGCCGGATCTTCCATGAGTTCGAGCATCTGGTTGAGGTCACCTGCAAGATAGGCCTTTGCAAGTTTTTTTGCCATCTCGGCTGCATGACTGTCGTTGCGCACCATCTCCATCAGGCTCTCGGCCTGTTCAATGATTGACGATCCGAAAAGAGCGTTACACTGGTCCTCGATGGTCTCGAATCCGCCGATTTCTTTTCCGAGTGCGGCTCCGCGTTTCTGGATCTCGCCGTCGATCTGCTGCTGAGGGTTGAAGTTAGGAAACACAGTCTGATTCTGAATCAGGGCTATAAGAGTGCAGAGCATGGCCGGTTTGAGCTGGGCAAACTGCTTGGCGGAGGCCATCGCCCCCATGTAGTGTCTGAGCATCACGTCAAGGGAGTCGGTCTGGGCGGGAGTGAGCACTGAAGTCAGCAGACTGTCCTGTGGAGCCATAGCATAGCCCATCATGATCTGCTGCGACTGGGGCGACATGGATTCTGACATTATCATTTCGCCATAGATTTTATCGGCCGATGCGATGGCTTCGTTGAGCCCTGCCACACTGTCGATGACTGAAACGGGAGCCACGTGGTGTGTGCCGAAAAGATATGACGGTTTTTCAAGTCCGTTGCCTGAAATTTTCCATAAAAGCTGTGCGTTGCCACAGACGGCGGCTGAAATAATGAGAAGTAGAGATAAGATTGTCTTTTTCATTTTACAGATGTGATTTTTGTTGGAGATGTTGGTGCCTGTTGTGCTTGAGTCAGAAATGTGATGTTGTTGTTTAGTGTTGTACATTACTAACACACTGCAAAGGTAGGGACATTTTTCTTTCATCCAAAATTTTTCGAAAAAAATTTGTAATTTTGCAAAAAATATGGCTCCGGCCATCAGATTCAGATCAACGCGGTAAGAACGGAGAGAACAATAAAAAATATAATTATGAGAAATTGGATCATCAGGTATGCGGTATTTATCATAGGCCTGTATTTTCTGACACTGGGTGTGGTATTGATAATTCGTTCATCGCTGGGGACATCTCCCATTTCAAGCTTTTCCTATGTCCTGAGCCTCAACACTCCGCTTACTCTCGGAATGGCCACTTTCATTCTCAACATGCTGCTCATAGCCGGACAGTTCTGGTTTCTCCGTGGCATCGGAACACGCCGTGACTATATGGAGATCATGATGCAGATCCCCTTCTCTCTGCTTTTCTCAGCCTTTCTTGATATCAACATGTATCTTTTCCGTGACATGACTCCTGAGTCATATGCCGGCGCACTTGCTTTTCTCGCCGCGGGCTGTCTCATCCAGGCCTTCGGTGTGGAGCTGGAGATAAAACCCAATGTAGTGGCCATGAGCGGTGAAGGTTTCGTGAAATACGCCGCCCGCCGTTTCGGCAAAGACTTTGGCCGCGTTAAAGTCATGGTCGATGTCGGCCTGGTGCTTATTGCCGTTGTGACCTCGCTTGCCATGACTCATTCCATCATCGGTGTGCGCGAGGGCACTCTCGTTGCAGCCCTGGGTGTCGGTCTGCTTGTAAGTTTCATCAACACTCGTCTGATAAGCCACATTCCCGTCCACCGCATACTTAGACGGTGAGAATCATCCATCATACTATCTCCTACATATTCCGAACGAAAAAATGTTTCATCCTCTTGACAATCTGAGCGGCTATGAAGTGATCCTCGCCAGCGGATCTCCCCGCCGCAGGGAGCTTCTGGAAATGCTCGACGTTAATTTCCGTGTCGACACATCCCATCCGGTCGACGAGATCGTCCCTGACGGCACTCCCGCTGAAGAAGTTCCGGTTTATCTATCGCGTCTTAAAGCCTCGGCCTATCCCTTGGCTCCCGGCGAAAAGAAAGTGGTCATTACGGCCGACACTGTGGTCATCCTTGATGGCAAGGTGCTTGGAAAGCCTGAGGATGAGGCTGACGCCTGCCGGATGATAACTCTTATGCAGGGGCGTGAACAGAAAGTGGTCACAGGTGTGACCGTGCGCACTCCTGACCTTTGCCAGACATTTTCTGCCGAGTCAGTCGTGGACTTCGCACCTCTGGCAGCCGATGAGATAGCCTACTATGTGGCGAAATACAAGCCTTTCGACAAAGCCGGAGCCTATGGCATCCAGGAATGGATCGGCGCCGCCGGAATCAAGGGCATTTCAGGCAGTTTCTACAATGTGATGGGCCTCCCTGTGCAGCGTCTCTACTCTGTGCTGAAAGTCATTGTTTAGGTAATCTGTAACGACCTACTGAATGTAGTCAGTCATTGCTCATTGAGCCGGCTCCCCGATCTCGGTCAGAGTCAGAGCGAAACCGTCTGACGGAGGCAGTAGAATGGTAGAGCCTTCGAGGTCAGCTTCATCAGCCCTGTGCCGCCACGCAAGCAGAGCCGGAGTCTGCAGCGACAGCTTTTCTCCAATTTTCATTGCGGCCACCCCCATTGTCATGCGCAGATTCATTTCCACGCAGGGCATCAGTTTCATCTCCCCATTCTCGCGATAGACCATCATGTCAATGCCGAGCCATCCCTCATAGCTGCCGCCTGCAAGTCGGCTCAGTATCTCCTCTTCGCGACTGATGGTATCAGCCAGCATCTCTGCAGGCAGGTATCCGCAGATAATTTCGTGGAGGCGGCTCTGCGGAGCCACAATGTTTCCGCTGTACATGCCTCTTGATTCAGCCTTGAATACAGACCATCCCTTGAAACACACCCGACCGCCTTCTGCATGGAAAAGCGCCGCGAAATCAAGCTCTTTGTCAAGCCCGCGCTCCACCATCACGCTCCCCTGACGGTTTATTATACCTGCAGCCCGCTTGTAGAGCGCCTTTTCGTCAAGCGAACGTGCGCAGAACACACCACGCCCGCTCCCTGACCACGGCGACTTGATGAAACATCCGGGCGAAAGCCTCTCTGCCTCGACCACAGCCTCTGGATCTGTAGCCTCTGTCGGAACCGGACAGTCTCCCCAAGCCCTTCTATGATTTCTATTGTCATGCGCCGGTGGCTGAGCAGGCGCAGCCTGCCTATCATCTCGTCTGACGGCAGTGTTTCCGGCCTGACCCCTGCCACGGTGAACTGCCGTTTGGCATCGGCGCTCCACCCCCAGGGAGCGGGAGTGGCTTTCACAGGCTGCCCGGTAAAAATATTGCCGTGAAGGCCGAACCTCTCTTTCAGCTGTCCGGCATCAGCCGCCAGTCCTTCCGGGGCGATGACCAGATCATCCTCCCCGGCCCACCACAGAGGCAGCAGAGCACCCGCCCGGTGGATGGCGGCTGCGTGGGGCGGGGGAGTATAGTTGCGGCATCCCAGTCCGAGTGCGAGATCGTTTTCAGGATTGAAAAGATGGAGTTTCACAGATGGCGTTTTAGATGATTTGACAATTTTTAGCAGTGCAAATTTACTCAATATTGTTGTTAAAATGAAAGACCTTATAAAAACACACCTCTATGGCCAATACTCCGATCGATCCCGACCTGCGCCCGCGTTCTGCCGGTGAACTGATAAAAGGCAACCTGCTGATCATGTTGTCAACAATATTTTTCGGTGTCAACATCCCTGTTGCCAAGCTTCTGATACCCGAATGGATGTCATCGGTCGATCTTACCCTTTTCAGGCTTGGAGGGGGCTGCATACTGATGTGGCTCGCCTCGTTGTTTGTGAAGACCGAGCGCATCTCGCGTCATGACTACCTGCGCATATTCCTCGGCGGCGCCCTCGGCCTGTTCTGCTTCATGTATCTATTCAACATGTCGCTGCGCTACGGCGACCCGATCGACATTTCAATCATCATGACCTTCCCGCCGGTGTTCGTCATACTGATCGGAATCCTGTTTCAGCACCGCAGGGCTACTCTGCTTGAAATCGGCGGCGTCATCGTGGCCTTTGCCGGAGCCGTAATAGTCATAGCCTCGAATCATGGCAACGGGCATGGCTCCGACAGACTGCTCGGCGATCTTCTCGCTTTCGCCTCAACTCTCTGCTATGCTTTCTATCTCGTAATCCTCGAACGCCCCATGCAGACCTATCGTCCGGTCTCCATGCTCCGCTGGGTTTTCCTGATGTCATGTATTCCGGCTTTGTTCCTGCTTCCGTCATTGCCCCATGCCGCAATATTCTATTCCTCCTCATGGTTGCCCTGGGTCTGCATCACTTTCGTGCTGCTCTGCCCCACATTCCTGTCCTACTTCCTGATCAATCCCGCCGAGAAGCTCATTGGCAGTGAGCTGGTCTCGATGTATCAGTATTTCCTCCCGGTCGTGGCTACAATCGCCTCGGTGATAATGAAAGTGGCCACAATCCGTTGGTTCCAGATTGTGGCCATGTTGCTTATAATCGCCGGAATGGTGATGACTGAACTTGCTAAACGCCGTCAGCGCCTCCGCTCAGGCTCCTGCAAGCCGTAAGATTTCAAAAAATCAGATTTTCATCTTCTTGGCGATGCTCTTTGGAATAGCCTCGCGGTTCACGAGAATGTCAAGAGTCTTTGCAAGGAAGTAAGGTTCTGACACGTAGAAGAAACCGTCATAAACGTGGTTGGTATCCCAGGAGTTCTTCACCTTGTAGTATTTGTTGCCTTCCTGGTCAACGGCCTTTCCCACTATCACCATGCCGTGGTCATCGGTAGTCTCCTGCTTGTCAAACATTTCCTGACGGAGTTCCTGGGTCACTGTGATTTCCTCGCGCGGACCGGAGATCTTGTTGCTTTCCTTCTCCCGGTCTCTGTCGCTGAGTTTCACCCAGCGGGCGAGTTCGGTGCCGTTCATGTCTTTCTCGGTCTTCTTTTTGGGGATCACAGCGTAGCCGTCGGTCCAGTTGAAGCCGGGTTCGCTGACGTCAGCGGCCCAAGCTACGGAGTAGCCGTTGTCAAGAGCGTTGTCAACTATGGCCTTCATCTCTTCCATAGGCACATTGTGATATTTCTCCCAGAGCCAGTTGTCGGCCACTTCGATAGCGAATGACTGATAGAACGGATGGTGGGTGAAAGAGGTCACGGGGATATAGTCGGCGGCGTTGATGCCGAGTGACTGAGCGAAGCTCTGCGGAGTGTAGGTCTTGCCTTCATACTCGAATGTTTCGGGCAGTTCGCCGAAATATGCGTCGAGCGCACCCTTGAATGCCTTTTTCCATACAGGCGACTTGGTTTTGGCGCTGTTCACGGAATTGACCATCGAGGTGAGCACCGAGCTGAGTTCGGCGTGCTCGTGCTTCTCGGTGCCGTATTGCAGACCGGTGTATGCTTCTTCAGGCACAAGACCGTAATTGACCATCACATAAGGCACATCGAGAGTGCTGCCGCCCTGGGCGAAGTTGATGGTGCCGTTCATGCGGATATACTTGTCAGCCTTGTCATTGTAGCAGTGGCGCACAATGAACATCTCGCTGAGATCCACTTCCTTGCCTGTCTTGCGGAGGATTTCGTCCTCAAGGAAAGAGATTCCGGAGAAACTCCAGCAGGTTCCTGACTTGTTCTGGTCTTTGACCGGAGTGGTCTTGACTAACTTCACATCGGTGAATTTGAAGCCGCCGACGGTGTCGTTTTTCGCCTTGCTTTCATCTGCGAAAGCACCGAAAGCGAGCGAGAGAGCTACTGTGCCTAAAATGTATTTTTTCATGTGTATCCGGTAGTTGGTATTACTGAATTACGTTGTTGGGATGTGATGAATGATTGATGCAAAGTTATGATAAAATTATGTCATATCAAGAAATTTAAAGAAAAAGTTGTAACTTTGCGTTCGTGTTTTACAAAAAAGTCAATTTACTTATAAAGTTTATGAACAGGACACCCCTTAGATTCATCATATTTTTTCTGGCTCTTCTCGGAGCGTTCGGTGCATCGGCCCAGTTCCGCTGGGGTCCTACCGTCGGAGTCAATTTCAACAGTTTCAAGTTCAAGCAGAAAATCCTGACCGTTGATCAGGGCTTTGGAGAATCTGCCGGTATCAACGGCGAAATGATGTTTCCGGGCATCGGCTTCGGCATTGACCTCGGCCTGCGCTATGAACAGTTGGGAGCCTCGCTCAATATGGGCGATTTTCCTATGTGGGAAGACTCTTATGGCAAGGAACGCATCTATATCCACAACATCCAGATCCCCTTCCATCTGAAATTCAAATACACCCGCTTTCAGGGATTCGAGGACTATCTGGCTCCTTTCGTCTTTGGCGGACCGACCTTTGACATCCAGGTGGCATACGGCAAATGTGACGCCATGAAATTCTCCGGCGGAGACCTCGGTCTGACAGCCGGTGTCGGAGCCGAAATCCTGAAAAACTGGCAGCTCTCAGCCTCCTACACATGGGGCATGACTTATGCGCTGAAGGCAAAAGTCCTAACAGACTACAGCGCCAAAAATCGCACCTGGGACATACGCGTCACCTACTTCTTCTGATCTCCGACCGGTAAAGCATACTGCTTTTCTCCCATAAAAGTTCTTAAAATATTTCGCACCCTGACGAATGTCGCGACATTCGTCAGGGTGCGTTGCATTTTGGTAATTTCAATCAGAGGTGCTGAGAATCTGGCTGACAGACAGCTATGCCTCGGACTGGCCGGATAACATAGCCGGCCGGATCACTTTTTCTTTCCGAACTTCGGCGTTATGCCGATGAAAAATTCGAAGTTGATGCCGGGCATAGGGCGCGAAAGCACCGAAAGATAGTCTTCGTTGAAAAGATTGTTGACTGCAAGTTTCAGCGACAGATCGATAGGCTTGAACGACAGCCCTTTTTCGAGAGAGATATTGCTCATGAAATACTCAGGAAGATGTCCGGTGAGGGTATAGTCGTTGCTCGACATGGTGAACCGCTCGGAATACCAGCACCATTTATAAAGAAATCCCCACGAACGCCATGACAGCCGCCCCGTCAGCGATGCCGAATGCTTCGGCACGTATGGC
Source organism: Duncaniella sp. C9 (assembly GCF_004803935.1). Classification (GTDB taxonomy): domain Bacteria; phylum Bacteroidota; class Bacteroidia; order Bacteroidales; family Muribaculaceae; genus Duncaniella; species Duncaniella muris. The sequence continues at coordinate 1,672,370 of NZ_CP039547.1, forward strand.
AGCTGCTTGCCAACCGACTGGTCGGCAGGTGACATCTTTTCTCCCTCATTGATCGACGGGGTCCACGAATATGACCCGTTCAGATCGAGAAACCATCCCTTGAACGGCTGAACGCCGAGATTGCCGGTGACCTCAACGCCATAGGCATGCACCTCCTTGACATTGCGGGGTGAGAAAAATCCCTTGGTGGTCGGCAGCCATATTATCCAATCGTCGATACGAGAGTCAAACCAGGTGACACTTCCGCTCAGGCTGTAGACTTCCTTCTTGCCTATCTCGAAGCTTGCGCCAAGATCATAGGTGAAACCGTGCTCATTGCGCAGGTCAGGATTGCCACCCGGCAGGAAATAGAGGTCGTTGAGTGTCGGGACGCGGTAGTTGCGTGAAATGGAGGCCTTGAGAGTGACGTTGCCTTCAGGCAGCACAACCCCGTCAATGAAAAATGCCGGAATCAGAGGCGACCAGTCGGTGCCGAACATCTCTTCGCGCACCACCACTGACATGCCGAGCCGGTCAATGGGCTGCCATTTGGCTGAGGCTGATCCCGAAAGCTCTATGCGCCCTTTGTCATAGCCTACTATCGCCTTGTCGCCGTCCTGGAGTATTATGTTTCTGTCCTGGCTGCGCACAAAGTGCTGGTGAGCCGAGAGATTGGCGGTGAAAAACCATTTGCGGCTCGGAGTGTATTCACCCTCCGCCTGCCCGTAGATGGTGTTGATCTTGCTGCGTGAGCGGGTCATCGAGGCCCAGTTGCCCTCGGAGACTTCCCGCCGGTAGTCATAGGCCATCCATGTGTGGATATAGCCCCCTTTCAGGCCGGCTTTCCATTTGGAGCGGGTGTGGTCCCATGACAGCACACTGCGGAATGTCTGTTCCCGCTGGCGGTTTTCAAAGTCTGCCTCGTTGCCGTAGTCGGTGGTCAGCATCGGCAGTTCGCGGTTCGAGTCGATATACCACGCATTCAGCCCCAGACGGTCGCCTTTGAGCGTATTGTAGTAGATCTCCTGCAGAATGTGGGTGTCTCTGAACGCTCCGCTGCGGTTGCGCTCCTTAGGGTGATACTGGCCTATTATGTTGTGGTCATCGTCATAGATATTGACCTTTTTGTCGTGGTTGATATATTTGTAGTCGTTTGGCGACGAGGAGTGGACGGCGCGGGTCGACACGTGCCATTTGTCGCTTCCGTAGGTCAGACGGGCGAATTCATCGAAGGTGCTGAACGAACCGATGCCCTGGACATACTGCACGTTGAAGCCCTCAGGTGTGTCAGGCTCGGTGGCCAGTTTCACCAGTCCGCCCAGACCGCCGCCGGTTTCGTTGACCGACGATGTGCCGTGGAGCAGCGATGCCTGGTCTATGAAATAGGAGGGTATGGTCGAGAAGTCGGTCATGCCGAGCATCGGATTGTTGATGCGCATACCGTTCCATGTCACCTGTGTATGGCTCGGAGAGGTGCCTCTGAACGCCACCGTCGAAAGGGTGGCGCGGCCGTAGCTTTTGACGAATATTGAGGAGTTGAACGCAAGAATGTCGGCCATCGAAAGGGCTATGTTCTCTTTGAGCATGGCGCTGTCGAATGTGGTCTTGGTCACGCCGATCTCTTTCATAGGACGTTTGGCTCTGACCACCACCTCGCCGAGCTTATAGGAACGCTGCGCGAAACCGGGCATGATTCCGGCGAGCAGCAGAAACAATATCAGAATTTTTTTCATAGATGCAATCCGGTAAGTAACTGTCATTTCCAGCAGAAGGCACCCGGTGTTATGCCTACATAGAATTCATCGATAAGCTCACCCTGCGGACTGTAGCGGTAGATCATTCCTTGTTGCTGATAGTCTATTGCATCCGCCACATAGACTTCGCCGTTGAAGGGATTGACTGTAAGTCCGTAGTATTTTGTGTCGCGGTATTCCAGAAACGGTCTCACCGGCAGACGGTCTGCGGTGACATCCATCCTCCAGATGTCATTGTTGATCCAGTAGAGCGTATCGCCGGTGCCGTTGAGCTGCACCTCCGAAGGCCAGTCGCCGAATTTGAACTTGAACTGCTTCTCGATGGTGAAAGTCGCGGCGTCGATGCGGTAGAGCGACGGTGCCTCATGGCCGTAGGGGCTGCCTTCATAGCCGCCGTCAGTCACGGTCCACATCTTGTCATATCTGTCAAGCACCAGTGATGTAGGCTGGATGCCTACGGTCAGCTGGTCGACCACCTGATCAGTTTCGGTGTCGATCTTTATGATGCGGTTCTGGTAGCTCCAGCAGTTGCAGTACACATATTTGCCGTACTGCACCATCTGTTCGGTCGATCCGCTTTCCATAGTCATGTCAGGCACCGTGATATAGCCGGTGATTTCATATGTCTTCGGGTTGACGATGAAGATACGGTTGTCCCACAGCTGTGTGACATAGGCCTTCTCATCGCTCAGAAAGTGGATATAGCGCGGTGATGTCAGATTCTCTATGCGCCCGATCTCCTTGAATGTGTTGAGGTCTATGGCGAAGATGACGTGAGAGTTGTTGACCACTATCCACCCCTTGTTGTCATAGATGCTCATCGACTGGGCCACATCGCCGAGTTTCATGCCGTTGGCTCTGAAAAACACCTCGTTCTGCACAGTGTTTGTGGCCGGATCGTAGTAGCTCAGAGTGGCGTTGCCGTACTGGAAATTCCCTTCGTTGGTTATGAAAAGGCCCGATCCGGTGACATCGAAGTCTTCCGTTTCGCCGTAGTCCCACTCCATACACCCGCCCAGGGTCAGAGAGGAGAGGATCAGAATGAATATTGAGAATGGTTTCAGCATTGATTTCACTGCTTCTTGATCTTTATTTGTCATGCGTGCGTTTAAGCGCCGCAAAATTACTTCTTTTATGCGAGAACGCCAACTGCCTGCGGTGCGGATGATCGGAGGTCCCGCCGGGCTGACGGATGATGCAAGGGAATCTTTTTTGTCTGGTTGGTTTCAGGCCAGAGTATCCTGAAAGCCTCAGACGGCGGGAACACTGTCATTCCCTTGCGTCCGTCAGCCCGGCAGGGCCTGCCGGTCGGCAGAAAAAAGAGTAAAGTTTGGAGTTATGGTCTAATGGTTCAGGCTTCTGTCATGCCTACTGAGGCATCAGCGAGAGGTCCTGGAAATTAAACACTTCGGTAGAGACTTCACCGAGCCATCCGGATTTGGAATTGACTCCGGTCTGCACCTTTATGAAGTCGATATACTGGAGATTTATATGCGTCAGGTCCGGATACATCGCGTTTTCGATCAGGAATCCGTTGCGCTGTCCTTCGCCGCCTGAGCCGTTCGGGCCGCCGAGGTCGTCACTGCCTTTGTTGTCGGCATAACCCCAGCCGAATGCGCTGTTGTCCCAGAAACCGGAACTTGGGTCCTGAGAGGTCCGGGCTGCCAGGCAGGTGCCGTGGAGCGTATATGAATCAGCTTCAATCCAGGCCGGATAGTAGTAGTCCTGACGGTGGAAGGCGCTTAGATAGTCCACACAGCCGTCGCCACCGTAGTTGTCGGTCCACTGCACATTCATCTTCGGCCCGGCAGGGCGGTAATAGGTCACTGCATAGTCCTGACGTGTGCCGGCGTTTCCGGTCTCCGATCCGCGCAGTTCATACCATTCATCATCGGGAAGTCCGTTGCCGTTGACATCCTGCATGACATAGATCACACCGGGCTCGTTGGAGCCTCCTGATCCGGTTGTAGCGTTGAAAAACGCATTACCCATGACGGCGAAATCAAACTGCCCGTCTCTCCTGCTGATACTGTGGTCGAAACCGACTATTATATAGCCTCCGAACCCTCCTAGAGAGACAAAGGCTTTCTTGGCAAGTCGCTCCGAGGCCCACGCGTTTGCCTGGGCAAGTGTTGTCTCATTGCCGGTCATTCCTCCGGTTGAAGTCTCGCCTATGAACTGGCCAGGAGCCGGAACCCATTCAAACACCTTGGTGCTCTCGGCCGAACTTCCGGCTGAAGCTCTGCGGCAGCGCTGCGCCTCTGTGGCATCCACGCAGACCACTTTGACCGATGCGCTTGCCGTCTCGTCGACCGTCAGGCTGACAATATATTCGCCCGGCGCATCGGGGGTGAAGGGGAAGGTCCGCGCAGTGCATTCGCTTGCCACTCCGTCAACCGTCCATGAGAATTTCCGGGCCGCAAGATTTTCGATTAGCGGACTCAGAAACACGGGGCGTCCGGCAAACGTGTAGCGTGTGGTTGATGTCTGGAAATATGACGGTGTAGGGAATGATAGGCTGTAAGGCAACTTGTCGGTCACACAGATGCTGATCTCCACCGAATCTTCGCCATCGGCGTTCCACGCTCTGACTGTCAGCTTGTAGTCACCCGTCTCCCCGGCTTGGAAGCGGTAGTCCATATCCGAGCCGACTTCCACACCGTCGAGTGTCCAGCTGATCTTGAAATCCGTTCTGTCACTATTGCTGATCTCCGGGCGGAACACATATTCCGATCCCACGGCGAGCGTCAGAGAGTTGCCTGCAAGAGGAAGTGAAATTATCGGAGCGGCCGGATCGACCACGTCCACTCTCAGGTCTTCGCTGGAACTCCCGGCCTTGTTGCTCACGGTGACGGTCACGTAATATTCGCCCGTCTCGGTCCACTGCCGGGTGAATTCCGCAGTGGTCGCGGCCTCGGTGCCGTCTACAGTCCAGAGATACGAGGCACCCTCGGCATTGCGGTAGGCCGGAGCTATCGTCAGTTCGTCGCCCGCATTCACCGTATAGATTCCGCTCTCGCTGTCAAGGATGATCTGCGGTTTCGCCGCGTTGTCATTCTCGATCACCTCGTCGCGGTTGCAGGAAAAGAGCATAGCCCCCGCCAGAAGTATAGCGGCGGCTGTGCCCGTTCTTTCTATCATTCTGTTCATATTATTTTATTCTTCGAAGCGTACTGCCACGTCGTCATAGGCGAAATAGGCAGGCTGGCTGAAGCCATAGCCGTTGTCCGATGATCCGGTCACGTTGAACTCAACTTTAGCCACTTTGCCTAACTCGGAAAGGTCCCAGCGGGTCCAGTCGCGGACAATGTTGTCAGGCCCGTTACACATATAGAACTTGCTTTCGCCTGCCTTGCTGCCGTCGGCTGCATATCCTGTAGCTACGATCTGCACCCAGTCGTCAGGACCGATCTTGGCGGTGAGGCCGTTGCCGGAGATATAGCAGTTCATGGCATATGTGGAGTTCATTACCCACATATGATCTATGATGCGGGCTTTGCCGTCGGCAAACTCAATGGCCGGGAGTCCCTCGTTCATATTGAACTGCGAGCCGTCAAGATATCCGTAGTGCATGGCGAAGTTGCTTGAACCGTTGTGGCCTCCGGCACCGTAGACTGAGAGCTGGTGTGAGAAATCGCCGTGGCTCAGATCGGTGTCGGCATAATTCGAGATGGCGTGGCCGCCGCTCCAGTAGCAGTACATGCTGAAAGCCGGCGGCATGGAGTGGCGCAGTTCGGTGTTGTTCTGGTCATACCAGCTGTATGGATCGTCCATGCCATAGCCGCCAGAGCCGTAGAGCAGCTCGCCTCCATACTGCTTGCTGTCTATGAGGTCGCTCCAAGTCGAGATTGTCTTGTTGCAGTATGGGAGTGTGAAAGAGTTGAAGTGCGCGTCTGCGTCCTCGAAAGTCAGGAAGCGCAGTTCGTAGGTCGACACCTCGATCGCTGCCTCTGCCTCGATTTCGTCTTCAGACATGGTCGAGATTACGATTTTGCCTTTGCAGGTGACGTCGCGCTCTTCGTCAGAAGGGGCGGTGACGGTCAGAGTGCCGTCAGAGTAGTCAGCCGTCCAGCCGGTCGGAGCCGAGATGGTGATTTGGGCGATGTTGCTGGCATCCACGCTGTAGGTCTTGCTTTCGCCACGGTTGAAATCCTGGACTCCTTCGCAGCCGGTGATGACAAATTCCGGAACCAGGGGTTCGGGTGCGTCTTTGTCGTCAGAGCAGCTGGTCATCGGAAGCATACAGGCCAGTGCGACGATGCACGGCAGGTAGAAAAACTTTGTAGTCATGTTATCATTTATTGGTTAAAAATGCCGAAAAGAAAAATCCGCGTCTTTTCTGCGGTTTTGCGCGCGAAAAGATGCGGATAGGATGATGCAATTGATTACATTGTTTTTCTCTTTCCTGCCTTCGGCTCTGATCATGGTGCCGTGTTCTGACTCCCTGCCTTGTAGCCGCCGATGGTTGCTGAAAGAGTGGATTCCTGTCTGTAAATTCCCGCAGACGCAAAATTCATATGTCAGGAAAATGGCAGGTCTTCTGACTTGTTCCGGCCTGTCTGCGCCTTCTCGTCCTCCCTCGGAGCCTTTCAGCTCTGTCAGGTGTGGGGCAATGGCTTTTGCAGCAGATCTTTCCATCCGGGTTGAATGGAGTGGAACTTACAGCAGCGGGTACTGTTCCGGATTTGCACCGGATTCCCTTTTGTGCTCGTTGTCTGCGTGACTCTTCACGTCCGAGCAACCATTTTCGCCGACAAAGGTAACGAATTTCGTCAACTTTGCAAAATTATTTGACAAAGGGCCGCATTTTCATGCAGCCCTCTGTCAAATATACTCGGATTGTCAGTCGAAGTAATCAGTCAAAGACTCCTTCCATCGAGGTGTCTTCGGCATTGTTGTCGGCATCCACTTCCTCGTCATAATAGCCGTAGAACTCTTTTTCACAGAGATCCACTCCGGCCGGGAAGTCGAAGCGGGCGCTCTGACTGTAGTTCAGGCTCTTGTCGGCATAGACTTTTTTCATGAAGCGGCCATAGATCGGGAGGGCCATAGCGGCACCCTGGCCGTAGGCCATAGTGTTGAAGTGGATGAAGCGTTCCTCGCCGCCGACCCAGGTGCCGGCCACAAGCTGCGGGGTGAAGCCCATGAACCAGCCGTCGGCATTGTAGTTGGTAGTTCCGGTCTTGCCTCCCATTTCGGCGGTCAGTCCGTAGCGTGAGCGCACTCGGTGGGCTGTTCCTTCGTTGACCACATTGAGGAGCATCGAGAGTATGCGGTAATAGGCTTTCTCGCTGATCACTTCAGTGTGGCGCGGAGAGAATTCCGAAATTATATTGCCGTTGTTGTCGGCTATGGCGGTCACAAACATCGGGTCGACTCTCATGCCGTTGTTGGCAAAGGCCGAGTAGGCGGTGACCATTTCCTTGACCGAGACATCGGCCGGACCGAGACAGAGCGACATCACCGGAGGCAGGTCGGCAGTGATACCGAAATTGTGCATTGTTCTGACGAGCGATGGGGGAGAGAGCTGAGAGATCAGGCGTGCCGAAATCCAGTTGTTGGAGTTGGTGAGCGCCCAGCGGAGATTGACCATCTCGCCGACGCGCGCCGATCCGGCGTTTCGCGGAGCCCAGACGCGGCCGCTTTCGTCAGTGATCACCGGCTGGGTGTTGGAAAATTCATCGCAGGGGGTGAAACCTTCTTCCATCGCATAGGTGTAGAGGAAGGGCTTGACGGTAGAACCGATCTGGCGGCGTCCGGTCGACACCATGTCATACTGGAAGTAGCCGAAATCAGGACCTCCCACATATGCTTTGATGTGGCCGTTGAGCGGATCCATTGCCATGAATCCGGTGCGCAGGAACATCTTCTGGTAGAGCACTGAGTCGAGCGGTGTCATCACCGTGTCAACAGAACCGTGATAGGTGAACACCTTCATTTCGCGGGCCGTGTTGAACGCCCGGTCTATCTCCTCGCGCGAGGCGCCGGCCTTTACCATTGTGCGGTAGCGGTCGGTGTTTTTCATAGCGTTGCGGATCAGGTGGTTGCGGCGTATTTCCGACAGCTCGGCGCGGTCAGAGGTGTAAGGCGCTCCGCGTGTCCCGCGCTTTTCGCGGAAGAATGCCGGCTGGAGGTAGCCGCCGAGGTGTTCGGCCACAGCCTCTTCGGCATAAGCCTGCATGCGGGTATCGATTGTGGTGTAGATTTTCAGACCGTCTGTATAGATGTCATATTTCGAGCCGTCAGGCTTGGGATTTTTCTCGATCCAGCCGAAAAGCGGATTGGTTTCCCAGGCAATCGAGTCATCTACGTATTTCTGGGTTTCCCATGATCGGTAGTTCTGCCGTTCGGGCTTGTGGGCGCGCAGCATGCGGCGGAGTTCTTCGCGGAAATAGGGCGCGATTCCGTCTTTGGCATCCACGCGGTTGAAGTCGAGGGTCAGCGGGAGCGCCGACAGAGAGTCAAGCTCGGCTTTGGTGATCTTGCCGGCTTTTTCCATCTGTGCCAGAACCACGTTGCGGCGCTGCCGGGTGCGCTCGTTCTGCCTCACGGGGTTGTAATACGATGGATTTTTCACCATACCTACCAGTGTGGCGGCTTCTTCTATCTTAAGATCCTTAGGGGCCTTGCCGAAGTAGACGTGTGCGGCTGATTTGATGCCCACAGCGTTGTAAAGGAAGTCAAACTGATTGAGATACATCTTGATGATCTCCTCCTTCGAATAGTAGCGTTCGAGTTTGACGGCGATCATCCATTCGATGGGTTTCTGCATGGCGCGCGACAGGAATCCGCTGCTTGACGGCGAGTAGAGCTGCTTGGCAAGCTGCTGGGTCAGAGTCGATCCGCCGCCTGCGTTCTTGTTGCCCATGAGCACGGTTTTGAACAGGACTCGTCCCAGGCCTCGCATGTCGATGCCCGAATGTTCCTCGAAGCGCACGTCTTCAGTCGAGATAAGCGCATTGATTACGTGTGGCGACACCTCGTCGAAGTCGGCATAGACGCGGTTGCCGGTGCCTACGAAATAGCGCCCGATCTCTTTGCCGTCAGCCGAGTAAAGCACCGAGGCAAAGCGGTCAGTCGGATTTTTGAGCTCTTCAACGGGAGGCATATAACCGATCACTCCGTTGTAGACAAGGAAGAGGAAGAAAAAGACTCCGATAACGCCGAGTGCGAAGACAGTCCAAAGCGTGGCTATCAGTCCGCGGTGGCTTTTAGCTTTCTTGCCCTTGCCGGTTTCTGATCCGGTTTCAGCTTTCTTTTTGTGGAGAGTATTCTGGTCAGTCTGTTGCATGGCGATTTTGTAGAGGGGCGGGAAGATCCCGATGACTGGTTGTTGAGTGTATATATTAAGATATGTACGCGCGCGTAAGAGAATCCGGCTCTTGCTTGACTTCGCTGTACTTCAGTCTGCAAAATTAATAATAATTCGGCGAAATGCAAAGCCGCTTTTCAGCCTCTTCAGCCATCACTGCCCGCAGGCCGTCAGATATTTTTACACCGGCAGCATAAAAATCGAGGCTGGCTCCTTGATTCCCGTTCCCTCCGACGTGCTCTAAGTCACAATTTAATATGAGGGGGGAGCAAAAATCACGCACAGCAAAGTCAAATAATCAAATCAGTTCACAAAAGTTGGTATGAACTGGATACCGAGAACGGCTGCGATGCGGAAGAAGCTCGACAGTTGAATGTCGGCTTTGCCGTTCTCGACGCGGGCGATGTAGCTCTGCTCGCGACCGAGTTTTTCGGCGAGCTGCTTCTGTGTGAGGTTGAGTTCCTTGCGACGTTCACGGAGCATATTACCATAGAACCACGCTAGAGATTCCTCGTTGAATTGCTCGCGCGAGGGAGTGCCGGGTGCGCCATATTTCTCATCAAGCATTGAGTTGGCGGTTGAGAGTTTGGCTAACTTTTCGGGGTTTATCTGTCTCATAATTCCAGGTTGTTTAATATCGAGAGTGCAATCTCGACTTGTTTACGATAGTCTCTGTTGTCTTTCTTTAGAAAGGCATTGAGCAATATTACGCTCTTTGCTTCTATCAAGTTATCGTGGTCGATAGCAAAGAGGACAGTCCGATACTCGTTAGTGCCGACCGACACTCTCATTTCGTAGAGGTCGGTGTTTTCAAGATGCTTTATAAATTTGGTGGGTACGTTATAAATCGTTGAAATTACGTTTGTAACGTAGTCAAATTTAGTTTGCGTCTTGGGCAGTAACGAGCTATAAAACGTCTCAAATTCAGGCGTTTTATATACGATGCGGACATATTGCCCGGTGCGTTCTTCAGAACTCATGGCGCAAAGATAACTAATTAGTAATAATTAGACAAATGAAATGAGCGGAAAGTTCACGGGGAGCGAATTATACTACCGCACCGCAGGCCGTCAGGCTTTCGGCTGTTCAGGGTTTGAAATAGCCGCCCGGAGCAGGGTCTGTGACCTCTACCGGAGATGCCGACATGGCCGAGAGCATCTGAGAGAGTGTGGCGGCGGCATCGGCGCGCGCCTGGCGCACATAGCCTTTGGCGTAGATTTTCCGTCGGAAGTTGTCGATGACCTTGCGCTTGATGTCGTTTTCTTCGGCGGTAGTGAATTTTGTCGAGCCGAGAAGTTTTTCGTTCCAGGTATCTATCACTTCATATGATCCCGGCTGTGTCGATTCGTGGATTTCGACTGTTTCCGGCGGCAGTATGACCACTATGGTGTCGCCCTTCATCCGTGTGGCGGCGCTGTCGAGGTCAAAGGATATGAAGCCGCTGAGAGTGGTGCAGGCAAAAATATGGCGGGTTCCGATGTGGGCTTTTATGGGCACGTCTTCAATAAATTCGACTGTGCATAGCTCCATTGCTGGCTTTATTTCGGTGACAAGGGCCTGCTGTATCTTGTGGGTCGAGGCCTCAGGGGAGTTTTTGAATCGGATGGCGAGAAAAATTACGGTGGCTGTGAGCGCCAGAAGTACGGTCCAGCGCAGTATGCTGAGTAGTTTCATAATATCAGTGTCTGTCAGTCTTTTGATGAGTGGCTAAAAGATTGAACCTAAAATTGTTTCTGAAATATCTAATCTTTGAAACGGATGCTGACATCTATGCCCTGGCTCCGGCCCCATTGGGTGAAGTAGGTCACGGCCTTGGTTTTGGCAAGTTCGGTCAGACGTGAGGTGAACGCCGGGTTCTGTCTGACCTCTTCTTTGAGCAGACGGTTCATTTCTTCTTTCAGCGCTGCGCGTTCGTCTGCATTGATTTCGGAGCGCAGTCCGGTGACTCGATAGTGCTCTTCGCGTATCTCGGCATCGCGGCCTGTGAATTCGATTTCGATGGCCGGAAGTGTGAGCTGCATGCTTTTGCCGTCGGCGCTAAGGCTGATGTCGGCCGGCGTGAGTTTTTCAAGATCAATGTAGGCGCGCAGATATGTGTCATATGAATAGGCGGCTTTGCGTGATCCGGGTTTGATGGCGGCAAGCAGTGCTGAGGCGGTCTGTTTCAGGCCTTGGGCTTCGCTCAGCCGGATGTCATCTATGGAGGCCATCTTTGAGAGAGTCATGCGGCCTACAACGAGTTTCTTTACTGCACGGAGTTCTGAATAGTAGGTGCGGTCCGGATCTGACGGTTTCTCGCGGCAGCTGCTGAGGCTTGTGGCAAGAAGGGCCGACAGGAGCATTAAAGTCAGTGTTATTCGGGCTTTAATCATTTTGCTTGGTACTTCAGTGTGTGTCTGTAATTAAGATCGGGTTGTATAAAGGTCCCGCATCAGTGTGCACACCGGGCACACTGATGCGGGGACCGGTTTGGGGTGCTTATTCCACGCGGCGGGCACCGTCGGAGATTACTACGTCGTAGATCTTCGGCTGGTGGCCGTAGCGGGCGTTGAATTTTTCAGTGACTGTGGCAATGAAGTTGTCATAGATGCCGTCGGCCACGAGGTTGATGGTGCAGCCTCCGAAGCCGCCTCCCATGATCCGGGAGCCGGTCACTCCACATTCTTTTGCTATATCGTTGAGATAGTCGAGTTCCTCGCATGAAACTTCATAGTCTTTCGAGAGGCCGTGGTGGGTGGCATACATGAGTTTGCCCACGGTCTCGATGTCGCTGCGGTTGAGGGCTTCGCAGACGTCGAGCACTCGCTCCTTTTCTTCGATGACGAATTTTGCGCGCATGTAGTCTTCGGCCGAGATGTCGGCCTTGACAGCATCAAGCATCTCCATGTCGGCGTCGCGGAGGGTGTCGATGCCCAGACGGCGGGCCACGTTCTCGCATGACTGGCGTCGCTTGTTGTAGGGTGAGTCAACGAGCTCATGCTTGACCACTGAGTCGACAAGCACCAGGCGGTAGCCGTCGAGTTTGAAGGGGAAATATTCGAATTCGAGCGAACGGCAGTCGAGGCGGATCAGGCAGTCTTTCTTGCCGAACACCGAAGCGAACTGGTCCATGATGCCGCAGTTGACACCGCAGTAGTTGTGTTCGGTCGACTGGCCGATCTTGGCGAGTTCGAATTTGTCGATAGTGTTGCCGTTGAAGAGGTCGTTGAGTGCGAATGCGAAGCATGATTCAAGTGCTGCTGACGATGAGAGGCCTGCGCCGAGGGGCACGTTTCCCGCAAACACCGCGTCGAAGCCTTTGACCGAACCGCCGCGCTTGATGGTCTCGCGGCATACGCCGAACACGTAGCGGGCCCACTGCTGCGAGGGGGCATCGGCTTCGTTGAGTCCGAACGATGCTGACTCATCGAGGTCTATCGAGTAGAGGTTGACCTTGTCGGTGCCGTTGGGGCGGATGTCGGCCATGATGGCTTTGTCGATGGCTCCGGGGAATACGAAGCCGCCGTTGTAGTCAGTGTGCTCGCCGATGAGGTTGATGCGTCCGGCTGAGGCATAGAGAGAGCCTTCGCCTCCGAAATGCGATGCGAAAGCCTCGCTGACTTTGGTTTTGAGTTCCATGATGGTGTTGAATGTGTATTGGGTTTGTGAGAGATTTTTGATCAGAACATTTTGTCCGGATAGATGCCTTCGGCGTGGAGCTGGGCGAATTTCTCGACCACTCCGGGACGGTCGGCGGCATAGGTTACGCCAAACCAGCGCGAGTCTGTGTCAAGCACTTTGACGGTGGCTTCGCCTGAATGGATGAGAGTGTCGATCACGAGCGGAATGAAGAATTCGGCCTTCGGAGTGTTGAGATCCTTGTCAAGGAAGGTGCGGAATTCGCGCTCGGAGTAGTCGAAATAGTCGGGTGTGAAGCCCCAGAGGTTCATTGACACGGGGGTCATCGGGTCGAGGGTCTGCTCGATGCCGTTTTCGTCAGTGAAGACGATGTCGCCGTTGGGGGCGTAGGAGATGGCGGTGCGTTCTACCACTCCGGTCAGATTGCCGTCAGCGCCTTTGGAGCATACGCCGCGGGCCACGGAGCCGTTTTCTGTCATGGTGTTGCCTACGCGGAAGCCTACCATCGAGTAGTCGCCCTTGCGGTCGCGGGGACGCATGAGGTCTTCGGCCATCACGCGGAAGGCGTCGCGACCGTAGAAGTCATCGGCATTGATCACGGCAAAAGGTTCGCTGATGACCTCGCTGCCCATCATCACGGCGTGGTTTGTACCCCAGGGTTTGGTACGGTCAGCCGGACATACATAGCCTTCGGGAAGCTTGTCTGTTGCCTGGAATACCACTTCGACCGGAATGTGGCCTTCATATTTTGAGAGAATCTTATCGCGGAAATCTTTTTCGAAATCTTTACGGATTACAAAGACAACTTTGCCGAAGCCGGCCTGGATCGCGTCATAGATTGAGTAGTCCATGATGGTCTGGCCCTGGGGGCCGAGCGGATCAAGCTGTTTGAGACCGCCGTAGCGGCTGCCCATGCCGGCAGCAAGTACAAAAAGGGTTGGTTTCATGACTCAGAGAGTTGTGAATTTAAAGATTATTGTTTCGTTATATTTTTCGTTGGGATTGAGGCGTGAAGTGGGGAATTTGGGATGGTTGGGGCATCAGGGAAGTTCTGACATTCGATGGCCACGCCGTCATAGTCGCTGTAGGCGCCTGATGAGATGCTTTCGGGGCAGCCTGCGAGCCAGTTGCCGGTGTAGACCTGCATGCCGGGCTGAGTGGTGGAGATGCGGAGTTCGCGGCCCGAACGGTCGGAGCGCAACACGGCAGTCTCCTGGAGCCGGCCCTTGGAATATCCGTCACACACCCAGCAGTGGTCATAGCCTTTGCCTACTTTGAGGGGGTGGAAGTCGGCGTTGATGTCGCGCCCTATGGCTTTGAATTCTGTGAAGTCCATCGGAGTGTCCCTGACGGGCGCGAGTTCTCCGGTGGGAATCTGGGTGTCGTCGGTGGGCAGATAGCGGGAGGCCTTGAGCCTGAGCTGATGGTCAAGCACTGAGCCTGCATTCTCACCATCGAGGTTGAAATAGGCGTGGTTGGTGAGATTTATGACTGTCGGCGCGTCAGTCTCGGCCTGGAGCTGGAGGGTGAGTTGATTGTCATCGCTCCAGGTGTAGGTTACTTTGACGTCAAGATTGCCTGGGTAGCCTTCTTCGCCGTCGGCAGCGCGATAGGTGAATTCCACACTGTTGCCGTCGGCGCGGCTTTCCCAGATGCGGTTCATGAAGCCTGTCGGACCGCCGTGGAGGGCGTTGGGGCCGTTGTTGACGGCCAGTGTGTAGTCTTTCCCGTCAAGCGAGAAACAGCCGAGGGCTATGCGGTTGGCGAAACGGCCTGGCACTTTGCCGGCGCAGGGGCCGTCGGCGAGATATGATGCGGGGTCCTTGTAACCGAGCGCCACGTTGGCCAGACGGCCTTCGGCGTCGGGAACATTGATTGCCACAATGCCTGCTCCGAGTGACGACAGTGTCACCGAAGCGCCTGATTTATTCGTAAGAGTGTAGAGTGTGATTTCTCCTGCGGGAGAGTTTGCTTTTGAGATCTGGATATTCATGAAATTGGAATTGATGAAGCCGCTGACGGCATGCCCTGAGGGTTGTTTGTCTGTTTCTTTACGGCGGTCTCCGTCAAGGAGAACCACCTATTTATAGTTATTAAATGCAAATATAGTAAATATTCATCGTCCTGCCAATACCGCAATCCCAAAAAACCGGCCCCGGCTGTTAAAAATAGTTCATCCGGCCTCGGTATGGAGCCGGGCCGGATGAGTTGTGATGTGAAGAGGGGTGTTCAGGCTTTTTCCTTGATTGCGTTGCGTAGACGGTCAAGGGCTTCGCGGATCACGGAGCGGGGTGAGGCTACGTTGAGGCGCATGAAGCCGCGGCCCTCGCGGCCGAACATCTCGCCGTCGTTGAGCGCAAGACGTGCGCGGCGCACAAATAGGTCTGTCAGGCCGTCGTGGTCAAGTCCGAGACTGCGGCAGTCAAGCCATACAAGGAAACTGGCTTGCGGGCGCAGTGGCCTGATCTGAGGCATGTTGGCCTTGCAATAGTCAATGACGAAGTCGATGTTGCCCTCGATGTAGCGTAGCATTTCTTGCCTCCATTCCTCGCCCTGGCTGAAGGCCGCTATGGTGGCTATTGGGGCGAAAAGGGTTGGTTCGTTCAGTTCGTTGGCTGTCAGCCAGCTGAAGAAGCGCTGGCGGATCTGCGGGTCGGGCACTATGGCGTAGGAACTGACGATACCTGCTATATTGAAGGTTTTTGACGGGGCGCCGAATGTGATGCTGCAGGCTGCTGCTTCGGGGCTTACGGATGCAAAAGGAATGTGGCGGTTGTCCCAGAGCGCCATGTCGGAGTGGATTTCGTCGGATATGACGAGTATGCCGCGGCGGTGACAGAACGCGGCGAGGCGGCGGAGGGTCTCGCGGTCCCAGGTGATGCCGGCAGGGTTGTGGGGGTTGGAGAGGATGAGCAGACGGCATTTTTCGTCAGCGACTTTTTCGAGATTGTCGAAGTCCATGCTGTAGCTGCCGTCGGGGTTTTCCTTGAGCGGGTTGAAGACCACTTCGCGGCGGTTGCCTTCGGGCGTGAGGCGGAATGGGTGGTAGACCGGGGGCTGGATGATCACTTTCTCATCTTCCCTGACGAAGACGTTGATCACCATGCCGATGCCTTTCACTATGCCGGGTATGTAGGTGATCCAGTCGCGTTCCACCTCCCAGCCGTGATGGTCGGCGATCCAGCGGATCACGGTGGGCCAGTATTCGGCGGGTTCTACGGTGTAGCCGAAAAGTGAGTGGTCGAGTCTCCGGCGCAGGGCGTCGGTGATGAAGCCGGGGGTCTCGAAATCCATGTCGGCCACCCAGAGCGGCAGGAGGTCGGGGTCGCCGTAGCGCTCTTCAAGTACGTCGAATTTCAGTGCTCCGGTGCCTTTGCGGTCAACCGGGCTGTCAAAATTATATTTTCCCATTGTTGAGTATGTGCGTGAAGTCAGAGGGCGTTTTTTACAACCTTTTTTATTTCGGTTATGACTCCTGCAGGGCCTGGCGGATGTCATCGAAGAGGTCGTCGACATCTTCGAGGCCTATTGAGAGGCGGATTGTTGTGTCGAGAATGTCGATGTCGCGGCGTTGCTCGTCGGTGAACGGTCCGAAGATGGTGCTCGCCGGGTGGATGGCGAGAGAGCGGTTGTCGAAGAGGTTGGTGGCGCGGCGTATGAGACGGAGATTGTTGATGAAGCTGAAGCAGGCGTCGCGGTCGGCGAGGTCGATGGTGAGCATTGCGCCGGCTGTGGGACCGAACTGGCTGCGGGCGAGATCATGATAGGGGTTGTCGGGCAGCCCTACATAGTTGACGCGCCTGATGGCCGTAAGTTCGCGGAGGCGTTCAGCGAGGGCCTGGGTATTGGCCGACTGTATGCGGTAGCGGGCGTCGAGATTTTCCAGTCCGAGAGTCTGCATGTAGGCCGCATGAGGGGTCATGTATGCGCCGAGGTTCAGAAGCATTTCCGAACGCATTCGTTTTTCGAAACCCTCGTAGGTGCCGTAGTCGATCACCAGACCGCCTATTGATGTCGCGCCTCCGGAGAGATATTTGGTGCTTGAGACTATCTCGATGTCGACGCCGAGCGCGTGGGAGTCGAATTCTGTGAACGGTATGGCGGTGGTGTCAGCTATAAGCGGAATGTTGTGGCGATGGGCAATCTCGGCCAGCGCGCGGAGATCAGCCACCTCCATCTGCGGATTGGTGATGATTTCGAGATAGATGCAGCAGGAGTTTTCATCGACAGTCTTCTCCACTTCGGCAAGATCGGTCAGGTCGCAGAGGCGGGCTCCTACACCGAAGCGGCTGAGTGTCGAGGTGATCAGCGCGTAAGTGTTGCCGAACATGTGGCGCGATGTGACGATGTTTTTGCCTGCTCCGGCCACGGCCATCAGCGAGTTGCTGATAGCGGCCATCCCGGAGCTGAATGCAATGACATCTTTGGCTCCGGTGAGATCCTTGATCTTGTTTTCGAAATATATGACGGTCGGATTGGTAACTCTCGAATAGTCCGGGGCCGAACTACGGCCGCAGAAAGCATCGGCCATCACGTTGGCGTTGTCAAACTCATAGGCGGCGGTGTGGTAGATCGGCATGCTCAGAGAATTGTAAGCGTCAGGGCTCTGGAAACGTGTGTGGATTGCTCGTGTCTGTTTTTTCATGACATATGTGTGATGAATTTGTCGCAAAGATAAATATAAAAAATGAAAACCCTGCAAACAAAGTTCACTGCGACAGCCGTTACTTTGACACTTTTTGCCATATCGGCAGACGCTATCGCATATCCGGTGGAAAATCATTAGTTTATGTGGAGAAAAATTCGTAACTTTGCACCCCGAAAAATCAGAATCAATCATTCTCGAAGAGTTTATATAAAAAATTAGATGATAGCTGTTAACAATTTAGGAATCCAATTCGGCAAGCGTGTGCTCTTTCAGGACGTGAATCTCAAGTTCACTCCGGGCAACTGCTATGGTATAATCGGTGCGAACGGAGCCGGCAAATCGACTCTTATGCGCATTCTCAGCGATCAGCTTTCGCCCACTCACGGCACTGTGAGCCAGGGTCCAGGCGAGCGCATGAGCGTCCTTGAACAGGACCACTTCAAGTTTGACGACTGCACGGTGATGGAAACCGTGCTCCGCGGTCACACTGTGCTCTGGGATATCATGCAGGAGAAAGACGCTCTCTATGCCAAGGAAGATTTCTCTGATGCCGACGGCATCCGCGCCTCTGAACTGGAGGAGAAATTCGCCGAACTCGAAGGCTGGAATGCAGAAAGCGACGCTGCGGCCCTCCTTAGCGGTCTCGGCATCAAGGAAGACAAGCACTATACTCTCATGCGCGACATGAGCGGTAACGAGAAAGTCCGCGTGCTTCTCGCCAAGGCTCTTTTCGGAAATCCTGACAACCTGCTGCTTGACGAACCTACCAACGACCTTGATCTTGACACCGTGGCATGGCTCGAAGACTATCTTTCGAAATTCGAAAACACTGTGCTTGTGGTCAGCCACGACCGTCACTTCCTTGACTCCGTCTGCACCCACACTCTCGATATCGACTACAACAAACTCACCCTCTTTGCCGGAAACTACAGCTTCTGGTATGAGTCATCACAGCTCGCCCTGCGCCAGCAGCAGCAAGCCAACAAGAAGGCCGAGGAAAAACGCAAGGAACTTCTTGAATTCATCCAGCGCTTCAGCGCCAACGTGGCCAAGTCGAAGCAGACCACCTCGCGCAAGAAAATGCTCGAAAAACTCAATGTCGAGGAGATCCAGCCCTCATCGCGCCGCTATCCCGGCATCATCTTCACCCCCAACCGTGAGCCCGGCAACAAGATTCTTGAAGTCAAGGGCCTCACAGCATCGGTCGATGGCGAGATCCTTTTCAAGGATGTCAATTTCCAGGTGGAGAAGGGCGACAAGATCGCTTTCCTCAGCCACGACCCGCGTGCGATGACTGCCCTCTTTGAGATCATAACCGGCAACCGCAAGGCTGACGAGGGCACCTATGAATGGGGCCAGACTATCACTACCGCCTATCTGCCGCTCGACAACTCTGCCTTCTTCAACTGCGACCTCAACCTCGTTGACTGGCTTTCGCAGTTCTCCAATGACAGCTCAGAGATCTATCTCAAAGGCTTCCTCGGCAAGATGCTGTTCTCAGGCGAGGAGGTGCTCAAGAAAGCATCAGTGCTTTCCGGTGGAGAGAAGATGCGCTGTATGATAGCCCGCATGATGATGGCCGATGCCAACACTCTCGTACTCGACTCGCCAACCAACCATCTTGACCTTGAGTCGATCCAGGCCTTCAACAATACGCTTCAGGCCTTCAAGGGCAATCTGCTTCTGTCAAGCCATGACCATGAGTTTATCCAGACTGTCTGCAACCGCATCATCGAGCTTACTCCAGGCGGTACGATCGACAAGATGATGGACTATGATGACTATATCACCGACGAGAAGGTGCTCGCCGCCCGCGAAAAGCTCTACCCGCAGAAAGCCTGATCATCTCTTCCGCAGGCCGTCACTGACAAAATAGAAAACCCGCAAGCGTGATCTGAATCCGATACACGTTTGCGGGTCTTTTTTTCTGCCTTCATGCAAGGATATGAATTGTTTCCCGGCAAGTCTGTAGATAGCGGTCAGGCAGTAGAAAAAACGCTTCGGACCGCAGTCGGTCCGAAGCGTTTTTTGTGATTTTTATCTGCTGATGCAGGATGTGCTTATTTGCAGATGGCCTGGTGCATTGCCTGGAATGCCTGGGCTATGCCGTCTTTGTCTTTGCCGCCTGCCTGGGCGAATCCGGGCTGGCCGCCGCCGCCACCCTTGATGGCTTTGGCTGCCTCACGTACAATCGCTGAGGCGTTGAGCCCTTCCTTGACAAGGTCATCGGTGAAAGCCACGGTGAGCAGCGGCTTGCCTCCCATGTCGACTGTGGCTGCGATAAACGCAGTCTTTTCAGGTGACTGCTGGCGCACTCCGAAGGCAATTCCTTTGACCACATCGGGCATACGGACACCGGTGATCGACACGAGTCTGATGTCATTGACGGTCTCGGCTTTGGCAATGGCATCGGCTGTGAGGTTGCGGATGCGTTCCTGGAAATATTCTTCGGCCTGCTTGCGCAGTTCGGCATTTTCCTCGATAGACTTGCGGAGAGCCTGGAGCACGTCAGGGGCATTGTGGAGCAGTTCGCCGACTTCACGCATGTTGTCTGAAAGCTGGTCGATCATGTCTTCGGCCACTTCGCCGGTCACTGCCTCGATACGGCGGATGCCGGCGGCGATGCTCGATTCGGAAATGATGCGGATCATGCCGATATTGCCGGTGTTGGGCACGTGGGTGCCGCCGCAGAGTTCTACTGAGTCACCGTATCTTACCACACGCACTTCTTCGCCGTATTTCTCGCCGAAGAGAGCCATTGCGCCCATTTCAAGAGCTTCGGCTATCGGCATGTGGCGGTGTTCGTCAAGCGCGATGGCCTTGCGCACGTTGGCGTTGGCTATACGCTCTGCCTTGCGGAGTTCTTCAGGAGTGACTTTCTGGAAGTGAGAGAAGTCGAAGCGGAGCATTCCGGGCGACACGTAAGAACCTTTCTGTTCCACGTGTGAGCCGAGCACTTCGCGGAGTGCGGCATGGAGCAGGTGGGTGGCGGTGTGGTTACACTCGGTAGCGCGGCGGTTGGCTTCGTTGATGCGTGCGGTGAATTCGGCTTCCACGTTGGCAGGGAGTTTCTTGCTCAGGTGAACTGCCTGGCCGTTTTCGCGCTTGGTGTCGTAGATCTCGATCTTTTCGTCGGCCGATTCGAGCCATCCGCTGTCGCCTACCTGTCCGCCCATTTCGGCATAGAACGGAGTGGTGGAGAGCACTATCTGATAGAACTCCTTGTTTTTCTGAGTCACCTTGCGGTAGCGGAGTATGCGGGTGGGTGCTGAGGTCACATCGTAGCCCACGAATTCGGTTTCGCCTTCGCTGACGGTCACCCAGTCTGTGGCTTCTACAGCAGCTGCGTTGCGGGCACGGGTCTTCTGGGCTTCCATCTCGACGTCGAATTCCTTTTTGTCGAGAGTCATGCCGTTTTCCTTGAGTATCAGTTCGGTGAGGTCGAGCGGGAAGCCGTAGGTGTCATAAAGCACAAAGGCTTCTTTGCCCGAAATCTCGTTCTTGCCCTGCTTGCGGGCGTTTTTGATGGCCTCGTCGAGAATGGCGATACCCTTGTCGAGAGTGCGGAGGAAAGAGTCTTCCTCTTCTTTGATCACCTTCATGATGAGCTCGCGCTGTGCAGCGATTTCGGGGTAGGCTTCGCCCATCGAGTCGATGAGGGTGTTGACAAGCTTGTACATGAACGCCTGCTTCTGGTCGAGGAAGGTGTAGGCATAGCGGACGGCACGGCGCAGGATCCGTCGGATCACATAGCCGGCCTTGGCGTTGCCGGGAAGCTGGCTGTCGGCGATCGAGAATGCGATTGTGCGGACGTGGTCGGCAATCACGCGCATGGCCACGTCGACCTTGGCGTCTTTGCCGTATTCCTTGCCTGAGAGCTGCGCAATGCGGCTGATCAGCGGAGTGAACACGTCTGTGTCATAGTTTGATTTCTTGCCCTGGAGAGCCATGCAGAGACGTTCGAAGCCCATGCCGGTGTCGATCACCTTGGCCGGGAGCGATTCGAGAGAACCATCGGCCTTGCGGTTGAACTGCATGAACACGAGGTTCCAGATTTCGATCACCAGAGGATTGTCTTTGTTGACAAGCGATGCGCCGTCAGTCTGAGCGCGTTCTTCATCGCTGCGGAGGTCGATGTGGATTTCCGAGCAGGGACCGCAGGGGCCTGTGTCACCCATTTCCCAGAAGTTGTCGTGTTTGTTGCCGTTGATGATGTGAGATGCGGGGAGATGCTTTTCCCAATATCCGGCAGCCTCGTCGTCGCGAGAGAGTCCTTCGTCAGGCGCGCCTTCAAACACAGTGGCATAGAGGCGGGCCGGGTCGAGCTTGAGCACGTCCACGAGATATTCCCAGGCCCAGTCTATGGCTTCCTGTTTGAAATAGTCGCCGAACGACCAGTTGCCGAGCATTTCAAACATTGTATGGTGGTAGGTGTCCATGCCCACTTCCTCAAGGTCATTGTGCTTGCCTGAAACGCGGAGGCATTTCTGCGAGTCGGCCACTCGCTGGTATTTCGCGGCTTTATTGCCCAGAATGATGTCTTTGAACTGGTTCATGCCGGCGTTGGTGAACATCAGGGTGGGGTCATCCTTGATCACCATCGGGGCGGAGGGCACGATGTGATGGCCCTTTGAGCGGAAAAACTCTTTGAAAGATTCGCGTATTTCCTTAGCTGTAAGCATAATTTATGGTGGTTTATTTGATATTTTCAGATATTTTCGGGCCTTCCGGCCAAACAACCCGCAAAGATACGAAATTTTTTGGCTTGTCTCCGCA
Source organism: Duncaniella sp. C9 (assembly GCF_004803935.1). GTDB lineage: Bacteria > Bacteroidota > Bacteroidia > Bacteroidales > Muribaculaceae > Duncaniella > Duncaniella muris. Next base: position 1,694,457 of record NZ_CP039547.1, read on the forward strand.
TTATCGCACTAAATACGGGCGGGGCGGGTGTAACTTTGTGCGTAAATTTAACCGTACAAGTGTACAACCTCTTATAATGCGCTATGAAAATACCTGCTTCTGCCACAAAGGGCAAAAAATGTGCGGCCGCCCACCGCCTCCCTGTCTCGCAAAAATTTTATAATGAGATTTCAGCCCGCATCAGATCGTCATTCGCATCTGTAAGCCCGTCAGATGCTCTCGCTGAGTCGGCGATATGCTGCGTGGAGTCATATCTGCGCGAGGGTTTGTTGCCCTCCGGCGCGGTGGTTGAATCCGTGCGGCTGATGTTTGCACTGCTTCGGCCGGAGATAGACAAAGCTATGGCCCGTTCGGCGGCGGCCCGCAGGCGCAGGCGCAAGCCGCAGACTGACGCGACTGTCACTGACGGTGCTGAAAATGAGCCGTCGTCTGAGTCGATATCCGATGCCATTCCTGAGTCTGTCAGGGAAATGGCTGGCTCTGATTATGATCCTGAAAAACTTGCAAATATTTTCAAAGCCCTTTCGCGCCCCTTTGATGAAGACGAGGAGGATAAAGACGATGAGGAGGCCGGAGATGCCGCTCCGGCCGTCATGCTCAACCGCCGCCAGCGTCGCCGTCAGGAGCGCCTTCAGCGTAGGGATGCCCGCAGGTTGGCAAAGAGACGATGAAAAAAACATCGGCAGTGCCGGGCTATATATTCGCGGCAAATCACTACTTTTGCGGTAAAGTAAGAAATGTCATGGAAAATATTGAAAAATCGCTGCCCGACTGGGCTTTTCAGATGAACTGTGCCGTTACCGTGTGTGATGCCGACGGAGTGGTGGTCTATATGAATGAAAAGGCACTCGAAACATTTTCGAAACACGGAGATATGCGTGGCCGCAATCTCATTCCGTGTCATAATGAAAAATCAGTAAGCATGATCCGTCATATGCTTGCCACCGGTGAGTCAAACGCATATACGATTACAAAAAACGGTGTCCGGAAGATGATCTACCAGACACCGTGGCGCGTTGAGGGACGGATTGCCGGACTTGTCGAGATCTCGATGGTGATTCCGGCTGAAATGCCCCATTATGACAGAGGCTGAATCTGATCAGTCCTCAAGATAATAGACAATCGTAGAGACTACGCGGACTTTCTTGATGAAGGGAGTCGAGGAGTCGCTGTCGTCAATCGAGAACTGTCCCTGCGATGCAGTCTTGATTTTTCCCACACGGCTGTCGCTGTCGGCTGCAAACTGGTCGGCTGCCGAGCGAGCGTTTTTGGTGGCCTCGGCTATCATTTCAGGCTTTATGGAGTTCAAGCCTGTGAACTGATAGTTGATATAGGAATTGGAGAATGCTATTCCCTCTTTGAGCAGTTCAGACTGGCGGTTGAGCAGCTCGCGCACCTTTGCCACCTTGGTGGTAGTGACGGTCACCGTGCAGTTGATCGAATAGTTGTAGCTGAACGAGTCGGAGCGGTAGCGGTTCGAGGTGGCGTCATAAGCGTCAGGCGGATTGACTGAAATTTCGTCATCGCTGATACCGTTTGAGGTCAGGAATTTCACGATTTTGGCATTGTTGCTGCTGACCTGGTCATAGATGGTCTGAAGATTGTTGCCTGCCAGTGAATAGGTGATGGGCCAGGTGACGAGATTGGCTTCGACCTCACGTTCGGCGAGTCCGCGCACTGTCACTTCGCGGTCGCGGAAAGCGATGTTGTCAATGCCTGCTTTCAGGCAGAAACCGGAAATCACCATGCCGAGGGCTATGATGCCGGCTGAGATAACAGAAGATGATTTCATAAATGCAGATGAGTTAAATGTTAAGTTGATAATATTGATGTTTGAATTTGTGAGGATGGCAAAATTAGCATTATTTGCCGGATCACGCCAATAAAGAATGGAAAAATTTGTAAATTTGTAGTTCGATTTTCCTCTATACTGATTTCAAAATAAACGGACGCGAGGGTTATAAGAAAAAATCCTTGCGCCTGACAACTGATGATATGGCAAAAAAAATAGCTGAGACCCCGCTGATGAAGCAATACATGGAGATGAAGAAGAAACATCCCGATGCCATTCTGCTTTTCAGGGTCGGTGACTTTTATGAGACTTTTTCCGAAGATGCGATAGCCGCGTCAGAAATTCTCGGCATAACCCTTACGCGAAGGGCCAACGGGTCGGCCCAGTATGTGGAGCTTGCCGGATTTCCGCACCACGCTCTTGACACCTATCTGCCGAAACTCGTCAGGGCCGGCAAGCGGGTGGCCATATGCGAGCAGCTGGAAGATCCGAAGACCACAAAGAAGCTTGTCAAGCGCGGCATCACCGAACTGGTCACCCCCGGAGTATCTATCAACGACACTCTGCTTGACCATCGCGAAAACAACTTCCTCGCGGCTCTCAACTTCGGTAAGCAGACCATCGGGGTGGCCTTTCTCGACATTTCGACCGGCGAATTTCTCGCAGCCGAAGGTTCGGCTGACTATATAGAAAAACTTCTCGGCAATTTCGCTCCGAAAGAAGTGCTCGTGGAGCGCGGCAACAAGAAACTGCTGGCCGACAGCTTCCCGGAACACTATCTTGCCTTCGAGCTCGACGACTGGATTTTTACCGAAGACGCCGCAATGGACCGTCTGCTCAAACAGTTCGAGACAAGTTCGCTCAAGGGCTTCGGAATCAACGCCATGCCATCGGCTGTCGTTGCCGCCGGTGCCATTCTCCACTATCTTGACATCACACAGCACACCCACATATCACACATAACCTCGATAGCCCGCGTGGAAGAGGAAAAAGCCGTCAGGCTCGACCGGTTCACAGTGCGGAATCTCGAACTCGTCCAGTCGATGAGCGATGACGGCAAAAGCCTCCTTGACGTGATTGACCGCACTGTAAGCCCTATGGGGGCGCGACTGCTGCGCCGGTGGGTGCTCTTCCCGCTGAAAGACGCGAGAGAGATAAACCGGCGCCTCGATATCGTGGAATATTTCTTCCGGGAGCCTTCAGAGCGTGATGATCTTAAAGACGCTCTCGCCCAGATAGGCGATCTGGAACGCCTGATCGGAAAAGTCTCGGCCGGGCGCGTCAATCCCCGCGAACTGATCCAGATGCACCATGCCCTGTCAATGATCGGGCCTATAAAGGAAATCTGTCTTTCTTCCGGACAGCCCGCACTCGAAAGCATAGGCCGTCAGCTCAATCCCTGCGCCGAAATGGCCGCACGGATAGAGCGCGAGATAGCTCCTGATCCGCCTACGGCCATCAATCGTGGGCCGGTGATCCGCGAAGGGGTCGACAGCGAGCTTGACGAACTGCGCGAGATTGCCTACAAAGGCAAGGACTATCTTCTGCAGCTTCAACAGCGTGAAAGTGCGCTGACCGGAATCCCCTCGCTCAAGGTGGCATATAACAACGTGTTCGGCTATTATATCGAGGTCACCAACACTCATAAAGACAAGGTGCCCCCCGAATGGATCCGCAAGCAGACCCTTGTGAACGCCGAGCGCTATATCACAGAAGAACTCAAGGAGTATGAGGAGAAGATTCTTGGCGCACAGGACAAGATAGCTGTCATCGAGCAGCGCATCTACACCTCTCTGGTCCAGGATCTCTGTGAATACATCCCCGCCATTCTTCTCAATGCCCAGATGGTGGCGCAGCTCGACGTGTTCGGCTCGTTTACACGTGTGGCTCTCGAAAACCGTTACAACCGTCCGGTGGTCGACGATTCTCTTGAACTCTCACTTGTCGAGGGCCGCCACCCCGTGATCGAGAAAGAACTGCCTCCCGGCGAGCCTTATATCACCAACTCGGTCTCCCTGTCGAACAACGGCACGCAGGTGATGATGATCACCGGTCCGAACATGTCAGGTAAATCGGCTCTTCTGCGTCAGACGGCACTGAATGTGCTTCTGGCTCAGATCGGCAGTTTCGTGGCAGCTGACAGCGCGCACATAGGCATTGTCGACAAGATTTTCACCCGTGTGGGCGCGAGCGACAATATCTCGCTCGGAGAGTCGACATTCATGGTCGAGATGAACGAGGCGGCCTCTATTCTCAACAACATGAGCCAGCGGTCGCTGATACTCTTCGACGAGCTCGGACGCGGTACTTCGACCTACGACGGCATTTCGATAGCCTGGGCCATCGTGGAGCATATACACGAACACGGTGGCATCCATCCGAAAACTCTCTTCGCCACCCACTATCACGAGTTGAATGAAATGGAAAAAAGTTTTAACCGGGTGGTCAACTATAATGTATCGGTGCGGGAAATCGACGGCAAGGTTGTCTTTCTCCGCAAACTCGCCCGCGGGGGCAGCGAACACAGCTTCGGTATCCATGTGGCAAAACTCGCCGGCATGCCCCAGACCATTGTCAGGAGGGCCGATGAAGTGCTCCGCCATCTTGAAAAAGTCAACCGCGAGAGCGACGAGCAGGTGAGCCGAAACCTCTCGGCCGTAGCCGATGAGGCTGAAGGAATGCAGCTGTCGTTCTTCCAGCTTGACGATCCGGTGCTTGCCCAGCTCCGCGATGAGATCCTCGATCTCGACATCAACAACCTGACCCCTATGGCGGCTCTCAACAAGCTCCATGACATCCGCACCATCCTCACCGGAAAATAAGGAGTAGGAACGGCACCGGCGTTCAGTCACGATGCAAGCGCATCGCTACATTGCTCCCCATACTTAGACCCCGTTCCCCGGCCATAACAAATATTGGGGGAACGGGGCCTTATTCCATGATCTGCGAGTACTGTAATGAAATTAGGTAATCGCCATTGAGACAATTGTATAGGTGCGGCAGTTATTCAGTCCGGTGTTCGCGGCGGTAGGCTGTGGGGGAGGTTTTGCGGGCGGCTTTGAAGCATTTCCCAAAGTAATTCAGGTCGGAAAATCCGCAGTCGAGGGCTATTTCCTTGATCGGGCGGTCGGTTTCGCTCAGCAGGGTGGCCGCGCGGCTGATGCGGCTTTCTTTGAGGAAGTCGGCCGGCGTCACGCCGAGCAGCGATTTCATCTTACGGTTCAGGCTGCTGCGGCTTGTGGCTGTAGCGGCTGCCATGTCGTCAATTCCGGCATCGGGGTTGCCGAGGTTCTGATTGATGAAGTCCATGACGCGGCCCATGAAGGCCTCATCGGCGGGGCTGAGGGTTGCGGTCGACGGCTGTTGCTGTTGCTGCGGGGCGCTGTCAGGCGGAGTGGAGAGCTCGGCTGATTCGGTGTGGCTGTCGACGAGCCTGAGATAGGCGGCGAGCAGTTCTTTCTGCTTGCGTTTCATCCTGCGGATGTAGACTATGGTCCAAGTGACGCTCACTATGATCAGGAGGATGGCGAGGATGTAAAGCACATAGGCCGCGGGCGTTTCCCAAAAGGTCGGAGTGACGATCAGGGTCAGAGTTCGTGTGTTGTCAAGCCAGTTGCCGGAGCTGTCGGAGGAGCGGACATGCAGGCGATATTCTCCCGGATCCATGTCGAGGAAGGTCACCGAGCGGTTTGTGCCGAGGTTGTTCCAGTCGCTGTCGTCCATCGAGAACTGATATTGCAGATCTTCGGTTGAGCCGTAGTCGAGTGCGGCGAAATTGATAGTGATATTGCGTTCGTCAGGCGAGAGGATGATGCTGTCCGTGCGGGCCGAAATCAGGCTGTCGGGGCGGTTTTGGAGGGCTACGGAGGTGAAGATGACCGGAGGCACGGGGCGCAAGGCTGTGTTCGCACGGTCAAGGTTGACCGAGATCGCTCCGTCTTCAAGTCCCAGAAGCCACCTGTTGTCGCCGAGCCGTAGCGGAGCGGCCTCGCTGAAGTGCATGTGGCGGTGCCAGAATGATGCGGGATAGGTGACGGTGCGGCCTGAAAGCGGATCAAGGGTGTAGATCATCTTGTTACTGACCACGAGAATGTCGTCTGCACTGCCTGTCGGGGCAAGCGAGAGGGCAACGTCAACGGGCATACCGGTGCGCGTGTCGAAGTGGACGAAGCGCGCGCTGTCGGAGTCGGCTGAGATTTCGGGCGGGAGCATGTTGACACCGTCACTTTCAGTTGCGATGAAGAGTCGGCCTTTGGCATCGGGGAGTATGTTCATGACGGCGATGTTGCCGAGTGAGGAGTCGTCGCCGGGACGGCTGACATGCAGGCGGAAAGATGTGCGGTCGAAGCGTTTCTCAGCGGGAAGGCCCACGGTGAGAAATCCGCCGGTGGTGGCGGCGGTGATAAGGCTGTCGCCTATGATGGCGAGCCGGCGCACACGGACGGCATTTTGCGGATAGTCGGCAAATTGACCGAGGTGGATGAATTCCGGGGCAACCGATGTAGGATTCAGGACACAGTCGATGCCTTTGCGCATGGTTGCAAGCCACATGCGGCCCTGACGGTCGAAGATGATGTCATAAATATCGTTGGCCGCGGGTGTCAGGCCCGGTTTCGCCGGATCGTGGCGGAAGTTTGTGACAGAATAAGCGTCGGCTGACTGCGGTGTGAGCCTGAACAGGCCGTCGGGTTTGCTGCCGAACCACATGTTGCCCTGCGGGTCGGCCGACATTGAGTAGATCGGAGATCCGAAGCTGACGAAAGAGTCGTGGAGATGTCCGTCACTGCCGAGATACCTGGGCGCGGCGCTGAGATCAGAGTAGACTGCCACGGCTTTGCTGTCGCTGTAAGAAATCCATATACGCCCTTTCGGATCGCGGACGCAGCCGCGGACAATCGAGGGCTCAGGATGCGCGAGATAGGTGTAGGGGAGTTGGCCGAGGGTCAGGCAGAAGGCGCCGTCGTTGCTGCGCAGCCAGATGTTGCCTCTTGAATCAATGGTACAGCAGGTCAGAGAGCCATCAGGAGCATCGATGCGGGCTATCGTGGAGTAGGGGCCTGCGGCAGAGGGGGCAGAGAGGACCGTGCCGTCGCGGGTGATGAGCCAGGCGGTGCCTGTGGAGTCGGCGCGCGAGTAGAGGAGGTCTTCGTTGCGATAGCCGCCGACATTGCCAAGTTGGCGGGTGTCGGGCGAGTGGTATTTCAATTTCGGACGCTCGTCAGTAAAGGCCGCCGATTCGACCGGGTTGGAATCTGACAGCAGGATATATCGGCCGTCGGCGCATTTCAAGACGGTCCGGCCGTCAGTAGCTGTCTGTATCTGACTGACATCGAAGGCCGTGGCGAGTTTCTTTTCAAGCTGTGAATGAATGTCGGTGAAACGGTGGGTGGAGAGGTTGAAATACAGAATTTTGTCGTCGATACGGCACCACAGACCGCCTGTCGATGCGGGTTTGATGTCGCGGAAGCGTTCGGAGTAGGAGCGTGCCTCGTCGTCGATCTGCGGGCGGATGTGTTCGAATTTGTAGCCGTCAAAGCGGTTCAGACCGTTCCATGTGGCAAACCACAGGACTCCGTCACTGTCTTTGGCAATCTGCTTGACCTGACGCTGCGACAGACCGTCGTATTCATCATAGTGTCTGATATGGCAAAACGGAGTCGCGGCAAAGGCGGCAACTACGGCTGTAAGAATCAGAAAAGTGATGAATGACAGGCTGCGTTTCATATCGCAAATATAATGCTTTTAATCGAATCGGCAGTTTGAAAAGCAACAAAAAACAGAGTGCGATTCCATCAACGGGCCGCACTCTGCTATCGCGTATATGAATGTGTGTTTAAAATACTATCGCTGTTCGATAAATTTTAGAAAATAAGCTTCTCAACTTTGATGCTTCCGTCGCTGCAAAGACGGCGGACGATGTTCAGACCTCTCGCGGGAGCGTTCAGACGGCGACCCTGGAGATCGTAGATCTCGATTATCTCGCCTTGGCCGTTTGCGTCAGCTTCAATTTCGCTGATTCCGGTCACAGAACCGTTGATGACGGCTGCTTTGGGGCTGAGACCGCCGAATTCGTTGACAGCCTGGATTGAATAGCCGCTTTCATTGGCACGGCTGACGGCCGGGTCGACTGTCATTGAAGTTTCAGTTGTGAATCCGATGACTTCATCGCCCTTGGTGATGAGATAGCAGATGGCATAGGGCACGGCATCCCATGAGATCACGCCATTGCTCAGGCCGGCTGAGGGAGTAGCGCAGGATTCGGTCTTGATGACTGGTTCCCAGTTGTCGGATCCGGAGAGGACGTTGCGCACGGTGTACTGTGCCGCCTCTTCGTCAGTGAGCGAGTTTTTGGCTTTGCCGTAGACCTTTTCGCCGTTGTCCATGTAGTAGTATGTGTCGCGGCGCTGTGAGAGATCGAGGGGATTGCCGTTGGCGTCAACAGTGTTCCAGTCGGCCCAGATTGCGGGGAGTCCGCCCATAGTTTCATACCATCCGGTGGCGGGGATCGTCACCTCGGCGCGGGTGTTGAGGAAGACGGTCTTGGGGTAGTTGTGCCAGGGACGGCCGAGCCATACGGAGGTTTCCGAGGGCACACCGGGAGCTGTGATTGTACAGTTGTTGAAGACATAGCCCCATTTTACGTCCGTTCCGTGAGAGGGAGCCACGATGTAGCCGCCGCTCTTGCGGTTGATGTAGAGGATGGTATTGTCAATGAAGATGTCACCGCTGTTGTAGATGAAGTCTACAGCACCTTCGATGAATGAATTGCGGACATAAGCGCGGTAAGCTGAGGTTGACGGAGTGATCCAGGTGTCCTGATAGGAGAGCATGGCTACGTTGTTGAAGATGGTGCGGTCGCCGGTGGTGTTGAGGGCGAGAGCCTGAGGACCTTCTTGACGTTCGTGGCCGTAGGAGTTTTCGAGAGTGATGTTTTCGAATAAACAGTCGTTGGAATTCACGACTACGGTGGCACCTACGCTTACATGGAGGGCATTGTCACCGCCGCAAAGCTTGTCGTCGAGGATGACGGTTTTGTCACGGTCCTGGCCGATGATGTGGAGCATGGGCTTGGATGCGGGGATGTCGACGTGTTCGTTGTAGTTACCGTTTTTGACGAAGATGAGCCAGGGTTTCACGCGGTTGGCGGGAGCGGCATCGATGGCATCCTGGACGGTTGCGTAGTCACCGCTGCCGTCTTGGGCTACGATAGCGTCAAAGAGACGTGCTTCGGGCTGTGAGCGCTCCATTGTGGTGAATGTCAGAGTGGTGCCTGCGAAGGCGTTGCCGCTGCGGTCGGTGATGGCTCCGGCGGGAACGGTGAACGTATAGGTGGTGTTGTAGTCAAGACTGTTGTAGTTGTAGACGATGCTCTTGCCGCTGAGGGTAGGAGCGATGGTCTCGCCGTTGAGAGTGGCGTTGCCGGTGCCGGTCAGGACTTTTTCGTTGAAAGTAAGGATGATTGAACCGGTTGCGGAAGCTCCGTCAGCTCCGTCGGCGGGGATGGTGCTTACGAGTATGGGGGGAACATCATCGTTGGCGCTTTCGCGGTCGGCGAGGATGTAGAGTTCGGCGATGCTGAGACCGTCATTGTCGCTGGTGTTGCCGACGAGCGGAGAGGTGCGGTCAGGCATGAAGCGGATCCAGACGCGTTGCTGTCCGGCAGCTTCGGCGGGGAGGTTGAACTCGTTGGAAGTCCAGCCTGATTTGAGGTTGTAGGTGCCGAATGGGTTGAAGTTCTGGCCGTCGGTGCTGTACTGTGCGTTGATGACGGTATAGGAATTGTAGGAGATGCCGAGGGCGGCAGAGAGGACGAGGTTGGTGTAGCCTACGGACGAGAATGACACTTCAAAGTAGTTCTGCTCCGAGAGGTTTTTCCAGATGCGTGCACCCCATTTGCCATTTTCAGCGCCGTTGCCGACACCGCGTGTGAGCCAAGAAGTGGTCTTGCCTTCGGGGTTGCGGAGGCTGAGCAGGCCGGCGTTGTCGCTTTCGGCTTTGTAGTCAGCGGCGCGCTCGCTTGCAGGCTGGTCGAAATAGAAGTCCCATCCGACAATGTAGTCGTCGGCCGAGAACACGGCGGTGAGGTTTTTCTCGCCGTCCATGCGGATTTCACGCGAGGGAGCCGTGGTGTTGTCTTCCCAGTTGTTGAAGGTCAGGATGCGGTTGTTGACAGTGGTGAGCCGGACATCGGTGCCCTCTTCGTAGTAGTGGACGCCATCAACTACGTTGCCTTCCGGGGCGAAAAGCACCTGATTGACATTGGCACCGCCCTCGATTTTGAGGTTGAGGGGGTAGACGTTATTTTGATCGAAATTGGCGGTCAACTCAGTGTTTTCGCTGATTTCAAACGAGTAGGGGTTGGCAGTTGAGACTGTCTTTCCGGAGGCATCGGTCCAAGAGGTGAAGTGATAGCCGAAGTTTTCAGTGACAGAGACCGTGAGGGCGGTTCCGGCATCGAATTCAGCTCCGCCGGGGGTGCAGGAGATGGTTCCGGCTGCGTGGATAGCGGATTTCAGGCTGAGAGTGTAGGAGGGAACTTCTTCGATCGCACCGCTGATTTTGCCTGAGAGTCTGATGTTTTGGAAAGCATATTGTTTGCTTGCATCAAGGTCCTTGATGTAGATTCTGATAAGGACAGGCCCGTCAGTGGCAGGCAATGAACTGAGATCGTATTCGCAGAGCGAGTAGTAGGGCTCGTTTTTGACGAGTGCGGGAGTGATATTGGTGGCGACAAGAGACTCGGAGCCGTCAACCGTCACGCCAACGTCAAATTTGCCGCCGTTGGTGCCTACGCGGCTTGCCTGAAATGATAATTTTCCGGGCTGGAATTTCAGACCCTTTTTGGGACGGATGATGAATGAAAGAGCGTTGGCTTCATCATTTGCCGTGTTTTTGCCGACAACGGGTTCGACCATCGTTGCCGAGATGCCGCCATCGGTACGGACACCCTTGATCAACAGGTTACTGCCGATCGAGAGACTTGCAACCGAGGTTGTGCCGTCAAGCGAGGCAACTGCGTTGAGATCGCTTGCAGGGCCCTTGTCGAAAGGCCATGAGTAATCTATGTCAGAGTCGACTGTGGTGGCGCCGGCTTCCTCGGCGGCGGTCACTGTGAAATAGTCGAGATTCCAGTTGGTTGTGCCTACTGTGGGGAGCAGACGGACGATGACATTGTCTTTGTTGTTGGCTGAGATTGATACGCTTGCTTTGTTATATATGTACCAGGCCGCGCTCGTGTCGTTCGTGCCGCCGTCGAACCATGAATTGCCTCCGTCGACTGACATGATGAGCTTGACGGGAGTTACAACATTGTTGCCCGGAGCCATTGCATAGTCGATGCTGATGCCCTTGTAGCCTTTGGTCGGGAAAGAGAATTCAAAGTAGGCTTTATGCTGCGAGGGATCGGTGTAGTCAGAGCAGTTATTTTCAGCAGAGCTGTTGTCGATGCGGAAAACGTAGTTCTGATAACCTTCGCAGAGCTGCCAGTAGCGGTTTTCGCTGTAAGCCGACATAGAGTAATCGGCTGAATTGCCTACGGCTTCGTCAGGACGCAAGACTGGGACTTGGTCTTTGAACCAGTAGTGGCCGATGGCAGCCCAGGCATTTCCGTTGGGAGTGTAAATTTGCTGAAGGCCTTCGCCTGCGGCTTTGTCATAGCCACCGTCGAAAGTCCAAGAGGCGAGCGTGGTCTGAGCAGAAACGCCCGCGACGGTTCCGGCAGCTATAAGGGCCGCAAGAGCCAATTTCTTTAAATAGTTGGATGACATGGAATAAGGTATAGATTTGGTTATGATGCGTATCAGAGGATCACTTTTTCGGTTTTGACAGAGCCGTCGGAGTAAAGGCTGCGGGCAATGTAGAATCCTGACGAGGGATTACTGACACGGCAGCCCTGAAGAGTGTAGTAGCTCGTCTCGACAATTGTGCGGTCGCCCTCGATTTCAGCTATGCCGGATTCGCCGGAGGCAGTGGCCCAGCCGTGGAAGCGGATGTCGGAAAGGCAGATGGTCTTTCCGGTGGCTGCGGAGTTGTACCAGGGGTAGAAACGCAGACGGAGCGACTTGCCGCCTTCAAGCGAGATGATGGGGCGGACGGTGCCGTCGAGCATAGTGTTGGCGGGCATACTTTTCTTTTCATAGATGAGTTTGGTGTCGGAAAAATCATCTTCGGTAGAATAGTAGACGTGGACACACATTCCGTTGCCGCCGCAGCCACACATGTAGTAGCTGATTTCGTCGATGTTGAGTGTGGTTTCAGGCATGGCTGTGATGCCGAATTCGATGTAGCGGGTAGAGACCTCGTCGATTTCGCCGGCGGGCCAACTGTCGCCCTGAATGACATTGCGCTGAGTCTTGCGCGAGGCCTCGAAGCCGGTGCCTTCGGGCCAGACGGTGTTGGCGTTGGGGTTGGAGTATTTCTGCAAAGTCATGCCTACCCATGATTCCGGTATGACGGTGGCGGGTCCTGAAAGAGTGTAGCTGTCATCTTTTTCAAGGCGCCAGTAGGCGGTGACTTCGGTGCCACCTGAGAGCTGGACGGCAGAGGCGGTGACGGGGATCTCTGTGGACTTGCCTCCGGCGCTGACAATGATTTTCGCATCGTTGTTGTCAGATTCAAGAGTCATGCGGACAGAGAAGCGCCTGATGATGGTGCCGCCTTCGTAACTGACGCTTGCACTTTTGCTCCATTCGGTCAGATCGGTCGAGACTTCGGCATTGCCTTCGGCTGTGACGGTGAGCTGACCGGCTGCGGGAGTGAGGTCAAAGGCTGTCACCATGAGTTCCTTGGTCAGAGTCTGACCTACATAGCCCCGGCCGAGGTCGGCGGCAGAGGGGCTGACGCTGAGGTCGGAGGTGAGACGGATGTGCTCGGACATGACACCGGCTTCACGGCAAAGGCCTGCGAAGCGGCGGGCGATCAGGGCGGCACCTACGGCGCTGAGGTGGGTGGAGCCGTCGCCGTCACTGAGAATCGAATGGCAGTCAGAGTCGCCGTAGCTGAGATAGAGGTCGGCTGTGGCGGTAGTGAGGTCAATGAAGGGAACGTTCATCTCGTTGGCAACCTGCTCCATCTGCCAGACATAGTCCATAGAATTGTCAGATGCAGCTACTTTCTGAGAGGTTAAAACGCCGCTTGAGGTCAGTTTCGAGAAATTGTCACCGAGGTCGTGGCGGCCGTTGCGGCGGATGTCGTTGCCGGAGAAGTACATGCGGCAGATCGGGCCGACAAGGATAGGGATGCAGCCGGCATCGCGCGTCTCGGTGACGTATTTGCGGAGATATTCTTTATATGTGGTCGAGGGGTTGGTGCCACGGTAGTCTGTTGCGGCAGCCTGAGCGTCATCGCCGATGGATTTGTAGTAGGCAATCAGTTCGTCGCCGTCCATGCCCTGCGTCTTTTCATCGTTGTGAGCGAACTGGATGAGGACGTAGTCGCCGGGCGACATCTGAGTCTTGACAGAGGTCCAGAAGGCGGCTTCCTTATAGAAACTTTTGCTTGAAGCGCCGTTTTTGCCGCGGTTGTTTACTTCGATTCCATCGAGGAACTGTTGGAGATACTGACACCACCCTCTGGTGATGGTGGCCGATTCGTCGTAGTTGGCCATAGTGCTGTCACCGATGGTGTGGACCTTTTTCGCAGCATCGGCCGACTGAGATCCTCCAAAGATCAGGGCGGCTGCCGCGAGCAGGGATGCAAAATTTTTCATGGACTTATTGAGTTTGAGATATTGATTTGTGATGCAAAAAATGTGCAATTGTAATAGTGCAAAATTATCTCAAACTGACCTCAAAGGAGGGTAAAAAAGATTCAAAGCAGTGGTGATAAAAGGTAAAATCGTGTCAAAAGCATTGATTTTTAGCTCTTGACACGATTTTACGGTTTGATGTAGCCTGTAAGGCGAAACTTTTCTGCTTTGTCAGGAAAAATTTATCAGTTCCTGCGACCGGGACCGCCGCCGGGTCCTCTGCCGGGCCAACCGCCGTGGCCTCTCATGAAATCGCCTCCGCCTGCGGCCGAAGGTTCGTTGCCTTTGCCGAAGGTGTTGAAGCGGTAGCTCAGAGTCACCATGAAGTAGCGGGTGAGTGAGTTGTAGCGGGTGTCATCGATATAGTTGGCGGTGACGTTGCGGCGGATGTTGTTGCGCTGGTTGAGAAGGTCATAGACTTTCACGGCGAGAGTCAGAGCCTTGTTGCGCAGGAACTGCTGGGAGATGGTGGCGTTCCACATCCATGTGCGTGTGTCGTAGCCGGCGGCATAGCCTGAGGTGGCCGAGTAGTTGATGTCGGACTGCAGGGTGAGTCCCCAGGGAGTGTAGTAGGTGCCGTCGAAGCGTCCGCCGTAGGTGTGTACTGTCTGGTCGGCGTTTTTCTGAACACTATTGAAGGTGGTTTCCATTGAATAGCGCGGGCGCAGTTCGAGTTCGAAATGATCGGGTCGGAAAGTGATGCCCGGACTCTCGTTGATTCTAAAGGAGAGCGAGGCGTTGCGCTGGCCGTTGTTGAAACCTACCGAGCGGTTTGCGTTGACGAAGACGTGGTTTGAGAGGCTCCATTTCTTGTTGCGCAGGGGCATGGAGAACATGTTCATCACGCGGCCGCTCCAGACACCGTTGACGTTGGCATAGGTTGTTTCGCGTGTACCGTCATCCTTGATGAGCGATTTGGAGATTATGGAGTTCTGTGTCATCTGGAAGTCGCCCATGAGCATGATGCTTCGCTGCGATTCGGTGTTGAAATCCTGGAAGCGGATGTTGACGTTGTGGGTGAACGATGGGTCGAGGTTTGGGTTACCCTGGATGATGTTGGTCGGGTTGGAGATGTCGGCCACGGGCTGCAGCTGGGCCATAGAGGGCTGTGATGAGCGTCCGCGGTAGTTGAGCTGGATGGATCGGCGCTTGCTGAATTTGTAGCGGTAGCGCAGGAAGGGGGCGTAGTTCCACACCCAGCGGTCTATGTTTTTGTCGGAGTTGTCGAGGTAGATCGACTTTGACATCTGCGGCACCAGTGAGAGGCCTGCTTCGAGAGTTGAGTTTTTGGTGACTTTCTTGTAGCCGAGACGGATGTTCTGGTTGAAGGAGTTGTTGCGGTAGCGGTTTGAGTAGTCCGGATCGGGTTCGATTGTGGTCAGGGTGCCGTCGGGGTTGAGGGTTACGGGGGGCATGATGTCACCATATTCGTAGTCATCAGGGATGTTGTAGACGAGTTTGTCGGCGTTGTTCCAGCGGTAGTTCATGCGGTAGCTGAAGGTGAGGAAGTTGCCGTTGCTGACGTTGCCGAGCGGTTCGGTCCAGGTGAACTGGCCCATCACCTGGTTGCTCCAGGTGTGGTTGTCGTTGTACTGGTCGAGGAGGTCTGATGTGTCCTGGGAGTTGTCGGCGTCTTCGTCCATGATATATCGGATGAAGTCGTTGACCGATGTGCCGGTCTCGATTACGTTTGAGTATTTGTATTGTCCGGAGATCGAGAACGCGCGTCCGCGGTGGCGCTTGAAGTTGTGGGAGTATATGAGGCGTCCTCCGAATTCATATGAATCGCCGTCGCTGCTGCTGCGGGCATTGTTTTTACTTGCCTGCACCATCGAGGAGTTGAAGTAGTCTGTCAGCTCGTGGTCTTCAGATTTGTTGAAGTTGAGCGAGAAGTTGGGGCGGAATTCGAGGGTGTTGAATGAGTCTGGTTTCCAAAGCACACGGAAGTCACCGCGGAAGTTGTTGCCTCGGTCGCGGACGGATTTGTTGATTTTCGAATATGTGGAGTAGTCTTCGAAAAGATACTGGCGTTCCTGTCTGGTGATGGTCTTTGCATCGGTGTTGCTCCACATGATGTCGCCGCCTACGCGGATGATCTCTTCCTTGCCCACGTTGAAGTTCAGGCCGAGTGCTCGCGATTCGGTGATGCCGTTGTTGCCTCCGAAGCGGCGGAAGCGGCTGCCGTTGCTGTCAGTGAAGCCTATCTGGTTGGTGTTGTTGAAGTTGCCGAGGAGTGTTACCTGGTTTCCGTTCCAGAAACGGTTGAGGTTGAAGGAGCCGGTGTAGCGGTCATCGGTTCCGTAGCCGGCTTCGGCGGTGCCGAACCAACCCTGGTTCATGTCTTGTTTGAATGTGAGGTTGATGACAGTCTCGTCTTCTCCGTCATCGACTCCTGTGAGCCGGGCCATATCGCTTTTTCGGTCAACTACCTGGAGTTTGTCGATGAGGTTGGCGGGAAGGTTTTTGGAAGCTACCTGGGGATCGTCGCTGAAAAATTCCTTTCCGTTGACAAGGAATTTGCTGATGGTTTTTCCGTTGGCTGTGATTGATCCGTCGGTGCCGACCTCTACGCCGGGAAGGCGTTTGAGAAGGTCTTCAACCACGGCGTTTGGCTGTGTGTGGTATGAGTCGGCGTTGTATTCAACGGTGTCTTCCATCACTTTGATGGGGGTCTTTACGGCTACCACGCTGACTTCGCCGAGCATGTGGGAGGATTCTTTGATGCCGAGCACTCCGAGGCGGAGGTTAGAGGCTCCGACGGTGACAGGTTTTTCGAGGTCGGCATATCCGATGTAGCTTACGGTGAGAATATATTTTCCGGCTTTTATGCTTGAGAGTGTGAATTTGCCGTCGATGTCTGTTGTTGTTCCGGCTATGAAAGTGCTGTCTTTTGCAGCAACGAGTTTGATGGCTGCTTCAAGGAGCGGTTCCTGTGTGTCGAGATCTTTCACTATGCCGGTGATGTTTGCGGCTAAGGAGGTGGTGAATGAAATCAGAAGGATGGTGAACAGCAATGTTAAACGGTTGAAACGTGTCATTCTTTTCAGTTCTCTTTTTCAGTTCTGTTGGTTGGTGGATTATTGTTGACTGTCAATTCTGACCGTAAAATTACTCAAAAGTTTAATCGGGCGGAGGCTCTTATCTACCTACAGGGTGCTTTAGACGATGAATCGGGGAAAAAGCCGGAGTTGTTAAAATGTGTTATCTGCCGGTGTCTGCCTGACGGTGATTTTCAGAAGAAATCAGGCGGCCCTATGAACAGCATAGGGTCGCCTGATATTTTTATGCTTTTTCCGTTGAAGGGTTTGCTGAAGGATGATTATTCAGAAACAACTTCGAAGGGCACGTTTACAGTAACATCGCGGTGGAGCTTGATGATAGCTGTGTAGTTGCCGACTTCTTTGACGGGGTCGAGCGAGATGAGCTTGCGGTCCACGTTGTGGCCGAGTTTTTCGAGAGCTTCTGCAATCTGGATGGCGTTTACAGAGCCGAAAATAGTACCGGTAGAAGAGGTCTTGGCACCGATGGTGAGCTTAACGTCCTGAAGAGCGGCTGCGGCGGCTTCGGCTTCAGCCTTGATGCGTGCGAGCTTGTGGGCGCGCTGACGCTGGTTTTCAGCAAGAACTTTAAGAGCTGATTCGGTTGCAATCACTGCTTTGCCGGTCGGGATAAGGTAGTTGCGACCATATCCGTTCTTGACTTCGACTACATCGTCTTTGTAGCCAAGGTTGGCGATGTCTTCTTTGAGAATGATCTTCATAATTCCTGATAGCTTTTAAAGTTATTTCATCAAGTCGGTAACGTAGGGGAGGAGGGCAAGGTGGCGGGCGCGCTTAACGGCCTGAGCCACACGACGCTGGAATTTGAGCGAGGTGCCGGTGATGCGGCGGGGAAGGATTTTGCCCTGTTCGTTGAGGAACTTTTTCAGGAATTCGGGGTCCTTGTAGTCGATGTATTTGATTCCGCTTCTTTTGAAACGGCAATATTTTTTCTTCTTAACGTCTACCGACAGGGGAGTGAGGTAGCGGATTTCAGATGCTTGTGCCATGATTTAGTTCTCCTTTGCTTCTTCAGTGACTGTGGTTGTTTCTTTAGCGCGGTTGCTGCGACGCTTTTCAGCGTATTCAGCTGCATACTTGTCGAGACGGAACACGAGGAAGCGAAGCACGCGTTCGTCGCGGCGGAATGCGGTTTCAAGTTTCTTGACGAGGGTGGGATCGCCGTCGAACTCAACGAGTGAGTAGAAGCCGGTAGATTTCTTCTGGATGGGATAAGCAAGCTTGCGAAGGCCCCAGATTTCTTCGTTTACGATTGATGCGCCGTTGTCGGTGAGCACCTTCTCGAATTTTTCTACCGCTTCCTTCATCTGCTGGTCAGATAAAACGGGAGTTAAAATGAAAACGGTTTCGTAATGCATTTTGGTTGATTAATTATAGTGATTGGTGTTTGTTTCGGTCCGCCGGAAATTCGGCGGGCACACTTTTTCGGCTGCAAAGGTAGTGATTTTCCAGTAACCGGCAAAATTTTTCTGATAAAGTTTGTGCGCAATTGCGTTATAAGATGCAAGATAAGTAACGACTGTCCGGCATGTAGGCTGAACAGTCGTTACATAAGCTACTATCGGTGCGGGTTATTGGTATTCTTCTTTGAGTGAGGCTGTGATTATTTCATTTTGGTGAATTTCAAGCCAGAGAAATCAAAGGTTGTCGGTGACAGGAGTGTGATGACGTTTGGTTCGTTTTTGGGAGCCGGTTTTGGCCGTGCGTCCGGGTCACGAACGCCATTACGGACGGTAACTGTGATTTTGTCAAATACTACGGTTTTCCCGACCACTTTTCCGGAGTAAATGTATTCGAAATGATAACCCTTACAGTTTCCCGGTGCGATATCCTGAGCCATGTTCATTATAACTGTGCCGTTGCCTCCGTCTGTGAATGTGGCACTTGCTACCATCACGCCGGTTTTACCCAGTCCCAATTTAGCCAAAGTAGAGTGTGCCCTCCAAATACTTCCGTCGTTGCTGACAAATGTGTTGAAAGTGTCGTCTTTCTTGTCTTCCGGAATCGTAGTCGTAGCGGGGCGTTTCTCTGAAGCCTGTGGCTTGGCGGTGGCGACAGGTTTCTGAGCCGTTGCCGGAGTATCGTCATCAGGCAGTTCCCGTAGGCGTTTGATAGCGTCGGGCACACCACCGGGGTAGGTGCAGATAGTTATTATTTCTTGCACAAGGCCTCCGTCAGCCGTAAATGTTTCCGTTTTTTCTTTGTCGGGCTTATCGTTATTGCCATTGTCTTTATCTGGCAAAAGGCTTTTGACAAGTGTCAATTTATGGCCGTCGGGGCCTATGAGCCGGTCGAAAGTGGTCAGACCATAGGTCACGAGAGAGCCATCGGGCTGAGGAATGATAATGGCCTCACCTTTTTTCCCTAAGGTGTTTTCCCACTCAACAAGGATGATGCCTTTCTTAAGGCGGGGATTGGTTATCCGAAATTCTTCGGAACTTGAAAACAGCATGTGGTGGCGATATTTGCCGAACCCCGGAGCCGTTGTCCCCTTGAATTCGCGGCTGAGTTTTTTGGCCCGCATGAAATCGCTCGGAAGCAATTTGAATTCAGACCTTTTTGTGGTGAATGTCTGAGTGAAGTCGGGACGTGAATTTATGAAATCCAGTTCCAGATACATCTGATGCTTGCTCATGTCTTCCTTGTCATTCATTTCATAGATGCCTGCCAAAGGGATTGAAGCAGAAGCGCCTGTTGCTGTGACAGTCATGACGGCAATGCACAGTGTGCGGAAGGCTGAGTTCAGAGTTGTTATTTTCATATTGATTTTTTATTTTTATATTTGTTATTACTCCCAGCCGTCTGTGTCAAAGCCGGCTCCGGAGTTGGCTGGGATGAAGAGTTTGCCGTTGACGTAAACTCCGTGACGGTCAGCGATGTCTTCCCATACGATGATTGGCGATTCGAGTTTAGTGCCGTTTTCTTCGCCATATTCCACCTGTTCGTCAAGAAGCAGGTAGCCGTTTCGGGCTACACCTTTATAATAAGTCTGGTAGCCTCTGATGCGGCCGTCGGTGTAAACGGTAGATTCTGACAGAAAGGCTCTGACATCATCTCCGTCGCCAACTTTCCAAAATGACCATCCGAGAGATTGCTCGCAAATGTCGGTTGTTTCGGTGTTGACGAGATAGGCTTCGTCGACTTCCTGTTCGGCGAGTTCGGGTGCGAGGAGGGGGAATTTTGAACGGGAGAAGGCAAGGGTGTCGAGATAGCCTTCGGTGCCTGTGGCGATGTTGCGGACTTTAACCCATCCGTCGGCCGGAAATTCCGTAAAGCGGAAGATTTCGCCCATTGATGCAGGGGCTATTGTTTCTGATTTTGCGTCGGGCGAAGATTTCAGTTCGATTCCCGCCATCTTTACGGCGACATAGGTTTCGGGAACTTCTTTCGAGCATGAGGCTGTGAGCATGGCTGCTCCGACGGCAATAATTAATGTTATTTTGCTGAATACTGATTTCATGGGGTGAAATGAATTGGTTTATGATTCGGAATAGGGGTATTAGATGCTGTTTTTTACAGTTTCTTAGAAAAAATGAGGTGATAATAGGACGTTGTTGTGAAATGCCCTCTAAAGTGATCACCCCCTGATTTGAGTCTAAGATCAGGGGGTGTAGCCTTGTGGCTGTGGAATATATAATGATTAAGTCAGGTTAAAAAAATCAGGTTATTTATTATTGCTTTTTTATCATTTCTTCTTTGACGCGTTTAATAAGCGCTTCATATGCTTCGACCTGAGAGTCGGAAACCACCCGTTTGGTAGCGGTTGCCATAGATTTCGCTGTGCCTGAGAGTCTCATGAACATACGTAATGAGGCGCGATATTCGTCACGCTGCTCTTCGGTGAGCTTGTCCCACTCTTCGGACCCTGATTTGGGTATGTCTGAGTTAAAGCAATAACCTTCCATGAGGTCGAGCATTTCGTCAAAATCCTGGGGTGTAAGGCTTTCGAATTCCTTTGAATCAAGTTCCTGGGCGCGTTCAGGGTCCCAAGAAGGACCACCGCAGGCGGTCAGGATAGTGCATGACAGACAGATTGCTGTGAGATAAGATAGTAATTTTTTCATGTGATGAGTGGTTGATAAGTTTTTATTGATTGTGTTGGGTGTGGCGATGGATTGCAGATCAGATGCGCGATGTGGGGAGCAGCCCGTGGTTGACAGCGTTGAGTACTAATTCAGCGGAGTTGCGTGCGTGGAGTTTGCTGAGGAGGTGGCGGCGGTGGGTCTCGATGGTGTTGGAACTCAGTCCCATTTCTGCGGCAATGTCATCAGTCTTTTTGCCTGAGGCTATGAGACGGAGCACTTCGAGCTCCTTGGGGCTGGGCATTTCATAGGTTTCAATCAGGCGTCGCAGTTGCTCGGCCCGTTTGCAAAAATATGTGTCGCCATCGGCCACACGGCGGATTGCGGTGGCAATTTCGGATGAGAGCACGTCTTTGAACAATATTCCTTCGACTCCGGCATCAAAATAGTCTTTGATGATCCACAGTTCTTCATGGATTGTGTTTACGATAATTTTGATGCCCGGACAGATCTGACGTATTTTGCGAAGAAGCGTTATGCCGGGCGCGTCTGGCAGCTCGACATCGAGCAAGCATAGATCATAGGTGCGGAATGACGTCTGGGAGAGGGCTTCGGCTGCGGTCATGGCTCCATCCACATGACATTCCTCTCCGAGAATGTCCTCAATGAGGTGGCGCATTCCGCGGAGCACAATATCATGGTCATCGACCAAGAGGATTTTCATATCAGATTTTGCCATAGGGGGTGGTGAAAACGTTGTCTAAATATTTCACACCACAAAATTAGGCAAATGCGTTGATATATAAATCACGGAATTCCGTGAGTGCGGTCGATTTTATTTAAAAAATTTGACGGATATGTGGTTGGTTCCGTTTTTTTCGAAGAAGTTCAGTGTGCCCTGAAGAGCTTTCACACGGCGGTTGAGATTTTCAAGGCCGAGTCCGCCGGATGTGACTGCCGAGGGGTCAAAGGGGGCGCCGTTGTCGGTGATGTCAAGAGTGATTTCTCCTTCGGATTCCGCCAGGCTTACCGTTGCGCAGGTGGCTGTGCTGTGATGGCGCAGGTTTCCGGTCCATTCCTGGATGATGCGGTAGAGGTTGATTGATTTTTCCGGGTCGATGTCAATTGCGCCGGCAGAGGGCTGGTAGCTGACGAATCCTTCGCTTTTCTGGGCGTAGGCGGCTATGAGCTGTGTCAGAGAAAGGCCGTTGAAGCGAGGGGAAGGAGCTCGTGGGATATGGAGCGGACTTCGTTGCGTGTGGTTCGGATCATTTCTGAAAGTTCTCCGGTGTCACAGCGGCCTGCGGCCAGTGTGAGCTCAATGCCGAGAAGATCGTTGCAGACTCCGTCATGGAGTTCATGGGCGAGGCGTCCGCGTTCCTGTTCGATGCCGTCGAGTCTGGCGCGGATGTTTTCGACTTCGATTTTCCGGCGTCGCGCACGTAGATATATTATCAGTAGGAGTGAGGCTATTATCACTCCTGCCGTTATGAGAGCGATGATTGTGTCGCGCCGCGATTTTTCGGCTTGCAGGTTGGCTATGGCGAGTTCTTTTTCGGCGGTATGATAGCGGATGTTCAGGTCGGAGATCTGATCGTTGATGTCGCTCTGGTGGATGCTGTCGGCAATGGCGATGGCTGTCTGGTAGGCTTCATCCATTTTTTCAATGTCGCCCAGTCCTTTGTAGTTGAGGGCTATGCGTTGCCATAGGCGGTCGAGCGGTATGAAGGGGCGTGAGTCCTGCATGGCCAGAATTTTCTTCTGGATGTCAAGGCTTTCTCGATAACGGCCCATGTCTGTGAGTATGACAAAGCTCTGTTCGAGGAAGCCGATGGATTCGACTGAGGCTTCCGGGACTTTGTCGAGCACTGCGTTTCCGCGGTCAATGTAGTATCTGACGGAGTCGGGGTGGCCGAGACGGTTGTGCATGGCGATTATCGGGGCATAGGTCTTAAGCATGTAGCGCGGGATTCCTTTCTTTTCGGCTACTCCGATGATGTAGCGTTGGGTCTGGAGGCCCCGTTCGTGGTGTCCGGCAAGGAAGAGGGCAGAGCCGAGCGATGATGCTGCATATATCTGAGTCTGGATGTCGTCTGTCAGGCGTGCTTTTTCGAGCCCTTTTTCCGCAAATGATACGGCTTCGTCAAGACGGGCCTGGTTTGCAAACAGGACGGCTATTGAGGTGAGTATGCTGGCTTCAAGATCAGGCGAATCGCTCGATTGAAGCATGGCGAGTGCCTGCTTGTAGCAGATCAGGGCCGAGTCTGTCTGCTGGTTGACGCGATAGGTCACACCGAGGTCAGAGAGGGCGTTGACGCAGGCTGTCGTGTCGGCTACTTCTTCGGCTGCTCTGAATGAAGCTTTGAAGTCGGCTATAGCGGCTGCATTGTCGCCGAGGGTGAAGTGGGCATTTCCTCGTATGGCCAGCAGATATGACTTGTGGCTTGATGCTTTGGCGGGCATTTGGGCAAGCGCATTGTTACACAGGATAACGGCGCTGTCAGGGTTGACGTTGACGTAAGAGTCGATGTGCTGAATGGTCTCTTCGTCGATCTGAGCGGCCAAAGGCAAGGGCGCAACGGCTGAAAGGAGTGTCAAAAAAAACAGAAAGGTCTTGGTGCGGTTCATATTCAGAAGTCGATTGTGAGCCGTAGATTTATTTGACGGCGGGTGAGGTAGTTTGGAACGGCATACTGGATGTTGTTGACATCGGTGACCCAATAGTAGGAGGCTACGTTGGAGATGTCAAAGAGGTTGAAGAGGTCGAGCCCGAACCAGACGCTTTTGATGTGGCGTCCGAAGCCTGAGCGTGATTCTCCTTCTTTGAGTTCGGGCAGAAGGGCGTAGGATAGGCCTATGTCGACACGCTTGTAGGCCGGCATACGGAAGTAGCCCTTGTCGCGTGTGGAGCGGGGTGCGGTGGATGGCAGTCCGTCCATGAAGATTCCGCGCAGGGCGAATTTTAGGCGAGGAAATTTCGGGAAATAGTCAGTGAAAAACATGCCGAAGCTGTAGCGGCGGTCAGTAGGGCGTGGCACTTTTACGCCGTGGAGGTTCTCGCTTGTCTTCATCAGCGAGAAGCTGATCCAGGAGTCGCTTCCGGGCACGAACTGTCCGAAGAGTTTCATGTCGATGCCGGCGGCGTAGCCTGAGCTTTCGTTAAGGCCGGAGTAGACGATCTTCAGGTTGTCTATTTCGTAGGGGACGAGGCTGGAGAGGGCTTTGTAGTATATTTCGCCTGAGAGCTTGAAGGGGCGGCTGAGGGCGCGGAAGGTGTAGTCGGTTCCGGCTATGAGGTGGAAGCTCCGCTGCGATTTTATGTCGGAGTTGAGCAGGATGGTGCGGTTGCCTTTGTCATCGATGACCGGCATGCGGTATTCTTTGTAGAACGGTGACTGGTAGTAGAGTCCGGTGGAGAATCGGATGGCCCATGATGGGGCTTTGTCGGGGATGAAGCCGATGTTGAGGCGCGGGCTGAGGAGCAGTTCTCTGTTGAAGCTCCAGTAGCTGAGGCGCAGGCCGGCGTTGACGGTGAGGAAGCCGGCGGAGGTGCTGAGCTTCCATGCGTCCTGGGCGAAGGCCGAGAGGCGTGTGGAGCTGAGGTCGTGGCGGGAGTCGAGGTTGTAGACCATACGGAGTTCCGAGCCTGTGGCGGGGAGTGAGAATCCGGCAGAGTCGCGCAGCTCCCATTCGCGGCTGCGGTCCATGATTTTTTCGTTCTGGAGGCTGATGCCGTAGGTGAGGGTGTGGCGGGGGTTGAGGGCTGACTGTCCTTTCAGGGCGATGGAGAGTACGGAGGCTTTGAGGCGGTTGCGGGCGTGTTCGTGATAGCGTCCTACGCCGAGTTCGCCGCCTACATCGGAGGTGCCGGCCTGGTCAAGCCAGTATTCGCCGGAAATATCATAGGCCACGAGTTCGTCGGTCAGATAGCCTGAGGCGAGAAGCTGGAGGTTGGTGCCGCGGTTCATGCGGTAGTCGAGAGAGAGGGCTCCGAAGTAGGTGTCGAAGCGGTCTTTTTCATGACCGTCGAAGTAGACGGTGAATTTCTTTGCATCGGCTGTCGTTCCGAAGGTGGTGGTGCGGTTCTGAGGTGTGAATTTATATTGGTTGAGACCGATGTTGCCGAGGAAGGATGCTTTGAGTTTTTTGGAGAACTGCCAGGTCAGCGATGTCTGGTAGTCGAAGAATGCCGGGTTGTATTCGCCTTTTGTGTCCATTGATCCAAGCAGCGAGGAGTTACGTTTGTAGCGGATGCCGTGGAGCTGGGAGAATTTTCCTGATGCTTGGCCGACGGTGAGCGAACCGCCCATGAGGCTTGCGCTGAGCGAGCCTTCGAATGACTGGGGCTGGCGGTAGGTGATGTCGAGGACAGATGACATTTTGTCGCCGTATTCGGCTGGGAAGCCTCCGGTCGAGAAGCCTATGGAGCCGACAAGGTCCGGATTGATGATGCTGAGGCCTTCCTGCTGGCCTGAGGTGATGAGCTGCGGGCGGTAGACTTCGATGCCGTTGATGTAGACGGAGTTTTCGTCATATGAGCCGCCGCGGACGGAGTACTGGGCTGACATTTCGTTTGATCCGGTGACGCCGGCCATTGTGGTGATGAGGCTTTCTACGCTGCCTCCCTGCACGTCGGGACTTTTGCGGAGTTCTGTGGCATCGATTTTGCCGACCGATCCGGTCTGCTTTTTGAGTTCGGTGACTTCGACCTGCTGGAGCATTTCGGTGCTCAGCTGGAGGCGCATGTTGAGGGTGACATCGCCTTTGGCGTCGATGAGCGCGCGGGTGGCTTCACGGTAGCCTATGCAGGAGAAGTGGATGTGAATGGTGTCAGCGGCCGGGCACGACAGGGAGTAGTCGCCTTCGAGTCCGGAGGTGGTGCCGATGATGGTTCCGCCTATGCGGACGGTGGCGAATTCAACGGGTTTGCCTTCGCTGTCGGTGATTTTGCCGTGGATTTTGACTTGTCCTTCGGTGAGGAGGGCAAGCAGGGGGGTGAGGAGGAGCAGGAGTATCTTAAAACGGAGTCCGTGGCCGTGCATTATGCGGGATGTGTTGGCTAAAGATGATTGGTTGTCTTATTACATAACGCGGTGGTGCGTGAAAAATTGTGTGTGTCAGAACTCTATGGTGATGACTCCGGCTGTGTCAGTGGCGGTTACGGGTGGAACTGAGGTTGCAAGCAGGGTCAGATAGGCGTCGAATGCTCCCGGAGCTGAGATGTGGTCGGGCGGGGTCAGTGACTCAGGCAGCCTGTAGGCGGCGGGGACTATGACGGCGATGCCGTTGAGGTCGGTGGTGGAGTGGATTTCGCCTTCGAACGGTTTGACAAGCGGGGGCATGCCCGGCTGTGGTTCGGACGTGTAGCGGACTATGGCGTTGCGGGTGATTTTGCCGTTGGCCACGGCTGCGTGGACTCTGACTGATAACATGTGTCTGGAGAGTGATGGTTTAGAGGTTGTTTTAAATAACCTCTTAGCGGATTCTGACTGTGTGCTGGGCCTGACGGGCTTTGACGTTGTCGTTGCGGCCACGGGTGCGGACGAGGGCTATGGAGTCGATATAGGAGATTTCACCCCGGCCTGCGGAGTAGTGGATGGTGCCGTAGAGGTTGGTTGCAGTCTTGGCAGAGTCGAGGACGAGTGTGAGCTGTTTGCGGCCCTCGGAGCCTTGGTTGAGGGTGACGTATTCGGCGGTGCCGTCGTTGTAGGTCACGGCGAGGGTCATGAACAGGGGCGAGTGGGGGTTGAGCGGACGGGCATAGAGGGTGTAGCGATCGCCGCGTTCCCAGTTGCGCTCTGAGTTGTAGGTGAATGAGATGAAGTCAGAGGGGTTGCCGGCGGTGTTGCGGCGCATGAGCGGTCCGCGCCAGATGTTGACAGAGTCTCCGTCAGGAGTGTCGCGCTGGATTCGGCCGGCGGTTTTTGCTCCGGATTTTTCTACTTCGGCTATACGGGCGTTGAGGATCTCAATGGTCTTGTCGTAGACCTTGACATATTCGGGGAGGTTGTTTCCATACCAGTATAGCGAGGTGTCGAGATCGGCGGTCGTGACTCCGTGGATCTCGCAGATGGATTGCATGAGTGCTCTTTTGACCGAGTCGTTGCGATAGGCTGCTCCATTGGCATCGACTACGGCTTCGCCGGTGTGGAGATCGGCCATGATCTCGGCCATTTTGTCGGGCGATATGACATAGCCGGGAGTTTTTCCGCAGGCAACGAGGAGCAGAAGCAGTGTGGAGACGATGATCAGGGGAAGATGGCGCACGTCGGTGTTCAGAGGGGGGTGAAAGGTGGAATGGTAGGTGGTTGATGTCAGTGTCTGTCAGGAAGTTCCGCGAGGGCTTTCGGGCCGAGGATGTAGCGGTGGTAGAAGAGTATGAGCGCTATGATTCCGCAAGAGATGGCGGCATCGGCGATGTTGAATATCGGCTGGAAGAAGAGGAACTCCTGTCCGCCTACGAATGGGATCCAGTCGGGCCAGACGAAGCTGAAGAGCGGGAAGTAGAGCATGTCAACCACCTTGCCGAGGAAGAGAGGGGCGTAGCCTCCGGCTTCGGGGAAGATGGTGGCGACCTGGGGTGGCATAGGGTTGTTGAAGATCAGTCCGTAGAACACGCAGTCGAAGATGTTGCCTGCGGCTCCGGCTGTCACAAAGGCGAGACATATTATGTAGCCAGCGGGGACTGAGCGCAGCGCCCTAATGCGTATGATGTACCAGATCAGGAAGCCTACGGCAACAATGCGGAAGAGTGTCAGGGCGAGTTTGCTTCCCAGCTCCATGCCAAAAGCCATGCCGTTGTTTTCAATGAAATACAAGTGGAACCAGGAGAAGATCTGCAGGTCTTCTCCCAGATAGAAATGAGTCTTGATCCATATTTTGACAGCCTGGTCGATCAGCACGACAAGGATGATGATCATGGAGGCTATTGCGGTACGGCTTTTGAGCATCGGGCTTTAAAGGGGGGGCGTTAATAAAATCAGTTGAGCAGATTACTTTTTCTTCTGCGAGTTTTTGGCTTCAACGCTGCGGGTGGCGTGGGGGACGGCGCGTAGACGTTCCTTTGGTATGAGTTCGCCGGTTTCACAGCATACGCCGTAGGTCTTGTTCTCGATGCGGATCAAGGCGTTCTGGAGGTGCTGTATGAACTTGCGCTGGCGCTGGGCAAGCTGGCCGGCTTCTTCCTTGGAGAGGGTGCTGGCACCCTCTTCGAGGATTTTGAATGTCGGCGATGTGTCGGCAGTGTCGTTTCCGTCAGTGTTGTTGATCAGGCCGCGCAGAGAGTCGTATTCTTTCTGAGCCTTTTCAAGCTTCTGGAGGATCAGCTCCTTGAATTCGAGGAGCTCCTCGTCTGTGTAACGGGTCTTTTCACTCATTGGATCAAGTGTTGCGTAAAATAGTTTTAGGATATAGATTTACGAAGTAAGAATCTTATTTGTCAAGCGAGATGAGCACACGTGCGGTTACGTCGTCCATCGAGAGTTCCTCAATGCCTTCGGCAGAGTCGGCGAGCGGAACGATTTCGAGAGAGGTGGCGAGCACCTGACGCGAAATGTAGTCGGCGAAGTCACGGATGGCATCGTCGGTGTCGGCTCCGGGAGCGAAGACGAGGCGGATGCGGTCTGTGATGTCGTAGTTGCGGGCCTTGCGGATGTTCTGGATGCGGTTGACGATGTCACGGGCTATGCCTTCACGACGGAGTTCGGGAGTCACGGTGACGTCAAGGGCTATAGTGAGGCTGCCTTCGTTTGCCACGAGCCATCCGGGGATGTCTTCGGAGATGATCTCCACGTCGGAAAGCTCTACCTCGGCTGGTGTGCCGTTGAGGTCGAATGACAGATGTCCGTCGCGTTCGAGAGCAGCGATCGATTTGGCGTCGAGGTTCTTGATGATCTCGGCTGCGGCTTTCATGTTTTTGCCGAATTTCGGGCCGAGTTTCTTGAAGTCGGGTTTCACGCTCTTGACAAGGATGCCTTCGTCATTGCCTACGATCTTGAGGTCTTTGACGTTGATTTCGCTTTTGACAAGGTCCATTATGGCTTCGACGGCGGCGCGGCGCTTTTCATCGGCCACGGGCACCATGATGGTGTGGAGCGGCTGACGCACTTTGAGGTTGACTTTGCGGCGCAGTGCGAGGGCCATCGAGGTGATGTCCTGGGCGAGTTTCTGGCGCTCTTCGAGGTCGGGATCGATGAGCGATGGATCGGCCACGGGGTATCGGTCGAGGTGGATGGAGTTTTCAGAGCCTGTGAGGTCGCGGTAGAGGCGGTCGGCGAAGAAGGGGGCGAATGGCGCCATGAGGAGGGTGACGGTGTGCAGACAGGTGTAGAGGGTCTGGTAGGCTGCGAGTTTGTCATCAGTCATGTCGCCGCCCCAGAAGCGCTTGCGGTTGAGACGCACGTACCAGTTGGAGAGGTTGTCGCCGACGAATTCGCCGATGGCGCGGGCCGCACGGGTGGGCTCGTAGTCGTCAAGGGCTTCGGTCACTTCGCGGATGAGGGTGTTGAGCAGGGAGAGTATCCAGCGGTCGATCTCAGGGCGCTTTTCAACGGGCACCTGCGGAGCCGAGGGGTCGAAGCTGTCTACGTTGGCGTAGAGTGCGAAGAAGCTGTATGTGTTGTAGAGGGTCGAGAAGAGCTTGCGTGAAGTCTCCAGGACGCCTTTTTCGTCATATTTGAGGTTGTCCCACGGCGATGAGTTGGAGATCATGTACCAGCGCACGGGGTCCGCGCCATACTGGCCGATCTGGCCGAAGGGGTCGACGGCGTTGCCGAGGCGCTTCGACATCTTGTTGCCGTATTTGTCGAGCACGAGGCCGTTGGAGATCACGGTCTTGTAGGATATGGAGTCGAACACCATGCCTGCGATGGCGTGGAGTGTGAAGAACCATCCGCGTGTCTGGTCGACACCTTCGGCAATGAAGTCGGCGGGATAGACTTCGCGGTTGTCAAAGGCTTCTTTGTTTTCGAACGGATAGTGGATCTGGGCGTAGGGCATGGAGCCTGAGTCGAACCATACGTCAATGAGGTCTTTTTCGCGGCGCATGGCTTTGCCGGAGGGGGAGAGAAGGATGATGTCGTCGACGTAGGGACGGTGGAGGTCGATCTTCTCGTAGTTGTCTTTGGCGTAGTCGCCGGGAACAAAGCCTGCTTTCTTATAGGGATTCTCGGTCATGAGTCCGGCTTCGACAGCATGTTCGATTTCGGTATAGAGCTGTTCTACTGAGCTGATGCAGAGCTCTTCAGCGCCGTCTTCGGTGCGCCAGATGGGGAGCGGAGTGCCCCAGTAGCGGCTGCGCGAGAGGTTCCAGTCCTGGAGGTTTTCGAGCCATTTTCCGAAACGGCCGCTGCCTGTGGAGGCGGGTTTCCACTTGATGCTGTCGTTGAGTTCCATGAGGCGTTCGCGCACGGCGGTTGTTTTGATGAACCATGAATCGAGCGGATAGTAGAGCACCGGTTTGTCGGTTCGCCAGCAGTGGGGATAGTTGTGGGTATGCTTTTCGATCTTGAAGACCTTGTCAGTGGCTTTGAGTTCCATGCAGATCTTCACATCGAGAGTCTCGGTCTCTTCGGTTGCTTCGGGGTTGTAGGCGTTTTTGACGTACTGGCCCTGCCAGGGGGTGTAGGCTTCGATGTCTACCATCTCTTCAACAAATTTCGGGTCGAGGTCTGAAAGGAGGTAGAAACGGCCTGTCAGGTCGACCATCGGCCGGATGTTTCCGTCGCGGTCGATGAGATGGAGCGGGGGAATGGCGTTCTGCTTTGACACACGGAGGTCATCGGCGCCGAATGTGCCCGCGATGTGGACAATGCCGGTACCGTCTTCGGTGGTCACATAGTCACCTGGTATCACGCGGAATGCGCCTTCGCCGGGATTGACCCAGGGGAGGAGCTGTTCGTAGTTGATGCCGACGAGATCGAGGCCTTTAACCTGGGCTGCGACTTCATAGGGGATCAGTTTGTCGCCTTTAGAGTAGCTGTCGAGAGGCAGATCCTTGGCTTTTGCGTTGAAGAGCGATCCCATGAGGGCATCAGCCGCTACCACGGTCACCGGTTTGCCTGAATAGGGGTTGTAGGTGCGTACTATATTATAGGTGATGTCCGGACCGACAGCGAGAGCAGTGTTGGAAGGAAGGGTCCAGGGGGTGGTTGTCCAGGCGAGGAAGTAGGGAGTTCCCCACTTGAAGAGGATGTCGCGGTAGGGCGCGAGCGCGGGAGCGTTGTCATCAACTACGCGGAACTGGGCCACGCAGGTGGTGTCTTTCACGTCGCGGTAGCATCCGGGCTGGTTGAGCTCATGTGAGCTGAGGCCAGTGCCGGCGGCGGGAGAGTAGGGCTGGATGGTGTAGCCTTTGTAGAGATAGCCTTTTTTGTAGAGTTCGCCAAGGAGCCACCACACGCTTTCGATGTAGCGGTTGTCGTAGGTGATATAGGCGTTCGGCATGTCGACCCAATAGCCCATACGGCGGGTGAGGTCTTCCCATTCGCCGGTATATTTCATGACTTCGCGGCGGCATGCGGCATTGTATTCGTCGACAGAGATCTTCTTGCCGATGTCTTCTTTGGTGATTCCGAGATTTTTTTCCACACCGAGTTCCACAGGTAGACCGTGGGTGTCCCATCCGGCTTTGCGTTTCACCTGGAAGCCCTGCATGGTCTTGTAGCGGCAGAAAATGTCTTTTATAGTGCGGGCAAGCACATGGTGTATGCCCGGCTTTCCGTTGGCGGAAGGAGGACCTTCAAAAAATACGAACGAAGGACAACCTTCACGCTCCGACATTGTGCGGGCGAAGACATCTTCAGCGCTCCACTTTTCGAGCACCGAGTCATTGATTTCCGGCAGGTTCAAGCCGCTGTATTCAGGGAATCTTTTTGACATAGGGTTATGTTTTTGCTAAAAAAGCTATCTGTTGTTATATATTTACAGGTGTTTTCAGAAAATTTTTGCAAAAGTACAAATTATTTCCCGAATAACCTAAAGGGATGGTTTTACCATTTGTTATAGTGTATATTGTCGGCTTTGTATTTGTCTTTCGGAGTCTGCTCGCCGTTGGGGTAGCCGAGCATTACGAGGCTGAGAGGTATGATCTCGTCAGGCATTCCGAAGAGTTTTTTGACGAGGGTGACACGTTCGCTGATAGGGTAGCAGCCACACCAGACTGCGCCGAGGCCTACGGCATTGGCGGCAAGAAGGATGTTTTCGGTAGCGGCCGAGCAGTCCTGCACCCAATAGTCTCTGCCTTCGCCTTCAAGAGGATTGGAGAGGTCACCGCATATGATGATCGCTGCCTGGGCCTTGGCTGCGGGTTTCCAGTTGCCCTGGGCGAGAGAGTCGAGTGAGGCACGTTCGGTAACGACAAGGAATTTCCAGGGCTGGCGGTTGCGGGCTGTAGGAGCGGCCATGCCGGCGCGGAGAAGAGTGTCGATCGTAGCTTCTGAAATCGGAGCCTCAGTGTAGTCGCGGACACTTGTGCGGGTCATTATGTTTTCAATGGCAGCATCTTTTGATGATACGGTGCATGAGGCTGATTCGCAATTGGTGGAGTTGCTGCAGGCTGAGAGAACAAGCGCTGCCAGGGCTGTGAAAACAGAGAGTTTTTTCATTTACGGAAGAACGTGAGAGATAAACAGGTTAAAAGTTGTTGTCGTTGTTTATGTCGATCCTGACTATCACAGGGCGTGTGCCGTCAGGACAAGAGATGACCATTGTCTCCTCTTTCAAAGATGGCTCGCATGAGGTCTGACTTATGGTGGTGCAGATTGCGGCCCACAGTCGCGGGCAGAAGTCGGCGGGACAATGGTCGCCGGGACGGAAGCGAAATTCATCGCCGCTGCTGAACGAGCGGCATGGACCCGCGTCAGGATCGTCAAGAAAGATGGCCTGCAGATCCTGATGGCATTCCCGCCGGAGCACCGAGATCAGGCATCCGGGCGAGGGCATGGAAGCAAGAGACGATCCGGAAACGGACTGAGAAAGTCGCGGGCTTGCAGACGCGACAGCCGGTACAGCTCCAAAACCGAGCGCACCGGCGGCAAGTGATGCTATTTTACAGAAATGACGGCGATCCATTCTATCTGCAAAGTTAAATCATTTCCGCGAGAGTAGGGAGCAAACAATTGTGAAAATAATGAAGATTCCAAATCGAAGTGCAAAACTTTGAGCTAGGAATTATTCATTCTCCTCACTCCTTCTGGCGAGGGGATGCCCAAGCGGCGGGGGCGGCCTAAACCGCCCCAAGAGCGGACAGCAGCAGAACATACTGGCAATACAAAATAAAAAAGGAGACCGAAGTCTCCCTGAGATTAACTAATTTTGTATTGCTAATGTACAGACAATTAACCTCGCAGCAAAGGTCGCAAATTTTCGCCTTACTGCAAAGAAAAACTCCAAGAAAAGAAATCGCCCTCATTGTAGGGTGCAGTCAATCAACACTTTGTCGTGAACTGAAGCGCAATTCCACAACCAAAGGCCACTATCTGTGGGAAAAGGCTCATGCCAAAGCCCTTGAACGCAGAAAGCGCACCACATCCAACAAGAAGCTCGACAGCGTGTTGGTGTGGCGTATAAAACAGATGATTATTGACCACCAATGGTCACCAGAACAAATTCGTGGCGTGTTGGCCAAGGAAGGCGTTTCCGTATCCATACAGACCATTTACAACATTATAAACGCTGATGAAAGCGGAGAACTGCGCCGTCACCGCAGACATCCCGACTTCCGACGACGACCAAAAGGCGAACGCAAACCCACTAAAGCCACCAACATACCAAACCGCACAAGCATACACGACAGACCGGCCGAGGCCGACGGCAAACGCTTTGGCGATTTTGAGATGGATCTTATTGTTGATGCCTACGGGCACGCGATTCTAGTGCTGCTTGAACGCATGACTGGCTTTGTGATGATGGAGAAACTACCTTACGGAAAAAGAGCCAAGCCATTGTCAAAGACTGTCGTGAGAATGCTGTACGCATACCGTAAATATCTTAAAACCATCACTACTGACAACGGCAGCGAGTTCGCGGCACACCTCGACATAACCGCCGGATTACGCATCAAAGGTCTTGATGATGTGACTGTTTACTTTGCCGACAGCTACTGCTCATGGCAGAAAGGAGCGGTCGAAAACATCAACAAACTCATCCGTCAATACATCCCCAAAAAGTCAAATTTCAATGATTTCACTGACCTATACATCAAAAACGTGGCAAAGAAACTGAACTTAAGGCCTCGGAAAAAACTTGGTTTTTCAAACCCGAAAACCGAGTTCTTCAAACAAATCGCTAATTTTGCACTTGCCAGTTGAACCTGCACAATTGTGAAAATAAAAGAAAAGGCACAATAAAAGGGGTGGAATATTTTATTGATTCGGAAAAAACACTTATTTTTGCATCCGTAAAAACGCGATATGCAATGCGGCAGTAGCTCAGTTGGTAGAGCATCAGCTTCCCAAGCTGAGGGTCGCGAGTTCGAGCCTCGTTTGCCGCTCCGATGAAAACAGGCAGTCGGCTTATAGCCAGACTGTCTGTTTTCTCTATTATTTTAGTATGACTAATGAATGAATGTCCGGAAGTTTCACCAGAGTCAGTGAAAAGATCATTTATCCGAGACTGAAAGACCGTGCATGAAAAATAAACTTCTCATAATCCAGTATTCTCTTGCCGGCGGAGGTGCCGAAAAGGTGCTGTGTGACATTCTGAACCGCATAGATTATGACCGGTTTGACGTTACACTGCTGCTGTTTCAGAAATATGGAGTTTATCTTTCTGCAATACCGGAGAGCGTAAGGATAAAGGTGTTTGATCCGGCGCAGATGGCTTTCGGATGGAAACTGCTGTTCAACCGATGGACGGCAAAGCTGGTTCCTTCAGGACTATGGACACGGCTTAAACTGTATAAAGCCTTGGGACTATGCGGGAAATATGACTGTATAGTATCGTTTATGGAGGGCTGGAGTGTGGCTGTCCATTCGAAACTGCGTTCAAGGGCGCGCCGGAATGTCACATGGGTGCATATAGATATGCTTGCCAATCATTATTCCTCTGGATTTTTTAAGAATGAAGCTGCTGAAACGGAGGCCTATGACCGGATGGATGAAATTGTTTTCGTCTCGGAGCAGGCCCGTGAGGCTTTCTTTAAACTTTTTGCCAGGGAATATCCGGCAAGAGTTATATACAACCTGATTGAGAAGGACGATATAATAAGGAAAAGTTCTGAATCATGTCCGGTTGAAAAAAGGCGTAAGTATGTTCTGTGCAATGTGGGACGGCTTGCTCCGCAGAAGCGTCAGGACAGGCTGATTAGGGTTGTTGCCCGGCTGTGGCATGATTACGGACTTGATGTTGAGGCCTGGATTGTAGGAGAAGGAGAACTTGAGGCTGATCTGCGCAGACTGGCAAAGGACCTGAAAGTCGATGATCGGGTTGTCTTCTGCGGTTTTCAGACCAATCCATATCCTCTTATAAAGAATGCCGATATCTTTGTGCTCACATCGGATGCCGAGGGGCTTCCGGTAGTAGTATCCGAGGCTCTCTGTCTTGGAAAACCTATTGTGGCCACGCGGATAACCGGACCGACAGAACTGCTTGCAGAAGATGCCGGTTTGCTGACCTCAATGGATGAAAAGGAGATTGCTCTCAAGATAAAGGCTCTGTTGGATGACTGCGCTCTTCGCAGTCATTATGAGGCAATGGCCCGTCGGCGTTCAGAAATTTTCTGCCCTGACAAGTCGATAGAGCAGATCTATGCTGTCATAAGTGGTGAAAATTCATAGCCGGAAGTTGCAAAATGGCAGTAAAGAGTTTAGGAAATGAACGGTCGGCCCGCAGGCAGATGGCGGTAAATATGCTGTCAGGGGTCTGTGTGTTTACACTCAATCTCTGTGTGTCATTTTTTTTGACACCGTTTATAGTTGAAAAACTTGGTACAGATGCCTATGGCTACATCGGACTTTCGAATAATATAATAGGTTACAGCAGTCTGCTTACAATAGCTGTCAATTCGATGGCCGGACGTTTCATCACGGTTAAGGTTCATGAAGGAGAGTCGGAGGATGCCAATAAGTACATGTCGTCGATTTTCTATATCAATCTGCTGCTTTCGGCGATAATACTTCTGGCTTTGGCTGTGGTGACTGCGTTTTTGCCGGAGCTGATCAATATTCCGGAAGCGCTTGTCGGTGACGTTCAGGCTCTTTTTGCGATGCTTGGAGTCTCGTCTGTGCTTGGACTGATGACCGGGGTTATCTCTGTCGGCGCATTTATCAGAAACCGACTTGATATCACTAATATCAGAAATGTTGTAGGCAGTTTCATCAGGGTTATACTGATGCTTTTGTTATTCGGGCTTTTCGTGCCTCACCTTTGGTATATCGGTCTGACAGTGATAGTGATGGATGTCTATATCATAGGCTCGAATTATTATTTTTACCGTTTGCTGACACCGGAGCTGCATGTCAAGTGGAAATATTTTGATTTCAAGTATGTAAAGGAGGTCACTGCGGCAGGTGCATGGAATCTTATTTCCCGTTTGAGCGAGATGCTGTCAAGAGGATTTGATCTTCTTTTGGCAAATCTGTTCATCAATGCGAATGCGATGGGCATATTGTCGATCACCCAGATTATCCCTATGATGATTCTTGGCTTTTTCAGTATGCTGTCAGGCAATTTCGCTCCGGAGTTCACACGTCTTTATGCTGTTAAAGATTTTAACGGACTGAAAGCAGAACTTCTCCGGGCGGTGAGAGTGACCGGTTTTTTCAGTTGCATACCGTTAAGCCTGCTTTTTGCCTACGGAGATATGTTTTTTAAACTGTGGTTACCGACTGAGGATGCGGTATTATTATACAGATTGTCATGTTTAGGCTCTTTGGGTATGATATTCGCGATACCTCAGGAGCCGTTATGGGCGATATTTACCATTACAAATAAAGTCAAAAAATCTTCAATCAATCTGTTTCTTAATTCGATAGCTATTTTTGCCACAGTGTTGCTGCTTATGTTGCTTTGCACTGACGATATTACTAAATTGCTTGTTTTGGCTTCAGTCAGAACTTTTTATGGCAGTATTAGGGTTACAACGTTTTTGCCGATATACGGCGCTGTCTGCCTGGGGCTAAGCAAATGGTGCTTTTTCCCTGTGATTATAAAAAACGCTATTAACATAGGCGTAGTGACAGCAGCTTCAATCTTGTTCAAAATATTTTTCCTTGATGTTTCATGGATCGGCATTTTGGCAGGATGTGTTTTTACAACTGCTATCGGGATTGGTGTGTCAACGGTTGTATTATTGACGCACAGCGATAGGAAATATTTAGTTACTCGAATAAAAGATAGAATCGGATGAGTTCTGTGTGGTTAAAAATAGGCATAAGGCTTAAAATGTATGCTGCGAGGTATATGAAATGGCGCTCAACCCCATCTCTTAGCCTATGGCGGACGTTGGTTGTGAATTTTTATTTTTTACCTTTCCGGCAGGCAAAAAAGTTGCCGATATATGTTTATGGAGGTTTGAAAATTACAAAATTTATCGGATGTATGGAGATTGTATGTCAGGCAGCAGAAATGAGTCGAGGGATGATCAGGATAAATGCGCCTTCGGAAGCTCCCGGACTTGGGGAGGGGAATACGGAAATAGTTTTGGGGCATGGTAAAATTATTTTTGAGGGACAAGCATTTATTGGACGTGGCTCAAAACTCCTGTTGTGGGGTGGAGGAGTGCTGCGGATTGGCAATAATGCGTTTATAAGTAATGGTGTGATGATCTCATGTTCTGAGTCTATATGTTTAGGCCATAATTTAAGAATGGGACATCAATGCCAGATAATGGATACGAACTTCCATTATACCTATAATACGGATAAACGAAAGGTCAGAAGAAATAATTCGTCAATTGTATTAGGGCATCATTGTTGGATTGGCTCACGGTCATCAATAATGAAAGGTGTCGAGTTGCCGGCATATACTACTGTCGCATCAAATTCATTGGTGAATAGCAATATCACAAGTCAAGAACGGACTCTTATCGGAGGTTTGCCTGCTAAATTGCTCAAAGATAGTTTTTCACGAGTGTTCAATTTCGAACAGGAATGTAAGATCGCAGAGTTCTTTTCAAAGAATCCATCTGCAAAAGAGTATATTCTGACAGAATCTCTTGACCAATATGACTGATCAGATGAAAATATCTATAATTGTTCCGGTTTACAATGTGGAGAGATACATAGAGGAGTGTCTGAAGTCTGTGATGGAACAGAATTTCGGAGGGGCCTTGGATTGCATTGTCGTGGACGATTGCGGAAGTGACAGCTCGATGGCTGTGGTGGAGCGTCTGACAGGTGCATATACCGGGCCGATAGAATTCCGTATTATAAGCCATGATAGAAACCGCGGGCTTTCTGCCGCGCGAAACAGTGGCATACGTGCTGCCTCAGGCGATTATGTCTCGTTTCTTGACAGTGATGACCGTCTGCTCCCCGGTGCGATTGCCGCAATGGCAGTTGTGGCAGAAAAATTTTCAGGTGTTGATATTGTCCAGGGTGACATGTGGCTTAAGAATCCGACCCGTTTCATGGATTTTCTGTGTGTGTCGCCAGTGCTGTTTCCTGAATATAGCGATGACCGGGCGTGGTGCTCGCGGAGTCTGCTGACTGAAATTCCGATGACTGCATGTGGCAAACTGATACGCCGGGAATTCATAACAGGTAATGATCTTTATTTCTGTGAAGGGCTTCTGCATGAGGACGACATGTGGCGCGTCTGTGCGGCGCGTCAGGTCAGGTCTGTGGCATTCTGTTTCACCCCGGTCTATTTCTACCGTAATGACAACGCAGATTCAATCATCCATCGGAAAGACAAGACGCTGAGTTTTGTCAGTCGACTGAAAATCATAGGTAATATGGTGGACGGATTCGGGCAGTCGGACTATAGGGGCGAATGCCGGTATCTTTTTGATGCCTTGCAGTTTGCAGGCAAGGCCCAGGCGTGGGAGTGTATAGGCGACAAGGCTCTTGCGGGAGCGGAACTGAGGCGGCTTGACCGGATGGCCCGCAAATCAAGGCTTCCGGGCTTGTTCAGATTCATGATCCGCTATATGACGCTTCCGGTGCGGATCGGTGACAGCATGTTTGTGCGCCCGTTCTATCTCAGTTTCATCAACCGTTCGTTCAACAAGCTGATGGCGGAGGGGTAGTAGAGCCGGAGACTGGCTGAAACAATGGGTCAGAGATCTTTGCGGGCATTGTGGTCATCGAGAAAGGCTGCGATGTCAGGGTTGGCGTTGAGAAAACGGCGTGAGAATTTGCGGATTACTTCTGAGTAGCTGTGGATGATCAGTGATTTCACCATTTCCTCGCTTAGCGAGCCGGAGAGATCGAGCTGGTTCCAGTATTTTTTGTTCCAGTGCCAGGCAGGCTGGATTTCAGGATAGCGCTCGCGCAGTTCAATTGCATAGACCGGATCACATTTGAGGGTGAAATAGTTGTCGCGGGCAAAACCATAGCAGGCGAAGATCCTGTCGCAGACACGAAACAGCAGATAGTCTTCACCGAAAGCCATGTCTTCGCTTGTGTGGGGCAGTGAAAGGCAGAAAAGTCGGATTGATTCGATGTCGGTCATGGCTGTAATGTCAATGAATGTATAATGGAGCACAAATTTACGAAAATTGCTTATCTTTGCACGTTCTAATATTGCAAATACACAATCAGAATATACATATGACAGAAAAAAGAGCGCAGTTCGCAACGCGTCTCGGTGTGATCGCAACCACCGTCGGTTCGGCTGTGGGACTTGGTAATATATGGCGTTTCCCTTATGAAGCCGGAGTTCATGGCGGAGGAGCATTCCTTCTCATCGATCTGTTTTTTGTTTTTGTGGTCGGGATTCCGGTGGTCTGTGCCGAGTTTATCATCGGACGCCACACGGGGCTGAATGTGCGCGGTGCATTCAAGGCGCTTGCTCCGAAAAGGGCCTGGGGAGTGGTCGGCTACATGGGGCTGCTCTCTTCGTTTCTGATTCTGAGTTTCTATTCGGTTGTGGCCGGATGGACTATGAAATACATAGCTCTGTCACTGTCTGATTTTGACGGGATAAACACTGTCGAGGGGCTGCACGGGCAGTTTGACCGGTTTGCCTCGTCTGACTGGAGTCCGCTTGTGTGCACTCTGCTTTTTCTGCTGGCCAATTATCTGATTCTTGCCCGCGGAGTGCAGAAAGGAATCGAGCGGATGTCAAACATCATGATGCCGTTGCTGTTTGTGATCCTTGCCGTGTTCTGTGTCAACTCGCTGATGATGCCCGGAGCGGCTGACGGTCTGAAATTTCTTTTCAGCCCTGACTTCTCGCAGGTTACCCCCTCAGTTATGATCGAGGCTATGGGGCAGGCATTCTTTTCGCTGAGTCTCGGCCTCGGTTGTCTGATCACATATTCAAGCTATTTCAGAAAGGAGACACCTCTGCTGCGTACTGCGGGTACAATGGCTGCTCTTGACACTCTGGTGGCCATT
Organism: Duncaniella sp. C9; assembly: GCF_004803935.1. Classification (GTDB taxonomy): domain Bacteria; phylum Bacteroidota; class Bacteroidia; order Bacteroidales; family Muribaculaceae; genus Duncaniella; species Duncaniella muris. The sequence goes on from NZ_CP039547.1 coordinate 1,734,575, forward strand.
CTGGCCGGTGTGATAATCTTCCCGGCGGTCTTCACTTTCGGTCTTCAGCCTGAGGCCGGTCCGCGTCTGGTGTTCGAGATCCTGCCGTCTGTGTTCTGCCGGATGCCCGGCACCATGCTCTGGTCCACGCTCTTCTTTGTGCTGCTGTTTGTGGCATCCCTGTCATCGACAATATCAATGAGCGAAATCTGCATATCCTATCTGACAGATGAGCTGGGCATGTCGCGCCGCAAGGCCACCTTTATTAATATAGCGGTCGCAATGGTGCTTGGTTCGCTCTGCGCGCTGTCATTCGGATCGCTTTCCGGGTGGAAGATATTCGGCATGACACTGTTCAATCTTTTTGACTATGTATCGTCCAACATACTCCTGCCGCTCGGCGGTCTGCTGATCTCTCTGTTTGTCGGGTGGGTGCTCGACCGCGCGGTGGTGCGCCGTGAACTCAGCCCTGACGGCACGCGCCGCGGACTGCTCGGAGCGCGGATTGTGGTTTTCTGCCTGCGCTACATCGCGCCCGTCTGCATAGCCACGGTGTTTGTTTTCGGACTTGGAATAGTCAGCCTCTGAGACTTCCTGTTTTCGAGCTTTAGGATTCCCGCAGGATTCTTGGAGTGCCATAGCGTTCTTTTTGCCATACATATGCCTGCGGATTGAAAAATTATTCTTAAGTTTGTGGAAACAAAACTCAGGGATTCAGGTTTAACCCTATGGGCACACACAAATGCCTCCCCTCTAATCATCAGTTACCAATGAAAAAAAAAACTCTCAACATCATCAAGAACGATCCCTGGCTTGAGCCCTATAGCGCCGCGATCATAGGCCGTCATGAAGACGCTCTGCGCAAGGAGCAGGAACTATGTGGTCCTGACGGCAAACTCGACTCATTTGCCAACGCCCACAATTATTTCGGACTACATCGTCAGGCTGACGGCAGCTGGGTGTTCCGCGAATGGGCTCCGAATGCAACCGGGATCACTCTTGTCGGTGACTTTTCCAAGTGGAAACAACTGAAGAAATATGCCCTGAAGCCGAAAGCCAACGGCGTGTGGGAACTCAAACTGAAACCCGATGCAATGAGTCACGGCGATTACTACAAGATGATCGTCAGCTGGGACGGCGGAAGCGGCGAACGCATTCCCGCATATGCCACAAGGGTAGTGCAGGACGAGACAACCCATCTGTTCTCAGCGCAGGTTTGGGCTCCTGAGGCCTATAAGTGGAAGGTGAAGCGCTTCCGCCCCGACACCCGTCCGCTTCTCATCTATGAATGCCATATCGGCATGGCGCAGGAGAAGGAGGGAATAGGCACATATGTGGAATTCCGCGACAAGATACTGCCGCGTATTGCGGCCGACGGTTATAACGCCATCCAGATCATGGCCATCCAGGAGCATCCCTACTATGGGTCTTTCGGCTATCATGTGTCGAGCTTCTATGCACCCTCAAGCCGTTTCGGTACTCCTGAAGAGCTGAAGAGCCTGATAGACCGAGCTCATGAACTCGGCATTGCCGTGATTATGGACATTGTCCACTCTCACGCAGTCAAAAATGAAGTGGAAGGCCTCGGACGCCTTGACGGCAGCTATGACCAGTACTTCTACGGCGATGGCCGACGCGAGCATCCGGCATGGGATTCGCTTTGTTTCGACTATGGCAAAAACGATGTGATCAACTTCCTGCTGTCAAACTGCAAATACTGGCTTCAGGAGTTCCGCTTTGACGGTTTTCGCTTTGACGGGGTTACCTCGATGCTCTATTACAGCCACGGTCTCGGCCAGGCATTCGGAAGCTATGACGACTATTATGACGGCGGCGAGGACACCAATGCCATCACATATCTGACTCTTGCCAACAAGCTGATTCATGAAATAAATCCCCATGCCATAACGATTGCCGAGGAAATGAGCGGTATGCCCGGTCTGGCTGTGCCTGTCAAGGACGGCGGCATAGGGTTTGACTACCGTATGGCTATGGGTATTCCCGATTACTGGATCAAGACTCTCAAGGAGAAGAAGGACGAGGACTGGCATCCGACTTCGATATTCTGGGAACTGACCAACCGCCGTGCCGATGAAAAGACAATCTCTTATGTAGAGAGCCACGACCAGGCTCTTGTCGGAGACAAAACCGTGATTTTCCGCCTGATCGACAAGGAGATGTACTGGCACATGATGAAGGATGACGACAATATGGCAGTGGCCCGCGGCATGGCTCTCCACAAGATGATCCGCCTTGTGACCGCCTCGACCATCAACGGCGGTTACCTTAACTTCATGGGCAATGAGTTCGGCCATCCTGAATGGATAGACTTCCCGCGCGAAGGCAACGGCTGGAGCTACAAGTATGCCCGCCGCCAGTGGGATCTCGTAGACCGCAAGGAACTGAAATATGATCAGCTTAACAATTTCGACAACGCTATGATCCATCTGATCTCCGGAGTCTATAATTTCCAGTCGCTCCCGGTGGTCAAACTCTGGGAGAAGGACGATGACCAGGTGCTTGCCTATATGCGCGGTGATCTTGTGTTTGTCTTCAACTTCAATCCGGTCAAGGCATTCACCGGCTACGGTGTTCTTGCGCCTGCCGGAGAGTATGAGGTGGTGCTGTCGACCGATAGCGCCGATTTCGGTGGCTACGGCAATATTGACGAGAGTGTCCGTCATCTGACTCAGACCGATCCGCTGTTTGCTCCGTCAGGACGTGAATGGCTGCGCCTCTATATGCCTCCTCGCTCGGCTCAGGTGCTCCGCCTTCTCCGTCCGGAACCGAAGAAACCGAAAAGGACACCGAAGAAGTAACTGCTTTCCGGACTGCACCGGCAGTTTCGGGGATAAGATAAGCCGGGCGGCGCTGATCCAGTTGATATCATATGGATCAGCGCCGCCTTGATGTATTGGAGCGTGAATTGTTCAGACGGGGGCTTACTTCACTTTTACGTTTTTGTTCTTGCCGGTGTAGAGAATTTTTTCCTCTGCCGGGGAGGTGAACTTACAGTCGGTCAGAGTGGCGTTGCTGCAGCTGTTGATGGTCATGGCAGCGCCAGAAGCCGAGGTGATGTCTACGTTGTCAAACACAATTCCTGTCGATTCAGACAGCAGACCGCTTTTCTGCGCGGTGAATATCGAGTTGCTGACCTTGATGTTTTCGATAGGCATTTCCGGAAGACCGTTGAACTTGACGGAAATTCCGGAGTTGAACGAGCTGACGCGGGTGATGGTGATGTCGCGGAACTGTGGTGTAGTCTCGTCGACCGGCGGGATGGTTTTTGGAGCGTTTTTCACCCAGTAGTAGAGGTCGAAAAGCAGAGCTTCGCCAACGATGTCGAGCATGTTGATGTTGTCAATGAAGATGTTTTTGACCACACCGCCGCGTCCGCGTGTGCTCTTGAATCGCAGACCGACATCGGTGCCTATAAACTGGCAGTCAGACACGGCCACATTGTTGACTCCGCCTGACATCTCGCTGCCGACCACGAATCCGCCGTGGCCCTGGAATACCCGGCAGTCCTTGACAATGACATTTTCAGTCGGTATGCCGCGGCGGCGTCCGTCTTCGTCCTTGCCGGACTTGATGCAGATGGCATCGTCACCCACATCGAGAGTCGAACGGTAGATGATCACGTTTTTGCATGATTCCACGTCAAGCCCGTCGCCGTTCTGGGCATATTCGGGATTCTTGATGTAGACACCGTCGATTATAAGGTTCTCGCACATCAGCGGGTGGAGGTTCCAGGCAGGAGAATTCTGAAACAATACTCCCTGGAGATAAACGTTCTTGCAGTTGACGAGCTTTACCATCACCGGACGGATGAAACGCTTTATGGCCTCGGCCTCCTCTTTGGTCATGGCTTTGAGTTTGGCTATGCCGTCTTCGCTTTCGCGTATTTTCTCGCCGTCGATATAGTCCTGCGAGGGATACCAAACGTTGTCGTTCACAAGGATTCCGCTAGACTTGATCTTGCGTCGCCACTGCGGAGGTGTCATCTGGTCACGTTTCACCTGACGCCATGCCGCGCCATTGCCGTCGATCACGCCGTCGCCTGTGATGGCGACGTTTTCGAGATCTTCGCCATAGATCGGAGATATTGCCCGATAGGCTTCATAGCCCTCGTAGACGGTATAAATTGCCGGATACAAGTCCGGGTCCGGGGAAAAGAGTATCAGAGCGCCGCCATCGAGGTGCAGGTTGATGTTTGACTTCATGGCTATCGGGCCGGTCATCCATATTCCGGCAGGTACATTCAGAGTACCGCCACCCTTGGCTGCAAGAGCGTCGATAGCATTGGCAAAGGCCTCGGTGTTGAGGGTTTTGCCATCGGCCACTGCGCCGAAATCCGTGAGGCTTACGGTGTTTGCCGGAAACACGGGTTTGTCGATGACGGGCATGTCAAACGGAAGACCGTCATAGAGATGAGCATAACTTGAAGGGGTAGAGGCATTGACGGCAACAGACGCAGCCATATAGAGCCCAAGCAAAACAGAGGTAAGTTTCATGGAAATCAGAGAAGGTGGTTGGTCAAAAGATAGTTGTTCTGAAAAATGATAAAAAGCGCCTCCATCCGGAGACTCTGGCAAAATTACGAAAAAATAGTCGGAAAAGACGCATAAAAGGAGATAAAACACAGATAATGATATATTAAAGAGGCTTATGTATAGTGGCTGTTTTAGAATTTGATTACTTTTGCAGTCTGGAATATGGCAGCTTATATTCAAAATTATACACAAAGGGAGAATAGAAGTATGCGCTTTAGATATTTTAAAAGTCCTGAGAAATAAGCAATTTATTGATTTAAAAGATGTCCTCACCATTATTCATAATAATCGTTATTGCCTCGATTTTACTTGTTGCACGTGTGATTGTGCAAGTGAATTTTAGAAAACGAGATTCGGAACTATCTGAAAAAATCAGTGAGATACTCTCAGATAGAAGCAAAAAATCGGATGATTGTCAGGGCAAAGAATTTCATAGCGATATCAAAGAAAAATGCTCGGTTTCTGATATAAAGGATGTTTTTGAAAATAAGTTTCAAGGCAAGATAGTTTCTGCATCTCAAAAAAGAAATTTTATTGTGGCCTATTCAGATATTTATGATCTGGCGTGTTTATTTGTGAAAAGATCAAATAAATTAAGGATTACTCCGTCTGAAAAAATCGTACAATTTATTTATGATTTTGAATGCATACATTCTCTTGTACAAGAACATAATGAAAAAGTGATAGGGAATCTGCTTAATATATATAAGGACTTTTTTGATACATGTTTGAAATATCCATTAGATAGGCAGCAAAGACGCTCGATTGTTTCGGAGGAGGACAATTGCTTAGTGGTCAGCAGTGCGGGGAGTGGAAAGACATCGTCAATAATTGGGAAAGTTAAATATCTGATAGAAAAAAAGGGAATAGCACCACAAAAGATACTTCTGATAAGTTATACAAATAAGGCGGCATCTGAATTGACGGAGAGGCTGGATATAGCAGGACTCAGAGGCTATACATTTCATAAATTGGCAATTGATCTGATAGGACGGAATACAGGCATAAAACCATCAATCTGTGACAATACGGATGCCTTATTCGTGACAATATACCAAGAGCTTTTGGAAGATGCTGCCTTTAAAAAGAATGTGATTGAATATTTCATAGATTGCCAATCTCAGGAGGCTGACTGGGAACAAAGGAAGAATGAAAAACGAGAACAATTGGCAGAACAAAAGAAGCCACGGATGAAAGCATTATTACCAGATATGGACGGGAAACCGGTCTATGTTAGAAGTGAGCAGGAGCAGAAGATTTGCTTTGTACTTTCCTCTCTTGGGGTTCGGTTTAGATATGAGGAGCCATATGAGTACCTCTTAGCTGATGAATTTCATTCTCAATACACTCCGGATTTTTCCATTTATTATGAGAAAAATGGTAATATCAGACGTATATATCTGGAGCATTATGGAATAGACGAGCATGGGCAAGTGCCAAGATGGTTTGCGGAAGACAAGAATATGACATATGAAGAGGCAAATCAAAAATATAATGACGGGATTACATGGAAGAAAGCGGCCCATGAAAAGTTTGGTACTGAACTTATAACAACATCAAGTGCGGATTTCTATAATTTTGATATAAGAGATAGGCTAAAGAATAGATTGGAAAATGCTGGAGTCCCGATTAGTGAAAAAAGCGATACAGAACTGTATGACGCGGTTATCGCCAAAGGCAGTAAGCAGGAAAAGGCTTTTATCAGATTAGTTGTGACGTTTGTTACATTGATAAAATCGAGTTGCAAGTCAATTGATGAAGTTTTGTGTAAAGCTTACAATGAGCACGATGAGAGAAGTGCATTCATGATAAAGAATATTTTTATGCCGGTCTATAAGCGTTATTGTAATGCTTTAAGTGCAATGAACAAGATCGATTTCACGGATGCGATTCTTCAAGCTACTGAAATTTGCCGTTCTTCAGATATGGTTAGCTATGATTATATTATAGTGGATGAATTTCAGGATATTTCGGTTGACAGATATGAATTTTTGAAAGTGTTACGTGACGGTAATCCACCTGCTAAGCTTTATTGTGTCGGTGATGACTGGCAATCGATATATCGGTTTTCTGGCAGTGATATGACATTGTTTAATCATTTTCAGGATTATTTCGGCGAGACAGAAATAAATAAGATAGAGACTACCTATCGTTTCGGAGAACCGTTAGTGGCTCTGTCTTCGGAATTTATACAGCGCAACGATAATCAAATAAAAAAGGATATTCATTCTTTCAGTGCACAGGCAAGGACGGATTTGTTGTTTTGTCCATATGACCGTGGAAGCTATTGTGATATAATAGCACAGATTATCAACCAGATTCCACCGGATAAGTCAGTATTTCTTTTAGGACGATATTCTTTTGATGACTATTATCTTTCGTTCAGGTATAAGCCTATAAAACGGGGGAATAAATTTTTTTATATTATTGGAAGCCGTGAAGTGGAATTCATGACCGTACATAAATCAAAGGGGCTTGAAGCTGATTATGTGATTTTACTTCAGTGTAATAAAGATACATATGGATTTCCATCGCTTGTCAGTGATAACCCGGTGCTTGGTTATGTTCTGACAGAAAGTGACAGATTCCCGTATGCAGAAGAGCGACGGTTGTTTTATGTAGCGATAACACGGGCTAAGATAAGGACTGCAATTATGTATGACAGGCGCTTCCCCTCAGTTTTTGTAGATGAATTCCTGCACCCGGAGCAGATCTCAGAAGAGAGTTATGTCAAGCATCCCAACGCAAATAAGCGCTGGACACAAAGTGCGGACCGTTTCCTTCTGAAGCTTCATCGAGAGGGAAAAAGTATAAAGTATATTGCTTCAAAAATGGGTAGAAGCCAGACTTCTATAATTATGCGACTCGATAAATTGAGCAAGTCATAAAAACTAAAAAACATCTTTAGCCGTCTGATGCATAGCTGTTGGGAGTTATTTGCAATTGTCGGCTGCAATAACTACTTTTGCATAAGGAAAATCTGTGCCGGATAAATCGGCGCGTCTTCATAAGATACCAAATGGAACATCTGATAATCCGCAATTTCGGTCCTGTGACCGACATAGATATTGTACTTAAGAAGATAAATGTCTTCATAGGTGAACAGGGTGTAGGCAAGAGTACCATTGCCAAACTTCTGTCATGTCTGAGAGATGTGTCGCTCTATGATGTGATTTTGACGAAGCGGGAAAATTGGGAACAGATTATCGAAAGAATTTTTTCAATATATGGAATTCAGGGTTGTTTCAGATCTGATACATATATAGAGTATTTTAACGGAGCTGATATTTCGTTGATCTATGAATCAGGTGCTTTCCGGATGACAAGCAGTGAGCGCAGTGAGGATGAGCTTCGTGATTTTGTAAGCAATGTCATGGACCGGTGTCTGATGGAGACATTTAAAAATCTTGGCATTGAAACATTCGAATTAAGTCAGGAAGAACTGTCAAAGCTGATAGCAAAGCACCGCCGGGTTCTTGCTTCGAATCTGCGCTTGTCGTTCTATTGTCCTGCTGAAAGAGGTATTGTCGGCGCGTTGTCAAACTCGATGGCCAGTCTTTTTATGGCTCAAGTCCCATTACCTGACACGCTGATGGAATATATGAGCTTCTTTGAAAAGGCAAAAAATCATTTTAAATCATATGATCTGCCGTTTCTTCATTCGAAGTATATGCTGGAAGACGGTGAGGATTCGGTGAAATGCGGTGACCGTGTCATCCCGTTGCGCTACGCTTCGTCGGGGATGCTGTCGATAATTCCGCTGCTGATGATCATAGACTATTGTGTTTCCGAAAATTATTTTCAGAGTTTCACGATAGAAGAGCCGGAGTTGAATCTGTTTCCATCTAATCAGCTTGAACTGATCCGCCAGATACTTTCAAAGACTAATTCAGAAAAGTGTAAGGTCGGCACATGGACTCTGACCACCCACAGCCCGTATATACTGTCGATTCTTAATATCTCACTGCTTGCGGGACTTATAGCCGACAAATATCCCGATGCCGCTGATGCTCTGACTGAAAAATTGCCTGCCGACAATTTTGTCAAGCCCGGTGAGATTGCGGTCTATTCGCTGGAGCATACTGCGGAAGGCAAATCTGATTGCAGGGATATCTTAGACCGATCGACAGGGTTGATACAGGCCAATTATCTTGACACGGTGTCAGATCTGCTTTCAGGTGAATTCAACGGTCTTTATAAACTCTATCTGTCTCTTCTGCGTAATTCAAAGTGATGATGGCAGTCCCTCAGGCGATTTCAAATCTGCAACTGCGACGGGCTTTCCGCGGATATGCCGCAGAGTTAATGGACTGTGTGGAGACCCGGTCAGACGCTGTCGTTTATGTTATTGACGATAACGATCGCGGGATTTCATGTTTTGCCGGAGCCGAAGCGGCAGTTTCGGGCTGCTTTATAGGACTGAATCCGGCGAACCATGAGCTGCATCTGCTATCGATTGACAACGGGCTTTTCAAGAGTCCGGAGGGCGGGGTGGCTGACTGTGCGCTTATACATGCAGATCTGTTTGCCTTTGTCGAATTCAAATCGAATGCAGAAGGCAAAACGCAGGACAGCGTGACATATACTTATGAAAAAGCGATTTCGCAACTTGAACACACGCTTGAAATGTTCAATGCGAAGCTGGCAGATATCGGGCTCGATTTCAGGAAGGCGGTTGAAGTGGTGTGTCATATCATAGTTTCTCCGATTTTTCCGCGTCAAAGTGCTATGGAGATGAACTATTGTATGAGATTCGCTATAGACAATGGAGTTGAACTCAGTTTCGACAATCAAAGAATTTTTTCACATACAGATAATCAAAATCATACCGAAAGAACCATGACAAATGAAAATCTTATGACTGCTGCCGAGGCGCAGCAGTGGGTCGAGAGCCGCGAGTGGGCCAACGGATGGTCCGTAAACGCTGACAAGAGCATTGATGCTCTCGAATTCGCCAATCAGTATCACCGCAACAAGGCTCTATGGGACAAGCTTTTCAAGTTTCTTGCCGAGACTGATCCGATGACTCTCGAAGCGGGAAAGAAGATTGTGCTTGAGGAGGGCCGTCTGTGGATCAATGTGCTCGAATATACTCCGAAGTCTGCTGAGGAAACCAAGATCGAGTCTCACCGCAATTTTGTCGACCTGCAGTACACTTATGAGGGCAACGAACTGATGGGTGTGGCCGGAAAAGTGACCCCGATCAATGAGTATGACCCCGTGAAGGACCGCACTAACTATTCTACCGATGAGGAGATTGTCTATTCTCCTGCTCCTGCCGACCGCTTTTTCCTCTATTTCCCGAAAGACATGCACCAGCCGTCGGTGCGTTCGGTTGAAAATCCCGGCATCTCGCGCAAACTCGTGGGCAAGATCGAATATGCCAAATAAGAGGCTGTCTTTTTGCGGTTTCTGAAATTCAGTCATTCTGACTCCAAAAATAATGCAGATCAAGATGACCCGTCAGCGGGTGTTGCTGATTTCTCTATTGTCAGTCATTTGCGGGCTTGTACTGCCCTATGTGGCGCTTGGAGATTATGTCTATTGGACCGATGAAGCTTATCAGGCCCTGTCGGTCAGAAATTATTCTGATGCGCCGATCGGGATGCTTGCGTTTTACATCGGCAATCTGTGGACGCGTCTGGCCGGCGACGGCCTCTATCAGTTGCGGTTGCTGATGGTCATCTGTTATCAGATATCAATAGCGGCGTCTTGTCTTTTCCTGTATAGGAAGACAGGACAGCCGCTTTTATCTTCGCTGCTGTTTCTGATGTTGTGTGTGGCGGCGCGTTTCGTATCGTTGCCTCTCTATGGATGGGATGCGGGTGCCTATCCGTTCATGACGGCATTTGCTATAGGCTTGCTGTGGTATATGGGGCGTCCGGGTTTAAGGCGGATTGCGGCCGTAGGTGCGCTCTCGGCGCTGATGGTGTTGAGCCGGGCGTCTACGCTTGCTGCACTGCCGGCGATTCTGGTGCTGATCATATGGGGCAGCCGAGATGAAAGGAGGCGCTTAGTGACTGTCGTGAAGCAGTCGGCGGTGGGGCTCATTGTCTTTGCGGCTGTTGGATGTGGTGTCATCCTGCTGATGACCGGAGGCGATTTCAGTGTTTATGTCAGAGCGTGGTCACCTGACAATATCATAAACCGCCATTTTGAGACTGGCTATCTGATATGGCGGTTGCAGGAATGCAGCCGAAACGTCTTTGTGGCCTATTATCCTATGGCACTGTGCTTTGCCGGAGCGTGTCTGGTGGGCTTGATGAAGCGCAGCCGGCTTGCCGGTTTCTGGACGGTCTCGGCGGTCTGCGCGTTTCTGTCGTTCAACTTCATGAGGATGTATCTCAAAGATGACATCCATCCTTTCGGGTTGCTACAGAGTTTTTACATACTGGTCTTAGTGTTGCCGTGGCTCTATAATGCCACTCATGACAGCAGGCTGCGGCCGGAAGTGGCGCGTATGACGGTGGTTACAGGCTGTGTCATGCTTGCCACAGTCGGGTCTGACGGTTTTGTAGAGAGGCCTATGGTGCTCACGGGCATTCCGCTGCTGTGTGCGCTGATGGATAAGCGGCTTTACAGTCTGTTGATTTCCTATACTGGGGTCGCCCTGGTGTCAGTGCTGGCCATGACTTTATATATGCAGCGGGAAAATCTTAAGACTTCTACTGCGGATCTTGGCGGATTCGGCCATCTTGCCGGGCTGAGTGCCGATCCGGAGCTTACAGACATATTGACACTGACTGAAATCGCTCCGCGGATCGAGGCGATAGCCGACAAGGGAGGCCAATATGCCGTAGTGGGGACAGAACGCTATATCTATGACTATATCTATAAGGACACAACTTCCTACAACCTGCATCATTTCCACTATCTCGATGGAGAAGATGAGCTGGGAATACTCCTGGAGCTGTGCGTGGCATATGATTACATATTCCTTCTCTCAGGACGAAACAAGAGTTCGGCATCCATGCTCAAGGCTTGCGGTTTCGAGGTGGAGTGTGAAGGATGCGGATTTACGCTGTATCATAGAATGTGACCGACGGAACGACATCACGCGTGAATGTCCTCTGAGAGGCCGTTTTGATTCAGCTTTGGGCCGGCGTGGAGCTGTTTTTGGAACTGTTTGATCCGTTTGCGCCTCCCGAAGTTTTCTTCCGGCTGTGGTTCTGATGGTTCTTGCGGGAGTTGCGTTTGTTGCTGTTGCTAATGCTGTTATTATTACTCTTGTCGTTGTTGCTGTTATTGCCTTTGCGCCCTTTGCCCCCTGAGCGGGATGGTTTGCGGTTGCGGCGGTCTCCACGGCTGCTCTGACGGCGTGAGGGGGTGTATTCCGGTGCTTCGCCAAGTTCGGCTGGCACTGTTTCCTTGCGCACTTCATAGCCAAGGAAATTTTCTATCTGGCCGAATTTCGACTGCTCTTTGGCAGAGACAAGGGTGACGGCTTTTCCGTCGGCATTGGCGCGGGCGGTACGGCCGATACGGTGGACGTAGTCTTCGGCTTCGCGGGGCACGTCGTAGTTGACCACCATTGCGATGTCGTCGATGTCGATGCCTCGCGCTACGATGTCAGTGGCTACAAGCACATCGATTTTGCCGGCTCTGAAGTCAAGCAGCACTTCTTCGCGGACATTCTGATCGAGATCCGAGTGCATCTCTCCGGTTTTTACCTTGCAGCGGCGCAGTTCGCGGGCGAGTTCCTTGACTTTGATTTTCGAGGATGAGAATATGATGACTCGCTGAGAGTGGGCTGTGCGGAAGAGGTGCTTGAGTATGCCTGTCTTCTGGCCTTCATGGCAGACGAATGCCGACTGGTCTATTTTTTCGGTCGGGCGGGAGACAGCTATCTTGACTTCGGCCGGATCGTTGAGTATGGCTTTGGCCAGCTGCTGGATTTTCGGTGGCATTGTTGCGGAAAACATCAGGGTCTGGCGATCTTTTGGCAGATGCTTGACAATCTGCATGATATCATCATAAAACCCCATGTCGAGCATGCGGTCGGCTTCGTCGAGGATGAAATAGGAGACGCGCGAGAGATCTACATAGCCCATCTGCAGGTGGGCGAGGAGGCGTCCGGGAGTCGCTATCACCACATCGGCTCCCATTTTTAGCCCGCGTTGCTGCTGGGCAAATCCGGCTCCGTCGGTTCCGCCGTAGATGGCCACGCTGTTGACAGGGACGTAGTAGGCGAAGCCTTCCATCTGGCGATCGATCTGCTGGGCGAGTTCGCGGGTGGGCGACATCACGATGCAGTTTACATAGTCTTTTGCTTCGGGCATGTCGGCCAGGCGGTCGATGACGGGGAGCAGATAGGCGGCGGTTTTTCCGGTGCCGGTCTGGGCTACGGCTATTAGGTCGCGGCCTTCAAGGATCACGGGGATAGCCTGTTCCTGGATTGGGGTGCACTCGTCGAAACGCATTGCATCGAGTGCGTCAAGTATATCGTAGCTCAGATCAAGCTCGTCAAATTTCATATAAGGGGAGTGATATTATATATTATAATGTGGTAATGATTGCTTCGTGGATACAAAATTACCAAAATTGCTATAAAAAAACAAATCGGTGACCTCGGAGCGAGGTCACCGATCTGCTATTGGTTGAGTCGATTTAAATCGTGACGATAAGGATTAGCGTACAACGATTTTGCTGACCTTAGAACCCTGGCGGCGGATCACGATCTGGCCGGCTACGGGTTCGCTGAGGCGGATGCCCTGGAGGTTGTAGTATTCAACGGGGGCATTTTCGTCAGCAGAGTCGGTAACGATGCTGTCGATGCCTGACTGGTCGTCTGAAACGAAAGGAATGTCTTTTTCAAGTTTGAAGAATTCAGGATACTTTTCTTTTTCGCCCCAAGCAGAAGTTGCGGCATCCCATTTGTAGAAATCGCCACCGATCATGAGGGTGAGGTTGTAAACTTTCTGGTTTGTGCCATTAATTGATTTTGTATCAACAACGAGCTGGCTGTTGAAGCCGGGCCAGAATGTTACATTTTCAAGTTTGCCAAAGTTTGCACCGTCTTTTTTGATGATAACAGAGCCTGTGAAATTCTCAATTGCACATCCGGTGTTGGCATCGCCTTCGCCAAGACCGCTTACAGCAACAGAGTTGAATACGGTGCCGGTCATGTCGGGGTCTTTGTTAGGATCTGCCTGTTCGAACTTGATTACGATGTTTGCTTTGCTGCCAAGGAAGTCAGAGAGTGTGACAGTTTTGTTGACTTTGTCAAATTCGAGGGGAGTTACAATTTCGTCAAATGACTGACCATATGTTGCAGCTCCATTGCCTTTCATTGCGAAGGTTTCGCCTTCAGCGGGATCTTCGCTTGTACCGGGATCTTCAGCTTCTTCGTATCCGAGACCGGCTACATTGCCTGTGCCACCGATTTCGGTCATACAGTATGTCCCGGCACTTAAAGTCCATGAAAATTCCCACATGTTGTTCTTTTCACCATCAGCTCCGCAGTTCTTGCCTGTTTCACCATTAGCATAAGGCATGGTCTCAAAAGAAGAGTTGAATACATTTACCGCAGTTTGCTTGTTGTTGCCGGTGCGCAGATAGCAATAGAGAGTGACCGGTTTTTTTACCTCAACTTTGATTGAGGTGCAATCTGCTTTCTGTACTCCGAAAGGAGATGCTGCATTAGGAGCAGCGTCAGAACGAAGCTGGAACCATCCGGTACCTGCGAGGTTTACATCGCCGAATACGTAAGCTTTACCGGTCTGGCCGCCTTTTGCATCAAATGTTGTTGTAGCGGTGAAGAATTCGTTGTTTGCAATTACTGTGTTTGCCGGCAGAGGATTGCTCTGGTTGGGGTTAGTTTTAATTACTGTGGGAGCAGCATTAGCAACAAAGGTGACTGCAACTGCTGCCAGTGAGAGTAGAGTTTTTTTCATACGCAAAAAAAAGTTTTAATTTGGCCTGGTACAAGGCCGATTGGTTATTAGTAAGGTGAAAAATATTGTCTGTTTTCGAGATTGCAGATCCGAATGTTCAGACTGAATTTGTCCACTGATTTTTTTTCGAAAAATCTTGACAAAGATAGTGATTTTTTTAATTTCGGGTGTCAATATGCATAAAAAAAATCTAAAAAAAAGAAGCAGCCCTTAAAATCAGGACTGCTTCCGTTGGATTTTTATGCTTGTATGAAGCGGATGGCTGATTATTAGCCGTTAACTTTCTTCATGTGAGCGATGAGATCGAGCACCTTGTTAGAGTAGCCGATTTCATTGTCATACCAGCTGACAACCTTAACAAAAGTAGGTGAAAGCATGATACCTGCGTTCTTGTCGAAGATAGAAGTGCGGGGATCGCCGAGGAAGTCGCTTGAAACGACTGCGTCTTCGGTGTAGCCGAGGATGCCTTTGAGTTCGCCTTCAGAAGCTTCCTTCATAGCGGCGCAGATTTCGTCGTAAGTAGCGGGCTTGGCGAGGTTAACGGTGAGGTCAACTACAGATACGTCAAGAGTGGGGACACGCATTGACATACCGGTGAGTTTGCCGTTGAGTTCGGGGATAACTTTACCTACAGCCTTGGCAGCGCCGGTAGAAGAGGGGATGATGTTGCCAGCGGCAGCACGGCCACCACGCCAGTCCTTCATAGAGGGACCGTCGACAGTCTTCTGAGTAGCGGTGGTAGAGTGAACGGTAGTCATGAGGCCTTCAACAACGCCGAACTTGTCATTGAGCACCTTGGTGATAGGAGCGAGACAGTTGGTGGTGCAAGAAGCGTTAGACACGAACTGAGTGCCCTTGACGTAGCTATCCTGGTTAACGCCGCAAACGAACATGGGGGTGTCGTCCTTAGAGGGAGCTGACATAACCACGTATTTTGCGCCGGCTTCGATGTGAGCCTGAGCTTTTTCCTTGGTGAGGAAGAGGCCGGTTGATTCAACAACATATTCAGCACCTACTGCACCCCAGCCGATTTCAGCGGGATTCTTGCAAGCTGTAACGCGGATAGCCTTGCCATTGACAATGAGGAGGCTCTTTTCGAGATCGTAGTCAACAGTGCCGTCGAATTTGCCGTGCATTGTGTCGTACTTGAGCATGTAAGCCATGTAGTCAACGGGGAGAAGGTCGTTGATAGCAACTACTTCGATGTCATCGCGCTTGGTTGAGGCACGGAATACGAACCGGCCGATGCGGCCAAAACCATTAATACCTATTTTTGTCATAATTTTGTATATAAAATTGGGTTGTTATGTTCTTTCTGATCCTATTGAAAATTGTTGAGACGCAATGCAAACCGTTCCAGAGCTGACGGCGGTTTGGGCCGTGCTCCAAAAACGCCACAAAGGTACTATTATTTTTTGAATTTCCGTCAAGTCTCAGCAAAATAAAATTAGCGTTTTTACCTTGTTTTATTTAAAAAAGTAAAATAAGGTGTATGTTTCGTGGTAATACGATGTTTTTTGAGTATTTTTGCGAAAATGGATCACGAGTGGAACAATTGCCGGCCGGTGTTTGTTTCATAGTTTTAGAAAAGTTCACCACAGTTTATAATCAATAACAATTCTAATGTCATTTGTAAAGGAATTCAAGGAATTTGCCATGCGTGGCAATGTCATCGACATGGCAGTCGGTGTGGTAATCGGTGCCGCTTTCGGCAAAATCATCTCCTCGCTGGTCGATGATATCATCATGCCTCTGGTCGGGGTGGCCACCGGTGGCATCAATTTTACCGACTATAAGTTTGTGATCCAGCAGGCAGTCATCGACGGAACCACTCAGGAAGTGCTTAAGCCCGAAGTGACGCTCAACTGGGGCTCGTGGATTCAGACGATAGTCGATTTTTTCATTGTGGCACTGTGTATTTTCATCGCTATCAAGGGCATCAACCAGTTGAAGCGCAAGGAAGAAAAGGCTCCGGCTCCTGATCCTGAACCGACCAAGGAAGAGGTGCTTCTCACCGAGATCCGCGATCTTCTTAAGGAGAAAAACTGATCGCGCCGGATGTCTGCTCCCGGCGAGGGGGCAGATTTTCAGTATGGGTGCAAAAAAAGTCAGAGATGTCTGCGTTGAGGGCGTCTCTGACTTTTTTGTTCAGGATATTTATCTATCCGGCGGGTTTATTTCGATTCTGCGGGGCGGGCTATGCCGTCTTTTGTGCAGCGTTCAGTCATGCGTTTGATGCGCTCTTTGGTTTCGGGGTGTGAGGAGAACATCTTGTTGATATAAGAGGACGATGCGCCTGCTTCAGCTTCCATTTTCTGGAATTTTTCGAAGGCCTGGACCATGCCCCAGGGGTTTTTGCCGTGTGATTTCAGGAATTGATAGCCGTAGTCATCAGCTTCTTTCTCCTGCTTCTGCGAATATTTGGCGTTGATGAGCGATTCGCTGAGCTGGCCGAGCTGAGAGTCGGTGAGGGCAGCAGCCACGCCGCCGGTTGATGCTATGCCGTCTTTGAGAGCGCCGGTCATGAGCTCGGTGCGGAAGGCGTTTTTGGAGTGATGTTTTGCCACGTGGCCGATCTCATGGCCGATGATGCCGAGGAGCTCGTCGTCGCTCATGATGTCCATCAGTGAGGAGAATACTCGCACACTGCCATCGGCGCAAGCGAATGCGTTGACGTCAATCACGCGGTAGACTTTGAAATTCAGGGGAATTCCTTCAACATCGTTGAGTCCGTCAGTGAGTTTCTTGAGACGGATGGTGTAGGGGTCGTCATCAGGGGTGACGGGATTGTTGGCATCCATCCAGTCAACTGATTCCTTGACATAGGCAGCCATCTGGGCATCGGTGAGGGTTGCTGCCTGCACTGCTTTTTTGCCAGCGTTGATAGCTTTGCCGAGGTTGAACTGGGCAGACGCAGGAGCTGCGATGGCCAGACCGAGGGCGATGGCCATTGTTCTGATGAGATTCTTTTTCATAAAATAATGTCTGTAATTTATGATTAGTTTATAAAGTTCGTGCCAAAAATCACATCTGGCTTTGAAGAGAGCCGGATGTGACGCAGGTGCTTTTCAAGTGGCAAAATTATATATTTTTTGGCAAATTTCCGAGATTGGATGTAACTTTGCCTATGAAAATATCCGAATAAGACCAATCATTGTTTCAGATAGCGCTATGACTAAAAGCAAGACCACATTCAAAGATATAAAAAATGCACTGAAATGGATGGGTGCCATCCTGTCGGTGATGCTGTTTTACGGTTTTTCGATGGCTCTCTACGGCCACACGTTAGTTGAGTGGTGGGAACCGCTCGGCATAGCCCTGACGGCAGTTCTGGTCATCTGGTTTCTGCTGCGCGGATTCTGGGGTAAGGTATGGAGAGGTGTCAATCCATATGTGGCTCTATTGGGGCATATGGTCGTGATGACCGGTGTGGTTCTGTTTCTGATCCTCGGTCTGAATTTCTGGTTTGCAGATGACACTACCCTGCACACCGAGGAGGTGACGGTGGAGAAACGACTGCAGGAAAAACACTACCACACCCAGCGCGTGGGGCGCAACCGCTATCGCCGTGGCAATCCATATTATAAATATATATTGCGTGTGCGCTTCGACAACGGGAGGCTGAAAGAGATAGAAGTGCCGCTTAAGCGCTACAACCGGACCAGGACAGGAGGCAAAATGACACTCGACCTTGAAACAGGCCTTTGGGGCTATCCGGTCATCACCACCTGGTTTTAGAGGGCATTATGGCCACTCTGAGAAACCGGGCGGTGAGATCGGAGGCTGGATCAGCGTGGCACGGCTGTCAGCCTTGCCGCCATGTAGGGCAGCTGTGGCAGGGTTATCAGCGAGTGGCCGCTGAAGGTTCCGTCAAGCACAGTGGAGGTCATGCCCCAGGTGTCGATAAGTTCTATTCTGTAGGTTTTGTCTTCCGGCAGTTCAAGCAGGAGCTGGCAGTGGATGTCGCGGCCGAAGTATATGAGATACCAGTCATCGCCGGCGCCGAGAGTCGGATAGTTCTGCCATCCGGTTATGCCTTCTACCGGTGTGAGACGGGCTGAAGGTGCGTCAGCTAGAATCTGTTTCAGATATCTGATGCGGTCGTGGCTTTTGCCCCGGAGCACACCTCCTTTTGACCACCACAGGATTTCGTCTGATCTGTCAGGCCCGACTTCGGGCTGTGTGAGTATCACTTCTCCGTGGCCTACAAAAGCACCTCTTGTGAAGCCTTCCCAGAATTTCTGTACCATTTCTTCGGCTGAGAGGGTGCCCCACACCCAAGGGATGTTGCCTTCGTAGCGGCATTCGTCGTAAATGACCGGCTTGCGATATTGAGAGCGCAGGTTTCCGGCATTGGCCATGTCGGATGACTGGATGCTGACGTGGGTGACGTATGGGTCGTTCTGGTCATAGAGTTTAACGCCGTTGTGGATGCCTCTCAGATGTCCGTAGGGATCGTTCAGAGCAAAGAAGCGGAGATGGTGCTGCCAGTCGGCGGTGTCATAGGCTTCCATGAAGTCATATTCGTTGGCCATGCTCCACCAGACGTTTTTGAATGCGCCGAAGCGGGAGATTACATATTGCATGTAGCGGTCTCTGGTTTCCTTGTCGAGTTTGCTGAAGCCCCAGCGGTCATAGGGATGATAGACAATCAGATCGGCTTCGATGCCGAGGCTGTCAAGCGAGGCGATGCACTGTTCGATGTTTCTGAAATAGGCGGGATTGAGACGGTTGAAATCCCAGTTGCCGGTCTCACCTTCGAAAGGATATAGAATCGGTTCGTTGCGGTTCCAGTCGTAGCTTTTGGGGAATATGCACATTCGGATTTTGTTGAAACAGCTGTTGCGGAGGGTTTCGAGCGTCAGCCGTCTGAGGCTGTCGGGCTGATGTGTCCATGCGTAGCAGGTAGTACCCACGGGAATGTAGGCGGTTCCGTCGGAGTAGGCGAATCCGAGCGAGTCGACTCTGACAGGACCGTGGTTTCCGGGTGATGCCGGAAGGCAATCGAAACTGCCCCGCAGATTCGATTTCGGATTGTTTCCGGAAGTGCGGTAGGTCCACCGGCCGGGCTTGTGGGGCATGAAGCGGATTTTATATGTGTCGTTGCCGTCATAGAATGCGCTGACTTTTACGGTGTCGCAGCCATTGATGAAGGTGCATCGGGAGTCGATGTTGTCAAACGGATGCTGACCGGCTTTCTGCCGGAATGAGAGTTCGAATATTTTCCACTGCTCTACTGCCGGGGCTGCGGAAACTCCGGCTGCCGTAGCCCCTGACAGAATGCAGATGATGGAGATAGCTGTGCTGATTATTCTGTTCATAATTGTTACGGTTTGGATTATAATTCTGAGTCTTCCCACTGGAATACTGTGCCGCCGAGCCGGCTTGCGGAGGTGCCGGGCCAGTCAGCCCCATAGATCTCGCCGGATGCCGGATCGATTCCGACATAGCGGTTTGTTTTCAGAGACAGAAGCATACACTGGCCGTGGAGCATGTCCTGCCACATAAAAAGGCAGTCATCGGTCTCAGTGGCTGACAGGCGGAGGTCTCCGGACAAGCCGAGTCCGGCCACGGTCATGAAGCCATTGCCGTTGACGGCTTCGAGCACAACCTTGCCGTTGCCTCGGTCATGGACTCTGAACCGGGTGTTGACAGAATCAAAGTCTTTGTCTCCCTGCCATGCCGAGAGCACCATTTTGCGCCGGTGGGCCACCAGTCTGTGGCCGTTGGCCAGATTGCTTATGGTTATGGTCTTACCGAATGGAATGTTGCCGCTGCGGTCGGCGAGCGGTTCGTCAACGGTGAAATTGTCGAATTCGGCATAGCCGCCTTTGGAGAGAAGACGGTTGAAGGCGAAGAGGGCATAGCGTGCACCCTGGAAGGTTTTAGTCTGATAGGGGATCACCATTCTGCCGCCAATGTCATTGAAACTTTGTCCGTCGGTGCTGTAGCTGAACTGCGCCCATTCGTGCTCGAAGTCGCCTGTTATTCGCAGGTGCAGTTCCGGCTTTTCAAGAGGCTGCTCGATGGTTGTGTCGGTTCCAAGGTCATAGAAGCTTATGACCGGGCCGTTGTCTTTTACCTCAATGCCTATCCATTCATACGGAATGTTGAGCAGTCCGAGACCTGCCACATCGCCTTTCTTCATTTTGGATGCGTCGAGGGTCACTGTGGCTACGGATACCGGACCTATGCCACGCTGGGTGAGGGTGTTTTTTGCCCAATAGAGATTTTTGGCCGGAAGTGAGTTCAGCCGTAGACGGCCTTTGCGCAGAGACCACTGGCTGTCATCTGGCAGATGGTTCCACTGCCAGACGGGCTGGAGCCGGCCGCTGTCGAAATTGTCGCTGCGGGTGTAGGGTGCGTGTGGTGTCACCGTTGCGCTGACCTGCGGTTTCAGCCAAGTGCGCGGCGTGCGGCCAAGGTTTCCGGGGAGGCCGAAATAAGGCCATCCGTCCACCCATGTCACAGGCGACAGACAGGTGGTGCGGCCGACGGCAAGGAAGTCAAGCATCGAAAATCCCCACCAGTCGCCATTTTCGAGCTGTACTATTCCGCCCTGGTGGAGTGTGGCGCAGCCCATGTTGTCGGCATTCGGTTTGCCGGTTTTCAGGCGCCATTTGCCCGGTTCCGGCATGGCGCCGTCCATAGGGATGTCTGTGGCCCATGTGGAATGTTCAGTGCCCAGGGTTTCACGGCAGCTGATGACGCGGGTTTCGTAGGGTCCTTCGAGGCGGTCGGCGCGCGCACACATCATGCGTCCCATAGGGGAGTAGTCGGCGCTGATTATATAGTATTTTCCATCGATCTTGTAGGCGTGGTGGCCTTCGCCCATAGCGTTTCCGGCGGGGATGATGCAGCGGTCGCTACCATCTACATAGCCGCTGAAATCAGGCTTGATCTCGATGCAGTGGACTTCGTCGTAGCCGTGGATGGCGTATATGCGGCCGTTGTCAAAGAGTACTGACAGATCATGTATCCAGCCTCCGAGGCTGTAGTGTTTCCAAGGTCCTTTCGGATCAGAGGCTGTGTAGACCTGCATACCTATTCCGTTTATATTGGAGAAGATGTAGAAGGTGCCGTCATGATAGCGTATGCAAGGGGCCCAGATTCCCTGTCCGTATGCTTCTTTTCCGTCTTCGAGTCTGAAGCGGGGATCATCGATGCCTATTCGGTCGAAGGCATAACTGCAGAAGTCCCAGTTGACAAGATCTTTTGATTCGAGGACCACGAGTCCTGGATTGCAGTGCATGGTGGTCCCGACAAGATAGAATGTGTCATTGACACGGATTATGTCAGGGTCGGAAAATTCATCGTAGAACAGCGGGTTTGTGAAAGTGCCGTTGCCGTTGTCGGCAGTCCATGATTTCTGTTGACCGAATGAGGTGGTGACAGACAGTAATGCCGATGCTATGAGAAGTTGGATTTTTTTCATTGTTTCTGTGCTGGTGTTATGGATCAGTCGAATTTCCAAAAATCGAAATTGAAAAGTTTGCAGCCTTTCTGGCCGCTGAAGGCGAAGGTGAGATCATGGACGCCGGTGACAGGAGTGGCTAAAGGCACAGTCACGGATTTCCATTCTTCCCAGCCGCCGGTCGGTGGAACTTTGACCGAGGCAATGAGTTGCCCGTCTGTGCCGCCGGAGTAAACGTTGAGTGTTCCTCCCCGGAGTGCGCTTGCTACCGAGACAGTCAGCCGCGAGGGCGATTTTTTGCCGAAATCAACTTCGCGCACCTGAAGATAGTCACCATTGTGTATGTTGGAAACATAGATGCCTGTCTTTGCGTTCGGCTCAGTCTTCAGACCTTCTGACCAGGCTATAGTCTCGGCTTCGACGCGGGAGTAGGGGTTGAGTGTGCCGACCGGGTCCGGGCCTTTGGTCGTGGGAAGGATTATCGGGAGAGAGCCGTCAGGATTGTATTCGAACTGTTCGATCGCCGTCGACCGGTTGAAACCGCTGCCGCCGGGAAGAGTGCCGCAGTGATAGGCGAAATAGTGCCGTCCTTTGAAGTCGGTTATTCCGCAATGGTTGGTGAATGAGCCCATTTCCTGAAGGGGCATGATCTGTCCGGCGTATTTCCACGGTCCCCAGGGGGAGTCGCTTACCGAATACGATATGTGTTCCGGGACTCCGCCTGCGGCATAGGCGAGAATGTAGCTGCCGTTGCGCTTGTAGAACCAGGGCCCTTCTTCGTAGAGGTCTTTGTAATCAGTGAATACAGTGCCTTCGGCAAGTTTCTCCGGTCCGCCGAAGGAATCTTCGGTCTGAATGAATTTGTAGACGCCATCCTTTACTTTTTCAACATGATTTCCGCTGATGGTAAAATTTTTGTCATAGGATATCATATCGGGGTTCAGTTTGCAGCACCACAGGCCGGGGTTTCCCCAGTAGAGCCAGGCGTTTCCGTCAGGTTCGATGAAGACTGTAGGGTCAATGTAGCCGCCCGGATCACTGACAAGGGGCGCTCCTATAGCGTCGGTGAATGGTCCTGTAGGACTGTCGGCTACGGCCACGCCTATAGCCATGTCATGAGTGCTACTGTCCACGCAGCATACATACCAGTAGAATCTACCGTTGCGCTCGATACATTGT
This sequence comes from Duncaniella sp. C9, assembly GCF_004803935.1. GTDB lineage: Bacteria > Bacteroidota > Bacteroidia > Bacteroidales > Muribaculaceae > Duncaniella > Duncaniella muris. The sequence goes on from NZ_CP039547.1 coordinate 1,757,593, forward strand.
GAAGCCCAGGCTCCCCATTCGGCCCAGCTGAAGGTGTCGAGTGACATCGGAGAGCCGTGATCGGTCCAGTTGACCATATCTTTTGAGGAATATACTCTCCACTCATTCATTACGAATTCATCGTGGCGGCCGTCCTCATCATGGCCGGTATGGATATAGAAGGTATCATTGTAGACCATCGGGGCCGGATCGGGAGTGAAATTAGTCTGCACTATCGGACGCTGTGCCCAGGCTGTGGCAGCGATTGTCAGACCTATGGCTGTTGCCGTTATGTGGCGGTGAAATGCTTTATTCATGGCGAATAGTATGAAAAATCCTCTGACCGTGTCAGCCTACGGTTCTGTCGCTGACACGGACAGAGTATACGATTAAAAACGATCTCTTATTATTGCACCTATATATTTATGATGACGTTGTTATATTGATTCAGGGGCGGGAGCTCTTTCATAGATGCTTTCAAGGGTGTATTCGGGGCTATGGTCGGAAACGGCGCGTACCATCGCGGCGACCGAGGCTGCATTGGAATGAACAAAATCTCCGGTCTGACGGTCGAAGATGGCGCCTTGGCCCGCTCCTAAGCCTTTACCTCCGTTATCCCAGAATACGGGTGCCAGTCCACAGTCATGAGCAGCCTTGCAGAAATATTCAAGGTAATAGTCGCGAAATGCGCTTTCGCGTCCGGCGGGACGGTTGGTGCAGGTGAATTCACCGATGTAGACAGGGATGTTTTTGTCTGTGAATCTTTCTTTCAGGCCTTTGAAAATGTTGGCAAGACCTTCTTCATCTACATCGTCTGCGGGATATTTGCCTTCGGATGCAGTGTGGCCCCATTCGGGGAGGTATGTCCAGTTACCGCCTTCGTCATAGAATTCCATGCAGAATTTGCCGGGAGAGTAGCAGTGGACCGAGACGAGCAGACGTCCTGTCGCGGGGTCTTTGGGCAGTTCGAGATGCTCCACAAGTTCCCAGCCTCCGGCATATCCGGGGATTCCGAGATAGCGTGTGGCATTTTTGCCTCCGGTGGCGCGCACGGTGTTCACAAACAGCTGGTTCCATTCGTTGAGGAGTCGGTACTGGTGACCGTTGTCTGTGGTGTTCGCGCCCCAGCCCCAGTCTCCGTCATGGATTTCGTTGAAGCCTTCGAAAATCAGAAAATCACCGGTGTCGACAAACCGTTCTGCAATTTGTGTCCATACTTTGCGGATTTGGTCTTCAACTTCAAGGTTTTTGGCTATGTTTGCGGCTGCGCCTTTGAAATCGAGCCAGAAGCCGTAGCCGCCAGAGCCGTCATGATGGATGTTGACGATTATGTTAAGCCCTGCATTTTCGGCATAGCCTACAATTTCGGCCACTCGTTCGAGACGATCATCGATTTTGTAGTCAGGTGCTGCTCCGATATGCCCGATCCATGTCACCGGCAGGCGCACAGTCTTGATGCCGGCAGCCTTGATCTTGTTGAAGAGTTCCTGAGTCAGCGGATAGTTGCCGTCACAGAGTTCGTCGGCAACACCGTTTTTGTAGGCATCCATCTGGTTGCCGGGATTCCATCCCAGACCCAGCCAGTCAGCTATTTCATGTACGGAAGCCTGAGCAAGGGCCGACTGATTGACGGTCAGAGTCTTGGTTTCGTCACCGGATTTGATTGTCACCTCTGCCGATCTGCTGTCACCGTTGTTTTCATCAACGGTGACATAGAGGCGATAGATTGAAGCGGTCAGGCGTTCGAGCTTGAGGCTGACCCAGTTTTCGCTGCATGAGATCTGCGGAGTGACAGCTGACTTGATGCGGAAGTTGTTAGAGTTGCTTTCTCTCTGAAATGACAGTACATCGTTTTCGAGCACGAAGTGGATGTCTTCTGTGTCATAGACATCTTTGTTGTCGGAACATGAGATGCTGCCGAATGAAAGCAACAGAGATAGAGCGATTGGAATTATATTCAGATGTCTCATATCGTTTTGTAATATCTGTGTTAGTGGCTGTTTTGAGGTTTACTGTCTGACATACAGACGGAAGTTGTCGAAGTAGACTGCCACATCCTGTTCGGCCAGTCCGTTGCAGAGATGGAGATAGACCGATGTCAGTGAGAGTCTGATGTCACCATAGGTGCTGCCTCCGGTGACGAGATTTCTCAGCGGTATGGAACAAGACATCCATCTGCCGGTCTCGCATTTGCCGGTGATGCGGTCGTGGTAGCCGTTGAACGTGTACTGGCCCTTGAAGTCACTTCCGTCACAGAGAATGAACCAGCATTCCATGCCTTCGACTTCAGGATAGTGCATATAGCATTCGTAGCGGAACTCGATGTCTTCGATCGGGGTGCTCTCAGGAATGTCGGGTATCTGTGACTCGCCGAGGTAGAGAGGTCCCCACCATCCGTTGTTGAGCTGTGTGGTTCCTTCGATTCCCCAGAATTTGCCGGAGGTATTGGCCGGTTTATTGTTGGCAGATGTCTGGTCTACCACTTTGTTGCTGTCGGTTCCGCCCCAGAAATAACGTCCGAAGCTGTCGAAGTCGATCAGTACGGTGCTCTTCTGATAGAAGGGTATTGTGTCGCGGCCCTGCTCGGTCACGAGGATCAGGCGTCCGCCTTTTTCAGGCAGAGTGGGCAGCGAGAATGTGAGCTGAGTTTTGTCATCATTGACTGTGATGTCTTTGGCCGGAATAGTGATTTCGTTTTTGCCGATGATGATGGCCACAAGATCATTGAATTCCTTGCCGAAGAGAGTGCATGGCTCGCCCCATACAGGCATGTCAGATGAAATTTCCTCGATTACCGGCGGATTGGGCTTGGCGGAAGTGAATCCGATTACCGATGATCCGGAGTGACATTCGATCACGATGTAGCCTTTTTCGAGAACCGTGGCGGGAAGTTTTGCGGTGATGAGGTCGAAGTCGGGGCCGATTTCATAGTCGGTGATCTCATATTTAGTCACCGGACCTTCCGGTTCGACCGGGTTTCCGTCATCATCAACTTCAAGAGGATTGAAGTCTGTGAGATAGAGGCTTTCCACTTCATAGATGTTTTCTCCTTTAATACGTATCTCCTGTCCAGGCGACAGAGGCTTGTCATCGTCCCAGTCGGCGGTATAGGATATGAGATATGGAGCCGGGGAGTTGATGTGGAACGCATATGTAGCGGTGCCGTGGCTTGTGACAACTCTGATCTCTGATTTCAGTTCAGGGTTGGCACCCACGAGTTTAAGTTCGCCAGGAATCGAGAGTATTATGTGGGTCGGGGTGGCATACGTGGGGTTGAAAGAAATTTTCTGATCGTTGATGTAGATCTCTTTCGCGCCACCGAGATTATGGCCAACGAGGACGATTATATCCCAGGGGTCTGCTTCGGTGAACAGGCTGTCGGCCTTTTCCGGATCAATCGTGCGGACTCCGGTGATCACAGGCTGACCTCCGTCATCTCCGTCTGATTTGCAGGAGACAAAACACAGCATCTGCATCATGCACACGATGGCTACGCAGAAACAGCTTATATAGTTTTTCATTGTTATCATGTTATTTCGTTTGATATACCACTCTCTTAGTCTTTGAAATTATAGCTGACAGGTTCTGCTTTGAGCAGCGGGTTCTGGATCACATCGTTTTCGGGATAAGGCATGAACATCTTGCTTGCTATCACGACTACAGGTGAGGTAGGCTGGATGATGCCTTCGATTATCAGTTCGCCGTCAGAATCTTTTTTGATTTTGTCGGCGCGGGTGCCGCGTTCCTGATTGTTGATCATATTGAGAATCTTTTCAGGTTTCCATTTGAACCAGGTGATGTATTCATACCAGTTGGTGTATTCCATGCTGAATTCAATGCGGCGCTCACGGATAATGTCATCGAATGTAACGGATGTCTTGGGGTCGATCATGGCTCTTTCTCTGACTTTGTTGAAGTATTCGAGGCCGGGACCGCCGGTGAGTTTTTCCTGATTGCCGAGGCAGGCTTCCGCATAGGTTAGATAAGTGTCGGCGAGACGTATTATATAGGTGTTGAGCGGAGAGCTCATGGGACCCACATTGCCGTCATTGTCATCGTCAGGCCCACCGATGGCGCCTTTCTTGGTCTGGGCGTTTTCCTTGTCGTAGTGATAGCCGCCTTTTTCCTTGCAGAGTTCGGGATAGAACGAGTGCTGGGTGAAATATGTGGCGTTGCGGCGGATTGTGTCGGAATGTTCGTACTGGTCGAGCATTTCGAGCGGTGCGAATGGAGAGCCCCATGCGGCTACGCCTCCGGAGATGTCAGAGAATGAGAGGATAGAGTAGAGTGTGTTCTGTGTTCCCCATTCTCCGAGCGGCACCCACTGCATAGCCAGCAGAGATTCCTCATTGTTGTTGAATTTGTATTTGAAGAGATCTGCATATGTGGGGAGCAGTTTCAGCCCGCTTTTGGTGCAGACGTCCTCGCAGAGTTCCTTGCATTTTTCAAGGTCGGCCTCGTCGCGGTTTCCTCCGTTCCATCCGGAACGGCAGAGGTAGACTTTGGCAAGAAGAGCTTTCGCGGCCCAGCAGGTTGCGCGCCCTTTGATCCATGATTCAGGTAGATATTCAGCGGCATATTCAAGGTCACGGATGATGAATTTGAACACGTCTTCTTCCTTGTTGAGAGGCCGCACAGGGTTGTCGACTATCTCCTGATTGTGTTCGAAGAGAATGACCGGTCCCCACAGACGCAGGGCATAGAAATATGCGGCAGCACGCATCAGGCGCGCTTCACCGATGGCGCGATGGATTCCCTCTTCGGTGCAGTCGGCGGTCGCTTTGGTCTCGCAGGCCTCAATGACAGAGTTTGACATCGTCACTACGGCATAGAATGACCTCCAGATGTTTGACAGGTGGCTGTCAAGTGCGGTGACCTGCAAGGTGTTGAACTGCGGAAAGTTCCATGCGTCGAAACATTCATTGGCGAGACTGCTGATGCAGAGTGCGCCTTCTCCGTTATATTCAAACCAGGGTCTGTTATAGAGTACGGATGTCGCTGATTCGAGTGCTTTGTCAGAGACATAGAAAGTTCCGTCTACATAGTTTCCCTGCGGGAGTTTCTCAAGAAAGTCGTCGCTGCATGATGCAACGCATGAAGCGGCGGCGATAGCGATCAATGGAATATATAATTTTTTCATTGGTGTTAAGGTTAAAGTGAGACATTGAGTCCGAAGGTGTAGATCACCTGTGAAGGATAGCGGGCATAGTCGATGCCGCGTGTGAGCACGTTATAGTTGTAGGCTCCGATTTCGGGGTCGAATCCTTTGTAACGGGTGAATGTGAAAGGATTCTGCACGTTGAAATAGAGGCGGAGGTTCTCGATGCTTGCACGCTCTATCAGCTGTTTCGGGAAAGTATAGCCCAATGATATGTTCTTGACGCGCAGATATGAACCGTCTTCAACGAAATAGCTGCTCATGCGGTTGTTGTTGTTCGAATTGTCAAGAGCGATGCGGCAGATACGGGCGTCGGAGTTGATCACATGCATGTTTTCAAACGTATGGCCTCCGTCCGGATCAATGAGCCCTACGTTGGCGAGCCTTGTGGTTTCCATGAGAAGATTGGAGTTTCTCATAGGGTCTGTGTAGACCTGGCGCAGGTAGTTGAACACCTTGTTGCCATGTACTCCTACAAGTGAGAGGTTGAAGTCAAAGTCTTTGTAAGTAAGGGTGGTGTTGAATCCGTAAGTGAATTTTGGCTCAGGATTGCCTATGAACTTACGGTCGCTTTCATTGATTACTCCGTCTTTGTTCACGTCTTCGAATATGTAGTCTCCATACCAGATTTCGTTTTCCTTGATTGTCTTGCCCTCAGGAATTGCCACGAGAATTTTGTTGAAGTTGTCGTCAAGCATGAAGTCGCCGTTCTGGTCTTTGACATAGAAATCGTCAGCTTCCTTGAACATGCCGATTACGTTGTAGCCGTAGAACTGGCCTACGGGCTGTCCGACAACGGTGTTGGTATAGGTGTCGGCGCCGATCTTTCCGGTGATGCTTGATGTCTTGGTGTAGAGTTTGGTAACCTTGTTGCGGTTAAGCGAGAAGGTGAATCCGGTACGCCATGAGAAGTCGCGGGTGCTGATGTTGACGGTGTTCAGAGTCCATTCGAAGCCTTTGTTTTCTATGGCTCCGGCATTGACCCAAGGTGAGGAGATTATGGAGGTCACGTAGTCAGGCAGTGAGGCCTGCATAAGCAGATTGTCTGTCTTTTTAAGATAGGCGTCGATTATGAATTCGAGTCTGTTGTTGAACATGGCCAGATCAAGACCGACGTTGTACGATTTTGTTTCTTCCCATTTGAGTTTGTCGTTGGAGTAGTTTCCGGCATAGAATCCGGCGCCCCAGATAGTGGCGCTTGAAGCCATTGTGGTGCCGTAGGCGTATGCTCCGGCGTTCTGGTTTCCGACTATACCCCATCCTAAACGCAGTTTGAGGTTATTGACCGGTTCTACATTTTTCATGAATTTTTCCTGAGAGATGCGCCATCCGAAGGCTGCTGAGGGGAACCAGCCCCAGCGGTTGGCTTTGCCGAAGTTCGAAGATCCGTCGGCACGCAGTGTGAAGGTCAGCAGGTAGCGGTCTGCAAAATTGTAGTTGGCGCGTCCGAAGTATGACTCCATCGAGCCTGATCCTCTCGAACTGTTGTTTTTGGCTGTCAGCGCATCGCCGGCTACAAGTTCGTGGACTGAGTTGAGGAAGTAGTTTTTTCGGCTTCCGGAGAGATATTCATATTCGTTTTCACTTGACTCATGACCGATCATCACGTTGAACGAGTGGTTGCGGATGTGCTTGTCGTAGGTCAGGAATGTCTTGAAGAAGTAGTTCTTGCCGTTGCTTGCGCTTCGTGAGCTTTCAGAGTCCTGAATGAAAAATCCGTAGTCGTAAGTCGGGCGGTAATAGTAGTGGTTGCTGTAGTTGAAGCCTCCGCCGTATTCCACACGCAGATTCAGACCGTTGATGATCTTGAAGTCGGCAAACAGGTTGCCGTAGAAGTCGGTTCCGCGGTTATAATCTTCGCGGAGGAGAGCATCGGCCACGGGGTTTGCATAGAATGTGCCGAAGTTGTTGTCTTCGGTCTGATAGCCGTATGATCCGTCAGGGTTTCTGACAGGTACGTTGGGGTGCTGGTCAAGTGCGGTGCGGATGATATTGCCGTTGTCAATCGTGTTGGTCTGCTTTGTGCGGCTCAAAGAGGCGCTGACACCGAATGAAAGCCATTTGGTGATGTTGGTGTCGATGTTGATTCGGCCTGACAGACGCTCGAAATCTGATCCGATAGCAATACCGTCCTGACCGAGATAGCCTAAGCCGATGGCATATTTACCCCAATCGTTGCCGCCTGAGACTGTCAGCTGGTGGTTATGCATATGGGCTGTTCTGAAAATTTCGTCCTGCCAGTCTGTGCCTTTGCCGAGAATAGACACATCGGCGAATTCCTCGGTGGCGCCGAAGCCCATCACCTCGGCACGGAGGTTACGGTAGGTGGCGAACTGGCGCAGGTCCATTACATCGAGGCGGTCGGGGATGTTCTGGATTCCGTAATATCCTTCATAGCTGAGTTTTGTTTTTCCTGCTTCACCACGCCGGGTAGTGATCATGATCACGCCGTTGCTTGCGCGTGAACCGTAAATGGCTGTGGCCGATGCGTCTTTCAGCACCTCCATTGACACGATGTCAGAGGGGTTGATGGCTGAAAGAGCATTTGAATTGCCGTCGGCCTGGCCGGAGAGGGGCACACCGTCGATGACGTAGAGAGGTTCGTTGCCGTTGAGCGAGTTTGTGCCTCGGATGCTGACCGAGATACCGCCGCCGGGGGCACCGGAGTTCTGTGTCACCTGCACACCGGCCGCGCGGCCCTGAAGAGCCTGGTCAAGCGATGTGGCCACGGTTTTTTTGATGTCTTCCGCAGAGACTGATACCACAGATCCTGTCAGGTCGCTGCGCTTCATGGTTCCGTAACCGACAACCACTACTTCATCCAGCGTTTTGGAGTCTTCCTTGAGATAGATCTCGACTTTGGATCTGTCACTGATTTTGATGCTTTGGGTTGTGTAGCCGATGTAGGAGAATGTCACAGTCTGTCCTTTTCTGACATTGACGCTGAAAGCGCCATCGGCATCAGTGACAGTGACTGCTCCGGACTGGACTCTTACTGTGGCTCCGATCAGAGGCATATTGTCATCAGCGCCTCTGACCACGCCGGTAAGTTTAAAGTCCTGTGCAAAACTTGGGAAGACAACACATCCCAGCAACACGGCAACTATCAATCGTAACAGGTGCCGTTGTTTTTTCAATGCGACTTGCATAACTTCATGATATTAATGGTAAAATGATAAATGTTTTCAGGTTTAAGAGGTTGTTTTTAACGACTTTTAATATGTATAGAGCGTCTGTGTCTATGGCAATGTGTGATCAGCGGATGAAACGCCATTCGTCGAATTTGAAATCGCCGTCCCGGTAGACGAAGCAGAGGTCCTGGCTCCCTTTGAGCTTTTTGCCGAGCCGGACGCTGACGGTCTGCCATTGGGGATGATCAATGACGAGGCTTCCTACACGCTTGCCTTTGGAGCTTCCGATGTGAATGTCGATAACACCTTTGCCTCTGACTTTGGCTTCGAATCGAGAAGCTCCTTTCCCGAAGTCTGCGCCACGGACTTCAGACTGCTGACCTGAGCCTAATCCGCAGGCAACCATGTTGCCGGCCACGTCAGTGTGTTCGAATTTTATGCCTGAGGTGGCGGCTACGGTCTCGGCCTGCTGCCAGGCGAACGGATCGAGCGGTTTGATCTGTGAGACTCCGGTCTGGGTCATCTGTCCAGTCGGTATCGCGATGCTGTTTTCGTCAACTTCAAGTCGGTCTACGCAGATATTCCGGTAGCCGGTAGTGATGCCTCTGAAGTCAGCAAGGTGATTGGTGTGATAGAAGATGTAATACTCATTGTTGAAACGCAGGAAGTGTGTGTGGTTGTTTGTATATTCCATCCCATAGTCATGAGGATTTTTGAGAATGTCGCCACGGAATTTCCAGCTGTCGCGGTTGAGCGGGTCGGTCGATGTCATATAACCGATCGAACAGATTGAGGGGTGCGAGACTTCTGGATCGTTCCATTCGGTGCGGTCGACCCAGTCGGTACTGTAGGAGTAGACCCATGTGCCGTTTATATAATTCAGCTCACTGGCTTCAAAGAAGTATGGAGCAGGAATTTCGCTGATTTCGCTGTCGAGGCTCAGAAGGTCGCTTCCGAGGCGGACTATGCGGGCGCTTCCCGGCAGGAATGTGGTGGCTTTTGAGCTGCGTCCTCCCCCGAATGACAGCCAGCCTACGCCGTTTTCGTCAATGACCGCACCGGGATCGAAGGGGGCCGGGCAGTCTGTAAGTCCGGGGGTGTTCACATCTATAAGGTCATGACCGAGCGGGTCGGTCCAGGGGCCTACAGGAGAAGTTGCGGTGATGACACCGACACCGCCTCCGCCGTGGGAGTAGTACATATAGAAATGAGTCAGGCCGTCACTTTCGGCGCGTGAGATTATGGACGGAGCCCATGATACGCCTTTTTTGCCGGTCCAGGGGGCAGCCTGCTCTACGTCTATTATTCCGTGGTATGTCCAGTTGACCATGTCGTCTGACGACATCATCACGAGAGAATGGATATGTGCGTAGCTGTTTTTGCCATCGCGACCCACGGAGTCAAGTTCTTGCTGGTCGTTTGTGCCATAGACATACACACGCCCGTTATGAACTACGGCGGTCGGATCGGCTACATGCAGAAAGTCAAGCAGCGGATTGCAGTTTCCGGTGCCGAGTTTCGGCGTCTTCTCAAACTGATGGTCTTCCGCGGCTTCGGCGGCGGAAGATCCGTTTATAAGTAAGGTGATAGCAAAAATACTGGCAAGTTGCTTTTTTGATAACATAAGACTGATTTGTGTTAGAGGCTGATAATGATTAGCTGAAACAAATATAGTTACAGCCCTCGGATAGTCTCAGCCCATTATGTGTTCTGGAATGCGCCGCAATGTATCATGAATCATGTACGGCCCTTCAAAAACTCAGAAGGCAACATTCCGAACTCGTTTTTGAAATTCTGGGCAAAGCGTCGTGGAGAGTTGAAACCGCACATGTAGGCGATTTCGGCAACCTGCATCTGGCTTTGCTCAAGCAGCTGCCGGGCGCGTTTCAATCTGATGGTGCGTATGAATTCAGCCGGGCCTTTGCCTGTGATAGCCATAAGTTTTTTATAGAGATATCCGCGGCTAAGGGCAAGTTCGGAACTCAGTAACTCGACGGAGAAGTCAGAGTCGCTCATATGCTCCTCGACAATGCGAATGGCTTTTTCAACGAGTTTCTCATCAAGTGAGGTTATGGTGATCTCGCTTGGGGAGACATCGAGCTTGTCGCTGAACATCCGGTGGTTGCGTTCGAACAGGTCGATGAATTTCTTTATGCGCAGTTGCAGAAGCTTGAGATTGAACGGTTTGGTCAGATAGTCGTCGGCTCCGAGTTCGAGCCCTTCGAGGCGGTATTCCTCAGCGGTTTTGGCGGTCAGCAGTATGACCGGGATGTGAGACCACCGGATATTGGTCTTGACCTGCCGGCATAGTTCCATTCCGTCCATAACCGGCATCATCACATCGCTAACAATCAGGCTGATGTTTCCTTTGGCCATGATGTCAAGCGCCTCACGTCCGTTGCCTGCTTTGAATATCGTGTAGTCTTTGGATAGAGTGTCGGCTATGAAATCGCGATACTCCTCGTTGTCATCCACAATAAGAATGGTGGCAGGAGAGTCCGCGGCAGATGATTCTTCAGAGGTGTTTTCTGGAGCCGGTGGCTCGGCCGGAGTCCCGGAGGCGCCGGAGTTTTTTTCAAGATCGGATTGAGCGGAGCATCCGTCAACCGGTAGAGTCAGAGTGAATACAGACCCTTTTGGCTGATTGTCGCTGACTGAGATATCGCCTCCGTGCATGCGGGCGTATTCATTCGCTATATGCAGTCCGATTCCGCTTCCGGTTTTATGGTTGCCCTGCTCGCCCTGATAGAAGCGTTCGAAGATATGCTTTTTTGCTTCCGGACTTATGCCTTGGCCGCTGTCGGCGATGCGGATTGTCAGATCTCTGTCTTTCAGAGTGGCTTTCACACTGACGCTGCCTCCGTCAGGGGTATATTTAAACGCGTTAGACAGCAGGTTGTTAAGGATTTTGCCTACTTTCGCGGAGTCAAAGTCCATCATATAGCCTGACGGATCGCATTCGGCGGTAAAATCCATGTTGCGGTTTGCTGCGTAGTCTGTGAAAAGGGCACACTGTTCGCTGATGAAACGCATGATGTCATCTTTACGGCAGTGGAGACCTTCAGCTCCTACATCGAGTTTGCGGAAATCAAGCAGTGTGTTGATAAGGTCGAGAAGTCGTCGGGCGTTTGAAAATATTGTCAGCAGTTTCTTTCTCGTCGGTTCATCTTTCACTTCGTCAAGCAAGACCTGGAGAGGAGCCATGATGAGAGTGAGCGGTGTGCGCAGATCGTGGCTGATATTAGTGAAGAATTTAAGTTTGAGTTCGTTGATCCGTACTATCTGCTGGCTTTCGATGGCCTGCCGCTGGATGGCAAGTTTCTGACGATGTCTTCTTTTGATGAGATTTGCTGTCAGTATTATTCCGCCGATGATAATAGCCATATATATGATGCAGGCCCAGATTGACATATAGAATGGAGGTCTGACGCGGATTTCAAGGATGGCCGGATCTTCCTTCCAGTTGCCGTTCGGGAGACCGGATTTTACTAAAAGTCTGTAATTGCCATAAGGGAGTGATGTAAAAGTCACTTTGTTTTCATCAGTAAAGATCCATCGGGAGTCAATGCCTTCAAGCATGTAGGCATAGCGTACTCCTGATTGGCCGGTCAGGTCACAGACTGTAAATTCGATGGTGATAAGTCTGTCGTCGTAGCTAAGTTCTATCTGCTTTGTTTCCTCCAGCGCATTTTTAAGAATCAGGCGGCCATCGTAGATGGAGTCGATGGCTATGCGTGTGCCTCCGATGTAGAGGCCAGTGAACAGTATGTCAGGTGGCAGACGCCGGTCTTTGAACACTTTTTCCGGATAGAATGATATGCATCCGTCTGAGGTGCCGAACAGAATGGAGTTGCTGTCGGGACGCGTGACGGATTTTGAATTGAAGAATGTGCTTTTGAGACCGTCCTTTTTAGTGTAGTTTCTCATGCTGTAGCTCAGAGTCCTGTCTGCAGCCTCCCGGACAGTGATTATTGAGAGGCCGTTGCTTGTCGAGGCATATATGTGGCCGTCATTGTCTTCCAGGATGGCTCGGATCATGTTGTCGCACAGTCCGCTCTTTTTGTCAAGGTAATACATTGAGTCACGTGAGGTGTCCCAGATCGTGAGGCCTTGGTTATGGCCGATCCACAGGCGTCCTTTGCGGTCTTTGTAGATCTGGGTGACAAATCCTTGTTTCAGGTTTTGGGTATTGCGGCGGTTTGTGAAGTGACCTCTTGCTTTTTTTGTGGCTGTGTCAACCTTATAAAAGCCGTCGAATGATCCGATAAAGACTGTGTCACTCTTGTCTGAGTGGAGACACATGGAGTTGATCTGTTCTCCTTTGGCCGTGAGGAGGGATATGAAGTTATCTGTTTTGCTGTTGATATATTGGGTTCCTTGAAGTGTCGCTATCCATATATTGCCTGATCCGTCGTTCTGAAGAGCCCAGATAATGTCTGATATGAGAGTGCTGTTGGCGGTAGTGAAATGTCTGACGTTGTTTCCGTCTATACAGTAAAGACCGTTGCCGTAGCTGCCGATCCATATGCGGCCGTCGGAATCTTCCTCCAGGCAGATTATTGATCCGCTGAACACTGCCGGAATTCGCTCGATGATCTCGCTTCCTTGGCGCAGGATGAGCAGTCCGTTGCCGTCAGTGCCTATCCACAGATTGTTTCTGCTGTCAGTTAGCAGCGATGCTACATCAAGGCCCCTGCATAGGCTGAAGTTTTCAAACTGCAGCAGGCCGTTGTTATAATATGATATGCCTGATTTGTTATGTCCGAGCCATATTGTCCCTGATTCATCCTGATATAGACAGGATACATTGTCAGACGGCAGTGAGCTGCTTGACAGAAGGTTATGGCGCAGTGCCTGGAATGAGCCGTCTGACTGGTCGAATATGTAGGCTCCGTTGTGGTCTGTTCCGATCCACACATGGCCGTTGCGGTCGTCAAGAATACTTCTGATGCCTTTACTTTGGGTCTCGGTGGCGGGAGTCAGTGAGATTTTGCTCCAGGGGGCTGATTTCTGGCGATAATATATGTCGTTGTCATAGTTGGAAAAAAGCCAGAGGCCCTGTTGATAATCGGCATATATATTGTTGAATGATTTTATTCCGTCAGGAGCTGAAAGAGATTCGATGGCAAGAGTCTGTTTGTCGATTTTCAGGAATCTGCCAGATGGCACCAGTAAATATATGTAGGCCTGGTTATCAGCTATGTTGATTTCGTCGCAGATGAGGTTGAGTCCGGGTTCGATGCTGCGCAATGTGCGCGTTTTCATGTCATAGGCCCAGATTTTCTTGTCAGTGACAACCCATAAGTTAGCTTCGCGGTCGACGTATATCCTGTATTTCTGCTCAACGGTGATTCCATAAGATTCCAGCAATTTGTCGATGTCAGTCGAGAAATCATCTTTCAGGGAGTTGTAGACGGCATAACAGTCAGCGCTTTTCGCCCATATATTCCCGTCGGCATCCTGTTGCAGCGACCAGATGTCATCAACGAACTCGTCCATTTCCCGCTTGGATGCAGCGAGTGAATATTGCCTGAAGCCATAACCGTCATATCTGTTTAGCCCGGCGGCTGTCCCGACCCAGAGATAACCGTAGTTGTCTTTTAGAATGGTTTTGACATTGCTGTTTGACAGACCGTCTGTAATGTCTAACTTCCGGAATACATAATGACTTTCGGCATTGATATGCCAGACGGCCAATGACAGCAGGATGCATAGCAGAATTCTTTTCATTCGGAGGCTGAAATTTTGCATTTTCACTTTCATACAAAATTATGCAATAATCCATAACTGTCAAAAAAGAATGTCTGTAAAGTCACGTCTCCTGATGTCTCCAATGATGTGTCACCATGTCATCTGCTGCCGGATATCGCTCTATCCTTTAGGCGGCACAAATGTAGGGCAGCGGGGCGTGGTTGACAAAAGAAAATCGCCAGGTCACTGTTTTTTTCAGTGGTCTGGCGATTTGAAACGTTGTCTTACCTGGATTCGAACCAAGACAGGCAGAACCAAAAACTGCAGTGCTACCATTACACCATAAGACAATCCTTTTGCCCAAAGAATCCGTGGTATCAGGGGATACCGATCCTCTAAAGCGATGCAAAGGTAGGCGTTTTTTTGCTATTTCCCAAATCCGGAGGCAATTTTTTGCGTTTTGTGCGGTCGATGCGGCGATCAGAACAGGACATGACGGTGATTTCCGGTCACGCCGGAGGTCTGAAATCTGCGGGTCAGGCGGCTTTCAGCATAGTTGTGAGCAGTAAGGCGATGGTCGGCAGATCAATGTCGTCAGGCATGTTTCTGCGCAGCATTTCAAGCAGTTTCACCTTACGTTTCTTCACGGTTATCTCAGCTACTCCGAGGGTTGCGGCTATTTCTGCGTTCTTAAGTCCGTCTTCGAAACTGAGTTTAAGCAGTTGGCGATAGTCGGGCGGAAGCATTCTGATGGCTGCATAGAGGGTGTCGAGTGTCTCATGCTCAATCAGTGCCCATGTCGCATCGGCTTCATGATCATCTTCGTTTTTTGATTCGGTATAGTTTCTCATGGCCGAAAGTTTGCGCAGGGCCGAGATGGCCTTGTTGCGGATACAGGCAAGGATGTGGGCGCGCCATTGTTCGGCTGTGTCAAACGAATGTCGTTTCTGAGAGAATGTTTGAATTTAAACCAAATTAAACCTTAAGTGGCATAACAAACCCTCAATCAGAGTGTTTGTAGAAGAAAAACGATTAGTATGCATAAAATCAGCTTCTATAAGACCATTGACCCTCGGTCAAAAGTGTCTGATAGAGATTGATTCTATGCATATGAACAATGTTTTTTCTCCTTCAACACTTTGGCTGAGGGTTTGTTATGCCCTATAACATTTTTTTCAATTCTAATTTTAAACAGTTTCTTAAACAAACGCTAAAAATCAGACCGGCTGACGTGGCGGGTGGTAAAGCCTGCCTCAGTCAGCCGGTCTGATATCAGTCAGCGGTAAGATTCGCCTCAGCGGTTAGAGTACATATCCTCGTAGTAGCGCTGGTAGTCGCCTGAGGTTATGTGGTCCATCCATGCTTGGTTGTCGAGATACCAGCGGACAGTTTTTTCGATGCCTTCCTCAAACTGGAGTGAGGGTTCCCAGCCGAGCTCACGCTGGAGCTTGCGTGAGTCGATGGCATAGCGCATGTCGTGGCCGAGACGGTCAGTGACGTAGGTGATGAGGCTGTCGGAGTGGCCTTCGGGGTTGCCGAGCAGACGGTCTACGGTGCGGATGATGACTTTGATCAGGTCGATGTTTTTCCATTCGTTGAAGCCACCGATGTTGTAGGTGTCGGCTATTTTGCCTTTGTGGAAAATCAGGTCGATGGCGCGGGCATGGTCTTCGACAAAGAGCCAGTCGCGGACGTTTTCGCCTTTGCCGTAGACCGGCAGGGGCTTGCGGTGGCGGATGTTGTTGATGAAGAGCGGTATTAGCTTTTCGGGGAACTGGTAGGGCCCATAGTTGTTGGAACAGTTTGTGACAAGCGTCGGCATGCCGTAGGTGTCATGGTAGGCGCGCACAAAGTGGTCGCTCGATGCCTTGGAGGCCGAATAGGGTGAGTGGGGGTTGTATTTGGTTGTCTCAAGAAAGAATTCCCGGCCGTAGGCGTGGTGGTGTTCGGTCGATGAGGCGGTGGTGGTGAAGGGCGATTCGATACCTTGCGGGTCGGTCAGTTCGAGCGCGCCGTAGACTTCGTCGGTGGAGATGTGGTAGAAGAGTTTGCCTTCGTATTTTTCAGGGAGTGATTCCCAGTATTCTTTGGCTGCCTGGAGCAGAGAGAGGGTGCCCATCACGTTTGTGCGCGCGAAGGTGAAGGGATCTTTGATCGAGCGGTCCACGTGGCTTTCGGCGGCGAGGTGGATGATGCCGTCGATATGGTTTTCTGTGATTATGCGGCGCATTTCGTCGAGATCGGCTATATCGGCCTTGACAAAGCTGTAGTTCGGACGGTCTTCGATATCCTTGAGGTTTGCGAGGTTGCCGGCATAGGTGAGTTTGTCGAGATTGACAATACGGTAGTCCGGATATTTGTTGACGAAAAGCCGGACTACGTGCGATCCGATGAATCCGGCTCCGCCGGTGATAAGTATGTTACGCTTCATTTCAATTCCTGATTATATTAATTTCATCATCATCTTTGTCATGATAAATTCCTACGGTTTTAACTATTGTGCTGATTTCAGTTGTAATAAGGGAGTAGGGCTGACAGTCTACCGGCCCATGAATTATAGTATCGGCACCGATTACACAGTTTTCCGGTATAGTTGAATTTTTATATAATTTGCAGTTGTTAGCCACCCATGTATTACTTCCGACAGCGATACTCCCGTAGCCTTTCGAATATCTCTTCTGATCGGTGTATTTCAACTTATGAAAATCGGTGTCGATCATCATGCAGTCCCAGCCTATGAGAATATTATCATTCAATTTGATTGAGTGATAGCATGCTATCTTCAGGCTTGAGGTCGCAATAACTTTTTCTCCGAATTCAAGCACACCGGTCTCGCCTACGGAAATGGCGGATGCATTTCCAACAGATAAATATCCATTGAAAACAATCTTTCCCCTGTTTTCAAGAGTTATTCCTGAGTCAGGATATAAGGAAACATTGTTCACTCCGAATTTGACCAGTCCGAATCTTACAGGACAGTTAAAAATAAACTTGCCGCTGCAATTTCGCAATCTGGCCTTGCGCAATAGAATCGGCAGCCTGGCAGCCTGGCTAAAAGGGAGATGACGGAAATTAAAAATAACTGACGGTATAAGAGCCCGTATTATCCATCTGTTATGCCACAGCTTATCTAATACACCCATTATTTGAGGTTATTGATACAGATTTTCAGTGAGTCGGTCCAATAGGGAATTTCCAAATCGAAGGTTTTCTTGAATTTGGTCTTGTCAAGAACGGAATATGACGGGCGGACCACCGGCGAGGGGAATTCGTCGGAATGACAGGGGCGGATGTCGCAGTCTGTGTTGCCGGCTATCTCGGCAATTATTTTTGTGAAGTCATACCACGAGCAGACCCCTTCGTCGGAGTAGTGGTAGACGCCTTCGTTTCCGTCTATTTTACCGTTGTCGATTATGTCGACGATGGCGTCGGCCAGGTCCTGGGCATAGGTGGGTGTGCCGGCCTGGTCGAAGACAACGTTGAGCTGTGGGCGTGTCGACGTGAGGCCGAGCATGGTCTTGACGAAGTTTTTGCCGTATTCCGAGTAAAGCCAGGCCGTGCGGATGATTATGTGGCGGCATCCGCTTTTGAGGATTGCCTCCTCGCCGTGCAGTTTGGTGCGTCCATAGGCGCCGGTGGGATTTAGCGGTTCGTTCTCGGTGCGCGGTGTGTTGCCGAGATTGCCGCCGAAAACGTAGTCGGTCGAGATGTGGATCAGGGGGATGCCATTGTCGGCGGCGGCTTTTGCGAGATAGCCAACCGCGGTGGCGTTGATCCGCTCGGCAATATCCTCCTGCTCTTCGGCGCGGTCTACGTTGGTGTAGGCCGCACAGTTGACAATGGCCTGGAAATCGTTGCAGCCCACTCCGAGTGCCACGGCTTCGGGGTCGGTTATGTCGAGGTCATAGGCATCTGTGAAAATATATTCGTTCGGAGAGTTTTCTGCCGCTTTTCTGAGGCTTGAGCCAAGTTGGCCGCTGGCGCCTGTTACAAGTATTCGCATGGTGGTTATGAGTCTGTTTTAAATACGTCAGTCCGCAAAATAGAGATCTGTGTGATAGTCAAACGGGGAGTCGAAGTCACTGAGCATCGGGTGACGCATGTCTTTCTCGCTGAGAATGGCCTTGCCGGGCTCGATGAGCCAGTCGATGCCGAGCGATGTATCAAGAATCGATATTCCGCCGTCGGCCTGCGGGGCGTAGTAGTTGTCACATTTATACTGGAAGACGGCGATGTCGGAGAGCACGGCGAAACCGTGGGCGAAACCGCGGGGCACGAAAAACTGACGGTGATTGTCTTCCGACAGCTCGACCGCCACGTGGCGGCCATAGGTCGGGGAGCCTTTGCGGATGTCAACGGCCACGTCAAGCACACGGCCTTTGACGCAGCGCACAAGCTTTGACTGCGTGAACGGCGGAGCCTGAAAATGGAGTCCGCGCATTACTCCGTAGGATGAGCAGCTTTCATTATCCTGCACAAAATCCACAGGGCGCACTTTTTCATCGAATTCTTTCTTTGAATAGCTTTCGAAAAAATATCCTCGTGAGTCGGCGAAGATGCGGGGCTCGATTATCACCACGCCTTCGATATCGGTCTTGATCACTTCCATTTTATGTGAGTGTATGTCAGTCGAGATTTGGGGAATCGGTACGGTCAATCTCGTCAATCACCTTCATCAGATATTGTCCGTACTGGTTTTTCAGCATAGGTTTTGCGATTTCGATCATCCGCTCGCGTGAGATCCATCCCTGGCGGTATGCTATGCCCTCAAGGCAGGCAATCTTCAGCCCCTGGCGCTTCTCAAGCACCTCGACATAGATCGAAGCCTCGGCGAGAGAATCGTGAGTGCCTGTGTCGAGCCAGGCAAAACCGCGGGGAAGAGTCTGCACACGCAGTTCGCCGTCATTCAGAAACTCCTGGTTGACAGTGGTGATCTCCAGCTCTCCGCGGGCTGAGGGTTTGATGCGTGAAGCCACGTCGACAACCTTGTTCGGGTAGAAATAGAGGCCTACCACCGCATAGTTCGACTTCGGATGCTCAGGTTTCTCCTCGATCGACAGGCAGTTGCCATCCTTGTCGAACTCCGCCACTCCATAGCGTTCGGGATCACTTACCCAATAGCCGAACACTGTGGCCTTGTCGCTCTTCTCAGCAGCGGCAACTGACTCCTGGAGCAGCCCGGAGAAGCCTGCGCCGTGGAAAATGTTGTCGCCAAGCACAAGGCAGGCGCAGTCATCACCTATGAAATCCTTGCCGATGATAAAAGCCTGGGCCAATCCGTCGGGCGACGGCTGTTCGGCATACTCGAAGCGGACACCGAAGTCGCTGCCATCGCCGAGCAGACGCTTGAAGCCGGGTAGATCGGCCGGGGTTGATATGATCAGAATGTCTCTTATTCCGGCCAGCATCAGGGTGGAGACCGGATAGTAGATCATGGGTTTGTCATAGATAGGGAGCATCTGTTTGCTGACTCCCTTGGTGATAGGGTAGAGGCGTGTGCCTGAACCTCCGGCCAATACGATTCCTTTCATATGTTTGTGAAGTGGGCTGGTTGCAGGTGGAGCTGTCACAAATTTATTTTCGCGGAGAGGTCTGTGACGATGCAAAATTACGAAATTTTAGATGATTTTTCAAATCCGGCCATCTGTTTTTTTCAATCATTCACCGGCAGGCCTCCCGGACTACAGGCTTGATGGACTCGTTGGGAATAGATAATATAAAGACCACCTGCAATTTCTGCGGATGGTCTGAATCAGAGGGTGTTCAAAAACAACCTCTTAATTTTTTCAGGGTTGCTTACCAGCCCGGATTTTGTGTCAGATTGAGATTGCGTTCCATCTCAACGAGCGGAATGGGCCAAAGTTCATGGCGCGGTTGATATGAACGTGTGTACATCAGATCACCGAAAATATCAGTGGCATCCTTCACCGATTCTTCAAGCAGTCCCCAGCGGCGGAGGTCCCAGTAACGCTGGCCTTCACCGGCGAGTTCGAAGGCGCGTTCTCTCCGGATTCTTTCAGCCATTTCCTCTTTGCTGCCTACGGCAAGCCATGCCGGACCTCTGTCAAGGCCGGGCATACCTACGCGGGCGCGCACTTTGTTGACTTCGACTATGGCCTTGTCTGTAGCTCCGCTTTCATTGTAAGCCTCAGCCAGCATCAGCAGCACATCGCCGAGGCGCAGCAAGGGGAATTCATAGGGTGTGCGGTTGTATTCTCCCCAATAGCCGTCGAGATTGCCTGTCGGTATCCATTTGCGCCAGAAGTATGAATTCCATCCTTCGGAGTTGCGTATGAATGCCATAGCTTCCATCGGAGCACCGCCATTGGAGGGATCGGCAAGCACAAACTGCTTATCCATCGGATTTGATCCGGCATCCGTGCCCAGATAGTGGGAGTATGGGGTGATTACGTTCAGACACAGACGCGGATCGCGCAGACGGTATGCGTCCATGACTTTCGATGTGTCGCAGTCAAGAGTGCTTGTGACCATTGTGCTGGCCTGGTCTATGGCTACTCGCATGTAGCTTTTGCGCAGGTCGGAGCCGCCGTTGTTGAACCCCGGAAACAGATCGTCCCAGTCAAAGGGAGATCCATCGAGATTTTCATACATATCAACGAGTGTGGTCGAGGGTACGATGGCATTGCCTGCAATTAGGCGCATGGTGGATTTGTTGCCGAAATAAGACACTATGTCAAGAGCGTAGCCGGCGGTGTTGCCGTCGATCGACTGGATCGAGAAGATCATTTCGGGACTATGGCTGCCGTTATAGAGGCGAAACAGTTCATTGTAGTCGGGATGAAGCGAATAGCCGTAGTTTTCGGACTTGTTGTAGACAATCTCCTCGAAGTCTGCAATTGCCTTGTCCCACTGGCGGTCGAAGAGGTAGACTTTGCCTCGCAAAGCGTAGGCCGCACCCTTGGTGGCGCGTCCGAGATTCTCGGCATCCCAGCTTACCGGCAGTTTGGCGATGGCTTCGGTCAGATCGTCGATTATATGTTGTCTGATTTCTTCTGCCGAACTGCGCGGGGCGTCAAGGTGGGCAAACTGTTCGTTAATGTCACAGCTTTCGTCATAATATGGCACTCCACCCCAGCAGTTGAGCATTCGGAAATAGGCCATAGCACGGAGAAATTTGGCCTCTCCGGTGACGCGATCGATGGTTGTGGCGCTGATAGGCATTGTGGCCACGTTGCGGATTACTGTGTTGGAGCGGTGGACGAGTTCATAGAGATACTGCCAGTGATTCTGTACTCCTGAGCTGTTTGAGGCGAACGATGTGCCGCGCGAAATATCGGCCCAGGGGCTTGTGCCGTCAGCCAGATCACTGCACATGTCAAATGTGAACTCCAGTCCGAAGCACCATGTGGATTTCATTGCGGCATACATTCCGATGGCTGCCTGCCGGGCATGGTCTTCGGTCTGCCAGAAATTCTGTCCCGACATCTGGTCGCCGGGTGTATAATCAAGGCTTTCGCAGCTGCAGAGCGCGGCTGCTGCGAGGGTGATTCCTGCGAGATATTTCAGCTTAAAATTGTGTGTCATAATGTCAGAATGAAACGTTTAGACCTACCGAATACTGGCGAACCGACGGATAGCCGACTGTGGCGCCGACTTCCGGGTCGAGACCGGGAAAGTCTGTGATTGTAAAGAGGTTGTCTATGCTGGCATAGACCTTGAAGTTTTCAACAAAGAATTTTCTGGTGATCTCCTGAGGGATGGTGTAGCCGAGCTGGATGTTCTTGCATCTCAGATAGGCGGCGTTGTGGACAAAAGCATCGCTGGCAATGTTGTTTCTGCCGTTTGAACTGTTGCGCAGGACCGGATATTTCGAATTGTAGGGATTTTCCGGAGTCCAGGCGTTGTCGGTGATGTCTTTGTTTAGTGACTGTCCCATGACTGTCACGAAGCGGAAGGCCTGGTTGTTGTAATAGACCTGATGGTTGCCAACGCCCTGCAGGAGCATGCTGAAGTCAAAGTTGTTCCATCTGATTCCGAGACTGCCGCCGTAGGTGAGCCGCGGCAGTGTTCCGTGGCCTATCTCCACGCGGTCGGCAGTGTCGAGTTTGCCGTCGCCGTTTGCGTCGCGATAGAGGAAGTCGCCGAGTTCCGGACGCTGGTAGGTGGCGAAATAGTCGGGGTTGCGGTCAACGAGTGACTGCACATAGTCGAGATCGGCCTGATCGCGGACAATGCGGTCGACGGTGATGACATACAGCTGGTTGATCGGCTTGCCCTCCTGGGTCTTGTAGACTCCGCTGATCGACGATACGTCGCCTTGGAATTTTGTGACCTTGTTGGTGACAAATCCCATGTTGAAGCCAAGGTCATAGGACACTTTGCCTATGCGGTCGTTCCAGTGGATGTCAAATTCGAAGCCTTTGTTGTTGACCTCGCCGGCATTCTGGTTGGGGACGGTGCTGGTGCCGTGTTCAAGCGGTGCCGGGAGTGAGATGAGGATTCCTTTGGTGTTCTTGTTGTAGATGTCGACAGATCCGCTCAGACGGCTGTTGAGGAAAGCGTAGTCAATGCCAAGGTTGGTCATATATGTCTTCTCCCAGGTGAGTTCCGGATTGGCGAGCACGGTCTGGGCAAGGCCTCCGGCAATGTTGCCGTTGAGAATGTAGTTGGCGGTGGCAAAGAGAGACTGATACATATAGTAGCTGGTGGTCTCATTGTTGCCGAGCGATCCGTAAGACGCTCTGATTTTCAGCTGGTCGAGCCATGAAGCAGTTCCGTGCATGAAGCCTTCTTCCGAGATGCGCCATGCAGCTGAGACTGAGGGAAAGTAGCCCCAGCGTTTTCCGGGAGCGAATTTCGACGAGCCGTCGGCGCGCAGATTGGCTTCGAGCAGATACTTGTCATCCCAGTTGAGGTTCACGCGGCCGAAGTATGAGCGCATGGCCCATTCGTTGTAGTTTCCGGTGATGCTGCCGTTTGTTGTTCCGGCGTCAATCGCTCCGAGCGAGGGATCTACGAGATCATACTTTATGAAGTAGTCCTGGTCATATTTATTGTACTCCTGGCTCATGCCGGCAAGCACTGATGCTTCAAGGCGGCTGACGTTGAAGCTATAGTTGGCTGTCAGTTCCGAAGAGCGGAAGGTGTTGCGGTAGTTGTAACGGCGGATGTAGGTGCGGACAACGCCTTCGCGTATCAGCACCGGGCCGTCGAATGTGAAGCGGTAGAGGTCGCGGTCAGTCAGATGATGTTCCATGTTGCGCTCCCAGTAATTGTAGGAGAACGAGCCTTTGACTGTCAGACCTTTCAGCGGCTGGAGCATGGCGTAGAGCTTGATTACCGACCGTTTTGTCTTGGTGGGGTAGTCGGTGTCGTAGAACCACTGGCGGCGATAGGGGTTGAAGTTGCTTACGTTTTCTTCCTCCGGATTCTGGATGCCGCCGTAGAGTCCGGTGGCGGGATCGTAGAGCGTCATGCCGGGGACGGTGTTGAAGGCGCCTGATCCGAAGATGACATCGCCTCCGGCAGCCGCGTTTTCAGACGACGGGTTGTTTTCGTCGATATATCCGAAAAGATTGGTGCCTACGGTGAGCCAGGGCTTGATGGTGACATCAAGGTTGGTGCGGAGCTGATAGCGCTTGTAGTCTGTGTAATATATCATGCCGGGGTTGTTGACGTAGCCCAGCGAGATGTTGTATCTGACAGATTTCGATCCTCCCGTGACAGATAGATTGTGGTTCTGTACCACCGAGGGATTTCTGTAGATATGGTCCTGCCAGTCGGTGTTGGGATAGATGGTGGGGTTGCGTCCGGCATCGTTGCGCCATTCGTCGATCTTCCCCTGAGAGAAGCGGGGTGCTTGTCCGTTGACAATGAGACCGGCGTTCTGGATCTCCATGAAATCGGCATAGTCGGTGACGAGGTTGAGGCGTTTTGCCACGGTTTCGAACGATACGTTGCCGCTGTATGTGACTCTCGGAGATTCTTCAGCCCCCTGGCGTGTGGTCACGAGGATGACACCATTGGCGGCTCTTGAGCCGTAGATGGCTGACGATGCCGCGTCTTTGAGCACTGAGATGTTTTCGATGTCCTGAGGATTGATGTCGCTGAGGGCTATTCCGGTCATGCCGTCGACCACAACGAGAGGTGCGGAGTTGTTGAGAGTGCCCTGGCCTCTGACAAGGATCGACTGCGATTCGAATCCGGGGGTATTGCCGCCTGAGTTGCTCACCGAAAGGCCTGAGGCGAGGCCGGCGAGTGCGTTTGTAGCATTGGTGAGAGGACGGTCTTTGAGAGCATCGCTGCCGATTGAAGAGATAGCTCCGGTGAGGTCAACTTTTTTCTGGACCGCATAGCCCACCACCACAACTTCGTCAAGCACAGAGCTGTTTGCTTCCATCTTGATGTCGTAGCGCTCACGTCCGTCGGCAAGGCGGATCTTTACGGTCTTGAATCCGAGATAGGATGCGAGAAGTATTTCGTTGTCATGCACGTCAGGCAGAGTGAAGTTGCCGTCGACATCACTGATGGCTGATTTTTTAGGATTTCTTCTGATTCTGACTGTAACACCTGGGAGTGGTTCGCCGGTCTTATCGGTTATTGTGCCGGTTACAGTATAGGCTGGTGATGTCACAGGTGCTGTGAGCGGTTCTTCCGCTATGATTGTGTTTGTGTTGGCGGACAAAGAAGCACTTCCTGTAAGTATGATGAACAGAACTGATGAAAGATATTTCATTGTAGTTTATTGCAAATTATGACAACAAAGGTAAAATTGCAACAAATACGATAAAAGTATGTGTAAACAGACAGCCGAAATCTGACAATGAAATGCAATGCGGAGGAGTAGGGAGCGAATGGGGCGGGGTGGAGGGCGGGGCTGGATAAAATAAAAAATCCGCAATAATCGTCAGACGATCTGTTGCGGATTTTTCGAGGTGTCCGAGATGAGATTCGAACTCACACAGCCTTACGGCCACTACCCCCTCAAAGTAGCGTGTCTACCAATTCCACCACCCGGACATAGGTGTTTGTCTGTCAAGACATCTGTTGGTTGTCATTAGAGCGAAAAACGGGACTCGAACCCGCGACCCCAACCTTGGCAAGGTTGTGCTCTACCAACTGAGCTATTTTCGCGAGTTTGGTGACTCGACAGACAAGTGGTTTTAAATCAGTAACGGTCGAAAAACGATCCATTACAGATTTAATCGAGGTGTCCGAGATGAGATTCGAACTCACACAGCCTTACGGCCACTACCCCCTCAAAGTAGCGTGTCTACCAATTCCACCACCCGGACATGGTGTCTGTCAAGATTTCTGTTGAAGGTTTGATGGAGCGAAAAACGGGACTCGAACCCGCGACCCCAACCTTGGCAAGGTTGTGCTCTACCAACTGAGCTATTTTCGCAAGTGCGAAAACTCGACAGACAAGTATTTTAAATGTTCTCTTTGAGCGAAAAACGGGACTCGAACCCGCGACCCCAACCTTGGCAAGGTTGTGCTCTACCAACTGAGCTATTTTCGCAAATCTGATGGCTTTAAACGGTGTCATTTCCGTTTTGCGATGCAAAGGTAGGAAGTTATTTTCGGCTGTGCAAATATTCTTAGCTAATTTAATAGTCGTTAACAAAAGTAGCGCTGAGGGGGTTGTGGAATGTGAACTGATGTTAAATATTATTGCTGCGCTTTCAACTATAAGCCGCACGGAGATGTTTCTGCTATAAATGATTATTTTTTAGAAGAAAATAGGTATGAAAAAACTGATACTTCTGCGACACGGGCAGAGCCAATGGAATCTTGAAAACCGCTTTACGGGATGGACCGATGTGGAACTTTCGCCCAAAGGCCGCGTAGAGGCCCGGAGGGCGGGGGAACTGATAGCAGCGTCAGGCCTTGAGCCGCGATATTGTTTCACTTCCTATCTGCGCCGTGCCATCCAGACTCTTGATATAACGCTTGACGCTATGGACAGGCTGTGGCTGCCGGTGGTGAAAGACTGGCACCTTAACGAGCGCCACTATGGTGCATTGCAGGGGCTGAACAAGGCTGACACGGCTGCTAAGTTCGGCGATGAGCAGGTGCACATCTGGCGTCGGAGTTATGATGTGGCGCCTCCGGCTTTGGCTGTGAATGACGAGCGCTATCCGGGGGCTGATCCGCGCTATGCCTCTCTTCCGGAGGAGGACTTGCCGCTGACGGAGTCACTTGAGGATACGGTCAGGCGTGTGGCACCATGCTGGGAAGAGCTGATTGCGCCGGCGCTTGCGGTCTATGGCACTGTCTTTGTGGCGGCCCACGGCAACTCGCTTCGCGCGCTGGTGATGATGCTTTTGAAGAAGACACCTGAGGAGATTGTTGCGGAAGAGATCCCAACCGGAGTGCCACGTGTCATCGGTCTGAGCGATCGCCTGGCGGTGGAGTCTGACCGATATCTTAAATAATATTGCGGGGATTGAAAGAGAAAAGTGGTGATGAATCTTCTGATTCATCACCACTTTGGGTGAACAGTGGGGGTCGAACCCACGACCTTCGGAACCACAATCCGACGCTCTAACCAACTGAGCTATGCTCACCATGTTTTGGTTTTGCGCTGCAAAGGTAGGGCGTTTTTTTGAATCTACCAAATATTTTTCAATAAAATTTGCGCTATTTTTTTGTGGCGAGGTGCGCCGAGGCTGCGATGGGCTGCAAAAAAGGTCCGAGACCGATAGGAAAATGGAGGGAAAACGCAGCGTCATTACATATGTTATTATATAAGGTGGGGGAAATGTGGAAAAAAATCATTAACGCAATTATATACAATACACACCTAAGTTAGTATAAAGGCGTTTAAGTGGAATGTTCCTGCATATGGCCTGCACTTTTCTGTCTAATTAAAGGTCTTTATACTGACTTTTAGACTGATTATTGCAATAAAAATAACCTAAGATTTTGTTACTCAGAAATTTGGATATATCACCGATTTTTACTAACTTTAAGCAAATTTCGGTGAAATATGAGCGAAAAATATAATCTTTTCTACTTCTTTAAACAATTTCCCGATGAAGATGCCTGCCGAAAATATCTTGAGAAACGCAGATGGAATAATTCACCTATTTGTCCGCATTGCTGCAATGCACAAAAGATATACCGCTATAAAAATGGCAAAACATTCAAATGCGCACATTGCCTAAAGCAGTTCAAAGTTACGACAGGCACCATATTCGAGAACTCTAACATATCCTTACAGAAATGGTTTCTCACATTCTACTTAATCGCGTTATCAAAGAAAGGCATTAGCTCCGTTGAGTTGTCAAAAATAATCGGTGTAACGCAAAAGACAGCGTGGTATCTTTTGCACAAGATACGATATATGCTGGAACATCGTAATTCCGACAACCAATTACGCGGTATAGTAGAAGTTGATGAAACTTATGTAGGTGGTAAGAAGAAAGGGAAGCGTGGTAGGGGTTCCGAAAATAAAACTCCTGTATTCGGAGCTGTGCAACGCAGAGGTCGTTTATCCATAATACCGGTGGAAAACACCAAGCGGAAAACATTAGAGCCGATTATTCACAAAAGGATAAAAGGAGGTTCCCATATTATGAGTGACGAATGGCGGGCGTACACAAAACTTGATACGGATTATGAACATAGCATAGTCAAACATAAAATCAAGGAATATGTGCGTGGTAATGTCCATACAAATACTATTGAGGGTGCATGGTCACATTTGAAAAGGTCAATGATGGGAACTTACCATAGACCAAGTAAAAAGCACCTTGATAAGTATTGTGCGGAATATGAGTTCACATATAACACTCGAAAGGAATCGCCATTAGCTAAATTCAATCAAATAATAGATAAAAATTTAATCCGTGTCGGCTATTCGGATATAACCGGCACATAAAATATTTTACATTTATGGAAATAGTTTCAGTGAAACTCGTGATGTTCAAACAAAAAACCATACACGAGGAGGGAGAGTATTGTAGTTACTGTCCAGCATTAGGCGCGTTCCACGTTATGACTTCTTTTGAAAAATTACTTGCCTATATGCAAGACCGACTTGAAAGAGACCTTGCAGGACGTATTCATTACCGCAATCTTAAAAATAGAGGTTGGGAAGTGAGTGAAAATTCGGCAAAACCACCTACCTTTGCAGATGAGGAATTGGTGAAACGTACCGAAGAATCATTTGAAGTCAAAATTAAAGAACCCATTATCGTAGAATTATATGCCGAACTCACACCACCAAGAGACCCATACTCCCACTTGTTTCCACACGAGAATAGTTGAGGACTTTTTAGGAGTACACGATTTCATACCAGCAATTCTCACAGAGTGTACGTTGTTCAAAAAAGGAGAACTCCGTGTAGAAGTTCCCCATTTGAAAATGCTATCCAAAAATAAAGTTATGGATTTACTCGTTGATGCGGAAATGTCATTTAGTGAGTTTGAAGATTACAACAATCATCTGCAAGCAATGAAAGGTTTTGATGAATTGGTAAAAATCTCAGGACGCACATTGAAAAAGTAATTTATTTTTTATTTTTACTGCTTGATGCAAGCAAAATTATCCCTGCCACCGTAGCACATATCCAACCCGCAGTCCCGAAAAACAAAAGGACGATAAACAATATCGCAATAACACAGCCTTTCATCTTATTTGGTTCTGTAAATGGCTATTTCATATTCATTGGCATATCTGCCACTATTCGCTACATCCAAATAAACCTTTCCGTTTTTTGTTGTCTTTCGGTATTGGATAACATTAGTATTGTACACATCTGAAACAATCTTGCCTGTATTAGACCGGATATTTACATTTTTACCCGTACCGACTTTTTCATATCCATAATCCAAAGCCTTCTTGACAAAGTTATCAGCATCTTCACCAAATAGACGGAGTGTCATTTGGGTGATTACCCCTTTTTCATTGGCTTCCATACCTACAAAGCAGGTTCCAAAATCATAGAAAAAAGTTAAGTTTAGGATTTGCGCTGGAGTTACCTCCAATTCCTTTTCGATAGTCGCTATCGTTAAAAAGGAAGCACCTATCCAATTGGTGTAATATTCAGGAGTGAGTAATGCAGCGCGTTTCTCCTCCGCACTTGACGGGACTTGCGCCATTGTTGTTAGAGCCAATACCGCGAAAAATACGGTAAGAACCAACTGCTTGAATTTTATTTGGGTCAAGCCGAAAGCACGGTGCATGAATTTTGAGAAAAGTGTTAAATTTGTGGCATGAAAACCGCAGATGCAATATGGATGTGCCTGCCCGAGGGCATGGACGAACTATTTGAAATGGTGCGCTTCGAGCGCACGGAACAGTCCTATGACATATGGCTTGACGAAAAGAAGAAACTGTCTGATGAAGACTATCGTAATCCAAATATCGTAGCGCGAGGCTATACGGATTATGTAACAATACAGGACTATCCGATGCGTGGACGGCCTGTATTTCTTCACATGCGCAAGAACAAGTGGTGGGACAGGCAGACCAACGAAATCTTCAGCTACAATCTCGAACTTCCCAACGAGGAAGGAACACGACTCAGCGCCGAGTTCGTGGCTTTTTTAAAAGACGAAGGTGGAGACGACAGCCCTGTCGATTAAACAGATAGCGCAGATGTACTGCGTCAACGGCAAACATTTTGCCGACTTGTACCGCAATAAGATAAGCGGTTACGCCGACTGGTGCGAACAGGAGCTTGGCTGTGGGTTCTATTTCAACGCCGATAATATCGGCCCTTACATGAGTCTTGATGAGACGTGTCTGAGCAACGGGGAGGTATGGACGTTCCTGACCAACAAGGACGGCCACGGAGGCAAGGGAACACTTGCGGCAGCCATTCCCGGAACAAAGAGTGACGAAATTATATCCATACTCATCGGAGCTATGGAGAAATCAATCAGACGCAGGGTCAAGGAAGTGACCTGCGATCTCTCGCCATCAATGATGCTCATAGCCGCAGAAGTGTTCTATAACGCCCATGTAGTCAACGACCGTTTTCATGTCCAACAGGTCTATAATGAGGCCGTTGACGAAATCCGCATTGACATTCGCCGACAGCTCATCGCAGAGGAAAACAACCGCAACAAGTCCGAACCGCCGGTAACGTACTCCAACGGAGAGACCATGCGCCAGATACTGGCTCGCAGCAAACACACTCTGATGATGTCGCAGAACAAATGGACTGACATACAGCGCCATCGTGTCAACATACTGTTCAAATACTATCCAATATTGAAGGCTGCATACAGCCTTGCGATGGAGCTGCGCAAGATTTTCAACGCTAAAATCTCACCGACAAAAGCCATGGGGAGGATGAACAAGTGGTATGAAAAGGTAATGGCATTGGGTAACAACAACTTCCGCTCGGTAATCAAAACATTCAAGAACCACGCCCCAACAATCCTGAACTATTTCCGTCGTCGTGCGACCAATGCCTCTGCCGAGGCATTCAACTCTAAAGTCAAAATATTTCGCTCACAAATGCGTGGTGTCCGGGACCGCGACTTCTTCATCTTCCGATTAGTCAAACTCTACGCCTAAAAATTTAACACTTCTAATTGCCCAATTTAACATATGCACCGTGCTTTCGGCTTGAGCCTTTTATTTCCATTTTACATTATTTAGTTAGACAATATTCTGTAAAATGGCAACGATACATACGAAAAACGTAGAACCGAAGCCCAACGTCGTCGTGGCCTACCACAGCCAACTTTCCCATGAGCATGGTTCTACGTTATGCGCGTAGACATACCTCGCCCATTGGGAAAGTTATCAGTAAGCCTTATCTTATATCAAGGTGGTAGTTCGACGACGATTAGGCTATATGTTACAAAAGAACGCAAGCATTCGATTTGTAACACAAAGGTAGTATATTTTTATAAAAATAGCTAAATCTAAGAGTATTTTTCTCTTGTATTTGTTTTTAATTAGTAAATTTGCAGAAAATATATGACTCGAACTATGTGTAAAATCTCTGTAGATACTGTGATTAGAGCAAATAAACGCACTATTCAGCAAAGCCGTAGTAACCAAATTAACTATGGTGAAGTTATTATGCAGACATCGGAGTTAAATATATCTGTTTCAGTTATGGGTGTGATTCACTCCAGAACAATTTCAACTAAACAAATTAGAGAATCCTTTGAAAAAGCTATAAATCTTCATGTCAAGAAACTATAATTACATATATTCTCAACTGGTAGAGGATAAAGCCGACATTATAGGGCATATTGCTTATGCTTTATACAAAGAAGATAAAATAGACTACATTACAAAGTTTAAGCATGAAAATGGGGGTACAGAGCCAACAGAGGAAGACCTTAAACCTTTTAATCTCATAAGTAGTACCCAAAATAGTCTCGACAGATACAAATTCATAGCCTCATGTATCTTGCAGACTTTTCTCTCTAACTCATTAGAAGAGTCTAAAAAGGATGTTGAGGATAATATGAATCAAAATCACCTTGCTTTAATGGATGAAGTCATTAAACCGATAAAACCGGCATCAACATGGAAGTGTTACATACATGGGACACTTCAAAGTGTTCTTGGTGCATTTATATTCATGCTACTTTTATGCAGTTTAATGTTTATTCTGAATTTTTCTGAGAATCAGTATACACTTACGTTTGGAGGTAAAGGCGACGCTAAAATTGAAAAAGTTGTAAATAGCTCTATGCCTAACGATTCTATCTTTCATGAAGAGTCAAAACAAGAGTAATTTTGCACTCTCTATTTAATATCTTTTTTGGTGTAAATAGTATATAATTACGATCATTAAATTTGCAGCCAATTATGAAGAATATCCGCAATTTTTGTATCATAGCCCATATTGACCACGGCAAGAGCACTCTTGCCGACCGTCTGCTTGAATATACCAATACTGTAGCCGCCAAGGACCTGCAGGCACAGGTGCTTGACGACATGGATCTGGAGCGTGAGCGAGGGATCACTATCAAGAGCCACGCCATACAGATGAACTTCCATCTTGATGGCGAGGACTACATCCTGAACCTGATCGACACTCCCGGACACGTTGACTTCTCATATGAAGTCTCGCGTTCGATTGCGGCCTGCGAGGGCGCGCTGCTGATTGTCGATGCCTCACAGGGCATCCAGGCCCAGACCATATCGAATCTCTACATGGCGATTGACAATGATCTGGAGATAATTCCGGTCATCAACAAAGTGGACCTCGACAGTGCGAAACCCGATGAGGTGGAAGATCAGATTGTAGACCTGCTCGGCTGCGATCCATCGGAAGTGATCCGCGCCAGCGGCAAGACCGGTATAGGCGTGCCTGACATTCTGCGTGCCATCGTAGAGAGAGTGCCCGCCCCCCAGGGCGATCCGCAGGCTCCGCTGCAGGCTCTGATTTTCGACTCCGTATTCAATCCCTTCCGCGGTATCATTGCCTATTTCAAGATTGTCAACGGCACGATCCGGAAGAACGATTTCGTGAAATTCGTGGCTACCGGCAAGCAGTATAATGCAGATGAGATCGGGGTGCTCAAACTCGACATGCAGCCCTGCCAGGAACTCTCTGCCGGCAATGTAGGCTATATAATTTCCGGCATCAAGACCTCGCGCGAGGTGAAAGTGGGCGATACGATCACCCATGTCAACACACCCTGCGATGCGGCGATCGACGGTTTCGAGGAGGTGAAGCCTATGGTATTTGCCGGAGTCTACCCGATCGAGACCGAAGATTTTGAAAATCTCCGTTCCTCGCTCGAAAAACTCCAACTCAATGACGCCTCGCTGACATTCCAGCCAGAGTCATCGATGGCTCTCGGTTTCGGCTTCCGTTGCGGCTTCCTCGGACTGCTCCACATGGAGATCATTCAGGAGCGTCTCGGACGTGAGTTTGACATGGATGTGATCACGACCGTGCCCAACGTGTCTTACCGCGTCTTTGACAAGCACGGCAACATGACCGAGGTCCATAACCCTTCCGGTCTTCCGGAGGCAACGCTCATAGACCATATCGAAGAGCCTTATATCAGAGCCTCGATCATTACTGCGGCCGATTATATCGGACCGATCATGACCCTCTGTCTGGCGAAGCGCGGCGAGCTTGTCAAGCAGGAATATATCTCAGGCAACCGCATGGAGCTGATATTCGACATGCCTCTCGGCGAGATCGTGATCGACTTCTATGACAAACTCAAGAGCATCTCGAAGGGCTATGCCTCGTTTGACTATCATCTGCATGACTTCCGCGAGTCGAAACTGATCAAGCTTGACATTCTGCTCAACGGAGAGAGTGTGGACGCTCTGTCAACTCTTACCCATGTGGACAATGCCGTGACCTTCGGGCGCCGCATGTGTGAGAAACTCAAGGAACTGATACCCCGCCAGCAGTTCGACATCGCTATTCAGGCGGCCATCGGTGCCAAGATCATAGCCCGCGAGACTATCAAGGCCGTGCGCAAGGATGTGACGGCCAAGTGTTACGGCGGTGACATCTCGCGTAAGCGCAAACTGCTCGAAAAGCAGAAGAAAGGTAAGAAGCGCATGAAGCAGATCGGTTCGGTGGAAGTGCCGCAGAAAGCATTCCTCGCAGTGCTGAAACTGGACTGACACCTATTATAGTAAGGATATCAAAAAAGCATGGAGAGAGATGCCGTTACGGTGTCTCTCTCTTATTTTCTTCGGGCGTGACATATTGTCAGATTTCCGGGGCGAAAGGAAACATGCGACGAGTAGTTTGTGAGCAAAAATTGATAGAATGCTTAAATTCTGTGTCAAAAAGTTGCAAAAGCCAAAAAAAATTCTCACCTTTACGGCTGAACTTAAAAAATATAACAGATTAAGCGATAGTTTAAAACAACATCTAATAAATCAACCTAAATCTATAACATTCCTGGTCATGAAGAAATTTTTACTTCCGGTTGCAGGGCTTCTTTGTGGAATTGCCGGTGCTCAGGCTGATGTGGTCACCATCAACTGCTATGAGGTTCCCAGCTATTGGAGATTTGCTGACAAAAAGATCTTTGATCCGATAGATCATGAACTGATAATCAATGAAGACGGGACATATACGGTAAAGAAATTTTTAAATTCAGAACTTGATCTCACATTTTCGGTAGACGGCACAAGAAAAGTCTATAACGGAGATGAGGGATACAGGACTCGTTTTCCGAAAGAAGTATGGAACTCGCCTATACTTGATTTCGCTCCTCCAGTCTATACGAGCTCTGTCGAAAATTCTGCAGAAGCTAAATATGAGGTGCTTATACCCGGCACTGAGGACCCGTATATGTATAAGGTGATGCCTGTTGACGGCTATGTGTATTATAGTCTCGGTCAGTATATTCCTGTGCCGAAGAAGGAACTTTCTTTTCCGGTGATAATTTATAGAAATCATTCGGTTGCTGAATTTAAGGGCGAGGATGACAAAGGTAAGCATTATAGAATATGGGTTGCCAACAGATTCCGTATTCCCGTGGGCAATAAGGTTGATGAATACGGAAACGAAAATCCGGCGTATAGCGAAAAAGAACTTTCGGGATGGGCTATCTTTGACATGACTATTCCGAGTGATCCGGTCAATGTTTCATATGTAGATTCGTCGGACAATAAGCTGTTTGAGGATACCAAGAGCGTTATTCTCCACAGAGAAGACCGTTCGACCAGCGTGTATAACTTCCTGAATTCAGGAGTGAAGATCGGCCTGAAGACCACGGGTGATGAAGTGGCTGCCGGCAAGTCATCAGTTGTGTTTACCGAGGGCTTCGACAGTGCGAAAGATCCCGAACAGTATCAGGAGCTTGAAGGAGCCGTCTATAGCCTTGTCACAGCAGGCGGTCAGACTGTTACCGGTCCGGTTATGGTGCGTCCTGCGGGTTGCTATGCCGAGCAGATCGAGGAATATTCATTGAACAAGGCTCACTATAAGGCTTATGTCGACATAAAAGTCGGCGATGTCACCGGTTATACAGTGTTTGAGATGAACGGAACCCCGCTTAAGAAAGGCGCTGTCAACACTCTGACTTTCTATGAAATGAAGAGCTACGACTGGAATAAAATCAGTGAATATGATTCTCACATTGATATAATAGACAATAATAATTTTGTGGCCTATGACTTCCTTAGTTCAGGCTTTAATGTGGCATTCCAGTTGAGCGAGCCAAAAGAGCCGAACAGCGATGACTCTTTTTCCGCTTTCCAGGAGCTTGATCTTGCCGCCGGTTTCGGCAAATGGGACCAGGTGCTTGATGACAAGGACAATCTTGTAGAAAGCAATACGCATAAGATTGTAACTATTCCCGACTATCCGAGAGCGGTTCTTGAGTCCAGACTTGACGACGGCAAAGGCGGATACATGATTTTCAGCCCTAAAATCGAGGTTTATGACCATGCTCCTGATCTGGATCTCTGGGGTATGCCTGATGTCTGTCATTATAAAGACGGTAACGGTGTGCGCAAGGTATATGCAGTCTATTTCCAGGATGAAAACAATGTGAACTACAGAGTAGAGTGGGAGCCTAAGGCTGACCAGTCGGGCATTGCAGATATTATTACCGATTCTGAGAATGCTCCTGCTGAGTGGTTTAATCTTCAGGGTATCCGTGTCAGCGGCGAAAACCTGACCCCCGGCATCTACGTGAAGCGCCAGGGCTCGAAGACTGTCAAGGTGCTCGTGAAGTAATCGGCAGGCAGTTTTTTGAACTGAATGATAAAGAAGCCGGCATTCCCGATTCGGGGGTGCCGGCTTGATTTTGGGCGCTTGATCACGAGGTGTGTCAATCTGTTGGAAAAAGGTCATCAAAAATGACAGATTGATAGCAGATGGCATGTTGAATCGTGTCAGATTGACAGATCGTTAAACAAAACTCTACAAAAATTAAAAAATTTGTAGCAAAAAGTTGCAAAACAAAAAAAAACTTCTCAACTTTACAGCGAAACAGAGATATTGATATCAAATTCACAATAAATCTAATTTTAACCAAACACTTTTTTGCTTATGAAGAAGTTTTTACTCCCGATTGTGGGCTTGTTGCTCGGTAGTGCTGCCGCCCAGGCTGACGATGTATCAGTCAAATATTATAAGATAGGCAGTACTACTGCCACAGAACTTCAGGAGGAGCTGTTTAATCCGACCACAAATGAATTAGTGAAGAATGAAGACGGGTCCTATACTCTGAAAAAATATCAGAATTCAATATATGATCTGAAATTTACCATCAAAGACAATGTGCTGGCTTTCCCGGACATAAAGACACCTGGCCTGTTTGTGCTTAAGGATAAGGATGGTCAGAACTGCCGCTTCAACCTTACTACCATCAAGGAATATAAGGATGCCAATGAAGAGATGAACCAGATTCTTGTTGACGGTCTTCTGTATTCATGTATCAATGGAAAACTTAATGGGGTGAAGCTGAAAAGCGAAACTTTTACTCAGACACAGAGACTGGCTGAGTATGAAGTGAGTATAGTGACTTATTTTCTGTATAAAACACCCAATGGTCCTGATTTGATGGATACAAGACGTGATTATGGCGCTGTTGTTTTTAATATGTCTGTTGTTGAGGACCGTGAAGGCGTAGATGTGGCTTATCAGACAGCATCGGGTGCTGAATTGTTCAAGGATTCTTTCAGCCCGGTTGAAATTGGTAGCGACAATTCGTTTAAACTGAGCTATTTCGCCGGATCTGAAGCTGCTGTTTCATTTAAGGTAGGTAGCGCAGGTGCTGACGGAAAAGCTCCTGTGGTATTCACCGCTGGGGTCAGTTCAGATGATCCGGACTCATATCAGGTCATCGAAGGTGCCACATTCAGCCTTCAGGATGCTTCCGGCCAGACCAAAACCGGGGCTCTTGCCGTGAAAACGGCCGGTAGCTATGCTGTTGTTATCGAAGGCTCCGAAACCATTCAGTCTGCACGCTATAAAGTCTATATCAACACTAAGTTCGGCGATCAGACCGGTTTTGCAGTTATAGAAGCAGAAGGTCCCGCTGTGCCAAAAGGTCGACTCGTGGACATGGACTATGCCGTTTATAGTAATCCTACAAGTGTTTATGAAACAGTGCCGACCTATGTTGATATGATTGATGAAACCACTGTTGTGGTCTACAACTTCGGCAGGTCAGGCTATAATATTCCGTTTACTATCAGCGGAAAGACTGTTGCTGCGAACCCGGCGGAAGGAGGCCCAATAGCAACCGCTGCAATACGCGTGGCTGATGATTATGTCGGCACTGACAAGCCTTCAAACAAGTCTCTGACTGTCAAGCTTCCTGATGGAGAACAGTTCAACACACATGTAAAAAACGTCGACGCTCAGTCTAATCCGAGTATATATTATAATCCGACCTTTACAGATGTCAAATACTATAAAGACCGTGTAGACTTCCACATTACATTCGGCACTACCAAATTCGTAGCCGCAAACTGGAGCATGCCGACATCGGAGTCAGGTATTGCAGATGTTGTCGCTGACGAAAACGCACCTGTTGAATGGTATAGCCTCCAGGGTGTCCGCGTCAATGGCGAGAATCTTGCCCCCGGCATCTACATCAAGCGCCAGGGCTCGAAGGCAGTGAAGGTGCTTGTAAAGTAATCAGGAATCTGCTGAAATAGAAATCGAAACTCTATCAGACATAAGATCGGCGACCTCGCTGGAGGCCCGCCGATCTTTTTGGTTGATATTCTGCAGATCAGGTTTGCTATTATGCCTGCCCGTCTGTCAGACTGTCGGCCCGGGCGGGGGCTGACGGACGGCGTATCTCAGTGTCGAGTTCTTCGGCTCCGGGATGGTAGGAGACGAAGATCTCGTCGCCGGCCGAGATAGAGGCGTCGATGATCAGCTCAGCGAGTTTGTCTTCGAGATACTTCTGAATGGAGCGTTTGAGCGGACGGGCGCCATAGTTGGCGTCGTAGCCCTTTTCGGCAATGAAGTTCTTGGCCTCGTCAGTGATTGTCAGTGTGTAGCCAAGTTCTTTGACACGCTTGTTGAAGCCTGCCAGCTCGATGTCTATGATCTTGAAGATAGCCTCTTTTGACAGAGAATCGAACATGATCACATCGTCGATGCGGTTGAGGAATTCCGGAGCGAAAGCCTTGTTGAGGGCTTTGCGGAGCACACTCTGGCTATAGTCCTTGTCATTTGACGACGGTGAGGCGAAGCCTATGCCGCTGCCGAAGTCTTTGAGCTGGCGCGAACCGATGTTGGAGGTCATGATGATGATAGTGTTCTTGAAGTCGATGCGGCGGCCGAGCGAGTCGGTCAGGCGGCCTTCGTCCATCACCTGGAGCAGGAGGTTGAATACGTCAGGGTGAGCCTTTTCTATCTCGTCAAGCAGGACTATGGAGTAGGGGTGGCGGCGCACTTTTTCAGTGAGCTGTCCGCCCTCCTCATAGCCTACGTATCCGGGAGGCGCTCCGACGAGGCGGGAGACGGTGAACTTCTCCATGTATTCGCTCATGTCGATGCGGATCAGAGTGTCGGCCGAATCAAACATGTATTCCGCGAGTTTCTTGGCCAGGTGGGTCTTGCCTACACCGGTCGGGCCGAGGAAGAGGAAGGTGCCGATCGGCTTGTTGGGGTCTTTCAGACCGATGCGGTTGCGCTGGATGGCTTTGACCACCTTTTCGATAGCCGGATCCTGTCCGATGATGCTGCCTTTGAGAGTGGGAGCCATCTCTTTGAGACGCTTGCCTT
Organism: Duncaniella sp. C9; assembly: GCF_004803935.1. GTDB lineage: Bacteria > Bacteroidota > Bacteroidia > Bacteroidales > Muribaculaceae > Duncaniella > Duncaniella muris. The sequence continues at coordinate 1,796,172 of NZ_CP039547.1, forward strand.
CGGCCTGGGCTATGCGCTGGACGGGCACACCGGTCATCATGGCTACCACTTCGGCCACTTTTTCGGCATCGACGGTCTCGCGCATCGCATTGAGTTGTTCCTCCCAGCGGGCTTTCGATTCTTCGAGGGTGGCTTTGAGCTGCTGCTCCTGGTCGCGGTATGAAGCAGCCTTCTCGAAGTTCTGCGACTGGGCGGCGCGGAGTTTCTGTGCGGCCACCTCCTCAATGCGCTGTTCGAGCTGCTCGATTTCCTTGGGCACGGCGATGTTGGTGACGTGCACACGGCTGCCGGCCTCGTCCATCGCATCAATGGCCTTGTCGGGGAAATTTCGGTCGGAGACATAGCGCTCGGTCAGCTGCACGCAGGCATCGAGTGCTTCGGGGGTATAATTGACATTGTGGTGCTCCTCATACTTGTCTTTGATGTTGTCAAGGATAATGCGTGTCTCCTCTGCGGTGGTCGGCTCGACCATCACTTTTTGGAAACGGCGTTCGAGAGCACCGTCATTTTCGATGTTCTTACGGTATTCGTCAAGAGTTGTGGCTCCGATGCACTGGATCTCGCCTCGCGCCAGAGCCGGTTTGAGAAGGTTGGCGGCATCCATTGATCCGGCGGCATTTCCGGCACCTACTATGGTGTGGAGTTCGTCAATGAAGAGGATGATGTCTTTGTTTTTCGAAAGCTCGTCGAGTATGGCCTTGATGCGTTCCTCGAACTGTCCGCGATATTTGGTTCCGGCCACGATCGAGGCCATGTCGAGCGACACAACGCGCTTACCGAAGAGAATGCGCGAGACCTTGCGCTGGACTATGCGCAGGGCCAGGCCTTCGACGATGGCTGATTTTCCTACGCCAGGCTCGCCGATGAGCACCGGATTGTTTTTCTTGCGGCGGCTGAGGATCTGGGCCAGGCGCTCGATTTCGACATCGCGTCCCACCACCGGGTCGAGGCGGTTTTCTTCAGCGGCAAGAGTCATGTCGTTGCCGTATTTGTCGAGCACCGGAGTGTCGTTGCCACGGCGCTGAGCTGTTGGGGTGCCCTGGCGTTTGCCTGAAGCCGACGAACTCTGCTGTCCGCCTTGAGGAGCGGAAGAGCGTGGCGGCATCTCATCGTCCTCGTCTTCTTCGGCGAAGTCGGCGTTGAGCGGAGTGGCAAGATCTGAATCGGTGGCCAGCAGGCGATATATGGCCTCGTAGGTAATGCCGGCGCGGTGGAAAGCGGTCATGAATTCCGAATTCTGAGCATCGGAATTGTGGAAAATTGCCAGCAGCAGGTGGGTGGCGTCAACTTCGTTGCTTTTGAGCATACGGGCTTCGAGCGCACTAAGTTTGATAATGCGTCCGGTCAGATCGCTGAGACTGACATCAGAAATGCCTACGGTGCCCTGATAGTCGGCGTCAGTAGCGGCGTTGAAGAGGGCCTTGTCGAGATTTTCTCTCAGCTCATAGGCAGAGGCGCCCTTGGCTGCACGGTCGATCAGGCGTGCCGGCTCGCCTTCAATATCGGAGAGAAGCGACAGCAGCAGGTGTTCCGGCATGACATAGCGGGTGTTATGGCGGGCGGCCTGTCTGGGAGAGTCGCTTATGATCTCCTTGAAATTCTGTGAATAAACAGTGTCCATCTGAAATTTACCTTTCTTGTTAAGTGATGAAAGAGGGGTAGGGTGTGTCAGTGTCCCGTAATTGTTGAGTCGGATAAATGTCACTGACATGGATTGACACTACAAAAATTGTGCCAAACTTCGCTAACGGTGGTCAGTGATATCATAATAACAATTAAAAAACAATTCTTGATCGGCAAAGATACGATTTTTGTAAAATAATTCGTACCTTTGTGGGGAAAATACTCGGTTTTTAAACACGTTCAAACACATGATTGAAGAAGATCGTATAATTAAAATTAATATAGAAAACGAGATGAAGAACGCCTACATCGACTATTCGATGTCGGTGATCGTGTCGCGTGCGCTCCCTGATGTGCGCGACGGTCTCAAACCTGTGCACCGCCGTGTGCTTTACGGGATGAATGAGATGGGCAACACCTCTGACCGCCCCCACAAGAAGTCGGCCAACTGCGTCGGCGAGGTCATGGGTAAGTACCATCCCCACGGCGACTCCTCTATCTACGGCACCGTGGTGCGTCTCGCGCAGCCCTGGGCCATGCGCAACACACTTGTCGACGGTCATGGAAACTTCGGATCGGTCGACGGTGACGGCGCTGCGGCAATGCGTTATACTGAGGTGCGTCTTGAAAAGCTCGGTGAAGAAATGCTGGCCGACATCGGTAGTGACACCGTGGATTTCCAGCCCAACTATGACAACTCCCGCAAGGAGCCGGTAGTGCTTCCTACCCGCTTTCCGAATCTTCTCGTCAACGGCGCTTCCGGCATCGCTGTCGGTATGGCCACCAACATGCCGACACATAATCTCGGAGAGTCGATCAACGCTTGTGTGGCCTATATCGACAATCCTGACATCGACATCGAAGGTCTGATGCAATACATCCCGGCCCCTGACTTCCCCACAGGAGGTACAATCTATGGCTACAATGGCGTAAAGGAAGCTTATGAGACCGGTCGCGGCCGAATCGTTATCCGCTCTAAAGCCGAGATTGAGGTAGAGGACAATCATGAGAATATAATTGTCACCGAAATACCCTACGGTGTCAATAAGGCCGAACTTATCGCCTATATAGCCACTCTTGTCACTGATAAAAAACTCGACGGTATCGCTGACATCAACGACGAGAGTAATTATAAAGGTATGCGCATAGTCATCAAGCTCAAGAGCGATGCAAATGCAAATGTGGTGCTAAACAAGCTCTATAAGATGACTCAGATGCAGGCCTCGTTCAGCGTCAACAATGTGGCCCTGGTCAACGGTCGCCCCAAGACTCTGAATCTTAAGGATCTGATCTCTGAATTTGTGGCTCACCGCCATGATGTGGTGATACGCCGTACCAGATTCGAACTTAACAAAGCCCAGGAGCGCGCCCATATACTCGAAGGTCTGATCATAGCCTCGCAGAACATTGACGAGGTGATCCGCATTATCCGCGCAGCTTCCGACACCCAGAGCGCCCGTGATGCCTTGCGCGATCGCTTCGGCCTGACAGACCCGCAGACCGCCGCCATCGTCGAAATGCGTCTGCGTCAGCTCACAGGACTCGAACAGGATAAGCTCCGCAATGAATACGAGACTCTCGAACAGGAAATAGCCCGTCTGGAACTGATTCTGTCAGATGACGCTACCTGCCGCGAACTCATAAAGAGCGAACTCATCGAAGTGCGTGACCGCTACAGCGATGCCCGCCGCACTGACATAGACTATACCGCCGGCGATTTCAACGCTGAGGATTTCTATGCCGATGATGACATGATCATCACCATCTCGCATCTCGGTTACATCAAGCGCACACAGCTCAGCGAATTCCGCGCCCAGAACCGCGGAGGTGTCGGCGCAAAGGGCTCTGATACACGCAACGAAGACTTCATCGAGCACATTTATCCTGCCTCGATGCACAATTCAATGCTCTTCTTCACCCAGAAGGGCCGCTGCTATTGGCTCAAGGTCTATGAAATTCCCGAAGGAGCTAAGAATTCAAAAGGCCGCGCTATCCAGAACATGCTCAATATAGACTCTGACGACTGCGTCAAGGCATTTATCTGCACCAAGTCGCTCGGAGATTCGGAATTCGTCAACACCCACAATCTTGTGTTTGCCACCAAGAAGGGCGTCATAAAGAAAACCCGCCTTGAAGCGTACTCACGTCCGCGATCCAAGGGTGTCAACGCCATCATCATCCGCGAGGGCGACGAACTGCTCGCAGTCGAGATGACAGACGGCAACAGCGAGATCCTTCTGGCCAACCGCAACGGTCGCGCTATCCGCTTTCCTGAAAGCAAGGTGCGTGAGATGGGCCGTATGTCGGCCGGAGTCCGCGGCATGACTCTTGACGGTGATGATGACGAGGTTGTAGGCATGATCTGCATGCCGGCTGACACAACCAATGATGTCATGGTACTCAGTGAACGCGGCTATGGCAAGCGCACACCGCTTGACACCACCGTGACCAACGAGGCCGGCGAAAGCGAAAAAGTGCCTGTCTACCGTGTCACCAACCGTGGCGGAAAGGGTGTCAGAACCATGAACATCACTGAAAAGACCGGCGCGCTTGTGGCCATCGAGAGTGTCTGTGACGACAATGACCTCGTGATCATCAACAAGAGCGGCATCACCCTTCGCATCCATGTGGCCGACATTCGTCAGCAGGGCCGTGCGACACAGGGTGTGCGCATCATAAACCTTGACAAGCGCAATGATACGATCGCCTCTGTCTGCTGCGTAGATACCGATCCTGAAGAGGAAGTTGAACAGGTTGAGGCCCAGGACATAGCTCCGGAAATGACCGAAGCTGAACTTCTTGATGCTGATATCGTTGAAGAAGAGGTAGATGACGAATTCGACGAAGAGATCGCCGAAGAAAGCGAAGAATAATCATTAATCCCCTAATATTAACTTTCCATTATGAAAAAAATCTGCGTCTTAACCTTTGGGTTGCTCGCTGCCTCCTCAATGACAGCTCAGGTAGCCGTGGTGAAGGAAGCTGAAAAGGAATTCAAGAATGCCTCTACTTATGCCGCTTATCAGAAAGCGATTAAGGCAATCACTCCCGCCTTTTCAAATCCTGAAACTGAGAAAGAAGCAAACACTTACTGGATTCCCGGAAAAGCCGGTTTTAAACTCTATGACGATCTCTTTGCCAAGAAGACCATCGGCCAGGATGTTAGCCTCGTCGACATGGGCAACGCGCTTCTTGACGGATATAACTATGGTCTCAAGGCCCTTGACTGTGACACTGTTGTCGATGCCAAAGGCAAGGTCAAGACCAAACTCTCAAAAGATATCGTGAGCCAGATCACCGGCCATGCCAATGACTTTCTGAACGCAGGCGCCGCATTCTGGGAATCACGTGAATTCGGCAAAGCATACGAGGCTTTCACCGACTATCTCGCCATCCCTGCAAATCCCCGCTTCGGAAAGAACGCCCCCGCCGCACTCCCCGACTCTACAGCTTCGTCAATCGAATATAACCGCGCTCTTGCCGCATGGCAGGCAGAAATGCTTCCGCAGGCAGCCGAGTCATTTGACCAGCTTCTTACTGTGGGCTATGACGAACCCGCAGCTTATGACTATGCCTATAGTGTGGCATATCAGATGAACGACGAGGAACGCAAGCTCCGCTACTCTCAGATTGCATTTGATAAGTTCGGAACCTCAAATCCCGCCTTCCTCCAGCGTCTGGTCAACAGCTACATTGAACGTAAGGAATATAACAAGGCTACCGACATGCTCAACAATGCGATTGCTTCTGATCCGAACAACGGCACTTACTATCTGTCGCTCGGTGTGCTCAAAGAACAGCAGAATGACACTATCGCAGCCAAGAATGCTTACAAGAAGGCTGTTGAACTTGACAGCGAAAACGCTTACAACAACCTCTACTACGGACGTATGCTTGTGCAGGAATATGACGCTCTTGACCAGGCTGCTGCCAACATGCCGCAGAACGAGTACAACAAGTACAACTATGAGACCATGCGTCCCATCCTTCTTGAAGCCGTAAAATATCTCGAAAAGGCTTATCAGCTCGACAGCGAGCAGACTGATGCTCTCCGCTATCTCAAGAACATCTACTATGTTCTTAATGACGGTGAGAATCTTCTGCGTGTCGAAAATCTTCTGGGACAGTAATATCCCGGAAGCTGACAATTCATAAAAAGTTATGAAACCGAAGCCCGGACCGGAAGGTTTTTAGCGGCCGGTTTCATAACTTTTTTGTTTTCATATAAAAATATCATCATATATACCAAGTAAACACGCATGGCGACATCTACATTGGAACAGTTTGATGCGGTGATTGGAGACTGCCGTAGGATCTATGCCGAAAAATTGGCTGACTACGGTGCTTCGTGGCGCATAATGCGTCCGCGGTCAATCACAGACCAGCTATATATAAAGGCCAAACGCATCCGCACTCTTGAAGAGGGTGAGGCTCTGGTCAACGAGGGCATTCTCGGCGAATTTTATGCCATAGTGAACTATGGTGTCATGGGGCTTATCCAGCTTGAACTCGGATTTGCCGATGAAGCTGACATCAGCCCGGAGCAAGCTGTGGAACTTTATGACAGATATGTCAGAGTGATACGTGATCTCCTTGCCGCCAAAACTCATGACTATGGCGATGCATGGCGCGGAATGAGAGTCAATTCATATACCGACTTCATTCTGACAAAACTCCAGCGCGTCAAGGAAATAGAAGGCAACGGAGGCAAGACGAGTGTCTCGGAAGGAATTGATTCCAACTATATGGATATAATTAATTATGCCGTCTTCGCAATCATCAAACTCACCGAAGAAAAGGATTGACCGTTTCTTCCATCCGGCTCTGGTCTGGATATTCCGTCTGATTGTAGGCGCGACTTTTGTGCTGTCTGGTTTCACCAAAAGCATAGATGTCTGGGGAAGCTATTATAAGATAGCGGAATATCTTGATGTCTGGGGCTGGGACGTGCCGTCGGCTTTGGTCGTGCTTGCCGCCTTCCTGCTTGGCGGGGTGGAATTCGTGTGTGGCTCTCTGTTGCTGTTAGGATGCTACAAGAGGGCCGTGACATGGATCATGCTTCTGATGATGGCATTCATGCTGCCGCTCACGCTCTATATAGCGGTTGCCGATCCGGTTGCCGACTGCGGTTGCTTCGGCGACTTCCTGCTGATTTCAAATAATGCCACTTTCATAAAGAATATTTTCCTGACGCTCTTTCTGCTGTATCTGTTCAGATTCAACAAGCGGGTCGACGGCCTTTTTGTGCCCTATGTCCAGTGGGTGATCGGAGGCCTGTTGTCGTTCTATATCCTGTTCGTGGCGTTTTTCGGTTATAATGTGCAGCCGATGATTGATTTCCGCCGCTTTGAACCTGGCACCGACCTGCTTGCCTCTGCCGACAGTAGTGATGAGGAAAGCGAGGAAGAGGCGGAATATGAGTTCATCTATGAAAAAGACGGCCGGGAGGAAAGTTTCACGCTCGACAATCTGCCGGATTCTACATGGACTTTCGTGGACCGCCGTCTGATCGGAGGTTCAGAGACTGTGACTGACGGATTTGCCGTAATTTCAGACGGCGAAAACATCGCAGCCGATATAATTGATCCTGAGGCTGACCAGTTCATAGTCACTATCCCGGATCTGTCAAAGGTAGACCTGTCATACACCTATCTTCTTAACGAACTCAATGACTATATCAGTAATCGCGGAGGCTCAATGGTGGCTTTGGTCAATGCTGACGAAGAGGGGATAGAGCGCTGGCGTGATGTCTCGATGGCCTCATATGACATATATACCGCAGAGCCTACGCTTATAAAGGAGCTGGCGCGCGGACATGCGGCCATAGTGTTTCTGCATGACGGTGTCGTGGTCTGGAAACGCACTCTCTCGTCTATCAGCTACAAAATAGTGTCAGACACGCAGCTGAGTGAAATTGACAGAGAGCTTGATCCGGACTCCAAAGAGATACTTCACGGCCTGACCATTCTGTTTGCTACTGTGATAGTAATAATAATGGTGTTTGACCGCAGCGGTCGTCTTGTGGCATGGATGCTGAAGCGCCGTAAGAAAAAAGCAGAGAAACTGCAGGCGCAAATCGGACAGCCGGATAGCACGGCAGAGACCGGTAAGGAGTGACGATCTGACAACTATTCGCAAATCAGGATTGTTAACAACTATATACTATATAAGTTAACAATACTGATTTGTTATGTCACACGTTTTCTATGCCGCCCGCCAGGCCCTCCGTCATCACGCTTCCGGCGGAAATGTATTGATCTTTGCCACAGTGCTGGCTCTTGTGGTAGCCAATATACCGGGTCTTAATACATTGTATAATGACTTTTGGAACCAGCCGATGCGATTGCAGATCGGTGATTTCAATGTGTTGTCACACGCCGGACATCCGATGACCGTCCTGCAGTTTATCAACGATGCTCTCATGGCGGTGTTTTTCTTCTCGATCGGTCTTGAGATAAAACGAGAGGTCCTCGTCGGCGAGCTTTCTTCGTTCCGCCAGGCTCTACTGCCTATAATGGGGGCGATAGGGGGCATGATAGTGCCCGTCGGTCTATATCTCGCCCTTGCGGCAGGAAGTGACTATGCAGACGGAGCTGCCATCCCGATGGCTACTGACATTGCGTTCTCGCTGGGAGTGCTTGCGCTTCTTGGATCTCGTGTGCCGGTCTCGTTAAAGATATTTCTGACCACCCTTGCCGTGGTCGATGATATCGGAGGCATAATCGTGATAGCCGCTTTCTATTCGTCGCATATTGATATGGCTTTTATCGGCTATGCGGCTGTCGGGCTGGCCGTGTTGCTCGTCGGAGGCGGATTTTTGAAAATACAGAGCAAATTTTTCTATGTGCTCATAGGCGGGATTGTGTGGTTCCTGTTTCTCAATTCCGGAATTCATCCTACCATAGCCGGAGTGCTCGTAGCATTCTGTGTGCCTTCGGTCCCGGTCTATGCGCCTGAAAAATATATAAAGAAAATCCGTAGCTCCATCCGCAATTTCAACGAAGAGGAAGATGATGTGCTTTCGCGGCGCACAATTCTGAATCATGAGCAGATGGACTGGCTCAAGCAGATAGAGAGTGCATCCGATAAGGTGATATCTCCTCTTCAGGATCTCGAAGACTCGCTGCATCCGGTCATAAACTATCTGATCATACCTCTGTTTGCCTTTGCCAACGCAGGGATCTATCTGCTGGACATGAATCCGATGACGGTTCTGAGTGGAATCAGCCTGGCGATCATTGTCGGTCTTGTCATCGGCAAGTTTGTCGGAATACTCCTGTTTTCCTGGCTTACAGTCAGAATGAAACTTGCTCCAATGCCTGAAGGCTCTGACTGGAAAATGGTGGCCGCGATCTCGATGCTTGGCGGCATAGGTTTTACAGTCTCACTGTTCATAGCCAACCTCTCGTTCGGCGACATGGGCGAGGCCGGTGTGGCATTGCTGAATGATTCAAAAGTAGGCATTGTGGCCGGATCGCTGCTTTCCGGAGTCATAGGCTATGGTCTGCTGTCGCGTTTTCTCCCTCAGGCTCCTGATGCAAGTGCCGAAGATGAGGATTAAAGAAGAGACAGCAAGAAGTATTTTCGAAAATATGTTGTTATTAATGAAATATTTCTGTAATTTTGCACCGTCTCTGAAATGGACGTAAAAACCCTTTAAAATACACATATTCAATGACTATCGACCAGTACAATTTCAACGGCAAAAAGGCCATTGTCCGCGTGGATTTCAACGTTCCCCTGGACGAAAACGGTAAAATCACTGACGATACCCGTATCCGCGGCGCTCTTCCCACTTTGAAAAAAATTCTTGCTGACGGTGGCAGCCTCATCATCATGAGCCACATGGGCAAACCCAAAGGTAAGGTGAACCCCAAAATGTCACTCAGCCAGATCAAAGATACAGTTGGCAAATATCTCGGCACTGAAGTAGAGTTTGCTGAAGACTGCGCCAAGGCAGCTGAAAAGGCCGCCGCTCTGAAGCCCGGTCAGGTGCTCCTGCTTGAAAACCTCCGCTTCCACCCTGAAGAAGAAGGCAAGCCCGTAGGCATTGACAAGGAAGATCCCGCATATGACGCAGCCAAGAAAGAAATGAAGGAACGTCAGAAAGAATTCGCAAAGACTCTTGCATCTTATGCTGACGTATATGTGAACGATGCGTTCGGTACCGCTCACCGTCGTCATGCCTCTACCGCAGTGATCGCCGATTACTTCGACAAGGATTCGAAGATGCTCGGCTATCTGATGGAAAAGGAAGTTACAGCTGTTGACAACATTCTCAAAGACATCAAGCGTCCCTTCACCGCTATCATGGGTGGCTCAAAGGTGTCAACCAAGATCGGCATCATCGAAAACCTCATGGACAAGGTTGACAACCTCATCCTCTGCGGCGGTATGACCTATACTTTCGCAAAGGCTCTCGGCGGAAATGTCGGAAAGTCTATCTGCGAGAATGACAAGCTCGATCTCGCTCTTCAGATCATCGAAAAGGCCAAGCAGAAAGGTGTTAACCTTGTACTCGGAACTGATTGCGTGGCAGCTGACGATTTCAGCAACGATGCCAACACTATGGTTGTTTCATGCAAGGAAATCCCTGCAGAATGGGAAGGCCTTGATGCCGGTCCCGAAACCCGCAAGGCTTTTGCCGATGCTATCAAAGGTGCCAAGACAATCCTTTGGAACGGTCCTGCCGGTGTGTTTGAATTCGACAATTTCACTGCCGGTTCACGTGCCATCGCCGATGCCATTGTAGAGGCTACTGAAAACGGTGCATTCTCTCTCGTAGGCGGCGGTGACTCTGTTGCCTGCGTCAACAAGTTCGGTCTGGCCGACAAGGTAAGCTACGTTTCAACCGGTGGCGGCGCTCTTCTCGAAGCCATCGAAGGCAAGATCCTCCCCGGCATCGCAGCTATCCGCGGCGAAGAATAAAAAAGCTATTGCCGGAGTCTGATCTCCGATAAAATTCACGGCTCCGCTATCATAGGTGATAGCGGGGCCGTTTTTTGTCGGACCGACTTTTATTCGCCGATGATTGTGGCTACGATTTTGCGCGGACCTCCGTAGTCGCGGAATTCACAGAGATATATTCCCTGCCATGTTCCGAGATTCAGGTGATGACGGCTGACTGGCAGTGACAGCGACGGACCGACAAGGATGGATTTGGCATGTGACGGCATATCGTCAGGGCCTTCGTCGGTGTGGAGATAGAATGGGGCGTTTTCCGGCACGAGGCGGTCGAAAATAACATTCAGGTCGTGGCGCACATCCGGATCTGCATTCTCGTTGACAGCGAGTGCGGCAGATGTATGTTTGATAAGAAGATGCAGAAGCCCTTTTTCAGGCAGTTCAGGCAATTGGCGCATTACTTCGCCGGTGACCAGATGGATGCCACGCGGGTAGGCGCGGAGTGTGAATTCGATCTGTTGTATCATAGTAGTGCAAAGTTAAGCAAAAAGCAGAACATTTTTAACAATTGGCTCGTTCTATAATAGCTATCGAATCTTTCATTAGCCGGGTGGAGGAAAAAGATCCGCATGATTGTTTACTTTGCAAAACAATTTAAACATCAGAACAATCATGGTTACGCTTAACATTCCGCTTTTTACCTGGTGCGTGATAGCATTCGCGATGGTAGCACTGATAATCATCAGAGTCTGTTACAAAAACTACTCCCAGATACATCATCAGAGGCATCTGATCGAGTTTGGTAAGGAGAGTGAGGAAATCTTCATCCCCGGTGACAGACTTGAAGGCCAGGAAGTTTATGATGACGAAGATTGAGCAGCCTATGGCGCCTGTGACAGCAGGCATCCGAATGACAAGAGAGGGTGAGACCGTAAAAAAATACTGCCTTTTCCTCTCTGAATATGCCGCATGGCTTTTAGGAGCCGGGGCCACATGCATACGCCTTGAGCGAAATGTCAAACGCATGGCGGAGGCTTTTGATCATGAGGTTGTGATGACGATAATGCCACGCCATATCCACATGACTGTCTGCAACCGTGACCGTTCCGACAGCTATACCTATATAACTGCATTGCGGACATCGATGATAAGTTTCGACATCAACACCCGTCTGAGCGAACTGAGCTGGGCAGTGGCTGACGGCCGGCTTGATTTCAGACAGGCCGAAGCAGAGTTCAACCGCATCGTCAAGACTCGTCCGGCTGACAAACGGCTGGTGCTCTTACTTGCATCATGTGCCAACGCATCGTTTTGCCGCCTTTTCGGAGGCGATCTGCCAGCGATGGCAATCGTTTTTATAGCAACTCTTGCCGGCTACTATCTGAAGCAGGTGCTCTGTGAGCAGAAAGTAGACATGCGTATTGTTTTCATTATGTGTGCTTTCGTTTCGTCTGTGCTCGGAGCTACGGATGCCTTGTTTCATCTCGGCCAGACTCCGGAAATAGCCATCGGAACCAGTGTGCTCTACCTTGTGCCGGGCATTCCGTTTCTGAATTCATTCAGCGATATGCTTGCCGGCCACTATATCTGTTCGTTCAGCCGCTTCATGCATGCAATGATTCTTACCGCTTGCCTTTCGATAGGCCTTTGTGGCGGAATGATGATGATGAACATCGGTATGTTTTGACAGCGCCATTACAGAATGTTGATTTGAAAAAAGCAGTTTATCCGTTATGTTGATCGAATTTTTGCAGGATGCGTTTTTCGCAGCGATAGCAGCTATCGGTTTTGCCGCTATCAGCAATCCCCCGCGCAGGGCCTATCTGTATTGTGCGCTTATTGCCGCCGCCGGCCATTCTACCCGTTTTCTTCTGATGAATGAATCTCTGACAGGAATGCACATTGTGCCGGCCACTTCGATAGCGGCGCTGATTGTCGGGGTGCTCGCGGTTCTGTTTTCACCTTTGGTCCGTACTCCCGCAGAGACCTGTCTGTTTCCTTCGCTCTTGCCGATGATCCCCGGCATATATGCCTATCGGACATTCGGAGGACTTGTGATGTGTCTTTATCAGGGGCATGAACTGGGATTCAACCATTATTTCTATCTGTTTGCAAGTAATGGCCTTACCTGCCTTTTTATACTCCTCGGAATGGTCATCGGTGCGACAATACCGATCTTCCTTTTGAAAAATATATCTTTCCAGGCCACACGATGAACTATACCTGCCACGTTAATATAATACTACTCACGTTTTCATTTTCATTCCCTGAATCATGGAATTGCGCCAGTTGAAATATTTTGTCAAGGTTGCGGAGACGTTGAACTTTTCAGAGGCCTCACGGACATTGTTTATAACCCAGAGCACCTTGTCACAGCAGATCAAACAGCTCGAACAGGAGATCGGGTCACCGCTTTTTCAGCGAGACAGCCATCGGGTGTGTCTGACGGAAGCCGGCAGCGAACTGCTCCCGTATGCCGTCAGAACCCTACAGGCCTCACAACTCTGTCTTGAGCGCATGAATGATCTGCGCGAACTGCTTGCAGGCACTCTCAACATCGGGGTGACATATTCTTTCAGCCCCATACTGACAGAGACGCTGCTTGATTTCATGAAACTTTATCCGGGAGTGAAGCTCAATATTTTTTATAAGCCGATGGCCGAGCTGATGGACATGCTTGTTGAACGTGAAGTTGACTTTGTGCTTGCATTCAAACCGAAGGAGCCTTTGGCCTGTGTCGAATCCCACAGTCTGTTTCAGAATTTTCTTACAGTGGTGGTCAACAGTAGCCATCCCTTGGCATCGAAGCAAAAAGTCACGCTTGCCGAGCTTTCGGAATATGATCTTGCACTGCCGGCCCGCGGCTTGCAGGCGCGAAACTATTTTGATGCAGTGATTGCTCCTAAAGGCATTGATATGCGTGTGCGTATCGAACTCAATGAAGTCAACATTCTGCTGAAACTGATCAGCTGCAGCAGTCTGGCCACTGTACTGGCCGAAGCCACAACACACAATGTGCGCGGAGTCAAGGCTGTGCCGCTTGACATTCCGGCAAACGAGATGACCGGCTGTGTCCACACTCTGCGTGACAGTTACCACAAGCGTTCCATGTGCGAGTTCATTAAAATGCTGAGCGAATCAGCGGCCATTCGTGAACGTGTCAACGCATGGCTCTGATTCGCTCAGATCTTCTTTTTTTGCCGGTCGTGATCCGGCGTTTCAAAGTGACTTCTTAGGATACATGGCTTCCCACCATGACGGATCATCCTGTAGATATTTGGCAAACCATGCAAATATGGTTTCCTGCCACTGTTTGCGCTTGTTGAATTCGGTCACCTGGTGGTTGGCGCCTCTGACTGCCACAAAAGCCGTCTCGCGGCCAAGGCGTTTCAGGGCCGTGTACATCTGGATACTTTCTCCGAATGGCACGTTGGTGTCAGAATCGCCGTGGAGGAACAGCAGGGGAGTGTGGATCTTGTCGGCATTGAAGAGCGGGCTGCGGTCCACGAACAGATCCTTCCGTGTCCAGGGATAACTGTTGGCCATGCAGACTTCGCTATATGAATATCCCCAATAGCCTTCACCCCAATAGCTTGTGTGGTCGCTGATACCTGCGTGAGATATTCCGGCAGCAAATATGTCGGTCTTTGTCTGCAGATATTGGGTCATGAATCCGCCATATGAAGCACCGATACAGCCGATCTTCTTGCTGTCTACCCAGGAATGACTGTCGGTAAAGGCCTTTACGGCTTCGATTATGTCGTCAGCTACACCTTCACCGGCCGTGTTGACATGGTGAGCGGCATATTCCTGCCCGAATCCGGCACTGCCTCGCGGTATGATGACCAGAACCACATAGCCGTGGGCGGCATAGACGTGATGTGGGTAGCGGCTTTCGAATGTGCGGCTGGTCGGACTGCATCCGCCGTAATAATTTACGATCATCGGATATTTTTCGGATGGATCGAAATCGGGCGGAAGGATGTAGCGCACACTGATGCTGTCGCCGCGCGATGTCACAAACGGCCATCCCTTGCACTCTCCGAGGCGCACACCCTCAAGGCGTTTGGCGCTGAGGTCTTCGATCAGATTCTGGCGTCCGTTTTTCAGACTGACAGAATAGAGTCTGTCGGAATTAGACGCTCCCTGACCGGTGTAGACGAGTACCGGAGCTGTGGCTGAAAGGTCGAATGACATTACATATTCCTCAAGTGCTTTCAGATTGTCAATTTGTCCGTTGGTCGGATTGACGCGGTAGAGCGATTTGAGATCGCGGTCTTCAGCCGTGAAATAAATATTTCCGTCAGCCTTGCTCCAGGCGAAACTTTCAACAGACGGGTTGAAGTCGCGGGTCAGGGGGGTGACTTTCTTCGTTGCGACATCCATGACATAGAGCTGGTTGTCATACATGTTCGGGGTCATTCCATCTGGCAGATTCTTGCCGATGGAGCCAAGCCCTTCGGGAGAGGCTGTAAGCGCGACCGTTTTTCCGTCGGGCGAGAGGGATGCGCCACCGATGAATCCTTCATTTTCAAGCAGCGTCATGCAGGCACCTGATTTCAGATCGAGAAGATAGAGAGACACAACCGAGCTCGGACGCTGTTCTACTTTAGTGTCATAAGCCATGAAAAGGAGTTTGCTGCCGTCTGCTGATATTCCGGCCGGAGTGACATTTCGGTAGCCGAATGTCAGCGGGCTGCTGAGTCCGCTTGCCAGATCGAATTTCATCAACGATGCGCGTGAGCGCCATCCAGGCTGACGGTCTTCCGGATTGACGATCTCATAAAGGTCTGCGTTCTTCTCCTTGGGTTCATCCTGATTCTTCAGGTAGACAAAGAAATCAGCTGTAGGCGACAGCATGAATGAATGTGTGGGAATGTCATCTGCAATCACTTGTTCTTCATGGGTCAGAGGATTGAGGGTGATAAACCGGAGCTTTTTATTGACATTGCGTGTGAGATAGAGCTGATCACAGTCTGGCATCCACCGTAGAGTTTCTGTGCTTGACAATAGCACTCGGCCTGACGAGAGTTCGCTGATCTGGGTATTGAACGTATTGTCGCCTCCTTCATGGGTAAAACTGTATGTGGTGAGCAGATATTTTCCGCTTGGAGATAGGCTTGCCGACTTGATTCTTTGCCCTGTCATCACATCTCGGAGAGTGTAGCGGCGTCCTTGTTCCTTATTGATTGTGACTTGTGTTTTGCCGTCGGATTCAATGGAGATTCTGACTGAGTCGGGTTGATTGCCCGGTAGCGTGAGACATTTGACAGTTATGGAGTGTGTTGCCGGAGCCAGAGCGAGTTTTTCGTCTGTGATGAGTTTGCCGTCAAGATAGATCTCCCGATTCTTAAGGCCGCTGACTTTGAGCGATCCGTTGAAATAACGTCCGTTGTCAAGAGTGAAATTCAGGAGATGGAGTGCCGGTGTCCGGCTTGCCGGAAGAACCGGATTTGTGAATTTACTGCCTTTTTCAGCAGCATTCATGGAAATCGGGGTTTTCAGAATGGCCAAAGTGTCAAACTTGGCTGAATTGGCATCGATGCTGTCAAGCATGAACGGAGTGGCCACTTCAAAAGGACCGGAATACTTAAATGACTTGATGTCGATAGTCTCTCCGAAAGAACTAAGAGACAGTGCGGCACCGCATGCCGCGCAAATTACTTTTTTATACATGATAAAAGATTGGAACTCTAAATTGCACAAAGATAATAATAAAAATGTGACAAATCCGTAAATTTGCAGTCGTAAAATCGAATGAAAATGAATCTGACTGATTTTCTGATAGTCTTTCTGGGCAGCGGGCTTGGCGGTGTATGCCGTTATGGGCTAAGCCATGTCATACAGACCAATGCAGGCGCTGCGGCTTTCCCCTGGGGTACTTTCGCGGTCAATATGGCGGGATGCCTGCTGATTGGTCTGATCTATGGCTTTGCTGAAAAGTCTGATCTTTTGAGCCCGGAGTTGCGTTTGCTTGCCACTGTCGGTTTTTGCGGCGGGTTTACCACATTTTCGACTTTTGTAAATGAAAACTATCTTCTGCTTGGTATGTCAGAAGGCATTGTAGCCATAGCCTATGCTCTTGCAAGTCTGGCAGTCGGGCTTGGATGTGTGTATGCCGGCCATTTGCTGGTGCGTTAGACAGATGACCGGCATAACTCTGGCTGTATCAGGCAGTGAATATACTTTCAGTCATCTATAGTTCTGCGACATATATCTGAGCGTTTTCATACTTCCTGACTTTCACCCTTGCTCCGGCATGGATGAATCCTTGGATAGCAACCGCATCGAGCACATCTCCGTTGATCTCTACTTTTCCTGCCGGGCGCATGTCAGTGACAGCCGTGCCGTCAAGGCCGATATATGCAGCCGGAGTCATGTCCACTCCGATATAGCCTTCATCCACCTGCTGAGTCAGCATAAGTTCTGTGTGGCGGCGCACCCACTTGGGACCATAGGACGATGTAAGATACCAGATGGCAAGCACCGCCAGACCGAGGCCGACGAGGAAGATGACCATTGAGCTCCAGATGGCGTCGGCGTTCATATGGGAGAGAGAGAAGGTGTAGTGCTCTATGAGGCCGAGGATAACAGCCGCGCAGACACACGAAATTCCGGCTATGCCTGTGATTCCGAAACCTGGCACCACAAAAACTTCAAGAATTATCAGCATTATGCCCAAAACGAACAGCAGGATTATCCAAGAACTCGCTATGCCGCTTATATATAATGGCAGGAAGTAAAGTATAGCGGCGATTATGGCTGCCGCCGAGGGGAAGCCTACACCGGGCGAGTGGAGTTCCATATAGATCCCGCCTATAATGAGCATGATCAGCACCGCCTGCACTGCAGGATTTGTGAGAAAGCCGATTAAGTTGTCGAGCCATGTAGGGTGATACTCCTTGATGGCATATGAAGCCGGATGATATCCGAGCTGCTGCATTATCTCGTCAACTGATTCTGCTTTGCCGTCGGCATAGTTCCATTTTACGGCCTCGTCAGCCGTGAAGGTCAGCACTCTTGTAGAGTCGATAAGGCCGCCCACACTGACCCGCGGATCGACCATAGCTTCTGCCACGAGCGGATTGCGGCGCCATTCCGACTTTCCGTCCGGGCTAATGGTTTTCCCATGCCGCTCGGCGGTGGCGCGCATCATGGCCCGCATGTATGACTGATATTTGTCAGGCATGGCCATGCCGTCGGTGCCATTAACCACAGTGACGGCTCCCATCGAGGCTCCGCTTCTCATAAACACAGAGTCGCAGGCCAGTGCGACGAGTGCTCCTGCCGAGGCTGCGTTGTTGTCAACGAACGCCACTGTTGGGCGAGGGAAGTTGAGCAGCGCGGTGCGGATTGAGTCGGCGTGGACCACGGATCCGCCGTAAGTGTTGAGGTGCACAATCAGCAATTCGGCATCAAGGCGCGAGGCTTCGTCAAGAGCCTGCCGGGTGTAGCGCCAGGTTGAAGAGCCTATCTCGTCATCAAGGCGGAGCATATAGACACCATGTAATTCATCGGCATTGATTGTGACCGGATATATCAGGGCTATGACGGGGAGGACCCATAGCCATAAGCGGAATTGTAGATGTGATCGGTTCATTGCGGTTTGGTTGTCATTAGAGGTTGTTTCGGGGTGATTTTCTAAAGCTGTCGCGGATCCAGGAGGGGAGTATGCATGCTCCGACAAGCAGATAGATATAGTAGCTTATGATGCGCCAGAACAGAGCGATTATCAGAGCGATGCCGGCGCTGTGGATCAGGTCGCCGTAGTAGGTGGTGAACAGCCATTCGCTGATGCCGGCGCTGCCGGGGTGGGGCTTATCATCAGGCATATCCACACCACGAACTGGCGGGCGAAAACAATCAGCTGATCGGCATGAGGGGCAAATCCAAGGAAAAGAGCGTTGACAACAAGGTAGCGTGAGGACCATGAGAGAGCTGTGGCGCCGAATGTCTCAAGCCACCATCTAAGGGGGCGTTTGCGGAGATCGCGTCCGGTTGCTTCCATGTTTTGTCCGAGCTGATCTACTTTCGACGCCCATTTCCGGAGCAGTCTGAAGTTGAACAGCCAGTTCAGAAACCTGTGGATGCCGTGGGGTCTTATGATGATTCCGAAAAACAGAATAGAGGTCCAGAGGAATACTATCGCATAGACACCCCAGAACACAGACTGTAGGCCCACGGTAAAACTGCCGTGTCCGAAATCGAAAAGTTCGCTGTAGGGCACAAGCAGCATGATTACCGGTATGGAGAGTACGAAGAAGAATTCGTCAAGGAAGAGGGTGGTCATCATCAGCGTGGTGGCGCGTCCGAATTCTATGCCTTCACGGTTGAGATAGACCATGCCAAGGGCACTTCCGCCGACTGCCGATGGAGTCACGCAGGATGTGAATTCACAGAGCATGTCGACTTTGAGGGCCTTGTGCCACGAGAGCTGATGGTCAGTAAGAGCTCTGAAACGCCATGTCAGACCGAAGTCCCGGCCTATCATGAACAGCCATGCGAGAAGAATGCAGGCTATGACACGGGCGTCAAAATGAATCGAGTCCCACACCTCCGGATTGAATTCTCGGTGAAACAGCCACATTACGACTCCGATACCTATGGCCATAGGTAGGAATATTTTCCATAATAGTCCGAGCACCTGCCTGCGCTCCGATGGAGTGTTGTTTTTATTTTTTGTGACAGTTGTGCTCATATCGGTCGGTTATTTCGGCATAGCGGATTAATACTTCATCCATGACATCGTGCCATGAACGTGCAAGAGTGGCGCGGGCTCCGTGTCCGGCTTTTTCTTTCATAATAGGGTCAGATGCGATGGTGCGAATGGCGGCTGCATAAGCTTCGGGAGTGCGTTGGGTCAGAAAGCCGTTTTCTCCGTCTCTGACAAGTTCGGCGGCTGTAGAGCCTTCGAGCAGAAGGGAGGGGGTGGACATAGCTGCCGCCTCTCTGACCACGAGCGGAGCATTGTCATAGAACGAAGGGAAAAGAAATAGATCGGATGCGGCGTAGAAGCGGCGCAGCTCTTCACGGTTGTCAATCACACCGTGGAATGCCACATGGGCTGAAAGACCCAGCTCACGTGTGAGTTCCTGCATGTCGTGAAGGGCATAGCCGGTGCCTATGAAATTCATGTGAAATTTCAGACCAGCAAGACCGGCGAGTGCGCGGACTATGATCTCGATCCCTTTTTCGAGAATGTGTTGTCCCACGAATAGAAGCCCGAATTCATCATCTGCGAGGCCTATATGCCTGCGCGCTTCTTTCCGGTAGGCAGACAGATCTGAAATTCCTTCGCTGAAATCATTGCCGTTCTCCACCACTTTGACATCTCCGGTGTAACCGTACTCTCTGAGAGTCTCTTCAACGGCGCTCTGTGGAATCCAGACTTCAGTGGCGGAGTTGTAGAATTCGAGCAGACGTTTCATCTGGTATCTTACCATCGGACCGGGGAGCGAGCGTTCGAGATCGGTCCGGTATTTGGAGTGGAATGTGGCAACGAGCGGTATGTCATGCTTTCTTGCCGCATAGGCTGCAAGTCTGCCGGACGAAAAAGGACAGTGGGCATGGACGAGTCTGAATGGTGTAGACCGCAGTTTGCGCCAGATGAAAGGGTCGAATCTTGGATAACCGTAGCGATAGGGGTGGCGGTTATAGATGGGGAGCGAGAGATAACGATACATGGTGAAGTCACCTTCGGGACACGAACCGGGAGTCCAGGGGGTGACTACACAGACTTTGTGGCCTGCCGCGGCAAGCCATTGGCAATAGTTTTCGACTGTCAGAGTGACGCCGTCAAGGACAGGAGGGAAGCTGTCATTGAAAAGTCCATAGAGATTGGGGCCTGTTTCCGGAGTCATAAAACGATAGTTGAAAGTGAGTTTCTTCCAGACCGGAAGATGAAAACGGAGTAATTACAAAGATAACACTTATCAACCGATTCAGGATTATTAAGAGGCCTAAAATTTTCTCCGGATGATTTTTTTTGATGAAGTCCGCTGTATGTCCGGATCGAAAATCAGTGCTTTCGGTGCGCGGAGATGCCCGACCTCGGTTTCTATCAGATTTATCAGATTGTCGGCCGGTTCCCGGAGATCGGTGACAAGGACCGCTTCTTCGCCCCAGCGCTCGCTTCGGCGTGATGCTATGTAGAAATTCGTACCGTCAGGAAACAGATGTGCTATCTTTTTTTCAATTTCCTCAGGGCTTATTTTCAGGCCTCCGGAGTTGATGACATTGTCAAAGCGTCCTCTCCAGCGGAATGCCTGCGGACTGTCAAGCTCTACAATATCGTTTGTGACGAGCTGTCCGAATGACATTGTCTCACTGTTTATGACAAGGCATCCTCTTGGATCTGCCGAAAATCTGAAACCGGGGAGAGCCGAGAAGCATTCCGAACCGAGTCGGCGCAGCGCCACATGGCTGCATGTCTCGGTCATGCCGTAAGTGGCAAAAGAGGGTATGCCGGAGTCGATGATGCGCTGTTCGTCTGCAGGGGCAAGCGGTGCTCCTCCTATGATCATGTTGTCGATGCGGTCTGTGAACCCGGATGACAGCACTCCGCAGACTTGCGAAGGCACCACAGGCAACAATGAGATCCGTCGGCCGGTGTTCAGGCTGAGTCCGGACAGCGGACGGTTGGTCGCGTCCTCCACTGTCAGTGTGGCTCCGGATTCCAGTGCGCGGACAATCTGCATTTTTCCTGCTATGTAATCCGGCGAGAGGGGCAGGTGGAGCCATGATCTGGAGTGGAGGCCGAAAAAATTTATAGTAGCTTTGGCCGAGGCCCGCATATCTGTTTTCAGAAGGCGGATTTCTTTAGGCGTGCCGGTAGAGCCTGAAGTGCGGGCAGTGACGTAGGGAGTCGGACTATTCCACTCTTCAATAAATTTTTTTGCTTCAGGTGTCAGAATTGTTTCCATGCCAGTTGAGGAATTTCCCACTTTCCGGCAGGGTTGTAGGATAACCTGTCGCCGCTGACTGACAGCGGTGAGGGAATGTTGTTGTCATACAATTGGCCTGTACCCAGTCCCTGCGGCATGTCTGATCCGAGTGTCGCTGTCCACTGTGCTATGGCATTCAGCCCTATGTCTGATTCGAGGGCTGAAGTGATCCACCATCTGGCACCGATTGTCCCGGCAAGTCTGATCCACTCTTCCGTGCCTCCTATGCCACCGCAGAGGGTGGGTTTCAGTACGATGTATTGCGGGCGGATCGTTTCAAGCATCCGGCGCTTCTCTTCAGAATCGTTAAGGCCGATAAGTTCTTCGTCAAGGGCGATCGGGATGGGGGAGGTGCGGCATAGACGCTGCATTTCCTGCCATTGGCCTGCTCTTACCGGCTGTTCGATGGAATGGATGTCAAATTCGGTAAGCCGCCTGAGTTTTTCATCTGCTTCCTGAGGGGTGAAAGCGCCGTTGGCATCAAGCCGGAGTGTGATTTCAGGAGCTTGCGAACGGATGTAGCGCAGCAGGTCTATCTCTTCATCAAATTCAATTCCGCCGATTTTGACTTTCACACATCCGCAGCGGTCAGCCAGTTTACGGGCTATCCGTTCGCGCATGGTTTCGCGGTCACCCATCCATACGAGGCCGTTGATCGTGATGGGTTCTCGACCTTCGGTCCAGGCAGAGGGGTAAAGGATGCGGTGCCCGTTGTTTCTGAGATCAAGTGCGGCAGTCTCGACGGCAAACCTGATTGACGGCCAGTCGGCAAGCAGGTCCGGATTTTCGAGGTAGGTGTCGATGGCGCGGCAGACTGTGTCAAGCATTTCTTCATAGCCCGGCCGGTCGTCACAGCTCAGACCGCGGAAAAGTCCGGCCTCGCCGATGCCATAAACCGCAGGGTCGGCCTGATCGGATATTTTTATATAATATGTATCCTTCCGGTTCATGCGTTCACGTGAGGTTATGGCAGTGAACCGGAAGAATAATTCATATTTACACCAAGTGGCCTGCATACGTTCCGATTGTGTTTTAGCCCGGAAATTTAGGGAATTTGTCGAAGTCGGGGTCGCGTTTTTCAAGGAATGCGTTTTTACCTTCCTGTGCTTCCTCCATGAGATAGTACATCAGGGTGGCGTCACCTGCGAATTCCATCATGCCGCGCTGGCCGTCAAGTTCGGCATTAAGTGCGCGCTTGATCATGCGGATGGCCATCGGAGAGCGGCTCAGAATAGTTTCACACCATTCCACGGTTTCGTCTTCCAGACGGTCGAAAGGCACGACTTTGTTCACCATACCCATTCGTTCGGCATCCTCGGCGCTGTACTGGCGGCAGAGAAACCAGATTTCGCGCGCTTTTTTCTGACCTACACAGCGGGCCAGATAGCTTGAGCCGAAACCGGCATCGAAACTGCCTACTTTCGGGCCTGTCTGGCCGAAGCGGGCATTGTCAGAGGCTATAGTAAGGTCACAGACCACGTGGAGCACATGGCCGCCGCCGATAGCATAGCCGTTTACCATAGCGATGACGGGCTTGGGAATCGAGCGGATTGCCTTATGGAGGTCAAGGACATTGAGGCGGGGCACTCCCTGCTCGTCGATATATCCGCCTATGCCTTTGACTTTCTGATCGCCGCCAGAGCAAAAAGCCTTGTCACCGGCTCCTGTCAGTATGATCACTCCAATGTCAGACGCTTCACGGCAATAAGCCATAGCTTCAAGCATTTCACGGTTAGTCTGCGGGCGGAATGCGTTGTAGACCTGCGGACGGTTGATGGTTATTTTGGCAATGCGGCCATATTGTTCGAAAAGTATGTCTTCATACTTTTTAATCTTTTTCCATTCTCGTGCCATATATTTGCGATTGTTAAATTACACATGCAAAATTACCAAAAAATCAGAGATAACTTCGTATCTTTGTTATCCAAAATCCAATTATTTCTCATATATAGATATGGAAACGCCTCAGCTTGAACTAATTCTTATCAATATATCCGGTCAGGACCATCCGGGTGTGACATCGGCTCTCTCTGAAATTCTTGCCAGCTACAATGCCGGCATTCTTGATATCGGTCAGGCCGACATACATCATACCCTTTCACTGGGTATTCTGATAAAGACCGATTCGGCAGTGTCAGGCAACATTATGAAAGAATTGCTTTTCAAAGCTACCGAACTTAATGTGAATGTGCGTTTCTCGCCGGTAAGTATTGAAGAATATGAGAACTGGGTCGGTATGCAGGGCAAAGACCGCTGGATAATAACGATTCTCGGCCGGCGGCTGACGGCCCGGCAGATTGCCAACGTGACGGCCGAAATCTCTGAGCAGGGTATGAATATCGACTCCATACAGCGTCTGACCGGACGAATGCCTTTGGGAGAGGAAGAGCAGCCGCTGTCAAAATCGTGTGTTGAATTTTCAGTGCGCGGCATGCCGAGAGATACGGCTGCGATGCAGGCGCGCTTCATGCAGCTTTCACAGGAAGAAGAGTTTGACATTTCGATGCAGGAAGACACTCTTTTCCGCCGTTGCCGCAGACTGATTTGCTTTGACATGGACTCTACTCTTATTGAAACTGAGGTTATTGACGAACTGGCTATCAGAGCCGGTGTCGGCGACCAGGTCAAGGCTATAACCGAACGGGCCATGAGGGGTGAGATTGATTTCTGCGAAAGTTTCCGCGAACGTGTGGCGCTGCTCAAAGGACTTGATGAAAGCGTGATGCAGGAGATAGCTGAGAATCTGCCTATAACCGAAGGACTTGACCGAATGATGCAGGTGCTTAAGCGTGTGGGCTACAAGACAGCCATTCTGTCAGGCGGTTTCACCTATTTCGGAAATTATCTCAAGCAGAAATATGGTTTTGACTATGTCTATGCCAATGAACTTGAAATCGTTGACGGAAAGCTGACCGGGCGCTATCTCGGAGAGATTGTCGACGGACGCAGGAAAGCCGAACTACTTAAACTGATAGCTCAGGTGGAGAATGTGAACATTGCGCAGACTATTGCGGTCGGTGACGGAGCTAACGATCTGCCGATGCTCTCCACCGCAGGACTTGGTATAGCATTCCATGCCAAACCTAAGGTCAAAGCCAATGCCGAACAGTCAATTTCGACCATCGGACTTGACGGAGTTCTTTATTTCCTTGGCTTTAAAGATTCGTTTATTTCAGAGAAGTAAGACTCTTTTTGAAATTGCCAGCTAAATACATGTGAAAAGGTTGTAACGTTACAATCTTTTTTCGTGGTTTATTACTATCTGTTACACTGATTAAACACAGACTCTATGAAGTATTTCAGATACAATAAAATCGGGCCAGTCAATTGCGAGAGTTCACCTACGTAAAAATTTATGATAGAGAAAATAGTAGTTTTAGGTTTGGTCCTGGTCTGTGCAACGGTGACAGTTTCGGCTGAGGAGCCAAGTGACAGCATAATGGGTACGGAACTTAATGAGGTTGTTGTCACCGGCAACTCCGCCCGCCAGCGAATCAGTAACCCAAGGCTTGGAGCTGAACGGCTTGAATTGTCAAAGATGATACAGGTTCCGGCCTTTGGCGGCGAAGCCGATATCATAAAGTCGATCACACTGCTTCCCGGTGTCCGCAGCGAGGGTGAAGGCGGTGGCGGATTTGAGGTCAGGGGCGGTAACGCCTATCAGAACCTTGTTCTGGTCGATGGCATATCGTTATATAATCCCAGCCATGTGATGGGGATCTTCTCGACTTTCAACGACAATGCTCTCGGAAGCGCTACCCTCTACAAAGGCGCTATCCCGGCCATGTATGGAGATGCGACATCTTCGGTACTTGAAACTACTCTCGCTGCCGGGGATATGGAAAATTATCACGGGTCAGCCTCAATCGGAATACTTGCCGCCAAGATCAAGGCCGAAGGCCCGATTGTGAAAGATAAACTTTCGTTTGCCGTGGCCGCACGACGTTCTTACGTGGATGCATTTCTGAAAATAGTTCCCCAATACCGCAGCACAGTGATGAATTTCTATGATGTGTCGGCCAAGTTGCGCTATTGTCCTTCGCCAAGTCATCTGATCGACGGCTCGTTCTTTATCAGCCACGACAATATGGCGGTTGCCGACCTTATGGGATTATACTGGGGCAATCTCGGAGGATCGGTCAACTGGGTGGCCCGTGCCAATGACCGGCTTACGTTCACTACAACTGCGGCATTGACTCATTTCAGTCCTGAAATGTCAATGGACATGATGGATGTCAATGAAGCCATGTGGACCTACATACATAATTACTCCCTCAACGAGAGGCTGCGCTGGCAAATATCCGAATGGCACGGACTGGAGTTCGGATTGCGGTCAGAACTTCTTAAGGTAAAGTCGGCGGAATGGATGCTTAACGCTTCGCGCGAGCGTGAAATCAGGTCACTTTGGGAAAACTCTGCCTGGGCGGAATATTCCGGATCGTTTGCCGAAAAGCTTGATGTCACCGCCGGCCTGCGCCTCAATGTGGCATCAGTGTTGTCTCAGAATCGCTTTCATGAATTCCAAAGCGCCTATGACATCCCTAATCAGTTTGACGGCAAAACCTACATAGAGGTCGAGCCTCGGATCAATCTGAAATATAATCTCACGCATCTGCATAACGTAAAGGCAGGATTCGGCATATCAACCCAGAATCTTCACGCTATCCGCGCCAACGCCACATCTTTCCCATTTGACCGCTACGCTCTTACTTCGGCAATCGTAAAGCCTGAACGTTCGCTGCAATACGGGATAGGCTACAGCGGCATGACTGGGAACGGCGCGTTTGACTGGTCGGCCGAAGGATATTACCGAAGCATGGATAATGTCTACGACTTCAAGGATGGCCGCAGTACATTCTCTGACATCGCAATCGAAAGTATTATATTTGGAGGATGTGGCCGGAGCTACGGTGCGGAGTTCATGTTTCGCAAGAATACAGGACGTCTCACAGGCTGGCTGTCTTACACGATTTCGCACACAGAAACCAAGATTCCAGGCATCAATGACGGCCAGTGGTATAATGCTACCAATGACCGCCGCCATGATTTTACCGTCACGGCCATATATAAACTGTCTGACAGCTGGAATCTTTCCGGCTCATGGATTTTTATGTCCGGCCAGCCGTTGACGGCTCCTGATGTGAAGTATGAAATCAGCGGCGAGACGTGTTACTACTATTCCAGGAGAAACGCTTATATGACACCTCCTACCCATCGCCTCGATCTTTCCGCCAAATATATCCACACCGGGAAGAAACTTACATATGAATGGGCATTCGGAATCTACAACGCCTATTGCCGCTACAATCCGTTTTTGGTCTACTTCGAGGATGATGCGTCCAAACCATCCGGAACACGTGCAGTGCTGCATGCAATGTATGGTCTTGTTCCATCAGTATCATATACTCTTAAATTCTGATGATTATGAAACTATATAGCATTCCGGCAATGATGTGCATGCTGCTTCTGCTCGCATCGTGCGAAAAGGAACTTGATTTCAAGTATCACGATATAGAACCGTTGACCGTTATTGAGGCGGAGCTTACTCCTGACGGGGCGAAGGTAGCCATCACCAGTACGACTCCTATGGATGAGCCTATGGACCGTACACATCTCACGGATGCAGTGGTGACACTGACCGATCTGACAGACGGGTCTGTATATGGTCTCCATACGGATTCGGAGGGTTTCTACACAGACCTGACACCAGGCGTTGCGGACCATGACTATCGCTTGACAGTGGAAAGAGCCGGTTGTCGTTATGAGGCTATCGCCACTATGTATCCGCCGACCGAGATAGAAAGTCTTGAATTCAACTGGATCAAAATGCCCTACGATCAGGTGGCTGTCTTTCAGGGACGGTTCTACGATGATGAAGCCACGGAAGGGGACTGCTACTGGATAAAACTTTATCGCAATGAAAAGATTTATCAGTGGGGCGAGATGGATGACCGCAGTGCAGCAGACGGCATAAACACTTTTATCACTATGACCACCCGCAAGGACACGGATGAAGAGGATGATGATACGGTGCTTTTTGATGGTGATGTACTTACCTGCACTGTTTTGCCGGTTTCACGCGCCATGCACGATTATCTCGAAGCGTTACAGAATGACAGCAATTGCCCTGCTATGTTCAGCGGTGACAAATGTCTCGGATACTTTGTGGCTACTTCTCCTGTATCAGCTTCCATCGTATTTCGCCCTGATGAAATTCCCGAATACAAATGAACCGCACGTCAAAAGCATTTTCTGACTTCTGAGGTGCGGTTCGGGATAGAATCTGTTTCCGGTATTGCCGTGGTGGAGACGGATTTCGGATGTTTTATCGGGCCGGTGTCACAGTGAGCTGAGAGCCGGCTGAATGGGCCGATAGCTGCGGGGCATATTGGCTCTGGACTGTGGCCAGGCCGCTGGCAAACTGTCCGGCATTGTTTACCCACATGTCGTAGCTCAGCACATAGGTGCCTTTGGGCAGATGGTCAATGAAGATTCTCGTTGAAGAGTCGCGGTTCTCGCGGTAGAAGTAGATGCCTTCTGCAAAGATCGGCTCCGGTAACTGCTCAACCGGTTCGAAGCAGGCCGGACGCTCATCGATTATGGTGACGTAATCCATGTCGCGGTCTACTTTAAGTGTGAGTGTCACACTGATCCGCTGTCCTACTCTCAGGGTGTCAGCGAAAGATGTGTTGTTTTCGCCGGCATTGCCTTTGAGCACAAGATTCTTTTCTACAGAAAGCGCCTGGCAGGAGGCCGCCTTGACAGATGTCATGGAGTCAGTATAGAGATAGAAGACCGAGCCCCATGCCGGGGAGTTGCCGCTGCGGCTCACTTTCAGATCAGATGGCTTTCCTGCTTTCAGTGACAGTTGCGCACGGAATGAGCCTGTCAGACGTTCGATGTCAGACGGTTCAACTGTCTTGCCTCCGACCGAGACTTTGGTGCGGCCGGCCGGGGTGATCCAGTTGCGCGACGTAGAGAGGACAGATGCTATCACTGAGGATGTAGTGACGGATGTGCCCCAGTCTTTCGCTTCTTTCTGGAGTATCAGCCACTGGCGGATCAGGTCTATTTCCTTGCATGACGGATCAATCGCTGCATACGCATCGAGAATCAGGGCTGTAGTGCCGGTTTTGCCCATTGACCAGATGGTCATGTTGTCGAGCGACGGCCACCACATCCCTTTTTCAGGCGATGACTCCGCATATTCGCTCAGAGAGGCAAGTACGTTTCGGGCGACGGACTGATAGGAGTTCCGGTTGAGGATCATTGCATAGACAGCTTTGTCGAAGACGGATGAAGTCTTCCAGCCTGACAATATGCGCTGCACTGTCTGGCCGACAATCTTTGAATCAGCCGCCGGTGCGCCTGAAAGATTGCGGTAGAATCCGCGCATATAGACATATGAGGTGTAATCTCCGTCAGGATGCTTGTTGTAATCACGTCTTGTTTCCTTGTCCATCCATTTCAGCGCTGAAATGATCATGGAATTAAGTTCGCGTGAATCCGGTAGGAATCCGAGCTCAAGCAGATGGCCAAAGAGCAGGAGTGCATTTTCGGTTGCCCAGGCAGATGCTTCCTTGCCTGACGAATACCAAGCCCATCCGCCTCCGTTGCGCTGGAGCTTACGGAGGGTAGCGATGTTGGCAGCGATTGTCTGTCTGACTGTTTTTCCGTCGAACAGCAGTGCCAGCCGGCTCATTCGCTCGGTGTCGTTCTTGGCATCTGTCATCCAGGGAGTGGCTGCGAGCAGAATCTGCTTCAGATCTTCGTTGCGCTGGAGCATTGATGTCAGCATGCCCTCTGATTTATTGCTTGAGTTCCATTCTTTGAGTGCTGCGGCAAGATCCGGATTGTCTCGCAGGAGACCTGAGGCTATGGCTGCGGAGAAAATGGAGGCTGCGGCTTCATTGGCGGTCGAGGCTTCAAGTTCGAGCAGACCGGGGAGAGCTGTGACCACATACCATGTCGGATTGTCGCAGTATTGCAGCGTAATCCGGACGTTGTCGGGTGTGACGGGGAGGGTCATGGTGAATTTTCCCTGATCCGGTGCTATATAGAACGGATAGGTGTCAATGACCGGGGTTACAGCCGGGAGGATGGGCAACAGGGTCTGCTCGCCGTCAGCAAAGCGGTCAGATGCTGATTTGATGCGATAACCGACAAGGGGCATGTCAGACGGTGCGATGAATTCTATGCCGACAGTGGTTGCGCTGCCGGGATTTATCGAATCCGGACGGCTATAGGAGACAAGTGTGCTGCCGTCTGCCGGATCGAACAGCTCGACTGTGGTGCTGACCGACAGTCTTTCATCACTGCCGTTCATGACTGAGGCTTCGATAATGACCTTGTCGCCGACTCGCAGGAAGCGCGGAAGGTTGGGCTGGACCATAACCGGTTTGGAGGCTGTGACTTCAGACATGAAAGTCGTTGAAAGCAACGAGTCGGTGAATGCTACGGCCCGAAGTCCCCAGGTTGTATTGGCGTTTGGAACGGTAAATGTCAGTGACAGACGTCCGTCAGCGGCGGTTTCAAGCATCGGTTTGAAGAAGGCGAGCGGGACTTCCCGGTCTCTGAATGTGAAAGGTGCCTCTCCTGCTGATTTTTGCTCAGCTCCAGACCCGCTTTCGGCAACGCGTTCGTCATCATAGGCTGTGTTGTCAGCCATTTTTGCTGCGGCCATATAATTTGTGGCTGATGTCACGGCGGCTCCGCAGTCCATAGCTGCTTCTTCTACAACAACCTCTTCGGAGTGTTCTCTGACTATATTTAATTCATCAACGGCTTTAATGCTACGGGAGCCATAGAGACTTGCGCCGCGGATGCGGATGCCGCTTGTGAATGCGAATCTGTTGAATACAGGGAGCCCATAGGTGTCAAAGGATGGTGCTGTGATTCTGTTTTCGGTCAAAAGTTTGCCTGGGCGGTAGTAGACTCTTTGATATTCTTTGGCGTTAAGATCCGGCTGAGACCACCTGAATGAATAGCCTCCGCCCCAGGATGTAGACGGTGTGAAATCCCAGTCTGTTTTTGCAAGTGCGTCAAGCGCGGTGTTATACATGTCCATAATGACAGCTGACTGTCGGCCTTGGCCTGACCGGTCGGTGACACGGAATGTCCAGGTCTCTTCCGAGCCGGGGATGGTGCGGTCGCGGAAAGATTCTGCAACGAAGTGTATGGCCTTGGCTCTGACATCGCGTCTGAGAGTAAGAGAGGCCGATTCATTCCGGTAGTTGCCGGTGAGGGCTATCCTTATAGTTGCCGATTCAAGTCTGTCGGGCAGATGCAGTTTCAGTCGGTTCATTCCGGCATTGGCTTTTACCCATGACTGTGATAGTATGGAGTCAGGAGTGTGGAGCGTGACAAGCAGGTTGGTCGGGCAGTTGACGGCATATAGCCATTCGCCTTCACCTGAAGTCTCCGAGGCTTTCACATCTGCTGACGGATACCATAGCAGCTTGGAAGGTGTGGGCGTTTCTTTGTCTGAGGGACGGTAGAGAACAGCGTCTTGTGAAACCGGAGCAGCCAAAGTTGAATCAGCTATGGAGAATTCCAGTCTGTAGCTGCCTGATTTTACTCCGGTGAGATCTATGACGGGCTTGCCGGGCATGATGGAGCCATTGAATACTTTTGCATTATCACGTATGACTGTGAAGTCAACCGGCATCTTTACGATAGAGTCTCGATAGTCCGTGACTTCTACTTTTATGGCTGTGGTCGGAGCTGAGATGTCAATATCGGCAGGCACAGATGCCCTGATGGCATAACGCATCCCGGTTGAAAATACTGTTGTGGCAATCTGGCTTTCACCTGTATTTGACATGGCTGATACCTCGGCGTTGAACAGGCCGCCGGGAATCGGGCTGAGTGCGAGTGTGGATTTCGGAATCACGATGTCGAATTCGCCTGATCCATCAGAACTTGCTTCCAACGTCTGGAATGCGACAGGTGCAGAGCGATTCCACCACCGCAGCGGCTGCATGGCGGCAAGGGTCACAGAAATTTTTGCGTCTGCGAGCGGGAAGCCGGCGTAGGTCTGAATGCGTCCGCGGAGGCTGACGTCACCGGCAGCCGGATAGTCTTTTTCTACAGGATCAAGTATGATTTTGAATGTAGGAAGCTTGTAGTCGCTCACCATGAAGCGGACCGGGTCATTGTTATTGTCTATTGAAATGCAGAAATTTCCGCTCAAAATTTCTTTAGGCAGAGTGAACTGTCCGTTCACGCGCCCGTAAGAATCGGAGGTTATTTTCGCAGTGTCAATGCCTTGGTATTTTGAATCGCGGAGAATTGCTGTAACCTCTTTATTGATTAGGGGCCTATGCTCTTGACCTTTATATTCATAGCATATAGCCATCCATTCCACACTATCGCCGGGGTGATAGAGCGGAAGAGAGGGGTAGCCTGACGATGTCTGTCGCCATTCGGGAGAATTGCGGCGATTGTTGTCGTTATAGATCCAGAGTGGCAGTGCAAAGCGGTCACCGTCTTTAGACATCACAGCATAGCCGTTTTGCGGGAAACTGGCAGAGCCGTCAGCTGCGGTGGTGCCGATCAGACGGGGAGTTCCTGTTTTGCGTGATGATTCCGGTATGACTGATATTTTCGCCCCCTCTACTGGAGCTCCGTCTGAAGCACGAAGTGCCCAGACTTCGGTCTTGTCAAAGAATGAAGCGGCTATGGAGTAATCGGAAATGTGGATTTTATGATACCAGTTACGGCTTTTCTGCGGAGCTCCGTCAATAGTCGCGATAGCCACATACTGACCGGGACTGCTGAACCTGTAACCGATAGTCAGTTCTTCATTAAACGGAATAGCGGCAGAGGCCGATGCGCTGAACGGAATTACAGCCAATGGTTTCAGTGATGGAAGACCAATGCAATTATAACTTTGTTCGGCGATGGGAGAGGACGATACATTATATATATATAGCTTGCCTGACTTGACGTTTGAAACGGAAAGTCTGAACGTAACTTCCGAATCAGGCGCTGAGACAGTAGGGTAGGAGAGTTCTATCCCTTGCATTTCGATCTCTGAAAGGGTGTTCTTGAGATTGTTGTTGCGGCGGAATGCCGGAAATGCTTTAAGATTGTGGCGAATAGCTTCAGCCAGCCATTTTTTTATTTCTGAGTCATTGCAGCTGACTGCGAGAAGAATGTCTCCGGAATATTCAGACGTGCTGTATTCTTCATATAGAGATCTGAGCAGTTCTGACTTGCGCTCTGTCGGCGAAGACGACAGATTGTCTCCGCTCCATACGTGTGAAGTGATGAAGTCCAGACGGTTGATATCAGTAATGATGAATGGAGCTGAGACCGAGTCATGGAATCTTAGCAGAGATGCATATATGTCAAGGATTCTGCTTGCTGTCGGGTCGAAGCGGTTGAATGGCACTTTGAGATATAGGTCATGACGTGTGAGCAGTCCCCATGAAAGGATATTGCTCATGCGTCCGGTCTCGTTCAGCAGTCCTATGGCCTTGTTGGCTATGAAGTCAAAGATGGAAGGATAGTAGATCTGAGTCTCATTGCGGGCGCTGAGATTCTTTCCGAGTGACAGGGCAGTGGCATAGGTTTTGATCGGAGTGGCTTTAAGCTCTGACTCCGGAAGAAGGGCAGTGTCGATTAGCGAGTTGATTTTCATCCGGAACTGTTCACCGCTCCATTCCTGATAATTTTCGGGCAACGGAGTCAGCGGAAGATCGCGGCTGTCATATTTCCAGCGGGCCGCTGAATAGGTCGAGGCGTAGATGTCGGCTTCGAGCATGATAAGCATCGAGCGTAACACCGGATCGGATGCCAGGGCTGCGACGGAATCAATTTTGCTGATGGCATTGGCGCTCCTAAGGGCGTCAATCCGTGATTCAGCGAGATAATAGTCAATGAGCGCCCGCACAGTTGCCGGGCCATCATGCTTTTCCAAAGCAGACGAAAGATCTTTTTCAGCTTGCCGACTGACAGTTTTGGGATAGGCAAAATCCGGTCTGGTGGCTGTCTGTGCATTCATGTCTATCGGTTTGCAGAGAGAAAGGAATGCGAAAACAGACAGCAGAAAGAATATTCTACTGGCATACATAAATAAAAGGAATAGAGAAGTGGGGGGTGAAAAAGAGGTTTAGTAAAAGGGTTTATCTTTTTTGTTGGCGGCGATGCTGGCGCATCAGCTGGCGGGTGAAATCACGTTCGGCATCCTTGAGCTTAAAGAGTTGTTGTGGCGTAAGGATGGATTTGAAATCCTTGAAGTATTTCATCTCGATCTCATTTTCGCGGCCTTTAAGTTCATAGGCTGCTTCAGCAGCTTTTTCATATTCCAGATCTGTAGCTTTGTCTCCTTTGCGCATAGTCTGCTGGTAGAGTTGTCCGGCTTCCTCCTGAACTTTTCTGACTTCATCTTCCATTGAATTGTAAAGAGGCAGAAAAGACGTTTTCTGTTCATCATTAAGCGCGAGCTTTTTGATGAGGAAATCGTTCTTGTATTGCTGAATTTCTTTCATCCATGTCACCCGTTCACGCTCTGACGGGCGCTGAGCCTGGATTGACAGTGGTGAAACTGTAGCGGCGGCTATAGAGAAGACAATGGAAAAGATGATCTGTTTCATGAAGGTGCGGTGGTTTGATAAAGACGAGATATGGGTCAGATGTCAGAAATGGGGAATTCCGGATTTTCCGGAATCACGGTCGAGTCGGTGAATTCATCTGTCAGTTCTTCTTCACAGACAGATGGATCAAATCCGGTTTCATAGAGATCCTGCATCAGCTGATATTCGCTGATATCTCCCTCGTTTATAAAATATTCGTTGATAAAGTGATCGTTGTTCAAAGCAGCAGTCATGACAGGATTGTTGTCAATTGAGAGCCCGGAAGAGTCGGTGCGCATCAGGTCAAACATTTTCATCATGCACCATACACCCATGAACATTGCGGCAAGATACAGATATGGTCTCACCCGCTGCCATGCAGTGTGTGGCATGACCTTAGGCTGAGGCTTTTCCCATTCCATTTCAGGAAGCGAAGCGGCCATGCGTGCGGCAAAATCATCGAAATAACCGTCTGGCACGGTCATTCCGTCGTTTCGAGCTGCCTTTGTCAATATATCTTTCATCGTGTCTCTTGTTTTTTGAAGCTTAAAATTGATTACAATTTTATGATTAGACTCTCCGGGCAGAATTTAGTTTAATCAGAGTCTGCAAAAAATTGTTCGATTTTTTTTACAGCGAGATGATATGATGCCTTCAAGGCTCCGACAGATGTTCCCATGATTTCTGACATCTGTTCGTATTTCATGTCATCATAGTAGCGCATGTTGAAAACAAGGCGCTGCTTTTCAGGGAGTGTGGCTATGGCGTTGCGGAGTTTTAGCGCAAGCTCGTTGCCGTCAATGTTAGTGTCTGCCTGGATGAGAGCTATGAGTTGAGATTCATCGTCATCGAGTGAGATCCCTCGTCTTTTTTTCTCACGCTCAAGATAGGAGATGCTTTCGTTTACTGCGATTTTATACAGCCATGTTGAAAGTTTGGCATCTCCACGAAAATTTTCTATGTTCTGCCAGGCTTTTAAGAATGTGTTCTGGAGGATATCATCGGCATCGTCATGAAGCTGGACAGTGCGACGGATCAGGCGATAAAGCGGCTCGGAATACAGACGGATGAGG
Organism: Duncaniella sp. C9; assembly: GCF_004803935.1. GTDB lineage: Bacteria > Bacteroidota > Bacteroidia > Bacteroidales > Muribaculaceae > Duncaniella > Duncaniella muris. The sequence continues at coordinate 1,831,293 of NZ_CP039547.1, forward strand.
TCATTGAACGCCGCGCGGCATGTCGAGGGGTCTCTCAGACGTGCCACGAGAGTCGAGTCGTCAGGCTTAAGATCTTTTTCCATCTGTAAAGTGATGATGTTATTTTTACAAAAATAGGAATAAATTGTTAATCAGTTCGCAAAAATAGTCATAATTGATGTTAATCTTAGATCTTAGATTGCCATTGTCTCCCGTTGCGGCAATACAGTGTAAGCAGATAGTCCCAGCCGAAATTTTAATTTTCAGGGCCGGGGCTGTCTGATTATAGAACCATAATATATATGTAATGGTCTCTGATATTATTGACGGGCATATGACCGTATGGTCGGGCTTTCGATGTCTACTCCGTAGTCCTGGGCGCGTTGGAGTATGGCACGGGCCAGTTTCGGTTTTAGATCTTCGGGGCAATATCGGAAGTAGGCTTCGGCAGCACGTACATGGGCTGCGTCAGGCATAGGATATTCCCGGCGTTCAGGAAGACCGAACACGGAATCCGGCATATCTTTGCGCTCTTCGTAGGAAATCTTATCACTCATGACTGTTATTCATTAGCGGGTTAAGCGCCATAGATTTCAGCTTACAGGTTGAAGCGGACACCAACCTGAAGCAGACCTTGCGCTCCAAAACCAAGTTCGCCGAAAATGCTGGTGACACGGGTAAGATTTACATCAGCTCCGAGTGGAGAGGCCTGGAATGCGAAGTAGGCTTTGTTTTTAGACCAGTCGTCACCGGCCATGTGGGTGATGTCAACACCGATGCCGAGATGTCCGTAAAGTGTTGCTACCCGGTTTCTCCAATAGTCGTAGCGGCCGTTGAGCATGATCACGTGGTAATAGGCATTCGCATCATCTGAGTGCTTGTAGCTCGCCGATGAGAAAGTGTATGAGATACCAAGGTGTGTTTTGGGCATTACTTTGAAGTTGACAGCTGTGGTCAGTGCTCCCCATGCGCTGTTGACTGATCCTCCGTCGTGCATGTCAGTGGCGTCCATCTGAGTGTAGCCGCCGTAACCGATCTGGAGTTGTGCTTTCTGGGCGTGTGCTCCGAAGGCCATCCCTAAAACAGCACACATGATAAGTAGAATTTTTTTCATCTCTTGGTGTTATTAAGTAGTGATAAATAATAGTTTCCGGTGATCGTATCCGGTAATTTGCGATTGGATGCAAATGCGGATTCGGTTTAATAACACTAAATGGAGATGAAAAGTTTATTGCAATGCCATATATTCATTGTCAGGATATCAATATCCGGGGCCAATGTAATGAGGTATCAATACCATTGCACGCCGTTGGAGTATGATGAGCGTTTGTCATACTTGAGGTCTTGCAGGAGCGAGGATTTGACTGATATGTGGAAATTGTAGCTCTTGTATGGTCCTACCGGCACGAAGCTTGCGCGCATGGTGAAGCAGTGCATGTCACGCGAGATGTTGCAGTTCATGTAGGCGAGTTTACGGGTGTCGAAGTTGTAGCTGGCCGAAAAACCGAAATTCCAGTTGGCCGTTGGTCTGATATTGCCTGAAAAAGAAAGGTTTTGAGTTATCTTGCCTTTGTATTCCAGTTTTTTGTAGTCGAATTCTCCATAGCCGTAATTGACGGAGTAGTTGAATGTGAGATTCCAGGGCACACTCCATTTCATGTAGCCGTCATCGTCAAATTCCATGCCGGAATTTTTCTTGCTGCTTTTTCGGGTGGGGCTTTCGTAGTCAGATGTTGTTTCGGCAAATTCCTGATCCATGCTTTGGGCTTTGCCGTTGTCTTTTTTGTCTTTTTTATCCTTGTCTTTGCCGAACAGCTTTTTGAAAGTGTCGTTGTTGAAGGTGTAGCTGAACGAAGTGCCTGTGCTTGAAAGCTTGCCCCAGCCTTTGCCTTGAGATATGCGGAGCTTGTTGACACGCACGGGGTTGCCGGCTGAGTTGAGCGCATAGGTATAGACATCCCAGGTTGCCGAGAGGTTAAGGTTGAAGTTCTTGACCAGACGGAGCATTATTGAGGTGTTGAGATTTGACCAGCGCATTGAGTCGGCGGCAAAATTGTAGCTTTGTGACAGCGAAAGGTTTTCGATCAATGAAATTTTCTTCTCCCCGATCGAGTCTTTGTCTGACTTGACTTTCATTTCCAGATTGTTGGCAAGCGAGATGCTTATGGCGCCTGTTTTGCCTTGGCCGGGGACTCCGAACAGTGAGTTCGGGAAGTAGGAGTAGGTGCGTGTCTGCATCTCTCCTTTGGCGTCAGGATACTGGTAGGATCCGTAATAGCCGAAAAATTTCGATGCAAAGTCCGGTGATCCGGTAAAAGAGATTGTGGGGGTGAGCACGTGGCGGATCATCTTGACCTTGTCGCCCAGAAATGGCAGCGGCTGGAAGAAGCCGTAGATTTTGGTGTCAAGCGATACTGCGGCACTGAAGTCCCAGACGTTATAGAAATTATAGGTGGTGTCAAGGACCTCGGCGGAGGCATTCGGATCCCACTGCCGGCGGACTTTGGTTGAATACATTCGGTCGGTCAGGTTGATCGACGGGGTGAGGTTGAGGTATTTGAACAGGTTAAAGGTGGCGCTGATGGGGATGCTGTGACGCATGCCGTTGCGCCAATCCTTGATGAGGCTTTTCTTGAAAAATTCATCCTGCTTTGCAGTCAGGGAGTTGTTGAACTGACCTGAATAGGAGAGTTTGATTTTTTCATACCATTTCTCTTCACCCACAGCGCGTTTACGCTTGAAGGGATAGAGCTGAGACATGGTTATGGTGAAGTTGGGAAAAGAGACGGCAAGATTTGAGTCCTGGGAGCGCTGGGAGATGTTGGCTGTTGTCGAGACGGACCATTTTGAGTTGGGAAAACGGTAGGTCATGTTGATCGTACTGCTCTTTGTGTTTTCGGTGAAAGCGTTTGAGTAGTATGAGTTCAGGTCGTTTCGCGTATAGCCGCTGGTGGTGAAGTTCACGCTTGCCGAGAGACTCATGTTGGGGTTGGCTTTTGAGTCCTGGCTGTGGTTCCAGAGCACCTGGAAGTTGGTCGACTTAGTATAGTCGGGCATTCCTTTGTCGCCGGTGATGGTCTTGAGATACGAGATGTTGAATCCTCCGGAATATTTGTATCGTTTGACATAGCGCGATTCAGCGCGCAGGCCCCAGGAGCCGAGGGTGTAGATCTCGCCGGTGAGGGCAAGGTCAATGTTGTCGCTGAGTGCGAGGTAGTAACCGCCGTTACTGAGATAGTAGCCGCGGTTGTAGTCATCGCCAAAGGTGGGGAATATGATACCGGATGAATATTTTTCAGAGAATGGAAAGTATCCGAAAGGCACAGCTAACGGGAGTGGCAGTCCGGCAAGCACCATATAGGCCGGTCCGCTGACCACGTCTTTGCCTGGCCGGACTTTGGCTTTTGTCAGCTGAAGATAGAAGTGGGGGTCATCGTGGTTGTCGCAGGTGGTGTAGCGGCCGTTCTGTACATAGAAAGTGTTTTCGTCTATTTTCTTTGTCTGTCCGCCTGTCAGATAGCCTTCGCCCTGTTGGGTGATTACATCGGTGATGTAGCCGTATTCCGTCTTGAAGTTGTAGTGCATTGTTTTTGCCTCATAAGATGTCCCGTTGTCTTCGAATACGGGAGTGCCGAAGAGGTCGCCGACGGAGTCTACGCCGCCCATTGCATAGACGGTGTTGTTGTCGAGATTCATCTCGATCTGTTCGGCATCAAGTTTGATGTTGCCATAGCTGACTTTGCTGTCGCCATACATGAATGCGGTGTTGCGCCCGATGAGCACCATTGAGTCTTGGGCCGAAAAGTCGACAGCATTGTCAAGGTCTACCTTTGTGCGCACGATGTTCGATCCCTTTTCCGGCGGAGTGATGCGACGGCGGCTCAGCTGTGACCGGCGGGTGCTGTCAGGGGTATAGGTGTGGCGTGTTATCTGGCCGGCAAGGCTGTCAGCGGCTATGCCGGCAGAGTCAGTGCTGAGGATAGCCGAATCCGCTGATGCGATTTGCTCAGGCGCAGGCGCTGACCGGCGGTTAGCTGTGGCATCAAAGGGGGTGGCTGGTTTCTGGTATATGATTTCGTCGGAATCCAATGTCTCGGTTGTGTCAGGACTGAGGCTGTCAGCGGCGGATATTGGCAGAGGTTCAATTTCTGTAGGCTGGGCCTGTGGCGAAGGAATGGATTCCGGTTGCATGACATCAACACCCCCGGCAATTGAACCGGGGTTTACGGAGCGCGAGAATGCACCTACGGAGAGGGCACACAGCAGCACTATTGTGATGATATATAGTTGAGAATATCTCAAAACTGCACCTTAATAGTAAGATAGACGTAGTTCCTTTGGGAAAATGGAAGATCTCGGAATGGAGGTGAAATCTCAGGACCTGTCAGGAAAATCTCTGCAAAGATATAACATTATCCGAAAATAGACAAAGAGCATATGGGATATACAGCATTAATTATTGTAAAAACAGTCATTCGCGCGGTGTTTAGAGTTTGGATTTCAGGCGTGAAGATTGAAATTTATAATTAAAACCCAAGATTTGTATTAATAATTGTGATTTTTTGGCTAATTTTGCATTGTAAAACGGGCTGTGGCCCGATTGATACAAATGCATTTTTAATAAACCATTATAGAGCAAATTTTAAAACTAATGGCAAGACAACATTTTGACATGCTGGATTTCAAGATTCTCAAAATGCTTTCCAGCAATGCTCGCAAGCCGTTTCTTGAGATAGCACGTGAGACTAATGTATCAGGCGCAGCCATACATCAGCGCATACAGAAACTGACTTCGTCCGGCATCATAAAGGGCTTTGAGACAATAATCGACCCCGCATCTGTCGGTTACGAGACTTGTGCATATATAGGCTTTATCCTGCAGGACTCTTCAAAATTCAATGAGGTTGTCCAGTTGCTTAAGGATATACCTGAAGTGGTCGACTGTCACTTCACTACAGGCAGCTATGATATTTTCGCCAAGATCTTCGCCCGCAACAACGAGCATCTTCTTGAAGTGATACATCAGATCAGCCTTGGCGCCGTTGGACGCACCGAAACTCTTATCTCATTTAAAGAGGTGCTCAAGCGTCCGATTCCTATCCAGGCCGAAAACTTCGACTGAAAAAGGAGCCCTGATTAAACAACTTCTAATTTATTCTTCAAAGAGACATACCTTGATTGATAAGGAGACTTTTGGAAATCAGACTGCACTGTTTCATACTTTTGGATGCAAACTGAATTTCGCCGAGACTTCCACGGTGGCGCGCATCTTTGCCTCCCGTGGGATTCAGCGTGTCCATGATGGTGACAGGCCTGATTTTATAGTGGTCAATTCATGCAGTGTCACCGAGATCGCCGACAAGAAATGCCGTCAGGCGATACGGTCGTTCGCACGCCGCTATCCTGAGGCTAAGATCGTGGTGACCGGGTGCTATGCCCAGCTCAAGCCGGGCGAGGTCGCGTCGCTTCCCGGTGTGGCTGTTGTGGCCGGTACGGATCGCAAACTCGAACTGGCTGATTATCTCGACCGGGTCACCGGCGCTTCTTCGGCTGAAGAGGCCGCCACATTTGTCACGCCGACAAAAGAGATACGCTCTTTCAGTCCTTCATGCTCGCGTGGCGACCGCACACGTTATTTTCTGAAGGTGCAGGACGGTTGTGACTACTGGTGTTCCTACTGTACCATCCCTATGGCCCGTGGGCGCAGCCGCTCAGGATCGATTGAGGAGATAGTCGCCCAGGCCCGCGATGTGGCAGCCGAGGGTGGCAAGGAAATTGTCATCACCGGTGTTAATATCGGCGACTTCGGGCGTGGCTCCGGTGAGACTTTCTTTGATCTGTGCAAGGCTCTTGATGAAGTCGAAGGAATAGAGCGCTATCGCATTTCCTCGATCGAACCGAATCTGCTTACTGATGAACTGATTGACTTCGTGAGCCGATCAAAGCGCTTCATGCCTCATTTTCATATCCCATTGCAAAACGGCAGCGACGAGGTGTTGCGCCTGATGCGCCGACGCTACGACACGGCGCTTTTCCGCAGCAAGATCGAGCATATACGCCGGGTGATGCCTGATGCGTTTATAGGTGTCGACTTGATTGTGGGCGCGCGCGGAGAGACCGAGGAGCTCTTTGAGGAGTCGAAGGCTTTTGTAGAGTCGCTTGATATCTCTCGCCTGCATGTGTTCACCTACAGCGAGCGTCCCGGCACACGGGCGCTGGAAATAGCCCATGCCGTCAGTCAGGAAGAGAAGCACCGGCGCACTCGTCTGATGCTCGCCGTCTCTGAAAAGAAACTGAAGAATTTCACATCGCGTTTCGTCGGGACAACGCGTCCACTTCTGATAGAGCATCCGCGCCATGACGGCTCGATGGCCGGATTTACTGATAATTATCTGCGTGTCAACATTGCTCCGGCTCCGGAATTGTCAAACACTGTGGCTCCAGTGACGATTCTCGCCATGAACCCTGAAGGAGAAGAGTCGGAAGGGGAGGTTGTAAAATGACTGAAATGACGGTTGCGGCTGAATCAGTCCCGGCCCGTGTGGCCGTTATAATTCTCAACTGGAACGGCGAGAAATTTCTGCGCGCCTATCTTCCGTCGGTGGTGCGCCACACTCCGTCTGCCATAGCGGATGTCTTCGTGGCCGACAACGGATCGACCGATGGCTCCGTTGACTTGCTCAAGCGTGATTTCCCGAATGTTCGCACCATTCTCTTCAGCGAGAACCACGGTTTTGCCGAAGGTTATAATCTCGCCATAAAGGAATTGGCGCCACATTATAAATATAGTGTGCTTCTGAACTCTGATGTCGAGGTCAAGGATGACTGGCTTACACCTATGTTCAACTTCATGGAGTCGCATCCGGAGGCGGGAGCTGTTCAGCCGAAAATTCTGTCACTGACAGAGCCTGAAAAATTTGAATATGCCGGGGCCGCCGGCGGTTTTCTTGACCGCAACGGTTATCCATATTGCCGCGGACGCATATTCGGAACTGTCGAGACCGACTGCGGGCAGTATGACAGCCCTATTCAGGTCGATTGGGCAAGCGGTGCCGCGCTGATGGTTGACAACAGTCTTTATCTTTCGGTAGGAGGGCTTGACAAGGCGTTCTTTGCCCATATGGAAGAGATTGATCTCTGCTGGCGTATGAGGCTTGCCGGCCGACAATTGTGGGCGGTTCCGTCAGGGGCTGTCTATCATCTGGGAGGCGGGAGTCTGCCGGCTTCTAATCCGCGCAAAACCTATCTGAATTTCCGCAACAATCTGCTGATGCTCCGCAAGAACCTTCCGCGCAGCGGGCGCACGCGCCGTCTGGTGTGGCGCCGCCTGCTTGATACTCTGGCATGGGCCAAGTTCATGGCATGTCTTGATTTCGGCAATGCGCGGGCTGTGGTCAGGGCCCATCGTGATTTCTCACGTATGCAGGCAGTTTATGATACGGATCCACGTGTCGATCTGCTGTCCGGCCGTCCGAACATCCTTCTTGAATATTATCTGCTTCGTCACGACCGCTTTTCAGATTTCTGAAAAGATATCCCTTACACGGATTATCATATCTGTGGCTGTCTGATCAGGGCGGATCGGGACAATCGTGCCATACCGCTGTTTCAGCCAGTATTCATCTGTCTCCAGATTGTCAGGCTCGTCATTGTGGAACTTGCCCGTCAGCCAGTAGAACGGAGTGCCGTGGGGAGTGGCGTAGGTGGCATATTCCTCAGTCCACCGTCCTTTGGCCGCGCGCACAACTTTGATGCCTTTCGGAGTGCAGCGGGTGGGGAAGTTCACGTTCAGGCAAATCCCCTCAGGCAGTCCTTCGGCAAGCACTTTGGCGGTTATCTCTTTAATGAAAGGTGTCAGTGGATCGAAATCGGCTCCGGGCGAATGGTCAAGCAGCGAATAGCCTATCGAGGGTATTCCAAGCAGACAACCTTCCATTGCGGCTCCCATTGTTCCGGAATATATATTGTTGACAGCGGCGTTTGATCCGTGGTTGATACCGGAAAGAATCAGATCGGGCCTGCGGTCAAGCACAGCAAACATGGCGAGCTTCACGCAGTCAACCGGTGTGCCGTTGGCGCTCATCATGCGGGCGCCTTCAAGCGGCTGATGTTCGTTGATGAAGAGAGGCGTGTTTACGCTGATAGCTGATGACTTGCCTGACTGCGCGCTGTCAGGGGCCACGACCACAACATCGCCTAATGTCACCGCTATGCGTGTGAGATGGGCTATTCCGCGTGACCCGATTCCGTCATCATTGGTTATGAGTATAAGGGGGCGTTCTGCTTTCATGAATCAGTGATTTTTGGACAAAATTACAGAAAAATGCCAACTAATCATGCGCTCAATTGTTAAAATTTTAGTACTTTTGACCTCCCGAAGGTCATGGTGGCCTTTGTTGAATGAAATCATCAATTCAAAAAAATAAACGTTATGCAGATACAACGCATCCAGACCGTCTATATCTTCCTCGCGCTTGTAGCGATGATGATATTTGTGATTGTGCCCTATGGGGAAGTAGATTATCTTTCCGGTCAGCCGGTTGTCACTGAGAAACTCTACACCATGTATGAGTATGGGCTTCTGATACCGGCAGCCGCAGCCGTAATACTGCTTATTGTAGACATATTTCTTTTCCGCAATCTGCCGCTGCAGCGGACGGTGCTTACCATCAGCCTGCTTCTGACTCTATGCTGCATCGCAGTGGTCTGCTTCATACTCTTCAAGCAGGCGGGAGCCGAGGAAATGGATGCCCATTTCTCAGTCTGGGATATTCTTCTTCCTGTAGCCGTCATATTCGAGATTCTCGGTCTCGGCGGAATATCAAAAGATGTCAAACTGCTCAATTCCTACAACCGTCTTCGTTGATTGGCGCTATAATGCTCTTGTAGAGAAGAGTATTCAGTCTTTGGGGACCGCATAGACAATTCGTCTCCGCAAAGAAGCGGAGGCGAATTTTTTTGTCGTAGAAATTTGTATCTGGAAAAATTAAATACTATCTTTGCCGAAGAATCAATTGATATTAATCGGTATTTTCTAACCCTTTAGCCTTATTTGGCAATCCTTTTATCTCCGTAATTCAAACTGACTGACGGCTTGCATCTTGGCCGCTCTGAATGTTGATTCTGTCTGTAAAATTGCAACACATTTCTATTGTTTGTTTAATGAGAAAATTGTTTGTATGCTACGTCTTGCTACTGCTGGCTCCGGTGATGGCCGCGAGTAGTGCCGGGTCGCTCCCATCTACAGAAGAGGGGCTGCTTGATCTGCTTGACCGTGAGTTGATAAGACGTGACGGCTATATAAGAAAGCGCATCGCTTCGGCCGATTCGCTTAATAAACTGATCGCCTCACAATCGGAGAGAAGAACGGAACTTTATCTGGACCTTGGCACTATGGTGGCTCCTATCAACTGCGACTCGGCGATTTCGGTTTTCAACCGTGGTCTTGAAGTGGCCCGTAATGTCGGCGATTCGGTCAGCGCGCAGCGTTTTTTGATTCTCAGCGCTTCTGAATTGCGCAAATTCGGCGCTACCCCTGATGCTCTTAATGCTCTTAAAAATGTCAATGAAAACGGCATTTTCCCGGAAAACCGTTTGCTCTATTATGAAACCGCCCGTGATCTTAATCTTTACATAGCTGAAATACTTGAAAGCAGCGAGGTTGCCAGATCTTATCTTAAAGAAGGCATGAATTTTGCCGAAAAGCAGCTTGAGCTATTGCCGCCAGACACTCCGTCAGCACAGATTGCCCAGTCTATCATATATTATGCCAAAGGTCAGCGTCCGCTGTCAGCAGGTTCTCTTCACAACCTTGCCACAGACCTTGATATGTCAGATCCGGATTTCTCATTGGCTATGACGATGCTTGGCGGTCAGTATTACTATCTCGGTTCATTACATGAAGCTGTACGCTACTGGTCGCTTGCGGCTATCTCCGAGGTGCGTAACGGCGATCTCAAAGGTTCGGCGATGGCTCGCCTCGGACGTGCGCTATATGATCTCGGTGATCTTGAAAGGGCCTACAAATATCTGTCTATATCGCTCGAAAATTCTGTCAGGGCAGGTGATATGTCAAACACTGTGTTCGTCTCTGAGTCCATGATACCGGTATCTCAGGCTTTGAGTTCGCTCTCTCACAGGCGTATGCTGATGATGTTCGGGCTGATCGTGACGCTTTCGGTGGTTATATTGCTTTTAGGTAACTTCTATCGGCACAGAAAACGGCGAGTAAAAGAGCTTGAGCAGGTCAAGCGCCAGCTTGCTAACGCCAATATGATAAAGGAAGCCTATATATCGGAGTTTATCAATCTCTGTTCGAGCTATATGGGTAGTCTTGAGGACTTCACCCGCATGTGCCGGCGCAAGATTACTGCCGGTCAGACTGACGACCTTCTGAAATATATGAAAGAAGGCCGGTTCATGGACGAACAGCGTGAAAAGTTTGATGAGATTTTCGATGAGACCTTCCTTGCCATCTATCCCGACTTTATCACAGGTCTCAATCATCTGTTGCTCCCCGATAAACAGATAGTGCTGAGTTCGCCTAATGTGCTATCTACGGAACTGCGTGTGTTGGCCTTCATGCGCTTGGGGGTCGATGACACCGCAAGAATAGCGCACTTTCTCGGTGTGTCAACAAACACCATATATACCTATCGCAATAAATTCAGGAATATGGCCGTCGAGCGAGAGACTTTTGACTCTGATGTTATGCAGATCGGGGTCATGAAGTAGGCCTGAAAAATGGGGAGTTCTGGCTCTTTGCCGTTTAGATCGAATTTAGATTTATCAATCAATGCTTTATATTTAAAGCATTGATTGATAAATTATTATTGCTTATATTCTGTTTTGATAATTTAGATTTTGCACCGATACTATTGACTGCGGGTGAAAAACGCCCTATCTTTGCGTTATACTTATGACAACCGGGTGATTCCGGTTAAGAATATTGGATTATAGATTATATCAATAGAGATCATACTTACGAATGAAGAAAATGATTTAGGTAATAAAAGATTTGTTTTACGTTAGGTTTTTAGAATTATTTTACACTACGTTAGATTCTGTAGAGAGAGCGGTCTTCGTGAAGAAGACAGCTCTTTTTTTGTGCCCTTGCCTGATGCCTTCGGCCGTATCCGGGATGGTAAATCGGTGTCCTCAGCCGGACACCATATTGGGGGGATGTCTTTTATCCCCCCGACACCTACGCGCTGTGCGCTGCGGTGTCGGGGGCTACGAGTAAATCGGTGTCCTGCGGACACCCGCTGCCCGCTTGGCTGTTCGTGGCGGAAAATCGGTGCCCTCATCCGGATACTCGCTGCCTGCGTTGCCGTCCGGGATGGTGTTGGATGCCTGCTGCCCGTGGGGCTGTTCGTGGTGGGTTCTGTCGGATACCGGCTGTTACGGCGGTGCTGAATGGGCGTCCGGAGGACGCTGATTTACTCGTAGCCCGTGACACCGTAACGCACGTGAAGGTGTCACGGGCTATTGCGTTTCCCGCAGCATGGTGTCCGGTTGAGGACACCGATTTACCATCACGCCACGTGAGGCATTGACCGGATACTTGCCGTCTGTGTTTTGTGCAAAGGTGATGTTTTGTTATATCCGGGCGTTTAAATGTTATTTTGCAGTTTAGATCAGAATATTTGTTAGTGGGATATAAATGACTTATAGTCAGATTTGTTTGGATAATTCGATTAAGATCGAATTTTGATTATTACATAGCGGTATATAGGAGGGACGCATGATGCGCTATCTTTGCAATGTGTAAAATTTAATCAGTTTATGGATTGCAGGAAATGGTTTCTGCGACATAAAATATTCCAATAGATATAGAGTCAATCGACAGACAGAAAAACAAGAAAGCCGCTTCGTGATGAAGCGGCTTTCTGCTTGATATGAAATGGGGAATCTGTAGAATCACATCCAATTTACTTCACGAGCACCTTGCTGACCTGGCTGCCCTGACGGCGAACATAGATGCCTGGGGTCAGATTGTCAGCATTCACGCGCACACCCTGGAGGTTGTAGAATTCAACGGGAGCGTTTGAATTGTCAACAGTGATATCGGTGATGCCGCTGGTTACGGGATTTGTTGTGAATGTCACGTAGATCGGGGTTCCTTCTTCGTTGAGCGGAGAGTTAGTCCAGATAACATCAATAGTCATGTCTGCAACATCTCCGGTGATTGTGCCTTTGATTGTTACATCTGCTAAGATCATGTCACTCATCAGTTTCAGATCTTTTGTTACGCCTGAAAAAGTCTTGACGCCATCTTTCTCGGTTACGGTAACATTTTCTACAACAATATCGCCTAACTGCATTGCGCCATCGCCATCGCCGAGCGCGAAGTTGGGAAGTTTGAAGGTACAAGTATTTTCGCCGGTGGGGATAATTTCGATTGTCGCAGCAGAGTTTTTGGCTAATGTGCCCTCAGGGTCATCAGGATTCAGGTCTTTGCAGTAAATGTTGATATACCCTTCGTGTGTTTCCGGTTTGGTCGGGTAAACGAGTTTTACATCATCAACAATCAGAGATGTGCCTTGTTTAACTGCAGTTGCACCTCCGAAATAATTGCCTGCTGCAAGGACAACATTTATCATTTCAGGGGTAGCATCGGACTTATAGTCAAATTTAGCAGAGAATTTTTTCCATCCGTTATTATCTTCACTTATGGTTGTGGTCTCGTCTTCAATTTCAACATTTATCACAGCGATAAGCTCTGCGTCATCAGAGGGTGTAACCGCTCCACCAAGAGAACTGGACATATCTAAGCCGAGCACACAGCGGTCACGGTCAACCATGTTGGCGGTTTTAGGACTGCCAAAAGATACAATATTCCCAGGTACAGCTTTTTGTGTCCAGTGGCCTTTCCAAAGGTAGGCTACGACTGTGGCTTTTTCGCCGTCTGTGCCAGTATGTTTGTACATGAATTCCAGGCTTTCCGGACGACCTGAGAATTCGATGCCGCCAAATGATCCACCATCATTTTTGTTTCCCATTACAGATGTAGACCAAGTTTTGCCTAATGTTATATATCCCGGTACGGTTTGGGTGGACAGAAGTGAATTAGGGCTGTTTTTCAATTCAACAGCAGTAGCGCTATTATAGCCTTCTGTTTTAAAACCGACTTCAGTTTTGCCAAAACCACTGACTCCGATAACTTGCGAAATGCACCATCCGGAAGGAGTTGAGCCTATATCTTTAGAATTCCCATTGCTTGTCCAAGGAATGCAGTTAACCCACTCTTCTTCGAACCCGCTGTTAGGCAGTTGCTGCTGGGCTGTGGCGTTGAGCCCCATAGCTCCCATCAGCAGGGCGCTATACATTGATTTGTAAAGAAATTTCATAATTTAAGTTTATGTAAATGATTGGTTAGTTACCGTTATTGTAATCACAACAATGTCTGCGGTTCCTTTTTGTGTGTATAAGGAAACTCGTGGTGATTTATAATATTTGGTTTGACCGATTCAGATAGACATAGCCAATGTCTATAAAATCGCAAAATTTCGGGGCAAAGTTACGGATAATTTGCGGTTTTTAAGCAAACAGAAGCTAAAAAATGTTGCTGGAATTTATCTAATTGTTGCAGATTGAGCATAATAGAGCAATTTTTGCGCCGATGTGGAGAATCGCTGATTTATTTGGCGGTCGGAAAAACAGATCAAAAATCGCCCGAATTTGCGGTGAGATTACAGCGTAGATGAAAAAAATGCCGGCGAAACCATCGGATTTCTGTCGATTTGCGTAATTTTGTAACTTGAAAGCAAATATAGTAATTGAATCACAATATGAAAATTTTTCGCCTGATGCAGGTGATGACAGTGTTCTTTTCCACAGTGTGGCTGTCATCATGTATCGAGAACGAACCGCTCAATGCCGAGTGTGACATTGTGTCAGCTTCCCTGCCGGAAGAACTGCTTGTGCGCCCGGCTGAGATTGTAGACCGCAAGGATGTACATTCGGTCACCTTTATAGTAAAGAATTTTGTAGATGTGACGGCGCTTGCGCCTGAATTTGAGATCACTCCGGGTGCGACGATCGACCCTGCGAGCGGCACGATGCGCGACTTCTCCGATCCGCAGGAGTATACAGTCACATCCGAAGACGGCCAGTGGTCAAAGACTTATACGGTCATTGCCAAGCATGACGATCCGATAGCGCTGAAATACAGTTTCGAGAATGCGCGCGTGGTTCCGGCCAACTCCCAGGGTGGTATGTGTGATGAATTTGTGGAACTTTCTCCGACTGATCCCAATGTGCCGAATATGGTGTGGGCGAGCGGAAATCAAGGCTTCGGACTGACCAACGGCAAGAAAGGGCCGGAGACATATCCGACATTTCAGGCTGACAACGGTGTGGTTGGCCGTTGTGCCGGACTGGTGACCCGCTCTACAGGAACGTTTGGCGCTATGGTGGGTATGCCTCTGGCTGCAGGCAATCTGTTTATAGGTAAGTTCGATATGACCAATGCTGTCAACAAGCCCTTGGAAGCAACCCAGTTCGGTACCTCGTTCTATTATGTGCCTATCGGCCTGCGTGGCTACTATCGCTATGCTCCGGGGGAAAAATTCATGAAGCTTGTTGACCGTAAGCTTGTGGAAGTTCCCGGCCGCATTGATGAATGTGACATCTATGCAGTGTTCTACGAACGCACTGCCGATATGGAGTATCTTGATGGCAACAATGTGCTGTCTGACGACAATCCCAACATCATAGCCGTGGCACGTCTTGATGAAGATCAGCGCAAGGGGGCTGCTGACTGGACTCATTTTGATGTAGAATTCAAATATCGTCCTGACAAGAGTCTTGATCCTGAAAAACTTGAAAACGGGGTCTATGCACTGGCTGTGGTGATGACATCGAGCATCGAGGGTGCGAAATTCTCAGGAGCTATAGGCAGCGCTCTGTTTGTAGATGAGCTTGAAGTAGTCTGCCTCTAATCTATAAAATGAAAATAGAACAATGAATATCAAACGTTATATAATAGGTGCCTTGGCGATGGCTTTCGGCTTTGTTGGCGCTACGGCTCAGGTTGACCGTTCGCTGGCAGTCATCAAGGCGATGCTCCACGGGTTTGAATATGAGGTCTATGCCGGAACAAACATCGGGGGAGCTTCTCCTCTGCCTCTCCCTGCCGAAATCCGTGAAATTAATTCATACAGTCCGGAACTTAATCTGCAAATAGGTGCCACTGTTACAAAGTGGATGGATGTGCAGAAGAAGTGGGGTCTCTCTCTGGGTGTGCGTCTTGAAACCAAAGGTATGGAAACCAAGGCTGCGGTGAAGAACTATGGTATGGCCATCATTCAGGACGGCGCTACTGTCAGCGGCCGCTGGACCGGCATGGTGCAGACCCGCTATCACTCGCAGCAGTTAGTGTTTCCGCTGACAGCCGTATTCAAGGCCCACAAGCGCCTTAAGGTTCACGCCGGGCCATATGTGGCCTTTGCGTTCAGCAATGATTTTGACGGATATGTCTATGACGGCTATCTCCGTGAAGGCGATCCGACCGGCCCGAAGATCTCGTTTGAGGGCGACTCGCGTGCCAACTATGATTTCGGTGACAATCTGCGCCATTTCCAGTGGGGTATGCAGGGCGGCGTGACATGGACTGCCTATAAGCATCTGCTTGTCAATGCCAATCTCGCCTGGGGTTGCAATGACATTTTCGAATCGTCGTTCAAGACGGTGACATTCAATCTCTATCCGATATATCTCAATGTAGGTTTCGGTTATCTCTTCTGATAGCCGAAACTTCGAGGTTTTAAGCAACCTCTTAAACTGACTATAACAGACAGCGCCTGCAAGGCTGCGATACAGATTTTTTTCTGTCCGCGCATCTTGCAGGCGCTGTCTGTTCGGGTTTATGCGGAAGCCTGGCGGCTCAGGGCTTTAGGACTACGCCGGTACCTTTCAGTCCGTTGACGCCGATGGCGAGCGGGGTGTCGAAGGTGACTATGCGTATGAAGTCGCTTTCGTAGACCGCAGGCTGAGAGTTGAGAAAGTCAACGTCGTAGAGCGCGGTGACCGGTTCGCCTTCCTTGCGCCGGGCATTGGTGTCTATAGTGAAATAAGCCACGCCGAAAGAAGTGAGGTTCTGGAAGAAGTGTGTGCCCTGGCTGGGCTCTATGCGGTAGCTCGGCAGTGATGACTCCACTATCAGGCGGGCTGCCGAGATTGCCGGCCATTTCACCGGAATGCCGAGCGAAGTGTCTGACGAGCCCCATCGGCCGGGCCCGATGAGCACGTAGCGCTCTTCGCGGTTGAGGAAGTCGCGGTTTATCTTCTCGATCTCGCGGGCAATGAGCGAGTTGTTGGATGACGAAAACTTCTCCGGGCGGACATAGACCACCGTCTTCACGCCTTCGATGTTGCCATGACCGAGAGCTGTGCCTGACTTCAGCAGAAGTCTTTCATCAGGAGTGGCCATAAGGGCTTCGTCAACGGTTTCCTTGCGGTCGACTATCGGGCGGATCTGGAGCCAGTAGAGGCGGCCCTTGTTTTTGGCTCCCGGACCGATCATCTTAGAGTCGGGCCCGATGATGCCCGCGAACTCTATCTCGACCGGACGTTGCATTTCTTTCTGTCCGGTGGTGAGCATGAAGTCTACGGCTTCGGCAAGCGGGTAGACCTTGTGCTTGAGCACATTGTTGAAGGTCACAACCTTGCGGCCTTCTCCTGAGTCGGAGTCGCGGATCACGTTGTCGCGGAAGTCGAAAGTCGACACCATGTATCTTAGAGCCCCCTTTTCGGCGAGGTCCTGAACGCGGACTTTGGCCACGTTGTAGCCGTCGTCGACAATGAGGTTGCTGTCAGACTGGGCCGATTTCATGTCGAGGGCATACATGCGTGTCTGTGTGTCGCGCAGGGCGAGGGAGAGTTCGGAGGTCTGGAGCACGTTGTCGGGGTGGCGCGGGGAGAAGCGCAGAGAGAGACCGCCGTCAACGATGTATTTCCCCAGGCCGACGGCAATTTCGGCCACTCCGTCTTCGGGCTTTTCATCGTTGAGAGGGTAGTAGTTGAGAGAGCGGCCCACGCCGGAGAATGACGGGAAGTAGTAGCCGTCGACCTCTTTGCCGACCACTTCCTGAAGGATCACGGCCATCTTTTCCTGGTCGATGATGTTGGAGGTGGCTGTCATGTAAGCCTTGGAGTCGGCGTAGAACACCGAGGCATAGACACCCTTGATGGCGTCGGTGACCATTTTGAGCATACGCTGCGGGTCGGAGCTTTTGGGCACCATGTAGGTGGAGTAGATTCCGGCGAAGGGCTGGTAGTGGGAGTCTTCGAGAAGGCTGGAACTTCGGACCGCTATCGGGGTGTCGACCACCTCGAAGAGTGCGAGAAGATCGTCTTTGATTCTGCGCGGAAGCTTGCCTTCGAGGAAGTGGCGGAGGATTTCTTCGTCAGGCGCATCGCTGAGGGCTATGGGGTAGAGGCGGTTCGACTCCATGAACTCATCGAAAATGTCGGTGCAGAGCACAACGGTGCGCGGAATGGTTATTGATATGCCGTCGAAATTGTCGCAGATCGGATTTTTTTTGATGATCGAGTCGATAAAGGCCAGGCCACGGCCTTTTCCTCCGAGCGAACCCTGGCCGATGCGGGCGAAGTTGGAGTAGTGGTCGAAGCGGTCTTTCTGGAAGATGGCCACGACTCCGCGGTTTTTCATCTTGCGATATTTTACAATCAGGTCGAAGAACAGCTGGCGCACCTGCGGGGCATCTTTCAGGTCGCGGAAGCGGTGGTGTTTGATCACCTCTGCAATCGGGAACATGGCGCGCGAGTAGAGCCAGCGCGAGATGTCGTTGAACGAGGCATGCCAATAGAGGGCCTCGGCGGGGATGTTGAAGATGTTTTTCTGCAGGTCTTTCAGCGATTTGATGCGGAAGATCTCTTCGCCAGTTTCGGGATTGCGGATCACGAAGTCGCCGAAGCCGAAGTTGTTGATGATGGCCTTGCCGAGGTCTACGGGAAATTTTTTTGAGTTCTTGTCGATGAACGTGCCGCCGAGCTCGATTACGTCATGGGCGTTTTCGTTTTCGGAACTTTCGATGATCATCGGCAGGTAGGGGTCGCGTGAGCGTAGCTCTTTGGCAAGGCGTATTCCGGCTTTCGGGTCTTTTTTTCCCTCGCGCATGAAAGAGACGTCGCTGATCACTCCGAGTATATGGTTGCTGTAACGCTCGTAGAGAGTGATGGCTTCCTCGTAGTCACGGGCGAGCATCACTTTTGGGCGTCCGCGCATACGCAGCATCTGTTCGTGTTCGTTCAGAGCCTCGGTGGAGAATTCGCGTGACTGTTTGAGGATGAATTTATAGACGATGGGGAGAACCGACGAGTAGAATCTGACGGAGTCTTCCACCAGGAGTATCATCTGCACGCCCACACCGTTGATGTCGGCATCGGCGTTCATCTTGTCTTCGAGCAGTTTTATGATGGCCAGGAGCAGATCGACATTGCCGAGCCATGAAAAGACATAGTCAATGCCTGAGAAATCTTCGTTGGCCAGACGGCGTGACACCTCTTTGGAGAACGGTGTCAGCACGATTATCGGCATGTCGGGGTAGGCCTCGCGTATGCGTCGCGCTCCGGAGAAAGTCTCACTGACATCGTTGCCGGGCATCATGATCACAAGATCGAAACTTTTGACCTTCATGATCTCCATTGCTTCAGTGGAGTTGAGTGCGCGCGTGACTCGCGGGGGAGAGGAAAGGTTGAGGGCTGTGTATTCAAAATAGAGCTGTTCTTCGACGCGTCCGTCTTCTTCCATCATGAAAGCATCGTAGGCCGAAGCAATCAGGAGCACGTTGAAAATGCGCTTCTGCATCAGATTCTGAAAGGCGGTGTCTTTAAAATAGAGCTGGCTCAGAGCGTCGTCGGTCATCGTCGGTATAAATAAGGGAGGTTATGTGTAGTATATAATATATAATGTAATATATAATAAGGTGGTGTATCCATTCGCAAAGATAGTAAAAAATGGCGACCTGCATCATGTATTGTGTAAGAAAGTGAAAAATAAGACAAGTAATGGCCTAAAAGGAGCTATTTAAAATAAAAATATGGTTTTAGCATAAAAAATGTGTGAAAAAAGCTTGCGTTTGTAGCAAAATGCTTACCTTTGCATTGATTTCTCAATTTAACTTGGGATAGTAGTTTGAATTATGACCTCACGCTCAAAGAAAGACAGAGAGTTGATAAGCTTCACTAAGATGCATGGCATCGGCAACGACTACATCTACATCAACTGCATGGAGTCGGTGCCTGATCGGCTCCCCGAACTTGCCGAGGAAATGAGTGATCGCCATTTCGGTGTAGGTGGAGATGGAATAGTTTTGATCTGCCCCTCTGACAAAGCCGACTTCAGAATGAGGATGTTTAACAACGACGGATCGGAGGCCCGCATGTGTGGGAATGCCTCCCGTTGCATCGCCAAGTACGTCCACGATCACAAACTCACAGATAAAACCTGCATAAGCCTTGAAACCCTTTCCGGGATCAAGGTTTTGTCGCTTAATATGAGCCCCTCCGGAGAGGTTGAGAGTGTGACCGTCGATATGGGGGAGCCGGAACTCAATGCCGGGCTTGTGCCGGTGAGAAGCACTACCGAAAAGATGGTCGAGGAGCCTGTAGCCACTTCGTGTGGCGAGGTCAGAGTGACGGCTGTCTCTATGGGCAACCCCCACGGAGTCGTTTTTGTAGACCGTATTGAAGATGTCCCCTTTGAAACTCTTGGCCCTGAGCTTGAGAAGCATTCCATGTGGCCTGACCGCGCAAATATAGAATTCCTGCAGATAATCTCTCCGTCAGAGGCCCGTATGCGGGTGTGGGAGAGAGGTACAGGCGAGACTCTTGCCTGCGGAACCGGGGCATGTGCCTCGGCAGTGGCTGCGGCTCTTACCGGACGCTGTGGCCGTGAAGTTACAATTCACCTGCGTGGCGGCGATCTGCACATCAGGTGGGCAAACAACGGACATGTCATGATGACCGGCGGTGCCACTGAAGTATTCGAAGGAAATTATTACCGACAACGTTGACAAAAAGCTGACTGTACGCTGTGACGTGAACGTGTTTCCGCGGATGCAGTGGATATCAGGAGAAGAACCGAAAATCTTTTCCGGGTACTTTCGTTTTTTTGATGAAAAATTATAGGTAGATACAATATAAAGTAAAACAGATGTTTAGAATCAACGATAATTTCACCAAACTTCCTGCGTCATATCTTTTCAGTGAGGTGGCCCGCAGGGTAAATGCTTATTCCGAAAGCCATCCCGGCGCAGACATAATACGCATGGGCATCGGTGATGTGACCCGTCCGCTGTGTCAGGCAGCTGTCGAGGCGCTCCATAAAGCGGTGGACGATGAGGCGGCAGGCGAAACTTTTCACGGATATGGTCCTGAGCAGGGCTATTCGTTTCTTGCCGAAAAAATCGCACGTTATGATTATCGCGAACGAGGCATAGAAATAGACACCGATGAGATCTTTGTCAGTGACGGAGCCAAAAGCGACACCGGAAATATTGGCGATATCCTCTCGACGGCCAATCGTGTGGCTGTAACCGATCCTGTCTATCCTGTTTATGTTGATACGAACGTAATGGGAGGCCGCGCCGGGGATCTTGGAGCCGACGGCCGCTGGACTGAGATCGAATATCTGCCCTGTACGGCTGAAAACGGTTTTGTGCCCGCCCTCCCGGTCAACAATCCCGATGTGATATATCTCTGCTATCCGAACAATCCTACCGGAACCACTCTGACCCGCCGCCAGCTGAAAGCGTGGGTTGATTATTGCCGTGAACATGGCGCTCTGCTGCTGTTCGACGCAGCCTATGAGGCTTTCATTCGCGAAGAAGATGTGGCGCATTCAATATATGAAATAGAAGGAGCCAGAGAGGTGGCCATCGAATTCCGCAGTTTTTCCAAGACCGCGGGCTTTACCGGCATCCGTCTCGGTTACACCGTGGTGCCGAAAGAGCTCATGGGGCTGGATGAGAAAGGAAACAAGATCGCGCTTAACGGTCTCTGGCGTCGCCGTCAGACCACCAAATTCAACGGTGCAAGTTACCTTACCCAGCGCGCGGCCGAAGCTCTCTATACAGAAAAGGGTCAGCGTCAGGTCAAAGAAACCATTGACTACTATCTCGAAAATGCCCGCATGCTCCGCGAAGGGCTCGCAGAGGCCGGCTATGAGGCGGTAGGAGGAATCAATTCGCCATATATATGGCTCAAAACGCCCGGAACAATGACTTCATGGGAGTTTTTTGATTACCTGCTCGACCGTTACCACATTGTCGGGACTCCCGGCAGCGGATTCGGACCTTCAGGCGAGGGCTATTTCAGGCTGACCGCTTTCAACACTCACGAAAATACACGCCGGTGCATCGAACGCCTCGGCGCGACCGATAGAAAATAAAGATCACGATTTATAAATACTTAACACAACGTGCAACTATGTCAAGTTTAAGATTCAAGGTAGTTGAAGAAGCTTCAAACCGCAAAGCAGTTGAGGTTGACATTCCCAAGGAACGTCCGCAGGAATACTATGCCAGCAAAGTGTTCAACCGCGCAAAAATGTATGAGTATCTTCCTCTGGATACCTACAAGGCGCTGATCAATGCGATTGACAACAAAGAGCCTATCTCACTGGAAGTGGCCGACAGTGTGGCCGAAGGCATGAAGCGCTGGGCGACTGACAACGGTGTGCGCCACTACACACACTGGTTTCAGCCGCTGACAGAGACCACAGCCGAAAAGCATGACGGATTTATCGAGCATGACGGCAAGGGCGGAATCGTAGAGGAATTCTCAGGCAAACTGCTTGTGCAGCAGGAACCTGATGCCTCAAGTTTTCCCAACGGCGGAATCCGTAACACATTCGAGGCCCGCGGTTATTCCGCATGGGACATCTCCTCGCCTGTGTTCATCCTTGACAACACACTCTGTATCCCGACAATTTTTATCTCATACACCGGAGAGTCGCTTGACTATAAGACCCCGCTTCTGCGCGCGCTTTCAGCTGTCGACAAAGCCGGTACAGGCGTGGCCCGCTATTTTGATCCCAACGTACAGCATGTGATCTCGAACCTCGGATGGGAACAGGAGTATTTCCTCGTTGACGAGGCTCTCTATGCCGCCCGTCCCGACCTCGTGATGACCGGCCGCACACTGATGGGCCATGAATCGGCAAAGAATCAGCAGCTTGAAGACCATTATTTCGGAGCTATACCTTCGCGTGTGCAGGCATTCATGCTTGATCTTGAAATCGAAGCTCACAAGCTCGGAATTCCGGCCAAGACCCGCCACAATGAAGTTGCGCCTAACCAGTTTGAGCTTGCTCCCATTTTCGAAGAAACAAACCTGGCCAATGACCACAATATGCTGATCATGTCGGTGATGGCCGAAGTGGCCCGCCGCCATAATTTCCGCATCCTGCTTCACGAAAAGCCGTTTGCCGGAATCAACGGATCAGGCAAACATAACAACTGGAGTCTCGGAACCGATACCGGCACACTGCTTTTCGCTCCCGGAAAGACTCCGATGGAGAACCTCCAGTTCATAACATTCGTGGCTAATGTCATGGCAGCCGTGCACCGTCACAACGCTCTGCTCAAGGCATCTATCATGTCGGCCACAAACTGCCACCGTCTCGGAGCCAATGAAGCGCCACCTGCAATCATCTCGATTTTCACCGGCAGCCAGCTTGCAGAGATACTCAGCAAGATCAAGAATTCAGACAAAGACGAACTGATCGCACTTGCCGGTAAAGAGAAACTTGACCTCGGTGTGGCTCAGATTCCGGAACTTATGATTGACAATACCGACCGCAACCGCACATCACCATTCGCGTTTACCGGAAACCGTTTCGAGTTCCGTGCCGTAGGGTCAAGCGCCAACTGTGCGTCTGCCATGATCGCCCTGAATGCAGCGGTGGCCGAACAGCTTGCCGATTTCAAGCAGAAGGTTGACTCGCGTCTTGCGGCAGGCGAAGGTCTGCAGCATGCGCTCCTTGCCGAGATCAAGGCACTTCTTCTGTATTCCGAAGCCATCCATTTCGATGGCAACGGCTATTCAGACGAATGGAAAGAAGAGGCAGCCCGTCGCGGACTTGACTGCGAGACCAATCCGGCTCTTATCTTCGATGCCTACCTGCGTCCGTCGTCAATCGAAATGTTCCGCAAGACCGGCGTCATGAACCACGTCGAACTTGAGGCTCGCAATGAAGTGAAGTGGGAAATGTACACCAAGAAGATCCAGATTGAAGCCCGTGTGCTCGGAGATCTTGCCATCAACCACATCATACCTGTGGCCACACGCTATCTCTCGATTCTGCTTGACAATATGGTCAAGATCCGCACACTCTTCCCCGGAAACAAGGGCGAGGAACTGTCTTCGCAGGATGCGGCTACTGTAGAGAAGATCATGCACCACTGCTCGATAATCAAAGAAGAGGTTGCAAAGATGGTCAATGCCCGCAAGGATGCCAATCGTATTTCTGAAGAGCGTGAGAAAGCTTTGGCCTACTCGCTTCACGTGTCTCCCTCGCTTGAAGTTATCCGATACCACATCGACAAACTCGAACTTATGGTCGATAATGAAATGTGGCCTCTGCCTAAATACCGCGAACTTCTGTTTATCCGTTGATAAGGTGAGACAAGTATAGAATTACACATTATATCCCTGCGAAATAAAGCTTCTGACACAGCCCTTTCGCAGGGGTATTTCTGTTTGAAATGTGATGTCAAATCATTATCTTTGCAACTTATAAAAATCAATCATATCTCGTCCGGCAAAATGGAGATTCTCAAACATGAGTGTGGCATAGCGATGGTGCGCCTGCTCAAACCATTGGAATATTATAAAGAAAAGTATGGCACCTACGCCTACGGTCTGAACAAGCTCTATCTTCTTATGGAGAAACAGCACAACCGCGGGCAGGAGGGTGCGGGCATCGGGGTTGTCAAGATGCACGCATATCCCGGCAATGAATATGTTTTCCGTGAGAGAGCCCTCGGTAAGGATGCCATTCAGGAGATATTCGAAACTGTCAAGACCAAGATTTCCGCAGTAGGTCTTTCGGGGCATGATCCGGAGTGGGTGGACAGCTACGCTCCTTTTATCGGAGAGATCTACATGGGACATCTGCGGTATTCGACCACAGGCAAAAGCGGTCTTTCGTATTGTCATCCCTTTCTGCGCAGAAACAACTGGCGCTCGCGCAATCTGCTGATGTGCGGAAACTTCAATATGACCAATGTCGATTCCATTTTCAATGGAGTGGTGGCCTGCGGTCAGCATCCGAGAATCTACAGCGACACTGTGGTGCTTCTCGAACAGCTCGGCGATGCGCTTGACAAGGAAAATCACCGGATCTACCGTCAGTATCGCGATTCTCTGTCAGGCCAGAAACTCAGCGTTACCATCGAGGACAATCTTGATATGACCCGCGTTCTGGCTCCTACAGCCCCGCAGTGGGATGGGGGATTCGTTATCTGTGGTGCCACCGGCTCAGGAGATATGTTCGTGTTGCGTGACCGCCACGGCATTCGTCCGGCATTCTACTATCGCGATGACGAAGTGGTGGTAGTGGCATCTGAACGCCCTGTTATCCAGACGGTGTTTGATGTGCCGCGCCGTGCGGTGAGCGAACTGACTCCCGGAAGCGCTATTATTGTCAGCAAAGCCGGGCAGGTTTCGGTGACGGATGTGCTTGGCGAGGCAGAGAACCAGCGTTGCTCGTTTGAGCGCATCTACTTCTCGCGAGGCAGTGACGCAGACATCTATCGTGAGCGCAAGCAGCTTGGCCGAAATGTGGTGCCTGCCATAATGGAAAGCATAGACAATGATCTGGCCCATTCGGTATTCTCGTTTATCCCAAACACGGCTGAAGTTGCTTTCCTCGGTATGGTCGATCAGCTTGACAAGGAGCTGAACATCATTAAAGAGAGGGAGATTCTTGCTGCGCAGGCCGACGGCACTCTTGATCCGAAGCGCCTGAGTGAGATCATGGAGCGAAACCTGCGAGTGGAGAAGGTGGCTATCAAGGATATAAAGCTCCGTACTTTCATTGCCGAAGGCGAAGCCCGTAATGATCTTGCCGCACATGTCTATGATGTGACATATGGAATAGTCGAGAACGGCGTAGACAATCTGGTGGTTATTGATGACAGTATTGTCAGAGGCACAACCCTCAAACAGTCTATTCTTAAGATGCTTGACAGGCTGCATCCACGCAAGATTGTGGTTGTGTCATCCTCGCCACAGGTCCGCTATCCTGACTACTATGGTATCGATATGTCACGTATGGGCGAATTTATCGCATTCCGTGCCGCTGTAGAGCTGCTCAAAGACCGGGGGATGGAAAACGTGCTCCATGAGACCTATGAAAAATGCCGGCAGCAGGAAAAACTTCTGGATATAGAGATGCGCAACTGTGTGAAAGACATCTATGCACCTTTCACTCAGGAAGAGATCTCGCGCAAGATCGTAGAGATGCTGACTGCCGACGGTTCGATAAACGCCGAGGTGGATATTATCTATCAGACGCTCAAAGGACAGCGGGAGGCAATACCGACATGTCCTGGCGACTGGTATTTCTCAGGCGATTATCCCACTCCCGGCGGTGTGCGTCTTGTCAACCGTGCATATGTCAATTTCTATGAAGGCAATGCTGACAAGCGCTGATCTTCAATATCATTCATAGGTCAGGCTCCCTGACATAACACATTAGAATATAATGGCTACTCCAATCTCTCTCCTCAGGGGAGTCATGTTTGCAACTCTGGTATCAATAACCCTCATGCACCCGGCTGTCATTTGCGGACGGCCGGGTGCCGAGAGGGTGTATGCCGACACTCCTTTTCTACTGACGGATTCCTCCAGCCGGATGCTGCTTCCGCCGGAAGCAGATACATATCTGATTGATGTGCGTGGAGCGATGGCCGGAATAGGCGAGAGGGTAGGGATGGCCCCGAACTATTGGGGGATGAAGGTGATTTTCCCGAATGACACAATCGGATTGATGTTGCGTCACGGCAATACTTCCTTCGGGGATATCTTTGATAAGCGTCAGAGCATTTTGACTCTGACAATTGGCGGTGAGGTGGTCTGGAGTGAGGATATAGGCGCGTTTGACAATGCTTCAGGCTGCTATAATACGCTGCAGTTGTCTGTTGACCGCGGACAGCGACGGCTGGAACTGCGTGGCGGAGGCAAGAAGATGACAGATATATTCCTGACTGATCTTGACATGACGGGATCTCCGGAGTGTGTAAGCATATGGAGCAAAGGACAGCTGACAGTGTCATCATATTCGGTAGAGACGACTTTCAGCCCTTCCGGAAGTCTGGCCACCGGCTGGGACAGCAAGGCGCTTGAAGAATATCTGAAGGCTTCGGCTGACCCGCTTGAAGGCTATTGGCAATATCTTGACAGGGAAAATAATCCTCAATATGCCCGCTTGGGTGGACGCTATCTGCTTGCAGTCGTCAGAAATGAATCTGGCGAGGCATATGACATAATCTACGTAGGGGGAGCCGAGACATATGCTTCCGAATGGCAGCCCATGATGCGAAAGGGGTGTCTCAGGCCTACAATTTTTCTGGATCACTATGATCTTGAGTGGATCGACTCTACATTCGAGCCGATAACGAGAGATGTTCATGCGCAGGTGACCGACGATGCGATACTCTCGCTCTCGTTTCCGCTGCTTAAAACCACAGTGAGATTTTCAAAAATGCGGTTGAAATAGCGACAGACCCAGACTTTCAAAACGCTCTAAAGGCTTCCTATTACAAGGAAGGTCAGACCTACAAGCAGGAGGGTGAGGTCGATAATCTTAAGTCTGATGTTCTTTTCATGGAGTGCTATAACACCATAGAAGAATGACACTATCACACTTCCGCGGCGAATCATGGAGACAACAGCAATCATCGACCCATCAAGCGACAAGCTATAGAAATAAGCTATATCGGCCACGGTCAGAAAGAGGGAGATCAAAGGGATGGTCCATCGCCATTGCAGTCTGGTGACGCTGCCTTTGCCTCGCAGTATCAGTCCGATTGTGATGCCCATGATCACCATCTGATAGAGCGAATACCAGGCCTGCACTTCCAGCGGTTCATAGCGGGTGAGAAGATATTTGTCGTAGAGAGCGCTTACAGCCCCCATGACGGTGGCTCCGATCGCCATCCATACCCATTTGTCTGACTTCATCGAAATCCCCTCTTTACCACCCACGCGGCTTATGAAATAGAGCGAACAGAATCCCAGGATTACACCGGCCCATTGCCAGGCATTGAGTCTCTCGCCGAAAAGCAGCAGTGCGCCTACAAGCACCATCACCGGACGAGAGGCGTTGACAGGACCCGCTATTGTCAGTGGCAGGTGTTTGATACTTGCATATCCGAGAAGCCATGAACTCAGTACGATTCCTGATTTTATCAATATGGCGCCATGTCCGGCCAGAGTGTTGCCGAGTCCGTAATTGCCATGACTGACACCGATGATTATCACCGGAAGCATGAAAAGCGAGCCGAACAGGGTGTTGAGAAAAAGAACGCCGAGCACGTTGTTGCCGTCAACTGACAGCTTCTTCATAATATCATAAAAGCCGAGACATACGGCCGATACCATTGCAAGGATTACCCACATGATAGACAGTGTTAGTTGAACGCTATTTCAAAAATTCGTGCAAAGTTACGAATTTAATTTTTTGCCGGTTGCTAATTGCGAAATTTTGTGCTAACTTTGTGGGATAAAAACTCAAACAAAAACGATATGAAATTTACCGTTCCAAGTAAGACACTTCATAATTTCGCTTCATCGGTAAGCAAGGTGATCAATGCGAAAAATGCGTTGACTATTCTTAATAACTTCCTCTTTTCGATAGAAGGCAGTGTGCTGACAATCACCGCATGTGACGGTGAAAACATGCTTTGCGGACGAATTCCTATCATGGATGTCGAAGGAGAGGGCGAGTTCTGTATTGACGCGCGCCGCATTGTGGAACTCCTCCGTGTGATGCCTGAACAGGAACTCAATTTCGTTATTGACGAAGACACTCTTGCTGTAGAGATGTCTCATCCGAACGGATCTTATAAATTCATGGGACTCAAAGGCTCTGAATATCCGCATTTCGACCGCAGCAAGCAGTCGGAAAACCTTCTGGTGTTCAAGGCTCCGGGTTCGGCTCTTCTCAGAGGTCTGGAATACACCTCTTTTGCGGCCGGTACAGATATGCTTCGTCCGCAGATGATGGGTGTGTATTGGGACATCAAGCCTGATAAACTCGTTTTTGTCGCTACTGATACTCACAAGCTTGTGCGTTTCGAAGACTGCAGCCTTTCACCTGAGATCGAGGGCTCATTCATCCTGCCCAACAAGTCGACCAACGTGTTCCGCAGCGTTTTCACCCGTGATGAGGAAGTCACAGTGAAACTCGACCAGCAGACCGGTGTTACGTTTGAAACAGACACTTTCACCTTTGAAAGCCGTCTGGTCAAAGGCCGCTATCCCGATTATACAAGAGTTATTCCTGAAAACAATCCTTTCACACTCACAGTCAACCGCCACTCGTTCACCACTGCCGTGCGCCGGGTGAGCCTTTTTGTGGATGAAGGTCATGGCCTGATCAAGTTCAACGTCACCCCAGAACGTGTAACCATCAAGGCGTCTGACAACGAGTACAACACATCAGGCGTGGAAACTCTGTCGGCTGATTTCACCGGCAGCAATATGGTTATCGGTTTCAGCTCTTCATATCTGTCGGAACTCGCAGGAGTGCTTTGGACAGAAGATATCATTTTCAAACTTGCCGATCCCTCAAAACCGGCAGTGATTCTTCCGACTGAAGACAAAGCAGACACTCGTCTGACCATGCTCCTCATGCCGATGAATGTAACAGACTTTTAAAAGTATCTTGAGATCATGCAGCTTAATCTGAAAAAGCCCATAGTATTTTTTGATCTTGAGACCACCGGAGTGGATATTCTCCATGACCGTATAGTCGAAATTTCGCTGATAAAGATAATGCCTGACGGACAGGAGATCGAGAAGACACGCAGAGTCAATCCTGAAATGCCTATTCCGGCCGAAGCCACAGCTGTCCATCATATCACAGACGAGGATGTGGCCGGAGAACCGACATTTAGGCAGATTGCGCGGTCACTGGCCAATGAATTGACCGGGTGTGACATAGCCGGTTTCAATTCAAACCGTTTCGATGTCCCGATGCTTGATCAGGAATTCCAGCGTTCAGGGGTCAAATTCGACTTCTCGAAAGCCCGTTTTATCGACGTGCAGACAATTTTTCATAAGAAAGAACAGCGCACGCTTGTGGCTGCCTATAAATTCTATTGCGGCAAGGATCTTGACGGCGCGCATTCAGCCAATGCCGACACCCGCGCTACTTATGAAGTGCTTAAGGCGCAACTTGACCGTTATGACGATCTGCCGAATGACATGGAAGAACTCAGCAAGTATTCCAGAGTCAACCGCAATGTTGATTTCATGGGCCGCATCATTCTCGATGATAAAGACCGCGAACTGGTGAACTTCGGCAAATACAAAGGCCAGCCCGTTACGGACGTGTTGCGCAAGGACCCTTCGTATTATGACTGGATCATGAAAGGTGACTTTGCACAGAATACAAAAGATTGTTTCACCCGCATTAAACTCGCAATGAAATGAGTGCGCTTGCAGGCAAGCATATCATCCTTGGTATTTGCGGGGGGATCGCAGCTTACAAATCTGTCTCTTTGCTCCGCCTCTTTGTCAAGGCCGGAGCAGAGGTGCAGGTGGTGATCACTCCGGCCGGAAAACAGTTTATCACTCCCGTGACACTGTCTTCGCTGAGCCAGAAGCCGGTTGTCAGCGAATTTTTCACCGCCAATACCGGAGAATGGCATTCGCATGTGGATCTCGGACTCTGGGCCGACTGCATGGTGATCGCTCCGGCCACAGCTTCGACTATAGGCAAGATGGCCCACGGCATTGCTGACAATATGCTTGTGACGACCTATCTTTCAGCCAAGTCCAAAGTGTTTGTCGCTCCGGCAATGGACTTCGATATGATGGCCCATCCCTCTACCACGGCAAACATAGATCTCCTGCGCAGTTACGGCAATATAATCATAGAACCTGAGAGCGGAGAGCTTGCCAGCGGACTGGTAGGCAAGGGCCGCATGGAAGAACCTGAAAACATTTTCAGAACTGTCGAAGCCTATTTTGCCGCAGAAGGAGATTTTAAAGGTAAAAAGGTACTTGTGACGGCCGGCCCGACATATGAGCGCATTGACCCGGTCAGGTTTATAGGCAATTTTTCATCCGGCAAAATGGGCTATGCCATTGCTGAGGAATTTGCCTCGCGTGGTGCAGAAGTCACACTTGTGAGCGGGCCTGTCTCACTCTCGGTGAAAAGCCCTGCAATCAGGCTTGTAAAAGTGGAATCGGCCCGTCAGATGCTGCAAGCCTGTGAAGAAGTGTTTCCACAGAGCGATATATCTGTTATGTGTGCTGCTGTGGCTGATTATGCCCCGGCCGATGTCGCGGACAGGAAAATAAAGCGTGAGCGCGATGAAGTACCGGTCATAAATCTGGTAAAGAATCCGGACATCGCCAAAACGCTTGGCTCTGAAAAGCGCTATGGTCAGATTCTCGTTGGCTTTGCCTTGGAGACTGACCATGAATTTGAAAACGCTGTCGGTAAGATGCAAGCCAAGAATCTTGATATGATCGTGCTTAATTCATTGCGTGACACCGGTGCCGGTTTCGGAACAGATACAAATAAAGTGACTGTGATGACTGCCGACGGTGGACGCACTGAATTCGGACTTAAATCGAAGCAGGCTGTCGCTGCCGATGTGGTTGATTCGATAGCCGGGCTTCTTCAGAAACAGACAGTTTCCTAATTTTACGATCACAGATGTTGATGAGAACTCTTGTTTCTATCCTTTTTGCAATTCTGCTTTCTGCCTCTGCTGTGGGACAGGAACTCAATTGTCGTGTTGAAATCAACACTTCTCAGCTTGAGGGAACAAACAAGGGCGTTTTTGAAACCTTGCAGAATGCGGTCAATGAGTATGTTGACACCAATCAGTGGACTAATGCCCAGTTTTCGCCTAACGAGAAAATTGAGTGCACCCTGTTTTTCACGATCACGAAATATGATGAATCGTCAGGAGCAATGGAAGGTTCGCTTCAGGTGCAGTCTATCAGACCGGTCTACAATTCGTCATACACAACAACTCTGATCAACTTCAAGGACAACAAGATTGAATTTTCATATCAGGAAAACGAACCTCTGATCCATTCCGAAACCAGCATGGAGAGCCAGCTGACACAGATCCTGAATTTCTATATCTATCTGATTCTCGCTGTGGATTTTGATTCGTTTTCTCCGCGTGGAGGCGATCAGTTCTTTGAACGTCTTGAAGCGATTGTACATCAGGGCCAGTCATCGGGCGAAAGCGGATGGAAAGCGTTTGAAGATACTAAGAACAGAGCAGCCGTGCTTGCGGCTTTCACTGATCCGTCAATGCGCAAGATGCGCGATCTGTATTACAGCTACCATCTGCAGGGGCTTGACCAGATGTCGGTCAGTCCGGATAAAGGGCGTAAGACCATTGACGAGTCATTGGACATACTGACTGAAATCTATAAGGTAGCGCCAATGTCCGTCGGGCTTTCGATGTTCAAGGATGCCAAACTTGACGAACTTGTAAATATATATTCAAAGGGCACTGCAGAAGAGCGTCAGCATGCCTATGACGTGCTTTCGGCGATATTTCCCACTGAGCAGCAGCGTCTCGAAAAAATCAGACGTGGCGATCAGTGATAACCTCCGTGCTAAGATTATATACATATTATATACGGTATAAAGCCTACTCTCTCACTGAAACTCTCACTCATAAAATATTCAAGATTTGTTAGAATCACTCCACATATCGAACTATGCGTTGATTGACCTGATTGACATTGATTTCCATCCCGGATTCAATGTTATCACCGGCGAAACCGGAGCCGGCAAGTCAATCATTCTTGGTGCTCTCTCACTCCTGCTTGGCGCGAGGGCTGATACCCGTGTGGTGACAGACCCTGAGACCAAAAGCGTTATTGAAGCAGTGTTTTCAGTCAAAGACTATCCCTTGCTTAAGGAATTCTGTCTGCAGGAAGACATCGAGTGGGATGATGACCGCTGCATTCTGCGGCGTGAGATTTCTCCCGCAGGGCGTTCGCGCGCTTTTGTAAATGACTCCCCGGTTCCTCTTGCGAAGCTGAGAGAGGTCAGTCTCCATTTGATCGACATACATTCCCAGCATCAGAATCAGCTGCTTTCAACCCCCGCTTTTCAGCTTGACGTGATTGACACTCTTGCCGGTAATTTCAGTCGGCTTAAGGCATATCAGGTAAGGTTCAATGCCTTGCGTGAGGCAATCAAGCGACTGAAAACCGCGCGGGCGAGAATAGAACGTTCGCGTGAGGACGAAGAGTTTACCCGCTATCAGCTTGAACAGATCGAAGAACTCGGATTGCAGCGTGGCGAACAGGCCGAACTTGAACGTGAGCGCGATGTGATGACAAATCTTGCATCCATAAAGGAGGCCTTGGCCAAAGCTACGGGTGCGCTCGACGGAGATAATGGCGGAGCTTTGCGTCTGGTGGATAAGGCAATCGAGGCATGTAATGAACTTGGAGACCTGCTTGATGCCTCAGATGCAATTCCGGAACGTCTGGAGTCTGCGAAAATAGAACTGGCAGACATAGCCTCGACTTTCTGTGTGCTTGACGAAAGCCTTGGAGCGGATCCGGCTGCATTGGCCTCGATTGAAGAGCGGCTGGGGGCCATCTACTCTCTCTGCCACAAGCATCATGTGGCTGATGCCGATGGCCTGATTGATCTGCGTGATTCTCTGAGAGAGAAACTCAGGGCTCTTGACAGTTCTGACGAGACTCTCGAAGAACTTGAACGTGACGCGCGCAGGGCAAAGGCGCTTGCCAGAGAGGCCGCTCAGGAAATATCCAATGCCAGAAAGGAAGAGGCCGAGCGTTTTGGCCGGCGGCTGACAGAAATAGCAATGCCTTTGGGTATGAAAAATCTGCGTTGTGAAATCAGCGTGACTCCGGCAGATATGACCGCTACCGGATGTGACAATGTCGAATTCATGGTGGCATTCAACAAGAATCAACCTCTGATGCCGGTTGGAGCCACTGCATCCGGCGGTGAAATTTCCCGGCTGATGCTTTCAATAAAGTCGATCATCGCTTCGCGTATGCAGTTGCCAAGCATTATATTTGATGAAATTGACACTGGAGTGTCAGGTGATGTTGCTAACCGTATGGGGCAGATGATGAAGGATATTTCAGAAAATATTCAGGTCACTACGATTACGCACCTTCCTCAGGTGGCATCAAAAGGCGCACATCAGTATCGGGTCTATAAAGAGGATGACGAGCAGTCGACCCACACCCGCATATCGCTTCTGAGCGATGAAGAGCGAGTACGATCGATAGCTGCTATGCTTGGAGGAGCAGACATTGATGAAACGGCCATTGCGGCGGCAAGAAGCCTGCTGGCCCAGAGATAATAAAAAGGAATAAGTTACAAATATAATAGAAAATAGAATAAAGACGTGGACCGCAACGATTATATCTATGGCCTCAGGGCTGTTATGGAGGCTATCGAAGCCGGCAAAGAAATTGACAAAATCTTTATAGCTAAAGATCTGCAGGGAGACCTTGCGTCGGAGCTGATTGCGTTGGCTCGTGCCAACAGAGTTGTGATGCAGCGTGTGCCCGTGGAACGCATCAACCGTATCACCCGTAAGAATCATCAGGGCGTGTTGGCAATGATGTCGGCTGTGACATATCATAGGCTTGATCATCTTGTGCCTGAATTGTATGAGGCCGGAATATTGCCGTTTATCGTGTTGCTTGACGGTATAACAGATGTCAGAAATTTCGGAGCTATAGCCCGTACATGTGAATGTGCCGGGGTTGATGCTATTGTTATTCCGGAACATGGCAGTGTGTCGGTGGGTGGAGATGCGATAAAGACATCAACGGGAGCCTTGCATCATATTCCGGTGTGTCGTGTCTCTTCGATCGCGTGGGCTGCTAAGTTTTTGCGTGAGAACGGATATAATGTTGTTGCCGTGACAGAGAAATCTGATATTAACTATACGGAAGGGAAGTATTCCGATCCGGTGGCCATCGTAATGGGGGCTGAGGATGTTGGCATCTCTCCGGAGGCCATGAAGCAGTGCGAGACACGCGTAGGTATTCCGATGTTTGGAAACATCGGATCGCTTAATGTTTCGGTGGCAGCCGGGGTAATGATCTACGAGGTGGTACGCCAGCGCCTGGAAGCCAACCTTGAAATTATCTGATACTGAACGATTCCTTAAAGCAAAAAAATGCAGGGGCCGAAGTTTTCCCGAACTTCGGCCCTAATTTTTTTGCCCGCAGGGCAGACCCATCGACGTGATGACCAGAAGTTTTTGGCCGTCAGGGCCTGTCGTGCCGAATGCCATGCAGTTTCCACCTTCCCTTATTTTCAGTTTTGCAGCAAGCTGTGGTGCGCTCAGAGGAAAATTCCTGACCGCTACATTTATA
Source organism: Duncaniella sp. C9 (assembly GCF_004803935.1). GTDB lineage: Bacteria > Bacteroidota > Bacteroidia > Bacteroidales > Muribaculaceae > Duncaniella > Duncaniella muris. The sequence continues at coordinate 1,865,883 of NZ_CP039547.1, forward strand.
TGTGGGTAATTGGCGGAGAAACGTTTCATTGTCTTTTTGTCGAATGGCAGTACCTCAAGTATGCTGAAATATTCACCGGGAAAGGATGTCGGCAGTGACTGAGTGGTAAATAGATTAGTGTTAGGGTGCAGCCTGTCCACATCGTAACGTGCTGACAGCAGTTTCATGCCGCCTCCTTTCATCACGGCGGGATATGGTTCAAGCAAAAAACCTCCTTTTTCTGGCAGAGCGTAGGCCGGTACTGCCTGAAGTTCCTCTTCAGGAGTAAACCGGAACGGCTCCTGGCCGACTGTCAGGCAGGATGTTGACAATCTTGACGGCTGATTCTCAGCGTAGCCTTCGTGATTGTCAATCACAAGCACAAGTTCCTTGCATTCCTTTACGGTGCCTATGGTCATGATGTCGCAGCTGACACCTGATTCTTCGATAGTCTTTTTGATGTCAAGCATCGGAGAAGCCTTGACGATCAGCCTCCGGCAGCGTGACAGGAGCAGAGGCATGATGGGGATTATGTCTGGCTGGCAGTCTTTAAGGGCAAAGTGTCGTCCGGCATTGTCTCGACGGGCAGGATCGATGAAAATAATGTCGAAACATCGGTTGTTATCCTTCAGCCAGCTGATGCTGTCACCTTCAATAAGGGATAGATTCTGGATACCGAGTGCCTGGATGTTGGCTTTGCCGGTCGTGTAGGTGTCATGGTTATATTCCAGCGCTGTCACATGTGCGGCCTTTGATGCGAAGTGGAATGCGTCTATTCCAAGACCGAATGTCATGTCAAGCACATTGCTTCCGGCTGCTATCAGATCAGTGTGGAGTCGGGCGATGGCATCGGAGGTAGCCATTTCGGCCACTGCGAGAGACGGAAAGCTGAAATTTTCGCATCGAAGGGTCTCAGGAAGCTTTGACGCCGTTTTGCTGCGGCATTCAAGCTGCAGGATATGGTGCATCATGGTGGGATCTCCATGATGTTTTAGCCGTAGTCTGTTGAAGTCCTCTTTCACTCCAATACGTTTTTCCGGGGTGTCGAAGCCTGAAAGTCTTTGATGTAGTTGGGGACACTGTAGGCGATGTCTATGAATTCCTTGCGGGAGTAAGCGCGTTCGGCAAGAGCTATCATGTCTATAGCCAGCGGATGGATGTCAGGGATGAAAGTTACATTAGGTGCTGAGATCACTTCGCGGGCCTTGTCGCTGCCGTTGCCGAACATAAGTATGCGCGGATAGCGGGTTATGAGATCCTGGTAGCTGTCAGGGTCAAGGATAAGGGCTTGCTGTTCCATTACCGGTTCGAGGGCGAAGTTGAAAGCGGCGGTATAGACTTCCATGCGTCGGGCATCGACCATCGGGACGAAAATTTCATCGCCTTCAAGTTCCTGTGTGAACATTACGTTGCAGGCCATGATTCTTAACGTGTCTATTCCGATCAGGGGAATGCCAAGTGCGTAGGCAAGCCCTTTGGCTTCAGACAGACCGATGCGCAATCCGGTGTAGCTTCCCGGACCTAAAGAAACAGCGACAGCTTCAAGCCGTAGGTCCTTTTCGCGGGCAAAATCGAGGCAATATTTGATATAGTCGCTGAGAAGGGCGGCATGATTTCTGCCACCGCCTTCTTCCTGATGGGCAAGGACCATTCCTTCGGCGGTAAGAGCCACCGAACAGTGGTCGACAGAGGTTTCGATGTTTAGGATTACGGCCATTGTGATGCAGTAAGTTATGGATTGCAGACCCGGAGAAAAGGCCTGATAGTGAAAATTTAAAACAAAGTTACTTGTTTCTCCCGATAAATTACTAATTTTGTGAGAAAATATTGCTCTAATAAAACCTCATATCATGTTATACTCAATGACGGGATTCGGAAAAGCTGTGGCCGAGCTTCCCGGAAAGAAAATCACGGTTGAACTTAAGTCACTTAACAGCAAGCAGATTGATATAGCAGCCAGAGTGCCGTCTTCTTTGTGGGCTGAAGAACTTGCAATGCGCAACCTGATTGCGGCGTCATTGGAACGTGGTAAAGTCGATCTTACGATATACGTTGAAAATGTCGCATCTGAGGCCACTGTGCGTCTGAATGTATCCGCTCTCAGAGCCTATAAGGCAGATGTGGAGCAAGCTGCGGCTGAACTTGGCATACCATCGCCTGCCGATTGGTACACGGTGCTGATGCGTTTTCCTGATGTCATAAAAAGTGAGACTCCGGCCCAGGCTGACGATAATGAAGTGGAGGCTGTGATGACAGCCCTTTCAAAAGCCATAGAAGCTCTGATGGCTTACCGCCGGACTGAGGGCGAAAAGCTGGAAACGTTTTTTGCGGAACGCATAGACCGTATAAGCGAATTGCTCGCTCAGGTGCCGCAGTATGAGACTGAACGTGTGGAGCGCATACGCACACGCATGGAGGAGGGCTTGGCCAAGATTCATAATGTTGATTATGACCGCAGCCGTCTGGAGCAGGAACTTTTCTTCTATATTGAGAAGCTTGATGTCAACGAGGAAAAGCAGCGCCTGACCCAGCATCTGAATTATTTCACAGAAACCCTTGCGACAGCAGGAGGCCAGGGTAAGAAACTCGGATTCATTGCTCAGGAAATGGGGCGAGAGATCAATACTCTCGGATCAAAAAGCAATCATGCACAGATGCAGCGTCTGGTAGTGCAGATGAAAGATGTGCTGGAGCAGATAAAGGAACAGGTGCTTAATGTGATGTAAAAAAAATCTGGCTAAACCGATTTTTACAGATGAAAGGTAAGATTATCATAATTTCAGCCCCTTCCGGAACCGGCAAGTCGACTATCATCAACGCTCTGCTTGATCGAGGTGAGATTGACATGAAGTTTTCAATCTCGGCTACAAACCGTCAGCCTCGCGGAGAGGAAGTGCATGGAGTCAATTATTATTTCCTTTCCGATGATGAATTCCGCAGCGCTATAGCCCAGGATGCTTTTGTAGAATATGAAGAGGTATATCCCGGCCGTTTCTATGGCACTCTCAAAAGCGAGGTGGAAAGAATAACAGCCGAGGGGCATAATGTCATACTTGATATTGATGTCAAGGGCGGACTCAATGTCAAGAAACTTTACGGAGAAGATGCTCTCAGCATATTCATACAGCCACCGGGGCTTGAGGTGTTGCGTCAGCGACTGACCTCACGAGCGACTGACAGTGCCGAAGCTATCGAGCAGCGTCTTGCCAAGGCTGAATATGAGCTTTCGTTTGCTCCGGAATTTGACCGGGTCGTGGTCAATGACTCTTTGGACCGTGCGGTTGCGGAAGTTGATACAGTGATTAAAAATTTTCTTTCAGTTTGTGTGGAAGAGTGTTGAGATTCACCATCTTACAGATAAGGAGAAATAAATGACCATAGGTGTATTAGGCGGCTCGTTTAATCCGGTGCATATCGGACATATGATGCTTGCCAGCTATATCCAGCAGTTTACAGATCTTGATGAAGTGTGGCTCTCGCTTTCACCTCTGAATCCACTGAAGGCCGGATCAGATGAGCTGATACCGGATCTGATACGGCTGAAAATGCTTGAGCTGGCCATTGGAAATACCTCAGGACTGAATATCTGCGACTATGAACTGTCGATGCCGCGGCCGTCATACACAATAAATACGTTGCGCTACCTTGCGAAGCGTTATCCGCGTCATAACTTCAAGCTGATCATAGGCAGTGACAATTGGAAAATCTTTGACCAATGGAAAGACCATGAGGCAATAATATCGGAATTCGGAGTAATTGTATATCCGCGTCCGGGTTATCCGGTTGGAACGATATATGACGATGGTGTGGATGTGGTCAACGCTCCGATGGCAGATATCTCCAGCACGTTCATCCGTAAGGCGCTGGCGCGCGGATGGAACATGAACTATTTTTTGCCTCAGGGCGTATATGATTATATAATTAAAAATAATCTTTATGGAACTGGCTCCTAATTCACTCGCTTTTATAGCGTTGTGCAATGAATATTGCTGTGCGGTTGAAAACTGCCGAGAATCGGATCCGTCTGATTTTGTATCGTCGATGCTTCGGTTGCTTCCGAGAATCTATATTGTCGCTTCGGATCTCAGGCCGGCACCTCTGATGGAGGATGTAGACCCCTATATTGAAAGTTATCTTGAAGAAGACTATTATGAATCTCTCAGACGGGAGATGGAGAATATGTTAGGCCCTGATGATGTCTACCTTGAAGTGTTCGAGGAAGATATGAAGTATTCCGATACTCCGATCGGAATGAGTGTGGCCGAAGGCCTGAGCGATATATTTCAGGTGCTTTACAATTTCATCGCTATGGTGAAAGATGCGCCGGAGGAGGTTGTCAACGTGGCTCTGCATGCTGTGAAGGCGGATTTCCAGGCTTACTGGAGCCAGCGTTTATGCAATCTGCTCAGACCGCTCAACCACATCCACTATTCATCAGACGCAGAAGATGATGATGAAACTGATGACTGAATCCGGCTTGACGGCGATATTTTAATATTGAATAAGAAAAACAATATATTTTTACAGATTATGTCAATTCTGAAGGAAAATTGTCCTGTAGGGTTCTGTAGCGATCATGCGGGCTATGAAATGAAAATGGTGCTTGAAGGCTATTTTGATTCAATGGGTATCGAATATAAGGATTTCGGCACCAATTCAACTGAAAGTTGTGATTATGCTGACTTTGCGCATCCGTGTGCAGCGGCTGTCGAAAACGGAGAATGTTATCCGGGTATAGCACTATGCGGTTCCGGCAATGGCATCGGCATGACTCTTAACAAACATCAGGGCATACGTGCCGCTCTCTGCTGGAATGTGGAGCTTGCCGAACTGGCACGCCGTCATAACAATGCCAATGTGCTTGTGCTTCCCGCACGTTTTATTGATAACGTTACCGCAATAAATATTGTCGAGACTTTCCTCAACACTCCCTTTGATGGCGGACGTCATGAACGTCGCATCGAAAAAATCCCCGTATCGGGATGCGGATGCAAGCCGGGGGAATAAGATCATCAAACAGTTGTTCGCAGGATGTTTCTGTGACAAAAAAATAAAAAGATGCGGCCGGAGGGGGCTGCATCTTTTTATTTTTTGCGCTGTAATGTTTTTTAGCGCGATGATTTGCAGTGGGAAAATCAGTCACCCATCGTGCGGAGGAGTTCGTCATTGTCGGAAGTGCGTTCCATGCGGTCCTTGATGAATTCCATAGCTTCGATTGAGTTGCGATCGCTGAGGAAGCGGCGTAGAATCCACATGCGGTTAAGGGTTTCATTGCGCAGGAGCAGGTCGTCGCGACGGGTTGAGGATGCCATGATGTCGACTGCCGGGAAGATGCGCTTGTTGGAGAGCTTGCGGTCAAGCTGGAGTTCCATATTGCCGGTTCCCTTGAATTCCTCGAAGATCACCTCGTCCATTTTTGAACTGGTTTCTGTGAGAGCTGTTGCGATAATGGTGAGCGAGCCTCCGTTTTCGATGTTTCGTGCTGCGCCGAAGAAGCGTTTGGGTTTCTGGAGGGCATTTGCATCGACACCGCCGGAGAGGATTTTGCCTGAGGCCGGTGCGCAGGTGTTGTAGGCGCGGGCCAGACGGGTGATGGAGTCGAGCAGGATTACCACATCATGACCACATTCAACCATTCGTTTTGCTTTTTCAAGTACAATGGAGGCGATTTTGACATGTCGCTCTGCCGGTTCATCGAATGTAGATGCGATTACTTCCGCATTGACGCTGCGGCTCATGTCGGTTACTTCTTCCGGGCGTTCGTCAATAAGGAGAATCATGATGTAGGTTTCGGGGTGATTCTCGGCAATTGCGTTGGCGATGTCTTTCAGAAGTATGGTCTTACCTGTCTTCGGAGGTGCTACTATCAGACCTCGCTGTCCTTTTCCAATGGGGGAGAACATGTCGACCACACGTGTGGAAATGTTGCTTGAACGGCCTGAGGTCAGGTCGAATTTTTCGTTAGGGAAAAGCGGGGTGAGGTGCTCGAATGCCACGCGGTCGCGGATGTATTCGACAGAACGTCCGTTGACGCTTTTCACAGAGCTGAGCGGGAAGTATTTGTCGCCTTCGCGCGGGGCTCGTAACGTGGCATCGACAACATCGCCTGAGCGAAGGGCATATTGTTTGATCTGTTCTTTAGTGACGAGTACATCGTCAGGAGAAGCAAGGTAATTATAATCGCTTGATCGGAGAAACCCGTGTCCTTCGGGCATGATTTCAAGCACTCCGGTTGTTTCGATTATTCCGTCAAAGTTATAGGCCTGTTGTTGCTGGCGCTGTTCGAACTGCTGGTTTTTGTTGTGGTTCTTTTTGTTCTTTTTGCTTTGGGGCTGCTGTTTTTCCATGCCCGGTTCGCCGAGGACTATAGGAGCCTGTGGCATCTGGGGCTGTGGCTGCTGCGGCTGAACAGGCTGCTGTTCTTTTTCCTGCTGCGAACGGGGTGCGAACGTGCGTCCGCCAGAACGGGGAAAGAAAGAGCCGAAAGAACTGTCTTTAGGGCGAAAATCGCGTTTAGGCTGTGGCTGCTGGTTGTCGACGTTGGAAATGGCGGTCTGTTCGTTGGTTTGGCCTGGGCGGATAAATACGCCGTGGCGTGGGCGTTCATCCTGGGCAGATTCCTGGTTTGAAAAAGCCGGTGCCGGCAGCTGTTTGGGCATGGGCCCAGTGATGCCTGCGGTTTCAGCATTGCTTCCTTCGGTTTTGTTTTCTTCTTTTGGGGATGAAACCTCAGCGTTGTTTTCATGCGGTGCGGAGTTTTCTGAATCAACGGTTGCTGGGGTGTTGTCCTGTTCAGGCTGCGGATTGCGCGGCGGGCGACCGCGACGACGTTTTGGCTGTTGTTCGCCTTGTGTCTGTTGGCCTTCGGCAATTGTTGCTGGGGTGTTGTCTGTGGCCGGAGGTGTCGGTTCAGCAGCTTCAACAGCTGTTTCAGCGGCAGGTGCGGATTCCATCTGGCTGTCAGCGGCTGCTGCCGCACGCGGTTTGCGGCCACGTTTCTTCTGCTGCTGAGGCTGTTCGGTGGCCTGAGGCGCGTCTTGTTCAGAGGTTTCCGGTGCCGGTTCTTCTTTCTTTTTTCGTGTCTGTTTCTGCTGATTCTCGTCTTTTACGTCTTTGGATTCTTTTTTGCCGCGACGGTTTTTTTGAGGGGTGTTAGCGGTCGAGCTGGCTGCGACATCACGCGCCTGCTTGTCAAGAATCTCGTAGACGAGATTTTCTTTATCGTCAAGGTTGATTTTCTTTATGCCGTTGGTTTGTGCGACTTCCCGCAGTTGCGAGTCGTCCATGGCTTCGAGTTCGGAGTAATTATACATATATAATAATATATAATGTTAGTTGGAAAGCAAGTGCGTCACCACACTTGGTTTGCCTTAAAGTATTATTTTAAATGCAAAAAATGATTGTCTTGGGGGGAGTTGGATCAAGATTCCGTATATCCGCAGTAATCACATTGAATAAAATGGAGTTTAAAACGGAAAAATGAATAGAAGAAGTTGATTTTGTGACTCTCTTGTTTTTGGCAGCTTCCCATTTCAGAGATTCCGTGAAAACGGATCATAGGTGGATACATTGTGGCCAATGTGAGATGGTGGAATAGCGGTGCCGGAGATTGGTGGCTGACCTGTGAGGTTTCAAAGCCAATGCAAAGATACAATCATTTTTATGATTTAACAAATTAAATTCAAAAAATGTTTTGTGCTTCGATTTGGAATCTTCGGGAATTTTCATTCAGAATATCATCGGTAAACATAGAAAAGGTTTTGAAGTGAACTTTAACTTTTTGCATTGATGAATTTTCAGAGAGTTGAGTTGCTGCTGTCAGATTAGTTCGTAACTTTGCACCCTCGAAGTGGAGTGCGTCTGACAAGCACTCTCAATAACACATATTTGAGATTATGATACTACAATGTGCTGTGCTATTCTCGTTTTTAGCATTAGGAGAATTGGTTGTGTGGCTTACGGGCATACCGATTCCGTCAAGCATTATCGGCATGCTGTTGCTTACAGCGGCACTGAAGATGAAAATCGTTCGCGTTTTCTGGGTTGATAAGGTGGCAGACTTTCTGTTGAAGAATCTTGGTTTCTTCTTTGTCCCCGCCGGCGTAGGCCTGATGAATTGTCTTGGGCTGCTGAGCGATCAGTGGCTTCCGATAGTCGGGTCATGTGTGATAAGTACATTTTTGGTAATTGCGGTGACCGGCTGGGTTCATCAGTATGTGCGCCGCGCAGCATCTTCACATCGTCATGAACTTTATAGAGAATAAATTTTTCCTGATAGCACTGACTTTTGTAGTCTATCTTGCATCGCAGCTTCTGCAGAAGCGTACCGGCATATCATTTCTCAATCCGATTTTGCTGACAATAATTGTGCTGATCTGCATACTTCTCGGCTGTGGGGTCGATTATGAGTCATATGCCGAAGGCGGACAGTATATAGAATTCTGGCTTAAGCCTGCGGTGGTGGCTCTCGGTGTGCCTCTTTACAGACAGCTTGAGTCTATCCGCAAGCAGTTATTGCCTATTTTGGCTGCAGAACTGGCCGGATGTGTTATCGGCACTGTCTCGGTGGTTGTTGTTGCCAAACTTCTGGGCGCGACTTCAGACGTGGTCATTTCTCTTGCGCCGAAATCAGTCACTACTCCCATTGCGATGGAAATTGCATCGACTCTTGGCGGTATTCCGGCTCTGACTGCCGCAGTGGTGGTGTGTACAGGAATCTTCGGCGGGATCGCGGGTTTTAAAATGATGAAACTCTCACATGTGAAGAGTCCGATTGCCCAGGGGCTGTCGATGGGAACTGCGGCACATGCTGTCGGGACTTCCGTGGCAATGGAAAGCGGCTATCGATATGGCGCTTTTTCATCGCTTGGGCTGACCCTCAACGGGCTGTTCACAGCTCTGCTTACCCCTTTTATACTTTCGGCTCTCGGTTATACTCTCTGAAAACTGTGGTTAGGCTGTAGTTATAGTGTGCAGAGTGTATAATATAAATGTACAATATATTAAGGTGGTGAAGCCTGATGGTGGCCCCGGTTGTGTCCGGATTGATAAAGTGGCAGATAAAAATCATAAAAAACAGTCTGTATAGGCAGGTTGATTTAAGAAAAATTTGTAAATTTGCAGCGTTAAAAACATTAACGACGAAAAAATAGGTCTTTAAAAGTATGATAAATCGAGTTTTGATCCGAATCAAAGTGGTCCAGCTGCTCTACTCTTATCTGTTGTCACAGAGTGAATTCAAAATAGAGCCTCAGGTTGAAAATCCTTCACGCGACAAGAAATATGGTCATGAACTTTACCTCGATTTATTGTTGATGATTCTTGAATTGTCGGGTTTCGATGTTTCAGGTGGTCGTCGCCAGTCGCCGTTACGGGGTATTGCCTTGAACAAGCATATTGAACGCAATGCCTTGGGCCGTTCATTGAACAGCATAGATGAGATCCGCACACTGATTCTCCGTGACCGTTCCGGAGTGGCTCTGTTTGATTCCGTTATTCCGTCAATTTACGATGCTATTCCGTCACTGCCTGCCTACAAGAGCTATATCCGCTTGAAAAAGGCTGAGCTGAAGGATGATGTGGCTCTGTGGGTGTCAATTATCAACAATCTGATAGCTGACAATCCTGAGTTCATCACAGCCGCCCGTAAGAATCCTGATTTCACAGTGGCCGGCTTTAATCGTGGTATCAGCTCGTTGCTCCACACATTGAACGAGTATAACGACAACCGTTCTCTGTTCAACCATGCCCGCCATGCGCTTGACTATTCGCTTGACAAGGCATATGAGCTTTATCACAATCTGCTTCTGCTTTCGGTTGAGATCACACGTATGCAGGACCAGCGGTTGGATGCTGCCAAGCATAAGTATCTGCCAACGGATGAGGATCTTCATCCGAACATGCGCTTTGTTGACAATAAGTTCATCAAGGCTCTCTGTGAAAATGAAGATTTCAATGCCTACATGGATGAGCACAAGCTTTCGTGGGATGCGGATTCCATCATGGTCAGAGGTCTTCTTGACAAAATAATGGAGAGTGATCTCTACAAGGAATATATGGCGCGCCGCGAGGAAAGCACCTATGAAGAAGATTGTGATTTCTGGCGTCAGGTCTATAAAAATATTATCCTTCCGGGTGATGACCTTGCCGAGGTCCTTGAGTCGAAGTCTGTGTATTGGAACGATGACCTCCATGTTGTCGGTACGTTTGTACTGAAAACAATCCGCAAATTCGGTCAAAGCAAGACTGAAGGTGCTGACATCAGGCTCCTTCCGCAGTTCAAGGATGATGAAGACAGCCGCTTCGGTGCATGTCTGTTTGAAATCGCTGTTAAGAACTGTCAGGAGTATCGCGAACTGATTGATTCATTCGTGAATGAACATAGATGGGACTCAGAGCGTCTTGCATTTATGGACATCGTTGTCATGGTGACAGCCATCACCGAGCTTCTGAATTTCCCGGCTATTCCGATCGCAGTTACACTCAATGAGTATATAGAGATCGCAAATGCCTACAGCACACCGCGCAGCGGCGCGTTTATCAACGGTATTCTCTACTCAGTGATAAATCATCTCAAGTCAGAGGGCAAGCTCATCAAGGCCTGAATCCTCCCGGCTCAATAAAAATGAATTCATAATTATAAAACAAAAGATTTATGCTTAACACAATTCTCCTCCAGTCAATGAACAGCAGCTGGGCAAATATTCTTATGATCGTGGCGCTCATCGCAGTGTTCTATTTCATGATGATCCGCCCCCAGCAGAAGCGTCAGAATGAAATCAAGAAATTCCGCGAAGGTCTCAAAGTCGGCGATGCTGTAGTTACAGCCGGCGGTATTTACGGTAAGGTGAAAGGAATCGATGACACTACTTTCACAATCGAGATCGCACGTGATGTACGCATCACCGTTGACAAAGGATCGGTATATCCTTCAGCTCAGCAGGCTGCAAATGACGCTGCTGAAAAGGGTAAGTAAAGACGATCGGTAGATTGGCATCCTAACTACTACGTCAACGGCTCAGGCCATGAACGAAAAGGCAAAAAAACTAAACGAAAAAGTGACCGCGGCTCTGCATTCGAGCCGCGGCCAAAATGTTTTGCTCTATCTGCTGTTTGTGGCTGTGGCTTTTGTGTTCTGGGTGTTTCTGTCGCTTGACGCAGAGGTGCAGCGTGATTTCGATGTGCCGGTAGAGATTCAGGAAGTGCCTGACAGTGTCACGATGATAGGGCTGGCTCCAGCTTCGATCGGAGTCAGTGTCAAAGGCAAGGATTCGCAACTGCTCCGTTTTTTCTGGGGCAAGATGTCGCCTGTCAAATTCAAATGGGAAGAAAATATCGAAGGATATTCGTTTGTGCTCGGTCGTCCGAAACTTGAAGCTAAACTGCGGGACTATTTCGGCAATGCCGTGCAGGTACTTTCATGCCGTCCTGATTCATTACGCCTGCCGTTTACTACCCAGTCGGGCGTCAGAGTCAAACTGAATGTTCAGGCTGATGTCCATCCGAATCTTCAGTATATAATTTCAGGTCCGGTTTATGCAGATGTGGACTCTGTGACTCTTTATTCAGTGGAAGATTTGCCACATACGCTCAAATTTGTGTCGACAGAGCCTATCGTCAAGTCTGATCTGCGTGACACGATGCGCTATGAAGTCCGTGTCAAGCCCATAGCCGGAGTCAGAATTATTCCGGATGTTGTTACAGTGACAGTGCCGGTCGAACCGCTGATTTCCAAGAAGCGCAAAATCTCCATTGAGGTGACCAACCGTCCGGATGACAGGAATCTGATCACATTCCCGTCAAAAATAGAGATCAGTTATCTTGTGCCGATGAGTGCTTATAATGACGACTATCCGGTCAAAGCTTATGTGGACTATCGACAGGCGCGTTCCAGTGTCAAAAAACTGCCGGTTACTCTTTCGGCTCTTCCAAGTGTGTATCACAATCTCAGTTTCGCTCCTGACAGTGTGGAATATATTATCGAGAGTGTGAAGTAAAAATCATAAACGAATGCTGACAGCGATAACAGGCGGAATAGGGAGCGGGAAAAGCATCGTGAGCAAAATTCTTGCCGCGATGGGCTATCCGGTGTATGACTGTGACAGCCGGGCAAAGTTGCTGATGGATCAAGATGATCAGATAAAAAAGGTTCTATGCAGCGAAATCCATGCAGATTGCGTCAGAACCGACGGCAGTATAAACCGAGAACGGCTGAGTGAGATTGTATTCGGAGATGCCGGAGCCCTTTGCAGGCTAAATGCGATTGTGCATGTTGCCGTGAGGTTGGATCTGAAAAGGTGGTGCGGGGCAAACATCGGCTCAGGGCGGCTGTTTGTGGAAACTGCAATCCTGTATCAGAGCGGACTTGATGTAATGGTTGATGATGTGTGGAGTGTCGATGCGCCGGCAGAATTGCGCATAGAACGTGTGATGGCCCGCAATTCGTTCAGCCGACAGCAGGTTGAGGCAAGAATCGCATCGCAGGATTCGTATGTTCCTACCATATTACATCCGAGGGTGTTTTCAATAATTAACGATGGATGCATCCCGCTGTTGCCTCAGATTGAAAATTTGCTCGGCCAGGAGATGTGCTGAGTCTCGTTTGTTTTTTCTCATTTTTTCCGTTTTTTCTCGTTTTTTTGCCGGGCGGTTAATTTGGCTCTGTGTGAAACAATATTTCATGTCATGGGGCGTTATTCATAAAGGCCATGTCTGCTTGCTGCAGAGCAGGGTCAATATATTCACATTGTGTAAATACGCTGTGTGAGAACATTCACAGTTAGTTTTAGGTAACCTTAGAATCAAAAATATAATGAAGGCTCAGTTCGCAATTATCGGCATAGCCATGCTCCTTGCTGCCACATCGTGCAGAACATCAAAAGATTCGTTGAATTATTTTGAAGATACACGGGCAACCAATGATATAGAGTTTAATCTTCAGGATTGTAAAATAAAACTTGAACCGCATGACGAGCTTTTCATTTCGGTTACGTCACTCATGCCAGAGGCTACGGCGCAATATAATCTTCCTCTGGCAAATCCGGCAAAATTAGGATCTCTTCAGGAATCAAGCCAGATGCGTCAGCAGACATATGTTGTAGATTCCAACGGAGATATCAGATTTCCGATGCTTGGCCAGATTCATGTTGAAGGCATGACTACCGAGCAGCTTGCCGGATATCTTACTGAGGAAATATCGAAAGAGGTAAAGGACCCGATAGTAAAAGTGGAACTGGTAAATTTCAAAGTCAGCGTTCTTGGTGAAGTCAGGATGCCCGGCACGATAACAATTCCGGGAGAGAGAGTCTCGATTCTTGATGCCCTTGGCCAGGCTCAGGATATGACAGAATATGGTGATCGATCAAACGTATTGGTCATACGCGAGGAAAACGGCAAGGCCACATATCACTATATCAATCTGAACAAAAGCGATGTGATGACATCTCCGTATTATTTCCTCCGGCAGAATGATGTTGTGGTAGTCTCTCCGAATAAGGTGCGCCAGGACAATTCGAAATACAACAACAACAATGCGTATAAGCTTCAGGTGACATCTACTATTGTCAGTGCCTGCTCTGTTATTGCGTCTTTGGTTATAGCTCTTACAGTTAAATAAGATATTGATTTTTAGAATTATGGATTTGACCAACGATAATATAACTGAAAAATTAGATTTTCGTTATTATATCCGGTTGTGCCGCCGTTATTGGTACTGGTTTGTGATCTCGGTAGTGCTCTGTGGCGGAATCGGCGTCTTCTATGCTCTGTCTACAGTGCCTGTTTATCAGGTCGTGGCCAATATTCTTATTTCGGATGAAGACAGCAGCCGCCCGTCCAATGCCATGAGTGAGCTTGCCAGCCAGTTTTCTGCAGGAAACATGATGGGAGGAACCAACTCTGTGGACGATGAAATCAATGTGGTCCGCTCTCACTCCAATCTGCGCCAGACAGTAAAGGATCTTGGATTGAATACCGGTTATACAGTAACGAGATTCCGCGTTTTTGATCGTGATGTTGCTGACAAGACTCCGGTTGTCATGACCTGTGATCCGGCTATAGCCGACACACTTGGCTGTTATATCGGTTTCAAGGTTGTAGTCAATAAGGAGCATAAGGTCAGTATAAAAGCCAAAGCTAATGACAAGACTGTAATAGCAGATGTAAAGGATAAGCCTTTCCCGGTCACGCTGTCTACGCCCTATGGCGATTTCGTTTTTGACAAGACCAAGTATCTGAAAAAAGGGAAAGGGGTCAAAATGACGGTCGGTTTCAGTAGCTATGACGCTTCGGCTGAGGGACTTGCCGAAAGTGTATCAATATATATACCGAGCAAAAGGGCGAATATAATATCGTTTGCTGTCCATAGCCCACATTCGCAGTATGCACAGCGGATTCTGAATACTATAATTGATAACTACAACATTTCCGGTATAAATGAAAAGCGTAAAAAGGATCAGAAAACAGCCGATTTTGTTGCAGAACGTCTCGCTTCGATAAGTAAAGACCTGAATCTTTCGGAAGAGGATATCGAGCACTATAAGCGAAGCAATAAGCTGACTGATGTAGGTGCGGATGCAAGCAAATGGATGTCTCGTTCAACCACTCTGGAGTCACAGATAATGAATGCCGAGACTGAGCTCCATCTTCTTGAGATGACACGTGATTTCATTAACGAACCGGGAAATGAATGGCAGCTTATACCGGCTCTTAATGTGAATGCGGCTGTACCGGTAGATGCTTATAACGGGCTGCTTCTTCAGAGAATGCAGTTGCAGAACACGGCACGTGGCGAAAATGCGATTCTGAAAAAATTGGATGAACAGATCTCCGCATTGAGAGATAATCTGAAAAAATCACTTCATAAGGCCTATGAGAATGCCTCAGTGAGACTGCATGATCTTCGGGTACAGGCTGGAGAATCAAAAGCACAGCTGAGCAAATTTCCTGAATATGAACGTCAGTTCGGGAATATAAAACGCCAGCAGGCAATAAAAGAGGAATTGTATCTTTACCTTTTGAAAAAGCAGGAAGAAACCAGCATCGCATTGGCTAATTCAATGCCGAGAGCCAAGATTGTAGATGAGGCTTACGCGCTGTCTGAGCCGGTCAATCTGTCGAAAAAGAAACTCGTTGCGATCGCTCTGTCCATAGGGCTGATAATTCCGGTAGTTCTCATCTTCTTGTTTGACAAGTTGAAAAATAAGTTTGATACCATCGGCGAACTTGAGCGCCTCACTCCGGTTCCTGTCCTGGGTGAAGTATGCAAGAAGACAGATGCCGGTTCTCCGCTGGTTGTGAAATCAGTTGGTGGAAGCACATCTGTGGCGGAACTGTTCAGACTTATCAGATCGAACCTTCAGTTTATACTTGGCAATACCGGCTCTAAGGTAGTATTGCTGACATCTACCATTTCAGGTGAGGGCAAGTCGTTCATCTCCATAAATCTTGCGTCCTCGTTTGCGGTGCTTGGCAAGAAAGTGCTGCTGATGGGTCTTGATATCCGCAATCCGAAGCTGGCAGAATATCTTGAACTGTCTTTGACAGACGGATTCACATCATATATCGCCAATGAAAATATCACATTGGATTCGATAATACAGCATGATGTGCTGGAAAAAAATCTCGACATAATTGTTGCCGGCCCGATTCCTCCGAATCCGTCTGAACTTTTGCAGTCTGAAAGGGTTGATGACCTGTTTGCCAGACTCCGGACAGTCTATGATTACATCATCATAGACTCCGCTCCGGTCGGAATGGTAAGCGACACATTCTCACTGGTGCGTGTAGCCGATGCGACTGTCTATGTCACCCGCGCTAACTATACCACGACCAAGGAGATCGGCTTCCTTAACAAACTTTATGCAGGAAAACGTCTGCCGAAACTGTCGGTTGTGCTTAATGGCACTAAGACAGCTGCCGGTTATGGCTACGGCTATGGCGAGAAATCCGGCAAATAAATCAATCAAGTGTCGGGAATGAAAAAGGCTCTGTTTGTCCTGACTCTGTTTTCAAGCATCGGATTTTTTAATCCGATGCAGATTTTTTCGCCCCAGTTGACGAAGCTGATGTTCTATCTGTGTATCTGCATGTGTGCTTTGCTGGCTGTGACTGACGGCCGCTCACTCCGGGGTATTGATTATCCGAGGAAGAGCTATTGGCTGTTTATGCTGATGATTGCGGTTTCAACTGTTTCGGCGACAGCTTTTCACCCGCAGTCTTATTCGGTTACACTCATGTCGACTTTGCCGTATTTTTTAGGATATTTCTTTTTCTGGATAATGTTGAAGCTGGCTTTGCCGGAAAGATTTATTCTGAAATGGATGTTTATCGGTTGTCTGCTGGCCGTGCCGGTATATTTCATAAATCTTTTCAGTTTCCCTAATGTGATTTTCGGGGAGGAATTTAACCTTGATACTTCAAGAGGCATGCTGCGTGTCCCGGTGTTTTTCTTGGAGATAATGGCCTTTTTTCTGTTCTATGGTATCAATCAGCTACTGCTTGGCCGCGGGCGCAAGAATTTATGGATAATGATCTGTGGAGTTTGTACACTGATGATTTTCATGTCTGTGGTCCGTCAGGTTATTTTGTATTCAATGGTGCTCTGCATTCTGTTCCTGCTGAAAAGATCATCCTGGACAAAAAAACTTATGGTTGTTGCGGCCGGTATTATTGTTGTTGTATATGTCCTGCCGATGATTCCGGCTTATAATACAATGCTGGAACTTTCAGGTGATCAGCTTGAGGAGAATGAAGAAAAAGAGAATGTCAGAATTGGAGCCTGGCGTTATTATACGTTTGAAAATCAGACAAACGGGCTTACTCCGATTATCGGTAATGGCTCTCCGTCATTTGGCAATAGTGTCTGGGGAAATGTATTTGATGACGCGATCGAGGACAATGGATATTTATATGCCGATGTGGCTTGGGCCGGTATCATTTATCTTTTCGGATGGACAGGATTTGCCGCTTTGCTGATACTGATACTCAAAGCTGTGTTTAAACGAAAAACTCCTGAGCGGGAGTACCTTACTTACTGGTTCGTTTTTATCTTCCTTTGTGGCATCGGATCAGGCGTGTTTATCTATTATAATTCGATCATCAGTATAATGATCGGCCTTTATTTAGTTTTTGGGACGAATGAAAAAAACAGCGATAATAATCCTCAACTACAACAACCCGTCTGATACCATTGCCTGCATAAAGAGCGTGGAGCGGTATAATACAGCTCCTGTAAAGTATGTCATAGTAGACAACGGATCAACAGACGGCGTTTCTGTCCCTGAAATAGACGCATTCCTGTCAGGCGCTTTTGCCGGAGGGTATAAGTGTGTACAGGAGACCGATGCAGTGTCCGGCATTCTTCCGTATGTTACATTTCTGACAAGTCTGTCGAATGACGGTTACGCGCGAGGCAATAACAAGGGAATAGCATTGACCGCAGATGATGACGAAATTGACCGTCTGATGATCCTGAATAATGATATTCTTTTTATCGAGGATATAATACCTGCGTTGAAGGAGGCTCAGGACAATCTTCCGGCCTGTGCGATCATAAGTCCGTTACTTATGAACGGCAAAGGTTCCGGCATCGACTGGAATTGTGCCCGAAAAGATACAACCATTGGTTCATGGGTTAAAAATAATTTCCTGGCTCCGTATTACTGGTTGTGCAAAAAGAGTGTCTACGAAATTTATCGGGAGTCACTTTTGCTTTATAAGAAGGAAGAGCCTTATCCTGAATTCATGCCGATCGAACTTCCGTCTGGATCCTGTATGCTTGTAAAGAAAGACGTCTTTGCAGCGATAGGTAATTTTGATCCGGCGACATTCCTTTATTATGAGGAAAATATACTTTACCGGAAACTATTGAAACTTAAGCTTGGTAACTATATAGCCACCGGCTTGCGCTGTGTCCATCTGGGTGCTGCTACAATGGCTAAATCGCCGTCAAAAATTGTAGCCCAGGCAGCAAAGGCGAGCCGCTCATACTATGTAAGGACTTATCTCGATTCTCCGTGGTGGCAGCGGGCCTTGTTGAGTGTGAGTGATGCCTGGCTTCAAGGGTTCGTCTTTTTTAAAAGTATAGTAAAAAAATGATTGCATAATGAAATTGTCTGTAATCACCCCCGTCTATAATAGAGCCGATTGTGTTCTCCGGTGTCTGGAGAGCGTCGCTTTACAGATTGGCTGTGGAAGAAATATCGAACATGTGGTTGTTGATGACGGCTCAAAAGACAATACCGCAGAGTTGATCAGGACTTTCGCTGATGGCAAACCACATGTGAAGACCGTGTTTTTTGATCAGAACCGAGGCACAAATGCGGCCCGTAACGCAGCGGTCAGTCAAGCGACGGGTGATTATTGTGTGATACTCGACAGTGACGATTATTTTACACCGGATGCCTGCGATGTCATACTGAATGCGATAGAATCGTTTCATGATGCACGGTATTTTATGTTCACGCGCGATGATCGCACAGAGGAGTTCGACAGCCGCTATGGACAGGGTGCTATTGTTAGATACGGCTATAGCGATGTGCTTAATGGTGAAGTGGCAGGAGACTACATACATGTCATTCCTCGAAATTTACTTGAAAAATATCCGTTTGACGAGGGACTGAAGATATATGAATCACTTATCATCCAGCAGATTTATCGAGAGGTAGGGGAGATGGTATTCATGAACAAGACCATTGTGATAGCAGAGAGAAATCGCTCCGACAGTGTCACATGGAACTCGTTGCGGACAAATGAAAAGGCTATCTCCAGAAAACTTCAGGCGGTTATGATGGAACTGAAATTATTTGGCGATGACTATCTTGGCATAGGCAATCGGAAATATGTCGACAGCCTATATTTTAATATTGTGGACAATGCCGTTTTGATGAACGATTACCGATTGGCAAAAAAATATATTCCGTCACTGGCCGGTTGGCGTAAATTCCTGATGCGCGTGATAGTCATAGGCCGTCTGGGGACGATATACGGTAGATGTCTCAATAGATATCTGAATTTTAAATATCGCTCATATGGCATCGAGGTGAAAAAATGACCGTTGAAAAACGTGAACTGTAAAATATCTATTGACCGTGAAAACTATGGATAAAGGAAAATCAGTGCTTTATAATCTGGCCGCAACTCAACCTATGAGTGGCACAATGCGTCATGGCGGCGGCATATATGGTGAGATCGTATTGCGGAAGATTATAGAACTCAGACGGAATGTGACGGTTGCATATGATTCGCGGTGTTGGCTCAATCCGGAAATGATAGCCCTTTGTGAAAACAATTCTGTTGAGCTTGTCGATATATCTCAATGCGGTTTTCAGTCTGTGATTGACAGCCGTCGGATTGATATTTTTTATTCGCCACAGCCTTTGGATGAATTGTATAGGCTGGAAAACTGCGAACTGGTTGTGACCATCCATGATCTTCGCTCTATAGAATTGACATTGGACCGAAAAATGTTCTGGCGATATAAGATGCAGCTCTCCATGCAGTTGAAAAATTTGCTTGAGATATTGTCACCATCATTTATTCGCCGTCATCGTTATCGTAAAAACGAAAATTTCATACGCAAGCCTAATTTGCGTTTTGCGGTTGTCTCTAATCACTCATTAGGATCTGTAAATCTGTTTTTCCCTGAATCGGTCGAGAAGGATATTCCGGTGTTCTATTCTCCGTCAACATCGCTTGATTTAGTAGACAGCCGTAAAGAAGCTCCCGATTTTTATCTCCTTGTAAGTGCCAACCGATGGGAAAAAAATTGTCTTAGAGCCATTATGGCTTTGGATCAGCTTTTTTCAGAAGGGCGCCTGCCTGGAAAGCGTGTGGTCATTACCGGCGTCAAATCTGCTGATTACTTTAGATATAAAATCAAAAATGCGGGATTCTTTGATTTTAGAGGCTATGTCAGTGATGAAGAGTTGAACCAGCTCTATCACGATGCCTACTGTTTCATTTATCCTTCGCTGAATGAAGGATTCGGCTATCCGCCGTTGGAAGCCATGCGCTATGGAGTTCCCGTCCTGGCATCTCCATTTTCATCAATAAGCGAGGTTTGTGGTGATGCGGTGTTGTATTTCAATCCTTTCAGCCTTGATGAAATCAAAATCCGCATTATCCAGCTTGAAAATAAGGTGCTTTATGAACGCCAAAGGGCAAAAAGCCTGGAACGATATGATTTTATCACCGCATGTCAGAAAGAGGATCTGGAGAAATTTGTGAGATTCATATATAATGGCCCTCTTATATAGGTGTTATACATTCAAGCCTGTTTTGTGCTTGTTTAACAGCAATAAAAAAGCGTTGGGATCAATTTCCCAACGCTTTTAATGCTTTCTTGTTAAGCTTCACCTTGTATTTCTTTCTCAGAGCCTTGATCCATTCGCTTTCGAGTAGCTGCTGATAGTCTGAGGCTACAGTTCCACGGACATCATTAGCCTCTTCGGGAGTGTCGATTACGCGGCCGGCATATCCGAACCAGGCAGTCCATCTGCCGGGTGCTTCCGGTCGTTCGCCGTTGAAAGCCACATTATCGACGATCGCATTTTCGCCCTTTCCGGTGACAACTTTTTCAATCTTGATGTTCCTGCCGTAGTTGGCGCGCATGACAGATACAAGTGAGTCATTTTCTACCTGATTTGCGGCAAGATATTTCTGAGCTTCGCCGGCAATGGAGTCATTTGTTGCAAAGATGACATAGCCTTTGTAGTGAGGTTTGTCCCATGTGTATTTCGCACGGTTGGCTGAGAAAAATTTCTGAAGACCTTCGGTGTCGGAAGCTGAGCGCTCCCATACATTACGGTTGCTGATTTCAAACAGCAATATGCCATCGCGATACTCATTTGTGAGGTTGCGGTATTCACTGTTGTTTTCCGCAAGGTTCTTTCGTGTTTCCTCTACAACTGTCTCGTTGATCTTGTTTTCAAGGCCTGAGTTTAATACTGTGAATGCGTCATTTGCTCCTTCCAGTACGTTTGAGGGGATGTAGTTTATGACATCTCCAATGCTTATGACGCGTTTTCCAACAGTGGCGATCAATGAGTTGTCAGCCTGAAGTGATCTCAGTTGCTCGGCAGGTGAGTCGCCAGTCATTCTGGATCTTGCCTGCATGAGGCCTGTAGAGTCAATCTTGACTCCCAGTTCGGCTTTCAGCTGTGCCATCCGTTCGGTTTCAGGCATCACTGAGCGCATGTCACGGCTGATTGCTGCCTTTATGCGTTCTGATTCTTCGGCCAGAGAGCCGATGCCGCGATGGGCTAAAGTCTGCACGATGTGATAGCCATATGCGGTTTTGAATGGAGCGGATATGCCTCCGTCTTTAAGACCGAACGCTGCGTCTTCAAACTCTTTTACCATTTCGCCGGGACCAAACCATCCGAGTCGGCCGCCATTGGCTGCCGATCCGGGGTCTTCGCTCTCAGCACGAGCGATCGCATCAAAATCACCTCCGCTGGCCAGCAGATTGTAAATCGAATCAATCTGTGCTTTTTTTGCAGTTCCTTCTTCCTCCGAGAGGCCATTGGTCAGTTTAAGGATATGGCGTGCCTCGACTTTTCCCGGATTGGGGCGTTCATCTTCAACGCGGATGATATGGAATCCGAAAGGAGCATCTTCTATCACAGGCGATATTTCACCTACCGGAGTTTCCCAGGCGGTTTTTTCAAATGGATAAGGATAGCTGTTGACATTGATGTAGCCCATTGATCCATTGTTTACACGGGCAGAGCGATCTGATGAATATCTGACAGCCATTTCTCCGAAATCAGCCGAACCGTTTACGATCGCTGTGCGGATGCTGTCGATTTTCATCCTGTTTGCCTCTTTCTCATCGTAAGTCGAGCCAAGGGGGAGCATGATGTGGCTGACTTTACGAGATGTGGCCATACGGGCATAAGCTTCTTCGATAAGACGTTTTTCAACAATAGAGTCACGAAGATACGGACGCGACAACTCCGCGCAATAACCGTTGAATTCTTTGGTGAAAGCATCGGTCTGATGCAGGCCCGCGGCTTCTGCATCGGCAACCTTAAGCTTGTAGACGATAAACATTTCAATGTATTCGTCAATGCTCTGAGGGGCCAGTTGCTGGAGATTATTCTTATGGTACAGATATTCGAATTCGCTTTGCCGGACATCTTTCCCGTTAATCGTCATGAGCACGGGATCTGCGTTTTTGCTCGCTGAGGCCGACAGTATCGCAGCACAAGCCAGAGCTGAAATTATGAATGGCTTTTTTTTCATTGCGTTTGATTATAGGTCAGATACTATGTAGTATGCACCGGTTATATTGTATAGTACTTTTAAGTAACGGATATCAGGCGTGATTATTGCATATCCGGAGGTTGGCCTGGCCTAAAAAAACTCCGGCAAAAGGATCTATAAACCTAATGCCGGAGTGCTGTTTTTGCAAGGATGATGTCGTTTATCTTGCCGATGCGCTATAGTTGGGGGCTTCGGATGTTATAGCCACATCGTGGGGATGGCTTTCTGCCACACCTGCATTTGTGATGCGGGTGAATTTGGCTTCGTGGAGGCGTTCGATGTCAGGCGCTCCGCAATAACCCATACCTGCACGCAGACCTCCGAGCATCTGATAGACAACTTCGTAGAGCAGGCCTTTGTATGGCACACGTGCTGCAATGCCTTCCGGCACGAGCTTCTTTGCATCTGTTTCGTTTGCTTGGAAGTAACGGTCTTTCGAGCCCTTTTCCATAGCTTCGAGCGAGCCCATGCCGCGATATGATTTGTATTTACGTCCGTTGTAGATGATGGTGTCGCCAGGCGATTCCTCAACGCCGGCAAGCATTCCGCCAAGCATTACGCTATAGGCGCCTGCGGCCAATGCTTTTACAATATCGCCTGAGTAGCGGATGCCGCCGTCGGCGATCAGGGGAACGCCTGTGCCCTTGAGAGCTTTCGCTACATCATAAACAGCGCTGAGCTGAGGCACACCTACACCGGCTATTACGCGGGTGGTGCAGATAGAGCCCGGACCGATGCCTACTTTCACGCCATCGGCGCCATTCTCTACAAGATATTTGGCGGCATCGCCTGTTGCGATATTGCCTACAACTACATCAATATGCGGATATTTCTCTTTGACAGCTTTAAGTACTCCTACTACTCCGCGGCTGTGGCCGTGGGCTGTGTCAATGACGATAGCATCTACTCCGGCCTCAACAAGAGCATCAACACGGTCCATAGAGTCACCGGTCACGCCTACACCTGCGGCAACGCGCAGACGGCCGAGTTTGTCTTTGCAGGCATTGGGCTTGTCTTTGGCTTTGGTAATGTCTTTATAGGTAACAAGACCGACAAGGCGGTTGTCTGAGTCGACCACCGGGAGTTTTTCGATCTTATGCTGCTGAAGTATGCGGGCAGCTTCTTCAAGGTTGGTTGACTGGTTGGTCACAACCAAATCGTCTTTAGTCATGACCTCGTCTATCGGGCGAAGAGGATTCTGCTCGAAGCGGAGGTCGCGGTTGGTGACAATGCCGACAAGTTTGCGGTCTTCATCGACAACAGGAATTCCGCCGATATGATACTCTTTCATCATGTTGAGGGCATCAGCGACAGTGCTGCCGCGACGAATGGTGACAGGGTCGTAGATCATGCCGTTTTCAGCACGTTTGACAGCGTGGACCTGACGGGCCTGCTCGGCGATCGACATATTCTTGTGGATAACACCGATGCCGCCTTCACGTGCTATGGCAATAGCCAAGGCTGCCTCGGTGACGGTGTCCATAGCGGCCGACACAAGGGGTACGTTCAGCGTAATGTTGCGGGAAAATCGGGTGGAAAGGTTCACTTCGCGCGGAAGCACTTCCGAATAAGCCGGAATAAGGAGGACATCATCGAATGTCAGTCCGTCCATTTTTACTCGATCAGCAATAAATGACATATAACGATTAAAATTTATTGCGTGCAAAGTTAATCAAAATTTTCCATTCAACTGATAATGTCCGGCCAAAAATATTTGTGCTTTCACCAATATTATTTACTTTTGCATTATGGATGTGCCGGTCAGTGGCATGTCTTGATTGTCGAGATACGACCTCGTCGGATCTGCTCCAGAGTCCTTAACGTTAAGAGTGTTATTAAACAACGACCTCTAAAAATACATTTCAATATGAAAATCGCTGTAATTGGTGCCGGTGCAATGGGTGGAGCTGTAGCTTCAGGTCTATGTGCCGCCGGGTGTGATTATAAAATTACGGTATCAAACCCTTCGCCTGGTCCTTTGAAGCCGTTAAAGGAAATGGGCATTGCGGTTACGTCAGACAACACAGTTGCTGTGCGCGATGCGGATATTGTGATCCTTGCGGTAAAGCCGTGGATAATTGAGTCGGTCATCGCAGAAATCAGACCTGTTCTCGATTATAACCGTCAGGCTGTGGCTGCGATTGTGGCAGGTGTGCCAGGGGCGCAATTGTGTGAATGGTTTTTGAAAGATTCCGAATTGCCTCAACTTATGATTGTCATGCCGAATACTGCAATGGAAGTTGGATCGTCAATGACCTTTATAGTTCCGGTTAATGCCGGTGAAGCATCGGTAAGCGCAGTGGAAGGCATATTCAATAGTCTTGGCACTTCAATGGTGATTGACGAGGCTCATCTGCCTGCGGCGACAGCTTTGGCTTCATGCGGCATCGCTTATGCCATGCGCTATGTCAGAGCGTCTGTTGAAGGCGGGGTAGAACTCGGTTTTAAAGCTTCACAGGCGCAGCAGATTGTCCTTGAGACACTCAAGGGGGCGGTGGCCTTGCTCCAGCGCCCCGGTTCACATCCGGAGAGTGAGATTGACAAAGTCACCACTCCCGGTGGACTGACAATCCGCGGACTGAATGAAATGGAACATGCCGGATTCACATCCTCTGTGGTCAGAGGGCTGAAAGCCTGCGTGAAGTGAAAAAAGAAAAGCATCAGATTCAATGAATAACGATATTGCAGATTCGCGCCGGATTGTGGTCAAGGTTGGAAGCAACGTGCTGACCCGCTCAGACGGCAAACCGAATGTCACAAACCTCTCGTCGCTCGTTGACCAGATCGCGGCCTTGCGTGGTCTCGGCCATGAGGTCATACTTGTTTCGAGTGGAGCAGTGGCCTGTGGCCGCGGGGTTTTGAAACCGCAGCGACAACTCGATGCTGTGGCCCAGCGTCAGCTTTATTCCTCGATAGGGCAGATACGTTTGATAAATCTTTACAACAGCCTTTTTTCGGAATATGGCTATGTGGTGGGGCAGGTGCTCACGCAGAAGGAAAATTTCGGCTCGCGTGAGTCATATCTCAATCAGCGCGCATGTATGCAGACAATGTTGGAAAACGGAGTCATACCGATTGTTAATGAAAATGACACGGCTTCTCTGACAGAACTGATGTTTACAGACAATGACGAACTTTCGGGGCTGATTGCGGCGATGATGGGTGCTGACGTGTTGATAATTTTATCTAATGTTGATGGCATTTATGACGGCTCACCTTCAGATCCTGCATCCAGACTAATTGAAAAGGTTGCGGCCGGAACAGATCTAAGTTCCTGTGTCGTATCCTCTAAAAGTGGTTTTGGCCGTGGCGGCATGGGGACAAAGTGTGGCATAGCCCGTAAACTTTCCGAAGAGGGTGTCACGGTTTATATAGCACGTGGAGACAGAGCGGATGTGCTTGTGGATCTGATCTGCCGTCCGCAGACTGTTCCCCACACCGAGTTTGAAGCTTGCCCGCAGACCGTCAGCAATATCAAGCGCTGGATAGCCCATAGCGGAAGTTTTGCCAAAGGTGTTATCCGGGTTGACGACAAGGCTGCCTCAATTCTTCGGAGCGACAAGGCTGTCAGCCTGCTTCCTGTCGGAGCTGTGTCGGCTGACGGTGACTGGGAGGAGGGCGACATTGTGACCTTGCTGACTGAAGCTGGTGAAACAATAGGCTATGGACGTGCCGCCGTTTCAGGTGCCGATGCAAAGAAAATGGCAGGCCGCCGTGGTGGCAGACCGCTTGTGCATTATGACTATCTTTTTATTGAATGAGCGGACTGATATCCGGATTCCGTCTCATAGTTTACATAATAGGTGCTTATGACAGAAGATTATAATGAAATATTCCGCCGGGTGAAAGATGCATCGCGGACAATTCCGTCACTGACTGACCGGGAACGGTCTGAAATCCTATGCAAGATTGCAGGTGAGATCGAAGAGTGTCAGGAACTGCTTCTTGCCGCCAATCAGAAAGACCTTGACCGTATGGACAGAACAAATCCTCTCTATGACCGCCTGCAGCTTAGTCCTGAAAGACTCGGTTCCATAGCGTCAGATATGCGGAATGTTGCGTCACTCTCATCTCCGCTTGGCGAGGAGATCGAGAGACGTACCCTACCGAACGGGTTGCTGATACGGCGTGTGCGTGTGCCGTTCGGAGTGATAGGCGTGATCTATGAAGCCAGGCCAAATGTCACATTTGACGTGTTCTCTCTGTGTTTTAAAAGTGGGAATGCCTGTGTGCTTAAAGGGGGGCGTGATGCAGAAAATTCAAATGAAGCAATAGTCTCACTGATCCGTCGGGTGCTTTCTGGCAATAACATTTCCCCCGATATTATCTCGCTTCTTCCTTCTACTCATGATGCTACCGGCGCGTTGCTGAATGCTGTCGGCTATGTGGATGTCTGTATTCCACGCGGAGGCCGCCGGCTTATAGATTTTGTCCGTGACAACGCGCGTGTGCCTGTGATTGAGACCGGAGCAGGGGTGGTCAGTGCGTATTTTGATAAATCCGGTGACCTGAAAATGGGATGTGATATAATAGCCAACGCCAAGACGCGCCGTGTGAGCGTGTGCAATGCGCTTGACACTTTGATTATCCACCGCGATCGTCTTTCAGATCTTCCGGTTTTGTGTGAGCGCCTTGCATTGAAGAATGTGCATATATATGCCGATGCCGAATCAATGTCTGTTTTGCGCGGATCCTATCCCGAATCCTTGCTGTCTCCGGCCGGCTGTGATACTTATGCGACCGAGTGGATGGATTATAAAATGGGTGTGAAAACTGTTGCTGATCTCAATGAGGCGATCAGGCATATTGCCGTCTATGGGTCCGGGCATAGTGAATGTATAATAACGGATGACGGCTCTGTGGCCGACAGATTTCAGCAGGAGGTCGATGCAGCATGTGTCTACGTCAATGCCCCGACCAGTTTTACTGACGGCGCGCAGTTCGGGCTTGGGGCTGAAATCGGCATCAGTACCCAGAAACTCGGACCGCGCGGACCTATGGGATTGCGGGAAATCACAACTTATCGTTATATGATCAACGGTAACGGTCAAGTGCGCCCCTGAGGGAGTAAAGAGGGCGTTGAAATGTGCAATTCCCTAAAATGCGGTTATTTCCGGCAGATCTGAAATAAACAGACGGCTGCGTTCCCAAATCGGAATACGCAGCTGTCTGTACTATCAGTTATTTATCGAAATTTTGCTTTGTCAGATCATTGAAGCGATTACATCTTTGATCTTCTGTGCAAGAGCGTCTGCCTCAGCCATTGTGGCAGCTTCACTATAGATGCGGATGATAGGTTCGGTATTGGACTTGCGAAGGTGAACCCACGAATCCTCAAAGTCGATCTTCACGCCGTCAATATCAGTGATCTGCTCGCCTGCGAATTTTTCCTTGACAGCTGCAAGGATTGCATCGACGTTGATTTCCGGAGTGAGTTCCATTTTGTTTTTGGCGATCTCATAAGCCGGGTAAGTCTTCTTAAGTTCGCTCACCTTCTTGCCGCTTTTGGCAAGGAGGGTAAGGAAGAGGGCTACGCCTACCAATGCGTCACGGCCATAGTGTGCTGCGGGATAGATGACACCGCCGTTGCCTTCGCCGCCGATGACAGCGCCTGTCTCTTTCATCTTTGTAGTTACATTGACCTCTCCGACTGCCGCTGCGGAATATTCACATCCGTGACGGTGTGTGACATCGCGTAATGCTCTTGAAGAACTGAGATTGGAGACTGTTGAACCCGGTGTGTGGGCGAGCACATAGTCAGCTATCGAGACAAGAGTATATTCTTCGACAAACATTTCTCCGTTCTCCATGACAATTGCAAGACGGTCCACGTCAGGATCGACAACGAAACCTACGTCAGCCACACCTTTGGCCATCAGTCCTGAGATCTCAGTCAGATTCTGAGGTATGGGTTCCGGTGTGTGGGCAAATTTGCCGTTGGGCTCACAGTTGAGTTCAACAATGTTTTTCACTCCGAGTGCGCGGAGTAGCTGGGGGATAACCACACCACCTACGGAGTTGACAGCGTCAACAGCCACTGTAAAGTTAGCTTTGCGGATAGCCTCCACATCAACAAGATCAAGTGCAAGCACCTGCTCTATATGGCGAAGATTATATGTATTGTTGGTGTATTCATGGCCGAGGTCATCGACTTCCGCGAAGGTGTAGGCTTCTTCTTCAGCTATGCGGAGCACCTCTTTGCCTTGCGCGTCATTCAGAAATTCTCCGTTTTCATTGAGAAGTTTCAGCGCGTTCCACTGTTTGGGATTGTGGCTTGCGGTAAGAATTATTCCGCCGCAGGCTTTTTCTGCGACAACCGCGATTTCAGTTGTCGGGGTGGAGGCCGGACCGATGTTGATCACATCGAAACCCATTGCGGTCAGAGTGCCGACAACTATGTCATTGACCATTTTGCCACTGAGGCGGGCGTCGCGGCCGACTACGATAGTGCGGTTTGTGCGGCTTGTGTTTGCTGCGATGAATGTTGCGTAAGCGGCGGTGAATTTTACAATGTCAAGTGGAGAGAGGCCGGTGCCGGGAGCTCCTCCGATTGTACCGCGGATTCCTGAAATGCTCTTGATGAGTGACATGAGTGCTATTAGATCATTGATTTATAATAAGTGATAGTGTAGAGGTAAGGGACAACGTATGACATATCGGTTTCCGGACCGGCTTGCGATTTGATTACGATGTTCACCTTTGAGTTGTAGCCAAGGAAATAGAGCGGGCGCTGGATGCCTGTTCCGTATTGGGTTGACTCGCTCACACTTGTATTTTCGAAAAGGAAAAATGTCGACTGGGAATTCATTGAGTCCGCATTGCCGGAGCCGATTAGAGTGTTGTCAGCTCCGACCACATAGTAGAACAGATTGTATCTGGTAAAGCGGAAGTAGACGCGGTCGTTTTTCTTTGGTTTTTCATCGGTACCGACAGAAATGACCTGCATGTAGACGTTTGAGTCATCGTCGATCCGATAATAAGGAGCGTCTTTTGACGGATCTTTTTCAAGAGAAGCCATTATCTCTACGATGGCCTGTTCGTAAGCGGCTTCGTCAGCTGCTGTCTGGCCTGATTCCTCATACATTTTTTCTGCGATGTCACGGCGGGAAATGAAAACTGAATCAGAAGGAACGTAATTGACCACGTGGTGGCGTACCAGAAAGTCGTTGACTACATAATTTTCATCAGCGAGAAGTTCTGCATAACTTTTTGAATCATCGCAGGAACTTGTCAGAAATGCAAGTGCGATAATGGCGAATATGGGGAAAATTAACTTTTTCATTGAAGATATTTGTCGTAAGTTGGAATAATTTCAAGTAGTTTCTGAAGTGCCTTGTCAAGAGGTCCGTTAAATTCGCCTCCGGCGGCATTTGTGTGCCCTCCGCCTCCGAAATGCTCTTCGCAGATGCGGCTGACTGAAAACTCTCCTTTGCTGCGCATTGAAACTTTCACGCAGTTTTTTGCATCTTCGCGCAGAAACACGGAGTAGGTGACCTCAGGCATTGAAAGCGGGATATTTACAAGTCCTTCGGTATCTCCTTTTGAATAGCCGAATTCTTTCAACTCATCCTCGCTGAGCATGATTACAGCGGCCCGGTGTGGCTGGAGAATCTGCATGCGGTATTGTGCAAACCCCATGATCCTGATCCTTGATTCGGATGATGTGTTCATCACAAGTTTATAGAGATTGTCTTTGTCAATCCCTTTGCGCATCAGGTCATGGATGATGAGATATAGATCGGGATCATTTGAATTGTAGGAGAAATTGCCGGTATCGGTCATCATGCCGGTATAGATGCAAGCGGCCGAGTTTCTGGTGAGATGACGTGTCCAGCCTGCTTGCCACATGAAGATATAAAGCAGGGCTGAAGTCGAAGATATTTCAGGGCGTGAAATTACTATCTCACCTTCTATCCGGGGATCAAGATGGTGGTCGATCACAACCTTTTTTGCCGGAGATTTGCTTATGGCATCAGACAATCGGTCGACCCGTGTAATGTCATTGAAGTCAAGACAGAATATGAGGTCGGCATCGGCAATCAGGTCATGGACGCGGTCTCCGTTGCGGGTAGCGGCAACTATTTCGCGTACGCCGGGCAGGAATTGCAGGCTTCGCGGAGCGCAGTCAGCTGTGACTACAGTTGCGTTTTTCCCAAGGGCCTTTAGGATGAACCAAAGTGCGCATGATGAGCCTAAGGCATCTCCATCAGGGCTTACGTGACAGGTGATGACAATGTTGCGAGAGGCCAATACGAATTGTTTGACCCGGTCGACAACCGCCGGATCAAGTTCTGTGAAAAAACGTGAATGTCTCTTGAATTCTGCCATAATGGTTGCAAAATTACAAAAAAATGACGGATTTTCAGTCTTGCGAAACGCTAAATATCATTTATTGTATTTTCAAGATTTTATTTTTTGGTAAAATCAGCAGGAAGCGGGCGCCTTTGGTGTAAGTTGTGTCCAGAATGACATCACCTCCAAGTATTCTTGCAAGCAAGCGCGAGATGGTCAGGCCAAGCCCTGCTCCTTGTGTCTCCTTGTCGAGTTTTACGAAGCGTTCGAAGATCAAATCTTTCTTATCGGCCTTTATGCCTATTCCGGTATCCGTTACGCTGAATGTCACTGTCTCTTTCTCGCTGTCAACGCTGTAAGCGAGCGTGATGCTTCCTTTCGGAGTGAATTTTGCAGCGTTAGTGAGCAGGTTCAGTAATATCTGGTGGACGCGTTGAGGGTCGGTAAACAGACATATGTAAGGCGAAGCTGTGTCAAACATGAGGGCTACGTCCGGACTGAGGCGGTGGCGCACGCCGTCAAGCACCATCGTACAGAGCGGACGCAGTTCGACCGGGCGGTTATGGACTGGTACGGACTCGCTGTCTATTTCAGAGATATGTAGCACATCATTTATGATTGTTGACAATAGTTCGCTGTTGAGTTCCACCAGTGAAGAGAAGCGTTCAAGATATTTCTTGTTTGAGGCATCAGAGCAATCTGTGATTAATTTGCAGTATTCATTGATGGCTTTGAGCGGAGCTTTGACTTCATAACTCATGTTTTTGATGAAGTCGGTTTTCATATAATTGGCTTTCTTGGCTTCATCACGGGCTTTGAGCAGATCTGATTTTGACTTTTCAAGATGGCTGCTTTCTGCTCTCAGTGCGCGGTTGCTCTTGTCAAGTGTGCGGGCGAGTTTCCGATTGTTGCGATAGAGTCTGAAAAGAATCACTACGGAGATCAGCAATATGAATATTGCGACAGCTGCAATCGCAACTATCATATACATGCTTTCAGCTTCGGCATTCTGTTTTTCAAGTTGGAGTTTGTCATAACTGTTGCGCATTTCGTATGAGTCATAAATGACCTGTAGCTCTTTATATTTCTCGTCGAGGCGTTCGCTCAGATATGATTCGAGCTTCTTGTTGTAGCGGCGCGAGGCTTCAAGCAGTGTCTCTTTATCATTGACGGCTTCGGCGCACTCGATTTCATTTCGCAGGAGCTGCATGAGTCTATAAGAACTGTTAGTCACATAGGGTGTATTGATGCAGTGCTTTATGTGTTCCAAGGCTTGCGCATAGTTCTTGATCGCCATGTTGTAGAAAATCTGTGGGCCGGGGTAATTTCTGTTTGTTTCTGCAACCTCCGGATTTTTAGCCACAAGCTGCATGGCGAGCTTATAGTACTTTTCTAATTCGGGCTGACTCAGTTTTGTGTGGTTTGACAGTATCCGCTGATAGATGACATAGCGAGAAGAGTCATAGTTGCGGAAATACCGCCCGCGGTCTTTATATTGTTTTTCCAATTGGCGGATTGCCTCCAGTGTCTTTCTGTCACATTGATATGCTTTTTCAAACTGGTTGGCCTGACTGTAGATAAGTGCGGCATGTACGTAATAGGCGTTATGAAGAGATATCGCTGATGCCGGCAACTGCTGGATCAGGGTGTCAAGCTTATCGACATAGCGGGTCAGCATGGCGTCGGAACCGGTGCGCGAGAGCATGGTGCAGATGGAGTGTAGCAATACAGCCTGATCGTATATATCTGTAGGTTGGTTAAGTGTATGCGTATTGATCAACTCCTGAAGCAATTCACGCCGTTTGGCTTCTGACGCGTGATTGGCCCGATGTATGTTTCGGGCAAAGCGCAGGAAAGTGCGGGTCTCTTTCAACTCGTCAGATGATGCGCGGTAGGGGCTGTCAACAGTCGGAGTGGGACCGTCATGATAGCTGAGGGTTTTGTTATATAGCTCCATCAGCATGGAGTCGTTAGCCAAATAGCGGTTGGCGAGTTGGCGGAGTATGTTGAGAGCGGCGCTGCTGTTGCCTGCACGGTTGGCGACATCGAATAGTTCCAGACCAAGCAGATTGCCATTGGCTCGTGGAAGCACGTCATATAGATTTTCCATGATCCAGAGAGAGTCTGCCGGGGTTTCGGCCTTAGACAGGCAAATGTAGAGAGAGTCGGCTATTTGTTTCTGAGTCTCCTCGGTGGTCGCGGTGCTGCGGACGGACAGAAGAAGAAACAGGCATGCAAGAAATATGTATTTTGTGCTCATGACGGTAGGAATGGTCGAGTGGTGGCGGTTTGTCGATTTTGATAGCTGCCGTGCCTGTCAGCTGTCAAGTCCCAGACCTGGGCGCTTGACAACGGTAATTATTTCATCCGGAGTGTTGACGATGTTGTCGGCGTGGTGGTCGCGCAGTTCTTTCACAGACCGGAATCCCCAGCTTACTCCGCATGAATCCACGCAGGCCCTGCGTGCGGTCTCCATATCGACTCCGGAATCACCCACGTATAATACTTTCGACTTTCGGGTCGGACATTTGGCCAGGATCTCAAAAACAATCGAAGGATCTGGCTTTGTCGGCACGCCTTCTTTCTGGCCTTCTACAGCACACCAGTTGATATCAGGGAAATAGTGACGGATCAGAGACACGACTGCTGCCTGGTATTTGTTTGATGCAACGGCTAATTTAAGCCCCATTGATTCGAGTTCTTTAAGCAGTTCAGGGATGCCGGGATAGGGTTTGGTCAGATCGGTTTTGTGCTCGTTGTAATATTCAGTGAATTTCTCAAGGACCTTGGCCACGGTTTCCGGTGTCTTGTCGTCTTCCGGCAGTGAGCGCTCAATCAGGCGCGTGATTCCGTTGCCGACAAATTTTGTGTATGAACTGAGATTGTGTTCTGGGTAGCCGAAAGATCTGAGCGCATAATTGGTTGCGGCACCAAGATCGGATATGGTGTCAAGCAGAGTTCCGTCGAGATCGAAAATGACGAGCTGTTTCATGCTGTTTGGTGATATGTTGATATTGACCGGGATTATCCGGTTTGTAATTGTCTGTTGAATGAGATGTCAGAATGGATAGCCTACGGCAAAATGGAATGTGGCGTCACGGTGCCAGTTCGGGTGGACTATGGGCCATCGTTCCTGGCCGGTTGCGGGGTTGTGGGCTTTCATGCCGAGGTCAAGACGCAAGAGGAAGTAAGTGAAGTCGAAGCGCAGGCCTAAGCCATAAGCGGCAGCGATCTGTTTCCAGAATGTGTCGAGATGGAACATGCCTCCCGGCTGGTTTTCGTAGTTGCGTATTGTCCATATGTTTCCGGCATCTACAAAGACTCCACCTTCAATTACCCAGAAAAGTTTGGAACGGTATTCGAGACTCAGATCAAGGCGGATGTCACCACACTGGTTGATGAAGTCAGTCACTGAATTGCGTGAGTCATAACTTCCGGGACCGAGTGTGCGGACTCCCCATCCTCTGACGCCGTTGGCTCCTCCTGCATAGAAGCGTTTTTCGAATGGTAGGACTGTCGAATTGCCGTAAGGCACACCAATGCCGGCTCCGGCGTGGAATGCGAGTGAGTGGCGCTGGTTGAAGTTGCGGGTGATAGCATAGTCCACCTCTCCTTTTACATATTGGGAATAGTTTATGCCGAACACATTGTAGGAACCGTTGTCTTTCCTTGCGTTTGAGAGTGATGAGATGGCATAAAGGAGGTTGCCGGCGGTTTCTACAGAAGCACGGAGGGTGTAGACTCTCGGCTGGAGAGTGTATTTTCGCAGCAGAGACGACGGTATCCTCTTGTTGGTGTAATAATAGCGGTATGCCATGCTCATGATGAAATGGTCCTCATAGCTGTAGCGCAGCAGTGGATTGTCAGGAGCTATCTGGTCAAGAAAGTCAAGAGTGCTTTCAGGCAGATAGACGTAATTGATGTCTATCAGGTCGAAATTGTGGCGTCGCGTGTTGTTGCGGTTTACCCATTTGTATTTCCATGCTGCGCCGGCTATTATTCGGGTGTATTCCGGCCGTTCCTGATAATTGAATGAGAGGGCGAACTCTGTGTCGACATTGAGTTTGTGTTTGACGCTCTGAGAGGCGAAGGGGAATTCAAATTTCGGGAAGGTAATGCCGATTTCTCCTGCATATTCTGTGTAACGGTCGTTGATCAGGCCGTTGAACTTGCCTGAAAGGCTTTCGTAATTCATGCGCAGGCGGGCTGTCAGAAGCTGAGACCCCTTGGCGAGATTGCGGTGCTGGTATGTGGCTCCAAGCCCGAAGCCGAAATCACCTTCCGAGTTTGTGCCTTCGACGTCGAATGTGACTGACTGTTTTTTGCTTCGTGCAAGCAGGATGTAGGCATCCAGTTCATGCCGCCCGTTTTCGCTCCCGGTCGGAACTAATTCGATGTTTATTGATTTCAGTATGCCTAGCCTGGCGAGGGCTTCGTATGTACGGTCTACATCCGAGGCCCGGTAGAGGCTGCCGGGAGTTATAAAGCATTTTTGCTGTAGGATTCCCGGTTTCAGATAATGGTCTTTGCCGTAGATGACAGTGATGTCTTTATAGACAACAGTGTCACCTGCGATATCTGATGATGAGTTGTAGCCGGAATTGCTTGTAACGAAATATACCTTGTTTATATAATATATATTGTGATTTGTCGTGCTGTCGGCTGGCTGTGGTTTGTTGGCTGAGTTTCTGGGAGCCCGGACTGTAAGGGTGAGATCTACATCCTTATTGAATTCAGATGTATCGGCATAGAAAGTGATATATTCCTTGTTGAAGGAATAATATCCGTGCTCGCGGAGTCTTTGGGTGATAAGTGCGCGTTCGGAATCAAGATTGTCGCGGTCAAAGCGATCGCCAGGATGGATTGAGAACTGGGCGGAGTCGGCAAGAATCAGTTTTCTGACTGCTGAATCGGGAATTTCATGGCGAATAATCGCAATGCGTCTGGGCTCACCGGTGTTAATTTTATAGGCGACCTTGATTTTCTTTTCAGCCGGCATCATCATGGTGTCAGCAGTTACTTCTGCTTCAAGATAGCCACGGTTCACAAGAGCGAGCCTGAGTTGCCTTACAGATGCGTCGGTAAGCGATTGAGAATATATGACCGGAGCCTGCCCCATGCGACGCACCCAGCGGTTATACCATTTTGTCGAGTCTTTGCCTGACAGGTTATAGGTGCCTAACTGGAGTTTCCAGAAGCCTAACACCTCATGGTTCGGCGACTGTTTCAAATAGTTTATCAGATCATGGCTACTTACGGATTTATCGCCGGAAATCTCAATGCTGACATCGTCGAGCATGTATTTGCCGCGTGGCACATGACGGGTCGCACTGCAACTCCACAAGGTAATGAGAGCACACAGCGAGACAATGGTCATCAGGATTTGCGATTTTCTACGCATATTAGTGTACAAAATTACATTTCCCTGCTCAAATAACCAAGCCGAAGGCTTAAAATCGCAGTCAGCGCAGGCTGCTTAACCCGCCGGGAGCGATAAAAACATACAGTTTAATATTTAATTGCGAAAAATATTGTTGGGTATTGTGAAAATTTGTATTTTTGCACCACTTTTCCGATAATTCACACACAATATAATATCCGGCAAAGTCCAAGTGACTGATTTAACTGATTTTTTTGTTGACTTTACTCCGATTGCAGAGTGGATTCTTTATCTGATATTATTGCATCGGCCTGATAACCGGTTAAACACAAGGTTTTGCATGGATGTCATATATGGATTTAAATGACACCAATCATTATTTTAGACATATGTACAAATCCCTTTCACGACTGTCATTGACTGCCGTTGCCGTGGCATCTATGCCATTGACCGCATGTATTGATGACAATTACGACCTCTCGGACATTGACACAACCGCCGAGATCA
Source organism: Duncaniella sp. C9 (assembly GCF_004803935.1). Classification (GTDB taxonomy): domain Bacteria; phylum Bacteroidota; class Bacteroidia; order Bacteroidales; family Muribaculaceae; genus Duncaniella; species Duncaniella muris. The sequence goes on from NZ_CP039547.1 coordinate 1,902,307, forward strand.
AGGTGAACAATCTTGTTGTTCCTGTCAATCTTGACGAGATAACTCTGTCAAATGTGTTTGATCTTGATGACGAAAGTGTGGTCAAGGAAGTCGACGGCATATATGCAGTGCTTGTCGATGGAGAATTCAAATCTGAAGACCTCAAGGTCAATCCTGTCTCGCTTGCCCGTCCGTTCATCCCTGACGCATCAACCACAATTTCTCTTGTCAACGGAAATACCGACATCGTTATCCCTCCGCTGGGCATCGGGGAGCAGAGTTTTACTTATAGTATAGAAGGCTTCAATACATCGTTTACCTATACGTCAGCAACTGTCGACAAAAGCATCCGTTCGTTGTCAAAGATCGCTGTCGACTGGACCATTGATATCACCCTTAGTGTGCTTAATAGTGGAAAAGCATTCAAATCAGTGGCATTCCGCAATCTATATCTGAAACTTCCTGTCGGTCTTCATACGCCGGACTACGTTTCAGATAACGGAATCATATATCTGTCTGACATCAACCTCAGTTCAGGTGTCATGAGCCATAAGGTAACCATCCGGGTGGATGAAATTGACTTTGCAAAACTTGCTGGTCAGGGTCTCTATTCTTTTGTCCCGGATACTTCCGGTAAGAATCCCGGAACTCTCACCATCCGCGGAAGCATCGGGGTTGAGGACGGATATGTGGTTGCCGTGACAAACAATAACATATCTTCAGTCCCGACTCAGACCACTCTGACTCTTTCTTCTGTCGGATCTGACATAACAGTGAATGCTGTTGACGGTGAGATCTGTTATAGCATCAGCGATTTCAACGTCGATCCCGTAGCGCTCAATGATCTGCCTGATCTTCTGCGTCAGGACGAGACCAATATCACTATGGCCAACCCTCAGCTCTATCTTTCGATCAACAACCCCCTTGCAGGCTACAGCCTAGATGCAAGCAGCGGCCTTACCCTTACCGCATGTCGTGAAGACGGTAGCCGCAAGCCTTATTCTCTTGATGCAGGCGAGTTGATCAATATAGGCCATAATGCGGGCATTGCCGGACCTTACAAATTCTGTCTTGCACCTGATCCCTCGGCCGCAGGTTCGTTCGAAGGTTTTGCCAATGCTGTTCCGGTGCGCTATCAAGGGCTTGGCAATGTGCTCAGCGGCAACGGTCTTCCTTCAACTATCGAAGTGTCGTTTGATGATCCAAAAGTGGGCCCTGGCAAGGTTTCCAACTTTGCTGTTCCCCAGACACTTCAGAAGCTTGAGGGTGTTTATAAGTTCTATGCGCCGCTAAATCTTGGCGTAAATTCAAAAATCGTTTATGACGAAGTGACTGACGGCTGGAGTGACGAGACTCTTGACAAGGTTACAATTGAGAAACTCAAGTTAGGTGCCACAGTGTCAAACTCTCTGCCATTCGATATTGTTCTGTCCGGATATCCGGTTGATGAGCAGGGAAATCAGTGTAAGGATCTCGCCACTGGCAAACCTGTGGGCCTCGGCAGTATTACAGTGAGAGCCGGCGAGACATCCTCCATAGAACTCGAAAGCACAGGAACGATAACTGGCCTTGACGGTGTCCGCTATTTCGCTACAGCCGTAGTGACAAAAGACGGTGTCACTCTCCGTCCGGATGACACTATAAAGCTGACAGGCATCAAAGCAACTGTTTCAGGCTTCTATATTGACGAACTTTAACCTCAACCATACCCTTAAAAACATAGTAAGAAATGAAATCCAATATAAAAAATCTGGCCGGATGGGGATGGCTGCGGTTATAGCCCTGTTTCCCGCAGGCCTTTATGCCCAGAATCTTCAGTCGGGATATTTTGATGACAATTACCTCTATCGTTTCCAGTCAAACCCGGCGTTCGGCAATGAGGGTCACGGTTTTGTGGCTATGCCCGGAATCGGCAACCTTAATGTAGCCACTAACGGAACAATCGGTATCAACCACATACTCTATAACGTCAACGGTCAGACCACCACTTTCCTTAACCCGGAAGTGAGCGCCTCGAAAGTGCTTGACGGGCTCAAAGACAAGAGCCGCCTTGGTGTAAGTCTGCGTGAGACTGTAATTGCGTTCGGATTCAGCGGCCTCGGTGGCTACAACACAGTGAGCGTGAATGCCCGTGCCGATGTAGGCGTGGCTCTGCCGAAAGATATATTCCGTCTGGCAAAACAAGGTGTCGAAAACTCCACCTATGATCTTTCAGATCTCAATGTGCGCGGAGCCGGATGGGCTGAAATCGCACTCGGTCACTCTCGTCAGATCAATGAGAAACTCCGCGTAGGAGCTACTCTCAAGCTTCTTGTGGGCGTCGGCTCTGTAGAGACCAATATCAATTCTGCCAAACTTCAGCTGCGCGAGGATACCTGGGTGGCCAATGTAGATGCCGAACTGCAGGGAAGCCTCAAGAACCTGAAGTATAAGACAAAATACAATGAAGATACTCACCGCGATTATGTCAACGGCGTTGAGGTCGAGGATTTCTCGCCTGTCAGCGGCTATGGCGCGGCTGTTGATCTCGGTGCCGTATATCGTCTCAACGACGACTGGGAATTCTCCGCTTCGCTTCTTGACCTCGGTTTCATCTCATGGAACAACAACCATGTGGCCTCGACCAATGGCAATCAGCAGGTAGTCACAGACGAATACACATTCAACGTCGACAACAATGACACATGGGACGAATTCAAGGACAATCTCTCCATGCTCTATCAGCTCGAAGACCTTGGCGACACCGGCAGCCGCACGTCAGGCATCGGTGCTACGATGAATATCGGCGCCCAGTACACTCTTCCGGTCTACCGTCGTGCAAAGTTTGGATTTCTGAACACAACCCGTGTCAACGGTCCGTTCACCTGGACTGACTTCCGTCTGTCAGCAAACGTAGAGCCGGTAAAATGTCTTTCAGCAGGTGTCAATTTCGGTGTTGGTACTTTCGGCGCGTCATTCGGCTGGATAGTCAACCTGAAAGTTCCAGGCTTTAATCTGTTTGTCGCTTCTGACCGCACTCCCTGCAAACTTGCAAAGCAGGGTGTTCCCCTCAATTCAAACGCTAACGTTAATTTGGGCATGAATATTCCGTTCTAACAGGCTGATCACAGACTCATATTGTCCCCGGCATGTGTGGCTTTGGCTGCATATGCCGGGGATTTCGTTTTGGCAGACTGTCTGGCGGCCACCATTTTAGATGCGGGTTGGAATTTGGATTTGTTTTTTTAGCAAGGGTTTAGTAATTTTGCAAAATTTCAAAGGAGAACCTCTTAAAAACAAGTATAAAAATTTTATAGACAGCAATATGAAAGGTAAGATGTCGCCGATGATCATTCTGATCATAGTCCTGGCAATTCTTTTGCTTATCGCCGTAGGGTTTGGAGTCACACAGGTGGCTTCTCTCAAATCAGAAGTGAATGAAGCCCGTCTTCAGAATGAAGAACTGCAGCTTCAGAACGAGCAGCTTCAGCTCTCCAGTGAGTTTGATATGCTTAATGCCGAGTTTCAGCAGTATGAAGACCAGGCCCAGCGTCTGGCCAACGATACCATTCTTGCTAAATATACCGCAGCCAAAGCCAAGGTTGAAGAGCTCATGAAAGAGCTTAAGAGCGAGAAAGTAAAGTCTCAGGCCCGTATCAATGAACTTCAGAACGAAATCTCAACACTCAAGGGGCTTCTCCGTCACTACATAGCTCAGATTGACTCACTGAATAAGGAAAACGCCGGTCTGCGCGCTGAAAATCAGGAGATCAAGGATCAGAACCAGCGCCTGTCATCGCAGGTGCAGGAGGTCACTCGCAACAATGAGACTCTCAGCGAGCGTATGACACTCGCCGAAAAACTCAATGTCACGGGTGTGACTCTTACGGCACTTAAGAAAAACGGCAAAGTTGAGAAAAACGTGACCAAGGCCAAGCAGCTGATGGTGACATTTACTATACCCCAGAACAACTCCACTCCTGTAGGGGAGAAAGTTATCTATCTGCGCATCGTGAATCCGGAAGGTCAGTTGCTCGGTGGTGCCGGTTCGTTCTCGTTCGAAGGCAAATCAGTGCCGTGCAGTGCACGCAAGAGCATCGAATATGCCGGCGATGAGATTGCCGGAATCAAAATTTACTGGGATGTGAACACAACTCTGACCCCCGGAGACTATACCGTGGAACTGTTCACTGACGGCTATCGTCTCAGCTCACGCCACTTCACATTGAAAAAATAATAGGGGAGATGGAGCATTTCTGGCAATCGATAGACAATGTAGAATTGACCCCTCTGACAGCGATTCTTCGCATAGTGGCCAGTCTGCTGCTTGGCAGCCTGATCGGGATCGAGCGTAAGCGCAAAGGGCAGATGGCCGGGGTGCGCACATTCTCGCTCATCTCGATGGGAGCCTGTATTGCCATGATGCTTTCAATTTACGTCTGCCAGGAAACGGTCGGACTGCTGCGTGGCGATCCGAGCCGTATCGCGGCTCAGGTTTTGTCAGGTATCGGTTTCCTTGGCGCCGGCACAATAATCCAGATGAAAGGCTCGGTCCGCGGTCTGACCACCGCCGCCGGCATATGGATTATCGCCACGATAGGCATGGCTGTAGGGTGTGGCCTTTACCTGATCGCATTCGTGGCTACGCTGCTGGTGCTTTTCGTGCTGACGATTCTCGAACAGATCGAACATCGGGTCAACGTTGGGAATGAAGCGCGAACAATCCGGCTGAAAGTCAAAGGAATCGTGAAATCAATAGAGCCGTATCGCGATGTGCTTGCACGTTACAATATCCATCTCTCACGTGTGTATGTGGAATATGACTACGAAGCATCCACAACGCGGCTTAATCTGCTGATCCTTATCCGTGAGCACTCTGATTTTATCGAGGTCTTCTCGGCTCTCCATGACCTGCGCCCCACAATCTCCATATCTCTGTCAAATCAGGCTGATCTGAGCTGACACCAGTCAATACGACAATTCGCCTCTTACGCATGTTACTGAATCTTATTCTTGCCAATGCCACACAGGTGACTGAGGCTTTCAATGTAGAGGGCCTGATCCGCGATCTGGCCTTTCTGCTTATACTCGGTGCTGTAACCACCCTTCTGTTCAAGTGGCTTAAACAGCCGGTGGTTCTCGGTTATATAGTAGCGGGATTTCTTGCCAGCCCGAATTTTGAATATCTGCCGTCTGTAACCACAGAGGATAATATCGAATTCTGGGCCCAGTTGGGCATTGTGGTGCTGCTTTTCTCGCTCGGTCTGGAATTCAGTTTCAAAAAGCTTGTGAATGCCGGAGGGTCGGCTGTGGTGACGGCTCTGTTTATTGTCTGCGGCATGATGGGCGCGGGCTTTGCCGTAGGGCATATGCTCGGTTTTTCTCATATTAACAGTCTGTTTCTTGGAGGCATGCTGTCAATGTCTTCCACCACTATTATAATAAAGGCGTTCACAGACCTGAATCTGCGTCACCGCAAATTTGCCTCGCTGGTATTTGCCGTGCTTATTGTGGAAGATCTTTTTGCCGTGCTGATGATGGTGGTGCTCTCGTCAATAGCTATTAACAGCAGCGTAGAGGGCGGAGAAATGCTCTACAGCGTCAGCAAACTTGCATTCTTCCTGATCATCTGGTTTGTTGTCGGAGTCTTCGCGTTGCCGTCTTTGCTCAATTCCCAGCGCCGATTTCTGAATTCCGAAACCTTGTTGATCATATCAATGGGGTTGTGTCTTGGCATGGCTGTATTCTCGGTTGCCTGCGGTTTTTCCCTGGCACTCGGAGCTTTTGTGATGGGGTCGATTCTCGCCGGCACAAGTTTTGCCGAGCGCATCGAACGTGTCACCATTCCGGTCAAAGACCTTTTCGGCTCGATATTCTTTATTTCAGTGGGCATGATGGTTGATCCGGCTATCATCGCACATTATTGGCTTCCGATCCTGATTCTGTCGGCTGTGGTTATCTGCGGTATGATCTTTTTCGGTACAACCGGCATGTTGCTGACCGGTCAGTCATTGCGGGTGGCCATTGAATCCGGATTTTCGCTTACTCAGATCGGTGAGTTCGCCTTCATCATCGCATCTCTCGGCATGTCGCTTGGAGTCCTTGATGCGCAGATCTATCCTATTGTAGTAGCCGTTTCGGTGGTCACAACCTTTACCACTCCTTATTTTATCCGTATGGCCGATCCGACCGCCAATTTTGTGGAAGCGCATCTGCCAAGACGCCTGCACTTCCTCATTAACCGCTACACAGAGGAGGCTACAACTTCAGCCAGTGCCACCCGTCAGCTCTGGCATTCACTTTTCAAACGTTATCTCTGGCGCGTGGTCCTGTATTCGATAGTGCTCATAGCCATGTCGCTGATTTCGCTTGATTATATAGTGCCTACATTCACCGGACTCTTCCCGAACTGGGGGCGCCTGTTTGCTACCGTGGTTTCACTGCTTCTCATGGCTCCCTTCTTGCTGGCCATGACCTATCCGGCATCAAAGAAGACCGAGCGCGAGCGCCTGATCGCGGCCAATGCCCGGTATGACGTGCCTTTGATCGTCATGACCATAGTGCGTCTGCTTATAGCCATGACAATTCTCGTTTATCTTCTCAGCTCGATCTACTCGATGAAGGTGGGATGGACCATAGGGGTAGGGCTGTTCTTCATACTCGTTTTATCGTTTTCCAAATCAGCCCATAAGCGCATGGTCCGCATCGAATCGCGTTTCATCGACAATCTCAACGAGCGTGAGCTGCGGCGTAGCGGAGCCAAAAACCGCCTGGTGCCCAATATGCACCTTGCCTATATGACAGTCGGCTATAAATGTCCATTTGTCGGCGAACAGTTGAAAAACTCTGGGTTGCGCAGCCGTTTCGGCGTTTCGGTAGCCTCGATTCAGCGAGGTGGTGATCTGATAATGGTTCCCGGTGCTGAGGAACGGGTTTTCCCCGGTGACGTGCTTGGCGTGATAGGTACGGATGACGAGATTCAGAAACTGCTGCCGGTTGTGGAGGCTGCTGACGATGAAGCTCCTGAAGTCTCGGCAGATGACATCCGGCTGACAGGAGTCCGCCTGAAAGCCTCTTCGCCCCTGATAGGAAAGACGATAGTCAGTTCGAATTTCCGAAACGTCTGGGAGTCACTGCTTGTGTCAGTCCAGCGTGACGGCGATTACCTTCAGCCAGATCCATCAATCGTTTTTTCGGAGGGTGACACGATCTGGGCTGTAGGCTCTGTAAAGCGTCTTGCCGATATTGAGGGCTGATAATTTGCAAACTCGGTGGAAACATTGTAACTTAGAGGCGTAAAAATGATTGCAGACATGAAAATTATCAGACCCACCGGTGAACCATCCGGCCTGACGGTTGTTTAAAAATTGTAAATCGAAACATAACCCCTCAAATAGATAAAAGAAATGAAAGCATTAAACATTGTTCTCGCAGTTATCGGCGGCGCTGTTGCCGGCGCTACAGTTGGTCTTCTCCTTGCTCCTGAAAAGGGCGAAAAGACTCGTCGCAACATAGTGAAGTATCTTGAAAGCAAAGGCATCAAGCTTCAGAAGAGCAAACTCGAAGAACTGGCTGACGAAATCGCTGAAGAGATCGAAAAGTAAATCAATAATATTCAGTACAAAACTCTGTTAACACCCTAATAGTATTATGTCAAATCTGTCATTGCTCTATGCTTTTATCGGAGGCGCTATCGTCGGTGCCGGAGCCGCTGTGCTTTTTGCTCCTGAAAAGGGTGAGGATATCCGTGCGCGTATCGCCGATCTTCTCCGCAAAAAAGGTATCATTTGCTCTGATAATGAGATTGATGCTCTTGTCGAACAGCTCACCACTGAGATTGACGACTGATCCGTCTATCGAATTTTCATTGCCGCTGCATCATGGCAGCATAAACGCGTAGCTTTGTCGCCCCGCTGACTTCCGCTGAGACTGTGGGGCGACCAAGTGTCGCGAGTTCATCACTCTCTTACACTGTGCGTTATTTCGCACATTTATCATCTATGCCCGACAAACAACAGAATCAGTTCAGTGTGCTGTGGGCTGAATTGCGCTCCGCACTGAAGTTAAACATAGACTATGCCAGACTGACGGCAGCCGAAAAGCTTACCATGCTTCTTACAATGCTGTCATTCTCCTTGTTGGCATTTGTCCTCATTTCTCTGATCATGTTTTTTCTATCACTCGCAGTGGTGCGTTGTATCGCTACCGGGGTAGGCATGATCTGGGCTTATTTTATAATGTGTGGCTTCTATGTGCTTCTGCTTGCTGTGGCTCTCGCATTCAGAAAGCAGCTGATCATAAATCCGATTGCCCGTTTCGTTTCACGTCTTTTCTTCAATCCCTGACATCACAGTTATGAGTACAGCAAAGGAACTCCCTCACGAAAAAGCCGAATGGAAGGGCTATACACTTGATGAACTTCGCTATATGCGGGCCTATACTGCCGCCCGTATCGAAATCAGCCGTGACCGGCTGAAACGCAACTTCACCGGACTGAAAAAAGTCAATCCGGTGAAATCAGGGGGCATGCTTGGTAAGGTTCTTGGCACTCTCAGCTATCTTGACATAGCTCTTGTTACTTTCCGCCTCGGAAGCAAGGCATTCAAGGTAATGCGTTGGTTCAAACGAAAATAAACTATCATAATATAAACAAACAGAATAAACAAAGAACACTCTGAAGTGAACGATTACATAGAACTGCGTCTCGATGCAACCCCGTGTGACGAGACCCGTACCGATATTCTTGCCGCCCTGCTTGCCCAAGCAGGGTTTGAAAGTTTTGTGCCGGATGAAACCGGACTGACCGCATATATAAAGGCCGAACTTTTTGACCACAGAGAAATTGATTCCCTTTTGGCTGATTTCCCTATGGAGACCGCGTTTACAGTCAGCCGGAAACTTGTAGAGGGGCAGGACTGGAATAAGGAATGGGAGAAAAACTACTTTCAGCCGATCGTGATTGATGACCAGTGTGTCATCCACAGCTCTTTCCACAAAGACATTCCCGAATGCCGCTATGATATTGTCATAGACCCCAAGATGGCTTTCGGAACCGGCCACCATGCCACTACTTCGCTTGTCATCCGCCAGTTGCTTGCCATGAACCTCCAGGGGCTCAATGTGGTTGACATGGGCACAGGCACCGGAATTCTTGCCATCCTCGCAACCATGCGAGGCGCCCGCCGGGTAGATGCGGTGGAGATTGATGAATTCGCCTTTACAAACGCGGTGGAGAACATGCGTCTGAATTCCACTGAAACCGTTGAACTCCATCTCGGAGATGTTGCAGAACTTGCAAAGGTAAGGAATGTGAACCTGTTCATTGCCAATATCAACCGCAACATCATCACCGCAGACATTGCAGCCTATGCGGCCACTCTTGCCTCCGGAGCTACAATGCTGCTGAGCGGATTCTATGAAGAGGATATTCCCGTTATCATGTCAGCCGCCGAACCCCTCGGTCTTACCTATAAATCACACACTACCCTCAACCGCTGGTGCTGCCTGAAACTTTGCACAGCTTGAGCCAATCATTGCTAAATTATAAGTCTCGCCAATTATTGAGGCTATTAGGAGGAAATATTTTGTCTATTTTAGTGAATTTTGGCGGAAATTAAGTAATTTTGCACCCTCAAACGGGGGGACATTGGGGACCGTTGCCTTTATGCTTTCTTCCGATTGAATTGTTTCCAATAGAGAAAATCGGCACTGAGATGTGTCGGCATAACAGTATATATAGTAACTAAGGAAGTTTTCTAATGAATTTTGCAGCTTCTCTTGATTTCAAGCCGAAATTGGTTTCGACTCTGAAAAATTATTCCTTTGACAAGTTTAAAAACGACCTTGTGGCCGGTATAGTGGTAGGCATTGTGGCTCTCCCGCTTGCAATCGCCTTCGGTATAGCCAGTGGCGTCAGCCCCACAGTCGGTCTCATCACAGCCATAATAGGTGGCTTCATTGTTTCGGCAGCCGGCGGCTGCACGGTGCAGATCGGTGGCCCTACAGGTGCGTTCATCGTGATAGTCTACAATATCATTGCCAATTTCGGTCTTGAAGGACTGGCGGTGGCCACGTTGATGGCCGGACTCATCCTTGTGGCTCTCGGCATATTCCGCCTCGGAACAGTCATCAAGTTCATTCCTTATCCGATTGTGGTGGGCTTTACGGCAGGTATCGCGCTGACAATCTTCTCCACACAGATCAACGACTTCTTCGGACTTGGATTGAAAAACGTGCCGAGCGAGTTCATCCCGAAGTGGGGCATGTATCTTTCAAATTTCGGCAATGTCGACTGGATCACTCTCGGAGTAGGCCTTGCGGCTCTGGCAATCATCATTGTCACTCCCAAAATTTCTCGTCGTCTGCCAGGCGCACTGATAGCCATTATACTTGTGACACTGGTGGTGTCACTTGTGCCCGGTCTTCATGTCGAGACTATCGGCGATCGTTTCGGCTCACTATCCACTGACATACCAGAACCTCACGGATTTGAACTGAGCATGGCCACGATCAACCGCCTGCTCCCCTCGGCATTCACAATCGCGATTCTCGGAGCTATCGAATCACTGCTGTCAGCAACCGTGGCTGACGGTGTGACAGGAACACGCACCAACAGCAACACCGAACTTATCGGCCAGGGCATGGCCAACATCATCGTGCCTTTCTTCGGTGGCATCCCCGTCACCGGAGCGATTGCCCGCACAATGACCAACATCACCAACGGCGGACGCACCCCCGTAGCCGGTGTCGTTCATGCCATTGTCCTCTTCCTGATCTTCCTCTTCCTTATGCCTCTGATCAACCTGATCCCGATGGCCTGCCTTGCTGCAGTCCTGATTGTTGTCAGCTACAACATGAGCGGCTGGCGCACAATCCGTGCCATCTTCCACAATCCGAAGAGCGACATCTCAGTGCTTGTCCTTACCTTCCTTCTGACCGTCATCTTCGATCTGACCATCGCAATTGAGATGGGACTCCTTCTTGCTGTAATCCTCTTCCTGCGCCGTGTGATGGAAAACACTGAGATCAAAGTTTACTCCGAGCAGCTTGACATTGCCGAAGGTTCTGAAACCACACATCACGAGATGCTCAACGTCAACCCCGGTGTAGAGGTCTATGAAATCGATGGCCCGTTCTTCTTCGGTGTCGCCACAAAGTTTGATGAGCTGATGCGCACCACCATCGGCGAGAAGCCCAAAGTCCGCATCATCCGTATGCGCAAAGTGCCGTTTATCGATTCTACGGGCATCCATAATCTTGAAGTGCTCATCAAGTCATCGCATGACGAGAATATCCAGGTGGTTCTTTCCGGCGTGCGTGAGAATGTGCGCGCAGCGCTTGTCAACGCCGGTGTCAATACGCTCCTCGGCGATGACCATATCTGCGACCATATCACAAAGGCTGTTGAAATGGCCAATAGGCTGGCTCCTGCCTCAGCTACGGCTGCAGCCACAGTCTGATAAGAGCCTCTGAATAACGAAAAAGCCTGACACTCGCGTCATGTCCGCGGGCTGTCAGGCTTTTTTGTCACCGGTCGCTGTCAGCCGGCAGTGTGTTAAGAAGCTTTTGGTGTGTGTTATCTGGCGTATCTCTGTAATTCTTTGAGTGCCAAGTGGCCTTCATAGATAGCTTTGCCTGTAATGACTCGCCGCAGGCCGAGTGCGTCAAGGCGCTCGATGTCACGGATTGAGCTGATGCCGCCGGAGACGGTGAACACAACATCCGGAAACGCTTCCTGAAGACGTGTGTACATACCGAAAGCCGGACCTTCAAGCATTCCGTCTTTTGATATGTCGGTGCAGATGGCCTGGGAAAGACTTGACGGGATAAAACGGGCAAGCAGATCGTCAATCGTATCGGCTGTTTCCTCCAGCCATCCGCTGACGGCAACTTTGCCGTTGCGCACATCGGCTCCGAGTATCAGCTTCTCGCCGCCATAGGTCTGTAGCCATTCAGTCATCAGTTGAGGTTCGCGGGCTGCTATGCTGCCGATGATCGCATAGGTTGCTCCTGCGTTGAACACATCTTTCAGCGCCTGTCCGGTTTTTATGCCTCCTCCCCATTCAGCCGTCACTCCGTTGATGCGGGCAATCTGTTCGAGGGTGTGGAGATTACGCGGAGAACTTGCCTTGGCACCGTCAAGGTCAACGACGTGTATGCGTGTCAGCCCGTGGTCGGCAAAACGTTTCGCCATGTCTTCAGGCGAGAGATTATAGTCGGTGCAACGGTCATAGTCGCCTTGAGAGAGCCTGACGCACTTTCCGTCGATCAGGTCAATGGCAGGGATTACTTCGATCATCGTTTTTTTATCTGTTGGTGTATCTGGGGGATAGACTTGGCAGTGAACCGTATATGTTTTTTGTGGCATGCATGGCCTACAGTTTCAGGAAATTGGCGAGAATCCGCTCGCCGACATCACCGCTTTTTTCGGGATGGAACTGAGTACCGTAGAAATTTTCATATTTGAGCGCCGCGCTGAAAAGAGTGGTGCCATAGCGGGTGGTCGCGATGGTGTCAGGACAGAGATTGGCATAATATGAATGCACATAGTAGACATAGCTTCCCCGGCCGATATCTTTGAGCAGTTTCGATTCCAGATTGTTGATTCGGTTCCAGCCTACATGGGGCACCTTAAGACCTTCTTCTTCAGGGAAACGGCGGATATGGGCATCGAAGATCCCCAGGCAGTCAACATCTCCTTCCTCCGAGTGGCGGCACATAACCTGCATGCCTACGCAGATGCCGAGCACCGGATGGCGTAGATTGCGGATCACTTCACAAAGTCCGCGTTCCCGCAGACGTCCCATAGCCTCGGCATCGTTTCCGACCCCCGGCAGGAGAACCCGCGAGGCACTGCGTATCTCTTCCGGATCCGAGGTCAGTTTCCACTCGGCTCCGAGGCGGCTGAGGGCATTTTCTACCGAACGCAGATTGCCCATTTCGTAATCTATTATGGCTATCATATGATTCCTTTGCTTGATGGCAGGTTATAGCTGAACACGTCACGTCTGACGGCCATGCGTAGCGCACGGGCGAAGGCTTTGAACACACCTTCGATCAGGTGGTGGTTGTTTTCGCCGCGCGCGCTGATGTGGAGATTGCAGCGCATGGCGGAGCAGAGCGATTTGAAGAAGTGGCTGTACATCTCTGTAGGGGTGTCGCCTACATATTCGCGAGTGAACTCCACGTCCCATACAAAATCAGCCCTGCCTCCGAAGTCGATCAGTACAAGTGCTTTGCACTCGTCCATCGGCAGCACGAATCCATAGCGGTCAATGCCGGTTTTCGATCCGAGAGCCTTGTCTATCGCCTGGCCGAGCACAATGGCGATATCTTCCATCGAGTGATGTTCGTCTACTTCAAGATCGCCGTCACATTTCAGATCGATCGAAATTCCGGCATGGTGCGGGATCTGCCAGAGCATATGGTCGAAGAATTTCAAGCCGCTGTCTATCGCCGAGGGCAGATGCCCGTCAAGGTCGAGCGCCAGGCTGATGCGTGTTTCGGACGTGTTTCGTATTATTGAAACCATGCGGTCTGCCGAGAGAATATGGCGGGCAATCTCATCCCAGCTGTCGCTGACGAGTTCGCATCCGTCGATGTTTTCGGTGTTGCCGGCGTGGCCTATGAGTATGCCGCGTGCACCTAAATTGCGCGCGAGTTCGATGTCGGTCATCCTGTCGCCGATAACGAAACTTGTTGCCAGGTCATAGTCACCGCCGAGATAGGCGGTGAGCATTCCGGTGCGCGGTTTGCGGGTCGGAGCGTTATCAGCCGGAAACGAACGGTCTATCAGTATATCGTCAAACCTCACGCCTTCTCCTTCAAGAGTGGAGAGCATGCGGTTGTGGGCCGGCCAGAAGGTCTTTTCCGGGAATGAGGCTGTTCCGAGGCCGTCCTGATTCGAAACCATGACCAGTTCATAGCCGCGGTTCATCAGTGAGCGGAGCCCGGAGATTGCGCCGGGTACGAATTCGAGCTTCTCAAGCGAGTCGATCTGCTCGTCGGCCGGCTCTTTTATAATTGTGCCGTCGCGGTCAATGAAAATAGCTTTCTTTGCCATAGCTGAGTTGGTTTTGCATGAGTATAAAGTCGGTTCGTGGATATCAGAATTTTTCAAGAAGAGCCACCACGCGGGCATTTTCTTCGGGTGTGCCTACGGTGAAACGCAGGCAGTTGCCGCAGCCTGTTACCTTGTTGCGGTTTCTTACGATTACTCCGTGTTCTGTCAGATAGCTGTACATCGCATCGGCATCATCGACTTTGACGAGCAGGAAGTTGGCATCCGAAGGATAGACTTTTCTGACTTTAGGAAGGGCGGCCAGAGTCTTGGCGAGATAATCGCGTTGCTGTCTGATTTCCTCCACCTGGGGGCTGATGTCAGTTTCGGCGATGCGTCTGATCAGTCCGGCCTGTGTCGGACCGTTGACATTGTAGGGATACTTCACCCTGCCATACAGTTCGGCTATTTCAGGCACGGCAAATGCCATGCCCATACGCAGCGAGGCCATGCCCCAGGCTTTCGAGAATGTCTGCATCACTATCAGATTGTGATGTGTGGCTATATCTGCAAGAAGCGACGGCTCAGCCGAGAAGTCTATGTAGGCTTCATCAACCACCACCATGCCGTTGAAACTGTCGGCCAGACGAAGAATGTCGGCACGGCTGAATGAATTTCCGGTCGGGTTGTTGGGCGAACAGATCCACATCAGTCTGCTGTTTTCATCTGCGGCCGCGAGGAGCGCCTCTACCGGCAGAGAAAAGTCCTCGTTCAGTGCCACGCTGCGCAGTTCTACATCATTGATATAGGCGCTTACGGCGTAGACCCCGTAGCTCGGAGCTATTGCAATGGCATTGTCAATTCCGGGGCGGCAGAAGATGCGATAGGTGAGGTCGATGGCCTCGTCACTGCCTGCGCCACCTATAAATATATTATCGGCCGCTATGCCTTTCAACGCGGAAATCGCTTTTTTCAGCTCCTTCTGATGGGGATCGGGGTAGCGGTTGAGTCCTGAGGGGTAGGGGCTTTCATTGGCGTCGAGCCACACGGAGATGTCGCCACCTTTGAATTCATCACGGGCGGTCGAGTATGGCTCCAGAGAGAGTATGTTGGGGCGTACAAAGCTCAGAGGATTCATTGCGGTAAAGGTGTTTAGGTGTCGGATTGGGTGCGTACGCTGACAGCAAGCGCATGAGCGTCAAGCCCTTCGGCTTCGGCCATTGCGGTGATAGCAGGCGCGAGCAGTCCGAGGCCTTCGCGCGTGAGTTCCTGGTAGGTGATCTTGCGCATGAAACTGTCGAGGTTCACGCCGCTGTAGGCCCGCGCCCAGGCAGAGGTGGGAAGTGTGTGGTTTGTGCCTGACGCATAGTCTCCTGCGCTTTCCGGAGAGTAATTGCCTATGAACACACTGCCTGCCGCGCGTATCTCCTGGGCCACTGTCCAGGGTGATTTTATGGAGATGATCAGGTGTTCCGGCGCATAGGCATTGACAAAATCGATCATGTCATCGCGCCCGTCCATTACAATCAGACGGCTGTGGGAGAGCGATCCGGCCACAGAGTCCTCGCGGCTGAGTTTTTTTGACAGGCGGCTGATTTCAGCCTGCGTCTCTGACGCGATGCGCTCGGAGGTGCAGACGAGTATCGCCTGGCTGTCAGGCCCGTGTTCAGCTTGCGAGAGGAGGTCTGCGGCGATGAATGTCGGGTTGGCACTGTCATCGGCCATTACTAGAACCTCGCTCGGACCTGCGGGCATGTCAATAGCCACAGTTGCTGAAAGCTGCTGCTTGGCTTTGGTGACATAGCGGTTGCCCGGCCCGAAGATCTTGTCGACTTTCGGAATGCTTTCGGTGCCGAGAGCCATTGCTGCGATGGCCTGCGCGCCGCCTATTCTGTAGATCCTGTCTATGCCGCAGACAGCGGCTGCATAGAGTATCTCAGGTGCTATCGGACGGTTGCCGCTCTGCGGTGTGCAGAGTATTATCTCTTTGCATCCGGCTATCCGGGCAGGGCAGGCGAGCATGAGCACTGTGGAGAAGAGCGGGGCACGACCGCCTGGTATGTAAAGCCCTACGCGGTCAATGGCCACAGGCTTCTGCACGCAGCGGACGCCGGGCATTGTCATTACATCGACATCGGCCGGGCGCTGGGCCGAGTGAAAGCGTGTTATGTTTTCCTTGGCCAGGCTGATGGCGGCTTTGACTCCATCGCTGACCTTGGCGCATCCTTCGGCTATTTCAGCTTCCGAGACTTCGAAACAGCTGATTTCAGTGTGGTCGAAGCGCAGGGCCATATTGCGCAGAGCTTCGTCTCCACGCAGTCTGACGTCAGCGATGATTCCGCTGACGGCTTTGTCGACCGCCGGATCATCAGGAATGTTGCGCTCGGTAAGCCGCGGCCACTCGGCGCGCGGCGGATTTATATAGGTATCCATTGTTGTGTCTGATTAAGTGCCCTCTTATTTGACAATGTTTTCAAGCACGAGCACGAGTATGTCTTCGGCTCCGATGCCTTTCAGCTGCTCGATTTTTTCCCAAAGCTGCGATTCGGGGATCACAGCATGGAGCGAAAGCCATTCCGGATCAGCCAGATGCAGGATTGTAGGGCTTTTCATTCCGGGAAGAATCTTCAGGGCTTCGTCAAGCGATGATTTCGGCAGGTTCATGAGCACATATTTCATGCCACGGCTTTCGATTATAGAGCGGAAGCGGAAACAGAGCTTGTCAAGTTCCTCCTGCTTTTCGGCCGGAAGATCCGGTGTGGCTATCAGTACAGATTGAGATTCGAGCACAGACTCCACTTCCACGAGGCCGTTCTGTATAAGAGTGCCTCCGGAAGAAACAATGTCAAAGATTGCATCGGCCATGCCGATTGCCGGAGCTATCTCCACCGAACCGGTTATGGTGTGGATCTCGGCGCTGATCTCTTTTTCTTTAAGAAAGCGCGAGAGTATGGCGGGATAAGATGTGGCTATACGGCGTCCGTTGAACCATTCGAGCCCTTTGTAATCGGCCTCGCGTGGCACTGCGAGACTCAGACGGCAACCGCCGAATCCGAGCGGTATTATCCGATGGACATCCACGCCTTTTTCTTCCACTTCGTTGAGCCCGACAATTCCGAGATCGGCTGTGCCCATTGCGACAGCCTGTGGAATATCATCGTCACGGAGTAGCAAAAGATCTACTGGGAAGCCCTTGGCATGGGCGATGAGGGAGCGGCTCCCTACTGACGCCGAGATTCCCGCATCGGCAAGCAAAGCCATTGTTTTTTCGTTGAGGCGACCTTTGGCCTGAATGGCAATTCGTAACATATATTGTAATAATTCTTAGAAATTGATGCGCAAAGATACGGTTTTTATTCTAAAATGCAATCAAAGAGGTCGCTTTTACTCATGAAATCTTTCAAGTCGGAGAAATCCGCCGGCTGGCAACTTTCAGAAAGTTTGCATAGCTCGGAATAAGTTGTTACCTTTGTGAAGTACTCCTCGCGCTTTGATTAAAGAATACCATAAGAATGATAAACACAAACGGAGACAATGAAAAGACACGTGTAATCGTGTCATTGACATCTTTTCCTGCTGCGATACGATTTGTATTGCCGACCGTGAAATCAATTCTTGCAGGGTCTGTGCTTCCTGACAAAATTGTGCTTTATCTGACATATTCCCAGTTTGAAAATTGCGGAATTCCGCAAGATCTGCTTGACCTTGCCGATAAGAATCCGATTTTTGAAATCAGGGACTATGCCAGTGAAATAAGGTCGTATCGCAAACTGATTCCGGCGCTTAAGGATTTTCCGGAGGATGTCATTGTGACAATAGATGATGATACAGACTATCATCCAGACATGCTCGATAGCCTGCTCCGTCTTCATAAACGTTTTCCTGGCCATATTCTGGCTCACAGAGCAAAACGGATAGTGCCTGACAAACCATATCGAAAATGGCCAAAACTCAGGTGGTATCATTTTATCGGTAGTAAAATCAAAATCAGCCCGAATATAATTCAGACAGGAGTCGGAGGTGTGCTCTATCCGCCTCATTCGCTCAAAGCCGATATGCTTGACGAAAAAATGTTCACTACATTGGCTCCGACCACTGATGATATATGGTTCTGGGCGGCGGCGGTAGCTAATGGGCGAACAGTAATACCTGTGCCTTTCGGCCCTCACAATAAGCCTAAAGGACTTGGTAAGCCTCGCGAACTTGCTCTGAAGACAGTAAACTTTAAGTCCGGAACTGATCGTAACGACATCGCATTCAAAACTATTATACAAAGATATCCGGAAGTTAATAATCAACTTGAGAAATAAACGAAAAAGCAAGATATGGAAATAGATCTGGTTTATCTGTGGGTCAATGGTAATGATCCGCAGTGGCAGGCCAAACGCCAATCTGTAACAGGGGATATAGGTCATACTTCGGTAAACTGCAGAGGACGCTATATGGATAATGGAGAATTAAAATACAGTCTGCGTTCTATAGGGCTATATGCCCCTTGGGTCCGTAAGATTTTTATAGTCACGGATAATCAGGTGCCGGAATGGCTTGATACAGCTCATCCGAAAATTCAGATAGTAGATCATTCAGAAATTCTGCCTGAAGAAAGCCGTCCTTGTTTCAATTCTGTCATAATTGAAAATTTCCTTTATAAAATTCCCGGCTTGTCAGAATATTTTCTATATGGGAATGATGATATGCTCATCAATCGTCCCGTCACTCCAGAGACGTTTTTTGCAGCAGACGGTTTCCCGATTGTACGTATGAACCGTCGTCTATTCAGAAAAAGCTATGTGTGGTTTCGGCAGAAAATATTAAAAAAGAAATTGAGTGGATATAATCGTCAGATTGCCAATGCTGCCAATCTTGTAAACAGTAAATTGGGAATCTATTTTGGAGATAGGACTCATCACAATATCGATTCTTACCGCAAGAGCGATTATGAGCATGTCTATAATATGTTTAAGAATGTGATCAAGCCTACACTGGTTCATCATATACGGGATAATGAAGATATTAACCGTCACATATATTCTTATGTTCCACTGGCGGAAAAGCGTGCTCATGCTCAGTATGTAAATAAGAAGACATCGTTCCGTCTCCAGATCCATGAAGTTGAGCAATATCAGAAACTGGAAGAATATAATCCGATATTTTTCTGCATGAATGATTCTCAGTTTGCAACGGACGAGGATAGAAGGCGCTCAAGTGAATATCTGGAAAGACGTTTTCCGAATAAGTCGGAATTTGAAAAATAGTATGAAGTCAATGAAAGCTATGGAAGTGGATCTGGTTTATCTGTGGGTCAACGGCAATGATCCGCAGTGGCGCGCAAAGCGTAATGCGACAATAGGGCGGACCGAAGACGGTTCGGCTGTAAATTGCGAGGGGCGCTATGCCGACAATGATGAACTTAAGTTCAGTCTGCGGGCTGTGGAGATGTATGCTCCCTGGATCCGAAGGATTTTCATTGTGACAGACAATCAGGTGCCACGGTGGCTTGATGTCAGCAATCCGAAGATCAGGATTGTTGACCACACGGAAATCATACCGGCTGAATATCTTCCGACTTTCAATTCGCCTGTGATCGAACATTTCCTTTACCGGATTCCGGGGCTTGGAGAGCATTTTCTGTATGCCAATGATGACATGTTTATAAACAGGCCTGTCACTCCTGCCGATTTTTTCGGATCTGACGGTCTCCCGATACTCAGACTTAACCGCAGACCGTTCAGGAGATTGACCTTATTCTTGAAGAGCAAGCTGCTTAAACGCAAAATAAGCAACTATAACCTTACCATTCAGAATTCGGCCAGAATGGTAGAAAGACGTTACGGAGTCTATTATGGCGGAAAGACACATCACAATATAGATGCTTACAATAAGAGTTTCTGCCGCCATGTGTTTGAAGATGT
The DNA here is from genome assembly GCF_004803935.1 of Duncaniella sp. C9. Lineage (GTDB taxonomy): Bacteria > Bacteroidota > Bacteroidia > Bacteroidales > Muribaculaceae > Duncaniella > Duncaniella muris. The sequence continues at coordinate 1,922,176 of NZ_CP039547.1, forward strand.
GTTCAAGGATGAGATCGAACCGACGCTGACTAATCATGTTCGCAGTGACAACGATGTCCAGCGCAACATTTATTCCTATGCGGCTATAGCCGAGAAGCAGGGCCATCTGCAATATGTGTCGCAGAAAACATCGTTCAGATTTCATATTGACAATCATTCGCACTATGAGAAGCTTGAGAAATACAATCCGCTGCTTTTCTGCATGAACGACTCGCAGTATGCCGATCAGAATGACCGCGAGCGCGTTACAGAGTATCTCAAGAGCCGTTTTCCAAAAAAATCAGGGTTCGAGAAATAACCACGGTTGCAAGTTATAACAATCCGGCTCGCACACTGACAGCAGAATCTGTATGTGTGCGGGCCGGTCGGTGTTTATTCGGCTATGTCGTTTAGGTCATAGTTGTAAAAATAGTCCATCGGTATGGTGCGTTGCGTTCCGCTTGCCCGTCCGCGGTTCTGCTTTTCAATAAATTCTTCTTTTGATCTTACGGCGTAGTGGTTTACGCGGATCACGTCTTGCTGCGGTTCGCGTTCGCGGAAATTTCGCGTGATAGGATCGCCGTGCGAATCCGCAGCTATTCCGTCGATGCGCGCCGCTTCGTGGCATCCGGTCATGACGAACACTCGCCGCGGATCAACAATGCTTTTCACGTGGCGGTTGAGTCTGTGGCCGGGGAGTGAGTGGTGTCTGAACCGCTGCATTACCGGATCAGGCGATTTCTTTTCCGCGCCACCGCTGCCATAGATCAGCCAGTTGATCTCGACGGCAGGCGAGTCTTCGAAACGCTTGAGAAATTCCGGAATGGAACTGTCGGCTATCGGAACTATGAATTCGTCAAGGTCAATGAATGCGAGCCAGCGGGTGTCGAAGCGGTGACGGTCCATGCAGTCGTCATAGGCTGCTATCTGACGGCGATAGCCGGGATAGTAACAGTATTCCACCACACCGGACTCAATGTAGGGCCGGAGCACTTCGCGGGTGCAGTCGGTGCTTTCGTTGTCATAGATGTAGAACTTCTCCACGCCTTGGCTGATATGCCAGTCAAGCCATTCTTTGAAATACGGGCCTTCGTCTTTGGCTATGGCACAGACTGCAAGCCGACAGTCTGGCTTACGGTGGTCGCGTTTCAGACGGAATTTCAGTTTCAAGGCCTTGATGACACCGTAGCGCAGTATTCCGCGCCAGCGGTTCCTTGCCATTTTGCGGGGAATCAGCCCCGCGATTATTTCTGCAGCTACCTTGTTCATGCCGGGTGATTTTTTTGAAAGGTGGTTAGAATAACGTCTGGCATCAGTGTTTTTCGAAAAAGGCTATCTTGGCTTTGGCGTCTGTCTAAAGCTCAAAGCTCGACTTTTCGGGGAGAATGCTTTCAAAAGCATCGCGCACTTCTGCCATGATCTGGTTGTAGTTGCGGATATGAATGTTGTCATTGAGGCAGATGAGCGAATAAGACTGTTCGCGGATGGCTTTTATGGCTTTCTTCGATTTGATCATCAGCGGAAACATTTTGGTGTCGCTGTAGGTGTTGTAAGGCTCGAAGTTGCCTTTGCATATCTGCCATGTGCGGAAAAGTTCGGGAGTGTAGTCATCAGACGCGCGGAAACGGTTGACGGATGTGGCCGTGAGTTCCTTTCCTGCGGCCTGCCAGACTTCCTCGAAAGTGCTTTTGAGGTAGGGCTGGGCGTTGTGGGGGGTCCTGAGGGTGATGAACTTGTCGTAATATCTAAGCAGATAGTTCCAGCGGGCTCGCGATCCGTAGCTTTTGTCAAACCATTTGTCATGGAAGCGGGCCATGACTTCAGGCTTGCTGAAGTTGGCGTTGATGATACGGATGTTGTTTTTGATGCGGCGATACCACTGAGACCAGGAGGGGTTGTACTGGAACGCGGCGATGTCGCATGGCAGTCCGTTGCGGAAGAAGCGTTCGGGGGTAATGCTGTTGATGATATAGAAATCGTCGTTGAAGTAGACAAAGTGGTCGGCGAGGCCGGGGATTTTGTGGATGTAGCGTTCGATCACCACCGAGTTGTAGGTCGGCAGGAACTGCTGCGGTATGTAGTCCTTGTGGCTGACGAGATTGATTTTCGGGTTTTCCGCATCGAGCCAGTCGGGCTTCTGCCCGCTTGTTATGAAATGTATTTTCCGCACCCAGGGGGCGAATTTCTCCACGCCGCGGAACCAGTATTTCAGGAAGCCGTAGTCGCGGAAGCGGGCATCGGTGACGCTGTTTTTCTCCGTCACGGTTTTCCCGGAGTATTTTGCAAATTCCTTCTGCCATTCGGGGTCATCCATGTTGACCCATGTTATTACAAAATCTATTTCCATAGTTTCCGGGGGTGTTATAGGGTGTTGGCGTTTGTGGGTTCTGACAGCTCGGCGTGTTTGAATCGGTTGTGGGTCCACAAATAGAGTTCGGGGGTTTCGCGGATGGCTTGTTCGAGCATTTCGTAATAGATTTGTGTCAGCCCGAAGTCGTGGACAGATTTCGGATTGTCGTGCATGTGGATGAATTCAGCTTCATAATATCCACGGCCTACTTTCCGGATGCGCACGAACCAAGGGTCGAAGCCGTAGTGTTTCGTGATCTTCTCTGTGCCGGTAAGGACCGGAGTCTTGTGATGGAGAAACTGAAGGAAGTGGCGCACCTCGCGCTTTTTGGGCGACTGGTCTGCGATGAATCCGATGATGCTTGTCTGATGGCGTGCCGATAGTTCGGTGATGTAGCGGGCGGTTTTGTACATGTCTACGTTGACGGCGCCGTGGGAGCCTCGGTGTTCGAGCATGATCCGGTCCATTGCCTTGTTGCGCAGCTTGTGATAGATCTGGGCGGCGATTGCGCTCTTTTCAAGGTGGAGCGGCATCGAGGAGACCCACTCCCAGTTGCCGTAATGGCCGAGGTAGAGTGCTACTGATGTGCTCTGACGCAGCACGGTGTTGACGGCTTCGACATTGGTGAAGCGCATGCGCCGCCCCATCTCTTCAGGTGACATGGCTGACATTTTGAAACTTTCGGCTATATTGTCGGCGAAGTAGCGGTAGAATTTTTTTTCGATGCCGAGTATTTCGTTGCTATTTTTCTCAGGAAATGATTCAGTGAGGTTTTTGCGGACAATCTTCCGACGGTAGCGGATGACGTAGTATAAAAGCAGATACATCACACCTGACAATGCATAGAGTACGCTGAATGGCAGACGTGACATAATTCTGAAGAAAAAGCGAAGCAAATGATAGCTCATCCGGAGAAGGCGCTTATAGGGTTTGGTGGTTGACAGTTGGCATATAGCAGCCCGGCAGAGTGTGTCAGGCTGTACATTTTACAATTAAGGACAAAATTATCTAATTTTTCCAAGATTGGCAAATCAATGGTTAAAATATTTAAATCAGAGCCTTGCAGTGATGTTTTGTGATGACGATGCAGGTCGATATTTCGTTTTTTTTAGTAACTTTGTCGAATTGGAAGCTGATTGTCCGGCTTTCATTGCCGGAGGGTGCCAATCAACCCTCGATGTTTCTGATATTATCACATTCCAAGACCTTCTTTTGATACACTCTTCACGGATTATTATGGAATACTCTTTGTTAGATCCAGCTATGTGGAAAGAATTTGAGCAGTCGATATTGTTTGCCATAAACGGAGCGCATAGTCCCGTCTTTAACCATATTATGTGGTTTGTAAGCGGGAAAGCGACCTGGATACCGTTTTACGTTATGTTGACGGCATTTATCGGCTATCGTTTCGGCTGGCGGAAGATGGTGCTTGTGCTGTTGAGCATCGGGGCCATCATAGCCCTTGCCGACCAGACGTGCGCCACACTGATACGCCCTGCCTTTGAACGTCTGCGTCCTTCGCATCCCGACAATCCAGACAGCGCTTTCATTCAGCTTGTCAACGGATATCGCGGAGGCAGATACGGGTTTCCGTCATGTCATGCGGCCAATACCGTGGCTTTGGCTGTGTTCATGATTCTGCTGACAAGGCTGAAATGGATGACAGCGCTGATGATCACATGGTCAGCGGCTGTATGCTATTCAAGAATGTATCTTGGTGTCCATTATCCGTCTGATATTCTTGTGGGTGGCGCTGTCGGGGCTATCTATGCGGTGTTGGTCTACAGGTGTTATTTCATCATCACAAACCGCAGGGATTTATCATCAATCATCTGGCCTCGACTGCGCCCGGCAGCCGATTAGCGATATTTTTGTATATCATAAAAAACATTGACAGATATAGATATGAGGACTTTACGAATGTATCCCAGTAGCATCAACGAGCGATATCTCGATGAGGTGGCAGACTGCCTGCGGGCTGGTGGAATTATCATCTATCCGACAGATACGCTCTATGCCGTGGGCTGCGATGCCCTTAACAACGGTGCGATTGAACGGCTCTGCAGGATCAAAGGTGTGAATCCTCAGAAACAGACTCTGTCAGTGGTTTGCGACGGCATTTCTATGGCCAGCGAGTATGCCCGTATCGACAACGAGGCTTTCAGAATTCTGCGCAGGAACCTGCCGGGTGCGTTTACGTTCATACTGCCTGCGGCGACTTCTCTGCCTAAAGTTTTCAAAGGGAGAAAAGAGGTGGGAATCCGTGTGCCTGACAATCAGATAGCTATGGCGATAGCGGCCCGGCTCGGACATCCGATACTTTCATCGTCGCTGAAGGTCGATGACGAAGTGCCTGAATTTGATGCCCAGGAATTGGCCTTGGCTTTCGAGGGGCAGGCAGAGCTGCTGATTGATGACGGCGGAGACGGTGAGAGCCTCTCAGGCGGCATGCCCTTGCCGTCTACGGTGGTCGATCTGACTGACAGTCGCTCACCTGAGATTATCCGTGAGGGTAAGGGAGAACTGCAATAGCAATTTGAGTTTAACTGTTTTTTGAATTTTGAGTTTTTCACGTGCAACTTAAGCGAATTACCCCCGATGAATATGCTGCACTTTTTAAGTCGGTATCACATACATTCAATTCTGTGGAGTTCAGTCAGCTGAACCGTAGCAAATGTGACGATGTGCACTATCTTGCCTTTGCAGATGACAAGGGGAAGATCCGTCTGGGGATCATACTTGGAGAGCGTGGCGGACTATTGCGTTCTCCGTTTTCCGCTCCGTTCGGCGGGATGGAGGAGCGTGGGCCACAGCGCCTGTCATACTATCTTGACGCAGCTGTGGAGCTTAAGGCATATGGACGGGCATGTGGAAAGCCGGTGGCGGTCACTTTGCCTCCGGCCTGTTATGACGGCGACTGTTCCCGTTTCAGCCGTCAGGCTCTCTGCCTGCTGTCGGGCGGCGGGCGGCAGCTTTATGCCGATTTCAATTATCATTATTCGCTCAGTGATTTTTCATTGTTCGATGAGCGTCTGTGGGCCAGCGCGCGGCGCAATCTCTCGGCATCCGTTCGCCGTGGGCTTGAATTCGAGTGTTGCGTTGATCCGACTGATGCCGAGATCGAGGAGATCTACAGCATTATCCGCGTGAATCACGAAAGTCACGGCTATCCTGTGCATATGACTCTGGATGACATTGTGGCGACATCGAAGATCATCAGTATGGATTTCTTTATCGTCAGGAAAGAGGGTAAGGGCATAGCCTCGGCGATTATCTATCATACTTCGCCGGAAACGGTTCAGCTGATCTATTGGGGCGATCTGCCGGAAGGACGTGATTTCCGACCCATGAACTTCCTGTCATACAATATAATCAGGCACTATGCCGAAAGCATCCCGACAAGTGGTGTGCGCTTCTTTGATCTGGGACCGGCTTCATCTGACGGCATTCCAGCCGTAGGACTGTGTGATTTTAAAGAAAGCATCGGCTGCCGGCTGACTCCAAAGATTACCATAGAGATATAAGCTGGCTTCTGAACAGAAAGTATTTATAAATAACATCCGGCAGTCCTGTATGTAAGCAGGCTGCCGGATGTTGTTACACTTATAGATTCTGTAGGAGTTTTTTAAGTAGGAGAGGTGAGAGGTGACGGATTATTCGTCGAATGTCATTTCGTCAAACCCGGCTGCGTCAAATTCGTCTTCATTGAATTCGGTAGACCCGTAGAATTCATCGTCAAGATCTGTCGAGGCTGCGGCCTGAGCGGCTTTTGCGTCAATCTTTGCGTCGAAGTCATCGAGGTCGATAAACTGCGAGGGCGCCTCACCCATAGAGATGGTGCACAGCGGGTCTTTAAGACTCTTTCCGGGGATAGATTTTTTCATTTCAATGAAGAAAGAACGGTCAGTCATGTAGTCAAACACCCACACCATTCTCTGGCCGTCGTCTTCGATAAAGTCGCTGAGCGGGGTATCTTCCATCAGATATACGTCTTCGGAAGAGTCGGAGCCCATGTCTTCAAGGCATATTTCCTGGTTGCGTTCCCATCCGTCATCGCAGAGAAAGAACGAACTGAACTGGCCTTTGTCATAGCCGACAGAGTCACAGATCGCATTGCGGAGGTCGAGGAATGTCGCGTCTGCATCAATTTGGATTTCGCGTTTGAAGTTGTCTGCTTCGTCAGACACAATGCGGAAATTGAATATCATATTGCGGAAGGTATTTTTTTTTATTTTTTTCAGTTTGAGTTACGGGCCGTGAGTGGCAGTCTGAGCTTCTATGCTGCGAAAGTAGTAACTTTTTTTTAAACCGAAAAAAAGTTTGGCGAAAAAAATCTGCGCAGTTTTATTTTGCCGGCTTTTCAGGTGTGTTGGCAGGCGGTTGATGAGTCAGCGCCTGCAGCCGGACGCTGTTGTTGGCCGAGGATTGAGCCGTGACAGAAGCTGGTCATGGATAGCCTGAGGACCGCAGACGAGTGAAATATTGCGGTCTTCGCGGAAACGTGTGCACTTCCCTCCGGCTTCTTCAAGGATCAGTGTAGCGGCATTGACATCCCATTCATGCAGGTTCAGCTCCCAGTATCCGTTAAGAAAGCCGGCGGCTACATAACAGATATCGGACGCTGCCGATCCGAGGCGGCGTATATCTCTGACAAGAGGCATTATGACGGCAAGATTGTCGAGGTTGTTGTCAGGATTTGTATCCTTGTCAACTGGAAAGCCGGTCGAGATCACACAGCGTGAAAGGTGTGATTCGGGAGAGGTGTGGATCGGAATGTCATTTAGGAAAGCACCCTGACCTCTGATTGCATGGAAGAGCTCGCCGGTTGCGGGCAGATATACAACGCCGATTTCAGTCTGTCCGTTATGTTCCACACCGATACTTATAGCCCAGAATGGAATCCCGGCGAAGAAATTGGTGGTTCCGTCAATCGGATCAATCACCCAGCGATAGCCGGCAGAACCGTCAGTTTCGCCTGATTCTTCCGAAAGTATGGCGTGGTCAGGGTATCTGGTCTGGATATAGCTTTTGATGACAGTTTCAGATTGCTTGTCGGCAATGGTGACAATATCGCTGTCGTTTAGCTTGTTGTGCATGCCGATTTCGTGGCTGCAGCGGAAATATTCCATTGCTGTTTCCCCGGCTTTGCGGGCACATTCGATAACATCGGCAAGGGTGGGTCTTGTAGCAGTTTTCATAGTTAAGTAACAATTTAGGGGAGGGCATTTCCGTAGAGATGGCAATCCAAACATATTATTCCATGTTCAAAATAATAGGCGGTAGACTCTGAATGTCAAGAGCCTACCGCCTAATTATCTGGTTATTAGGTTGCTTGCTCAATCTTCGATGGCTGCCTGCGCCGCCAATAGAATTAAGTGATATTGACCCACTTGTCGAGTATGTTGAATTTTTGTTAGATTTAGAATTTACGTCCCATGCGTTTTAAGTCCGTGCAAGCGTCTACAAGGAAGTAGTAAATACCTACGGCGTGCTCGTTAGCGAATGACATTGCCCACTCGCTAAACTTTTGCTCTATCCCGGTCTTGGGGTCGGTGTAATCAGTTTCCCACAGGTCGGCGAGGTCTGCATTTACCTCATTGGGGGTGTTGCCGAGTGCGTCTACCACCTCGGCAGGGTATTCTTCAATCAAACCCTTGCTCCAATCTCCAAACTCGGAGCCGGGATTGAGTAGCAGATACTCAAATGCGGCGTCTTTGAGTTCGTCCATGAGTGGCTCTGTTTCGTTATATGGGTATTCTCTGTTCATATCTTTGCTTGAATTATGCCCAAATTTGGGCGTTAGGAGCGCGTACAATCACTTTCTCCTCTATCGGTGGAGTTTATCATCTGAGCCAACAAAAGCGGCCTATTGGGCCGTTACAGCCCGTATTTGTATTTATCACGTCTATCCAACACTTTGCGCATAGTTTCAAGAGTTTTATGAAGAGCTTCTTCTTGTTCCCATGTTTCGGGAATGAGTTTCTCTCTGAATGCCTCATTTAACGCAACAATACATAGCATCAACTCTCTTTCGTTTTCTTCGTATTGTTCGATTTGAATTCTTAAATCATTTAGTTCACTCATTTGCCACGCTCAATAAGTAAGTCAATCATCTTGTCTTTCGTTCTGGACAGCTCCGCAGTGATTTCTTCATTTTTGACACGAAGTTCCTCAATTTCTTTCTTCATTGATTTACGCTCAGCCTCCCATGCTTTCTTTTCACCTTGCAGGTCTTGAATTTGTTGCTGCAAATTCTTGATTCTCTCTTTAAGAACAGCATCGCCAATTAGCACCTCAGAATCCTCTGCATAAATACCATCAGGAGAAAAGAAGTTGCCTTTTGTAGTTGCCGGTACCATCATGCTACCGATACCCGATTTCACCCATTCAACTGAGAGGTTATGTGCGTGACAAATTTTCCCAATGGTCTTATCGGTAATCTTTTGCTTCCCTTCCAACATCTTTCCGAAGTTGGAGGGGTCTATGTTTGCTTTGCTTGCAAAGGCATTTTGCGTGGCATTAAGCACTGCTATCGCCTCTTTCAAGCGTTCTACCATATCATTCATACCTTGGTATTACTGTTAATAATTATTAAAATTTCACACTTTGTTTGGTAGTACCGTGGTAATACCATATATTTGCAGTGTAATTCTAATGTCGTAGCGTTGTAACTCGCTTAGATTAAGAAGCAAAGATAACAAATTCTACTCAAAAAATACCAAGTAAGATGACAGAAAATTGCTACCTCGTGAAAAAGGTGTCTATCACAGATACTCTGCGAAACATCCCAGTAGGGAAACCTGTACTCTTTGATTGTCGGGAAGCCGGTCCTATGGCTTCAGCTAAAGCGGCTGTAAGTCGATTAAATGGTTCGGCAAACAAAGAGGTATATTCCATTTCAAGCAAAGACAACGGAGCGACTTACGAAATCCTACGTTCAGAATAACTAAAAAAGACATCAATCATGAAAAAAGTAACTATCACTCTCGCACTCGTGGCCGCGCTTCTCACCGGCTGCAAATCTAACAAGGTCGCTCTTGAACAGCTCCGCGCCGATGTGTCGTGGTCGGCTTTCTGTGCCGCTCGTGGCTACGACATCAACGACAACACTTATCCTGTCATCAATGAGTATCTCGATACTTGGTGTGGTTCGGTTGATGAAGAGGCCGCTCTCATCGAAGCAGGAGTAGAACCCTATTAAATCTCACAGCCATGAATAAGACAATTTCAATACTCCGTATCTTGATAATCTTTGCGCTCTGCGGTTTCGCATTCCTGTTTCTCTTCGGCGAAGAGCAGGACGAAAACCTGCTGACATGGACTCTCCGCTTCATCTGCGACAAGGCTCTCGCCATCGGCGCATGCTTTGTTATCGCCCGGCTCTACAAACGTTGGAGTAAGATTGACCCTTGGTTTATCGCATACGACAAAATGTGTGACGAGGTGATGGACAAACCTAACCCATCTCAACTCTAATATCAATGCCTCCAACAGTACACATACAATTCTCTGACAGGCTCGTCAGCTATGAAACATTCATGACCGACCTTACAGCACGGTTGGCACGAGTGATTAAGAGCGATGCAGCCGACCCGGAGTATATCTCCCAACGCACGGCCTATTCAATCTTCGGACGCAAGAATGTTGACCGTTGGAGGCGCACAGGAAAGGTAAAGCCCTCCAAACGTCCGGGCAAGGTTGAATACTGCATGGCAGACCTACGCCTCCTTCAGAGAACAGAACAGGATTACCTCAACCAATAAGACAGATACAATGGATTACGCAATATACAAGACCAATGACGGCAAGAATCCTCGTGTTATTTACCGCTTCACGCAGGAGGCTTGCAATCACAGGGCGAAACTCGCCGCGAAAGCGAAACTCAATGAAATGTGGCTACGCGTTACCGACAGGCTTGACTATTTCCAGAATGCCGAAGGAAATGACAACGAGTTTTCCTATGACCACCCCACAAGCATAAATACATCAGAGCGGATACGCTTTTACATAGCAAAGCTCTGACGGCTCAGCCTCTCGGTGTGTCGGTCGCACTACAGATTTTGGTTCTGTCGGAGGGGGTTCGATTCCCTCAGAGGCTACAAGTAGCGGTAGTTGCTACATGATTGATAACCTCGGAGGCTGCGCTGTCAGCCTAAGCCAAAGTGCAGCCTCCATTTTTCAATCAAGCAATCCGCAAATGTTTAACAATTTAACTCCATCAATCATGGGCAACCTACAACTGACGGTTGAGGAAATCAACCAACTCAAGCCGCTCGAAATAGTCGAGCATCCTGTCGTGCGTGAGCGCTTCATATTTATCTACGACAAACTTTGGGGCAACGGTGAAGCCGCTTATGAGCGTGAAAGTATCTACTTCAACAAGGCTCTCCGCGACAACGACAAGGGCAAACTGCAACGCGCCACACCGTTCAGCATCTTCACGGCATTCATTGACCTTGCCGTGTGTGGCCTCTCACTTGAACCCGGCACACGCGCACTCGCATACCTCATGGGGCGTAACGTCAATGTCGGCACCAAAGAAAGACCTCAATGGGAGGGTCGCTGCGTCCTCACCGTGTCGGCCTACGGCGAACTTGTGATGCGTACTCGTGACGGTCAAATACGTCATGCCGACAATCCTGTACTCGTCTACGACAATGACGAATTTTCATTCAAGGACATTGACGGTCGCAAATCTGTGTCTTACACCTGTAACCTACCTCACACCGGCCACAACATCATTGCTTGCTACCTGCGTATCACTCGCGCCGATAGTTCTATCGACTACTCAGTGATGTACCCCGAAGATTGGTGCCGCCTCGCCGGTTACTCGCAGAAGCAGAACCGAGGTGTCGCCAACGAACTCTACGGCATGGACGCTAACGGTGTTGTCCACATCGACCCCGGCTTCCTCATGGCCAAGTGTATCAAACACGCTTTCAAGTCTTACCCGAAAGTGCGCATCGGTCGCGGCACCGAACTACAATCACAACAGGTAGACGAACCGGCTCAGCTTTCCGATGAGGAAATCTACGGAGTAGACCCCGACACCGGCGAAGTCCTCGACAATGCTCCCGAACCTGCGCCTCAGCCATTCGGTAACAACGAGCCTCCACAGGGCGTAACTGTAAACACTGATGATGAGGAAGGCTTCTGAAAGCAACATCAAGCCTTGCAGTGGGTGTCCGCTTGTGCGTAACACTCTCAACGGACACTATTGCACTCGGCTTGGTATCATCACCGAATACGCTAAAACAAAACCGTGTAACCCATAAATATATCAATCATGGCAGATAACACCCAAGCATTAACAATCTTCGAGCAGAAAAACGTGCAGACCCTTGCCGAACTCGCTCCACAGTCGTACCGCGAGAACCAATTATCTCATACCCGGTGCCTTGAAGTAGGCAGCGCCCTGTTGCTCCGGGTAAAAAAGGAGGGCATGACAGACGCTCTCGATATAGAGATAGCCAAGTTCATCGAAAAAGCAAAGCTGACCGTCAAGAAGATGAACGGCAAGCGCACTCCTGTTACGCAGCTCTTTGACCAAATCCGTAAGGTCTACACCTCAATGGAGAATGATGTAGACCCCACCAAAGCAGACTCAATCCCCAATCAACTGCAAGCCCACCGCAATGCCTATGCCAAGAAAAAGCATGAGGAGGAGGATCGCCGCCGCCGCGAAGATGCCGCTCGACAGGCAAAGGAGAATGCCAAAATTCGCTATCGCGCTGATGTCAATGACGACTATGTAAGCCAGTTCAACGCTCTTGTCAATAAGAGCATCAACGAGCTTACCGACATGGATAAGCAGATAAGCCTCGACAATTACGAGATTGTCTACGATGGCATCAAGAATTTCAGTTGCGAACTTCCTGCAACATGGTGTCAGACGGTAATAAGCGGCGCACATCGTCCTGTCGAACTTACCCCGGACGAATGCCGCGCTATACAAGCCAACGTGATGGCCGGCCTCGTCAATCGCTTCAAGGAGCAATTCCCTTTTGAGGTGCAAAGCATACGCGATGATATTCTCGACCGTATGCCCTCAAAGAAAAAGGAGCTTGAGCGCATCGCCAAATCGTCAGCCGAGGAAGCCGCCCGCATCAAGGCCGAAATGGAGGCTAAGGAACGCGCTGAGGCCGCTCGTAAGGAAAAGGAACGCGCTGAGCGAGAGAAACAGGAAGCCGCTGAAAAGCAGCTTGCCGCAAAGAAACAGGAAATGGACGGTCTTTTCGGCGCACAGGTCGCTACACCTGTGGCATATCAGCCTAAGACACAGGTTAAGAAAAAGGTGGTTATCAATTCTGCCGAGGACATCATGAAGATTGTTGCTTTTTGGTGGTCACAAGAGGGCTGCACAAAGACCTTAGAAGAACTCTGCAAGGAGTTTAAGAAGCAAATCACCTTTGCCAATACCGCCGCAAACTCCAAAGACAACGCTATGTTCATCGCTGATGTCCAATACGAGGACGAGGTTAAAGCCAAGTAACCATGAGCCAAAACCCGGACGCATATTACAGCCGTACAGAGGTCAGCAACTCTGACCTCACGGCTCTAAAGAACCTCTTACACCCAGTGCCTATGCCGCCGGGTGTAAAGGAGGCCGCGTTTCGCTTCGGCAATCTCGTGGACGCGATAATCACCGAGCCGGAGCGAGTGAACTACTACCAACTGACGGTAGATGATGAGCAATACACCGATGATGAGTTTCGCCATGCAAAGGAAATGTATCGCTCCCTGCGTATGACTGCTCGGCATGACCCCTTTCTCGCAAAGGTGTTGGCTGAAGCCGAAACACAGCGCTACATGGTCAATCAAGCACAGCCGTTTGAGTATGGTGGCTTCCCTTTCACGCTCGATACGCGCTGTAAGTGGGATTGGTGGCTTGACCTCTACAAATTTGGTGGCGACCTCAAAACCTGTTCAGCCGCAACCCAAAAAGAATTTGATGATGCCGTTGATTTCTTCGATTGGGACAGGAGCCGCGCATGGTACATGGACATCGCACATTCCGACTGCGATTTCATCTATGCCATCAGCAAAAAGAACTGCAACGTATTTACCACACGCATACGCAGGGACGACCCGGTGTATCTCCGTGGCAGAGATAAGTATCTTGAATTAGCATTTCAATATTGGTGCCTCGCATTATGAATAAAGTAAAAGTTATAGTTCAGTTCTCTGGAGGAAAGGACTCACAAGCCTGTCTAATAAAAGCTTGTGAAGACTTCGGGGCTAATAACGTCACGGCTGTTTTCTGTGATACCAGGTGGGAGCATGAGCAAACATATTCTCATGTAAAGGAGGTAGCATCTAAACTTGGTGTCGACCTTATAATACTCAAAAATGAGTCTGTTGATGGTATGTACGGATTGTGCAAACGAATGAAATGGTTTCCCGATTCGCAAAATCGCATGTGTACTGTGCAATTAAAAATATGGCCAATGATAGACTGGATTCTTGAACAAAATAAGCATCTTGTCATAATTCAAGGTATCCGTGCAAAAGAAAGCGCAGAACGAGCAAAATTTAATGTTGAGTGCTCGTATTTCAGTGAATATTTTGATGACACCCACAAAAAACGCTTGTATAGGAAGCGAGATGTAAAAGAGTGGTGCAAAACTCACGATGCATCAGTTTTACGCCCTATCTTTCATTGGACTGCTCAACAAGTTATCGACTACATTCTGTCTCATGGTCAACGCCCGAATCCCTTATACGAACGCGGAGCGTCAAGGGTTGGCTGTTTCCCTTGCATTTTTGCGAGACTGAGCGAAATAAAAATAGTTGCACGCGATGAACGATACAAACAACGTGTGATAGACCTTGAAAATGAAGTGAACCTATCACGCGATAAAGGTAAAGAGGCATCATTCTTCTGCAAAGGGAAAATCCCAGCAAGGTTCTGCATTCAGAATAGTAATGGAGCACCAACATTCGCAGAGATTTCTGATTATGTACTTCGGAATGAAAACCAACCGACACTATGGGACGATACTGAGCCAATAATGTCTTGTGTGTCCTTGTATCATGGACTGTGTGAATAATAACAATATGAAAGAGTTAAAACATAACCTCCGAGTAGAGCCATACGAGTACCAACGTGAGGGTATTCTGTTCGGCCTCGAACGTCACCGCCTGTTAATTGGTGACGAGCCGGGGCTTGGTAAGACGTTGCAGTCTATCGGCATTGTCGATACTGCCTCAGCTTACCCCTGTTTGGTAATCTGCCCCTCCTCGCTGAAAATAAATTGGCAGCGTGAGTTTGAGAAGTTCACCGACAAAAAGGCTCTTGTGCTTGACAATGCCACTCGCACATCGTGGCCGTATCTCCTCGGCATGGGTATGTTCCATGTTGCTATTGTCAATTATGAGAGTCTGAAAAAGTTCTTTGTGTGGGACATCAAGGGCGGCAAGACATTCACGCTCAAAGATGTTGTATTCAACCGCGACATCAACATCTTCAAGTCCGTTATCATGGACGAGTCGCACCGGCTCAAAGACCCCACGGCACAGCAAACAATGTTCACTCGTGGCATTGTCGAGGGTAAGGAGTGGCGCATATTGCTCTCCGGCACCCCGGTTGTCAATCACGCGCAAGACCTCGTTGCACAACTCGCCATCATGGGGCGACTGCTCTCTGACTTCGGTAGCCGTGGCAAATTCCTTGCCGACTACGGAGAGAATGAAAATCTATCCGAGTTGTCCGACAAACTGTATGATACCTGTATGATACGGCGAGAGAAAGCAAAGGTGCTGACGCAGCTCCCCGACAAAACGCGAACCGACCTCTACGTTGAAATATCCAACCGCGATGAATACGACCTCGCTGCCGCCGACCTCGCCGCCTATCTGCGCGAATACACCAAGTGTACCGACCGCGACATCCGGCGCAAAATGCGCATGGAGGCTCTGGTAAAGTTCATGACCCTGCGCTCCCTCGCTTCCAAAGGTAAGGTAAAACAGGCAACAGACTTTATACGCAATTTCCTTGCCAATGGCAAGCCTTTGATTGTGTTCTGCTCACTCAAAGAGATTGTCAAGGCTTTGCAAAAGCAATTCCCCGATGCCGTCCGTGTCACCGGCGATGATAGCCTTGCCGAGAAACAGGCTGCTGTCGATGCGTTTCAGTCCGGCGAAGCTCAGTTGATAATCTGCTCCATCAAAGCTGCCGGTGTCGGTCTGACACTCACAGCGTCCTCTAATGTGGCCTTTGTGGAATTTCCGTGGACGTATGCCGATTGCTGTCAGTGCGAAGACCGCGCCCACCGCATCAGCCAAAAGAATAACGTGAACTGCTATTACCTCATCGGGCGCAGTACCATTGACCCGGTTCTCTACAATATCATTCATAAAAAGCGGAGCATCGCCAATCAGATAATGGCATCCGATGATGATATACCGACCGACAAGATGTATTTCGATGAACTTGTAAAATCTTTCCTCGACTATGGTTGAAATCAGCAATTCAGATATTGAGCGCATAATGTCCTGCCTCGATATTGCCATAGAGCATTACAAGTCATTGAACGGTCTGCGCAACAGCACCCACGCTTGGGCAATAGGCCAACTTAAAGATAAAATAAATCGAAAACTTAAAAAACAACATTCAAAATCGACTAATCATGACAAAGAATGACATCGCAGTTGAACTCTGTAAGCGTATCCCTGACCTGCCGAAATCTACGGCTCTCCATGTCGTAGACGGTGTGACCGACATTCTCGCTGACGCTTTCGACCGTGGCGAAAACGTCTATCTCCGTGGCTTCGGTACGATGGAAGTCAAAACCACAAAGAAGAAAAAGGCGCGTAACATCAACGCTGGTACTACGGTTGTAGTTCCGGCACAGCGCATTGTGAAATTCAAACTCAGTAATCAACTCAAAAATCGCATGAACAATGATTGACTCAAGAAAAACGGAAATCCGCTATATAACGGATGACCCCAAAAAGATGCTCGGTAAATGGGTCGCTCGTCGCGCCCTAAAAACGTGGACCGAGGACTTCGTAGATGAGAGTAGCGGCAAAGTTGTATCCATAGAACGGAACGAAATTCTGCTTGAACGTGGCACCTATATCAGCCAAGACGTTCTCTGTACAATCAATTTCATGATACAAGAGGGTTCTCTTAAAGAAGTAGAGGTTTCTAATCAGAACCGGCAGGGTATGTTACTTGAGAACCGTTCACTGTTACCATTCAAAGCTGTGGCTAAGATTGACGGAAAACGCAAGTCATTCCTTCTATATGCTAATTCTATTGCCAATGCATTGGTGATTATGGTGGACTTCATAGAGCTAAACTATAAAGGCGGTTTTGAAATTTCGGATATCAAAGAAATGGATTATTGTGTGGTTATTATAGACCGCCTTAAATCCGCTGAAGCTCGTAGATACGAAATTGATGCTGCATATCTGAAAGGTGATATTTCAATGGAAGATTTTGTTGAGGCAACCTGCGACAATATTTCTAAAGGAAATCCCGATGATGAGCAGCAGGACGATGATAAAAAGGAAACAAAGAAATTCTATCAGATTGGTGCTCATGTTATCCTCCATGATGACAAAGAAGGCGACATAGAAGAAGACCACACATTCATCGTTCAGACAGTTTCCGCTGTCCGTGCTAATATGCTTATCGAAAAATGGCTTCGCGACAAGCAGGAGGAGCGTTTCATGGAGTCCTTGAAACACCCAGAACGGACTTTTGTTAAGTATAAGATAAACTCATTTATTGAAGAGTCAAAGATAATCCCTATCGGCTGTTTTATCCCTGTTGACTTTTCAAAAGTTTACAATGACAGCTATGACGATTGACGAATTTAAGGCATTGCGCGTTGCACCGGCCACAAAAAAACGCAACAAGTATGGTGCAAAGAAGTCCGGCGGCTACGACTCCAAAAAGGAACATAGCAGAGCCAACGAACTGAAGCTGATGCAACGCGCCGGCCTTATCTCTAATCTCCGTGAGCAAGTAAAGTATGTGCTTATCCCTGCGCAACGCGACACCGCCGGCAACCTCTTGGAAAGGGAGTGTTCCTACTATGCCGATTTTGTCTACAACACAGACGGCAAGACCGTTGTCGAGGACACAAAGGGAGTCCGCACAAAAGAGTATAAAATCAAACGAAAATTGATGCTCTATGTCCACGGAATATCAATCGTAGAAATTTAATCAATACGGCTATGGCACGAATAGCAAAATCGGGGCTTGAGTATTTCCCCTTTGATATAGACTTCTTTCAAGACATACGCATTCGCAAGTTAATCAAGCGTCAAGGTGGTAAAGCTGTCACAGTATATGCTCTCCTGCTCTGTCTTATCTACAAGAATGGGTACTTCATGCAGTGGGACGATGAGTTGCCTTTCATTGGCTCGGAAATGTCGGGCTTTGAGGAGGCTTATGTATTGGAGGTTATTAAAACCTGCCTGACGTTGGGGTTATTCGATAAAAATATGTATGACACGGAACAGGTCTTAACATCTAAGGGTATTCAAGTGCGCTATTGCAATATTCAGCGCCTCAACAAACGTATGAGCCGGATTGATAAATACTCTTTGTTGGACGAGCCTCAGCAAAGGACTACAGCAAGCAAACCTAAAACGAAACAGCCAAAAGCGGCGAAGCCGGTCACACCACAGGCACCTGCGCAGGTTACACCCGTGCCTCCGGCTCCGACCAAAACCAATAATACGGAGTGGCTTCATGAGTTTTTTGCCAATGGGCAGAGTGAAAACTTACAAATGCTTTGCAAGAACTTCGGATTAGGTTATGGCGAGATAGGTATATTGCGCTCATTGGCAGAGGCTGTCGTAGCTGAATGGGAGCTGTCAAAAACTCAACATAGAGATTACAGCGATTGGTCGCGTCACCTTATATCGGCCATGAGGATTAAAAACCGCGACACAGCATCAAATACAAATAACCAACCCTCAACACCTGCTCCGACTGATTACACATTTGGCGGTGGGTTTGGAGGCCAAGACGTTTGATTATGTTACAGAAGATTGGAGATAGTTTGCCGGATTGGATAACGCAACAAAACGCATATCGTCAAGAACGAGAGGAGCGTGAGTTGCAAGCCAAGATGGAGCAAGACCACGCCCGCCGCATGGCCGCTGAGCCTAAAACCGAGGAGGAGCGCCAACGCGCCGAACTCGCACGGATTGGTGTGTCGGCTGTTGATAACGTGATTAGACGTGTCATGAATGATGTGCGAAAAGCAGAACAGAAACGGCAGCTTCTTGAAATCCCGGAGGTGTATAAAGCCCACTCTCGTCTGCTTTTGCAGATAGCAAACAAGGTTCTTGCTTACCAACATCGTGAGTTTGTGATTGATGATAACAACCGTGACGTACTGCGCTTTCTCCTGCTGTATTTCAACAATTGTCCTTTGGCTGAGGAGGTCTTTCCGGGTCGTGGGTACAAGTTGCACAAACACATTATGCTTCACGGCAATGTCGGCACCGGCAAAACCCTGTTGATGGAGATATTCTCTGAATACCTGCGCTACACCGAAAACCCGAACTTCTTCCACAACCTGTCGGTCACGCAAATGATAAACTACTATACTTTGCACAACAACCTCGACCGATACACATTCAATGAGGAGGAAAACAAGGGCTTCCAATGTAAGCCGGTTAATATCTGCCTCAACGACATCGGGGTTCAGACTACCACCTTTTACGGCATGGATACAAAGGTGCTGACCGATGAATTTCTCCATGCACGAAATGAAATTTGGTCGCAGTTCCACCTCAAGGCACACGTCACTACCAATCTTTCTATTGAGCAGCTCAAAGAAAAGTATAAGGACGGCTTCGGGCGACTGATTGACCGCTTCAAAACATACAACGTAATACCCATCGGTGGCAAAAGCCGAAGATAAAATAATAGTAAAATATGAATGACGAAACTCTGAACACCGCTATCGACATCAAAAAGCAGATAGCGTATGTAGAAAAAATCTTAGCAAATATTGAGAGAGGCAAATTTGTCGAAATCATGTTTGCCAATGCCGGATGTTGCTGCGCATCCTCATGCTGTGAACTACTCACTGACGAGGAAGTAGACAGGTATAGAAAGGATATTGCAGAAGCTGTCCGCATCAAGGCACAGGCTCGGCTCGAAGCTCTCCAAACTGAATACAACAACCTCTAAAATAATATCAACAATGACAGCAATTATAACTATCGCCATCATATTGGCACTCTTTCTCGGTGTGGCTATTGTAATAGCCATGCGCAAACACTATGCCGCAGAACGTCTGCGCTTAAAGGTCAAGAGCCTCAACGCAAAAATACAGGGCTATCGTGGCTCAGCTAACGATTGCTTTGCACTATACAGCGTTAAGCGCATCGACAATGTAGAATGTAAGTATCATGGCTATTGGGCTGTGTGTCGCTCCTCTATCTGCGAGGGTGGCCTTTATCAAACCTGCATCAAGGTGTTCACTGATGAAGATGATGACTTCAATAAACGTGAGGCCGAGGAGCTGAGTGAAATGCTTAACTCAAAATAAATACGGCATGGACAGCAAAATGACTCCCGAATACAAGGTTATCAGTGAACAGGTTGAGAAAATTATAAAAGGGTCTAATCTTCCCGAAGTGCAGAAATATTCGCTGTTGGCCGGTTGCATGACTAAGGTCGCCCATGAATATAACGGTACTAATTTCGAGGCTATAAAAGTAAAGCTCGCTCTCGTTAGCAAGACTATGTTGAACGCGGTGGAGAAAGCAGAACAAATCTTCGGTAAATTCAAAAAATAACATTATGCAAAAGAAAAAATGTGAAATGAGTGTGCATAAACCAATCCTTGACGCTTGCTGTGGTGGCAAGATGTTCTACTTCGACAAGAACGACCCTCATGTTCTGTTCCAAGACATTCGCGAGGTTAAAACAACCCTTTGCGATGGACGGAAGTTTGAAGTCAAACCCGATGTGCAAGCCGACTTCACGAGTATGCCATATCCCGACAATCATTTCAGAATGGTAGTATTTGACCCTCCGCATCTATTACGGAATGTCGGTAAGTCCAAAATGGCAGATATGTACGGAAGCCTCAATGAGAAAGCTCAGCCAACAGGTTATCAGCATATCAAGTATGGCGCACTTTATTCTGATTGGCGAGATATGTTAAGAAGAGGCTTTGCAGAATGTTTCCGAGTGCTTATGCCCGGAGGTTTCCTAATCTTCAAATGGAATGAAACCGATATTAGGGTGTCCGAAGTTTTGAAACTTACCGACCAAAAGCCAATCTTCGGGCATATATCCGGCAAACGAGCAAACACCCATTGGATTTGCTTTATGAAAGGGATATAACGATGAAGCAACTATTATACATCGACCTATTCTGCGGTGCCGGCGGTACATCTACAGGTGTCAATAGCGCACGACTGCATGATGAGCCGTGTGCAGATGTAATCGCTTGTGTCAATCATGATGCAAAGGCGATAGCCTCTCATGCATCAAATCACCCGGAGGCTCTTCACTTCACGGAGGACATAAGAACACTTGAACTTTCCCCGTTGGTTGAGCATCTGAAAAGATGCAGAGAACAGAACCCCGATGCGCTGATAGTCCTTTGGGCATCGCTCGAATGCACGAATTTCAGCAAGGCAAAGGGTGGTCAGCCACGTGATGCGGACAGCCGGACACTCGCAGAACATCTTTTCCGCTATATTGAAGCGATAGAGCCGGACTACATTCAGATTGAGAACGTGGAAGAGTTTATGAGCTGGGGCGACATGGACGAGAACGGAAAGCCTATCTCAATGGATAAGGGGAAGAGTTATACCCGTTGGGTACGCAATGTAAAGCGTTACGGGTACAAGTTCGACCACCGTATTTTGAACGCTGCCGACTATGGGGCATACACAAGCCGCAAACGCTTTTTTGGCATCTTCGCAAAGAACGGATTGCCTATTGTGTTCCCTGCTCCTACGCACTGCAAGGATGGCTCAACTACGCTATTCGGGAACTTGAAGAAGTGGAAGCCCGTAAAGGAGGTGCTGGACTTCGAGGACGAGGGAAATACCATTTTCCGTGAGAAGCCTCTTTCGGAAAAGACTTTGGAGCGAATTTACGCAGGTCTGATTAAGTTTGTCGCTGGGGGCAAGGATGCTTTCCTTGTCAAATACAACTCAATGAGTCGGACGGGAAAATACAACGCACCTGGTATTGATGAGCCTTGCCCAACGGTAGCGACACAAAACAGGCTCGGAGTTGCACAGGTGTCTTTTCTGTCAAAACAATACAGCGGACATCCCGAAAGCAAGAACAGCTCCGTAAACGAGCCAGCAGGAACGATAACGACAATAGACCACCATGCGTTTATATCGGCATACTACGGAAATGGGCATAACCATTCTGTTGAAAGCCCCTCTCCTACGGTAACAACGAAAGACCGCCTTGCGCTTATTCAGTCGGAGCAGTTCATTGATATGCAGTACGGGAACGGTACGGCAGCTTCCGTTGAAGTTCCGGCAAACACGCTAACTACTAATCCGAAATTCAACCTTGTAACAGTGAAACGGCACTACCTGATGAACCCTCAATACAATAATGTCGGTGGCTCGGTTGAAAAGCCATGTTTCACCCTAATAGCAAGAATGGATAAAATGCCGCCTTATCTTGTCACAGCGGAAAAGGGCGAGGTGTTTATTGAGGTCTATTCAACCGATAGCCCAATGACAGCTAAAATCAAGGAATTTATGGCTCTCTACGGCATTGTTGACATCAAGATGCGTATGCTGAAAATTCCCGAACTGAAAAAGATTATGGGCTTTCCCGAAGACTATGTGCTGGTCGGGACACAAGCAGACCAAAAGAAATTCATCGGCAATGCCGTTGAGGTTACAATCGCACGTGCATGGTGTGAGGCTCTATGCAGAGAAATAGAAAAACATCTTAAAAAGTAGCATAATATGGACAAACGAGTATTCTTTGAAAAGGTAGCCCTCATGCGTGAGGCTCAAAAAGACTTTTTCCGAACACGGTCAAATGACGCTCTGCGCAAATCTAAGGCTCTTGAAGCCGAGATTGACCACGAGATTGAGCGTGTGCGCGATATGGGTTACACTCAACAGAAACCCAAAGAGCGAAATCTATTCTCTCCCACAACTTAAAGTGGGCGTACCAATCATTAAAACTAATTTTGCCAATTATGAAAAGTATATTGCCCAACTCACGCAAGCACGACATATCATTCCATGCCTCCGGCAAGATTGATATATCAGCACACATCGCCCGGAAGCTGTCACTCGCTCCCGGCGATGTTATAGACATCGTGCAGGAGTATGGCGAAATGTATCTATATGTCAAACTCCGCTCCGGCAACTATGTCGGCCGGCACGATGGACGAGTGTGGGCAACTGCTAACGGTAAGGGAACTTTCCGCACCTGCTCAAAAGCTTTGGCTACTGCTATGCTTGTGGCCGCAGGTGTTAATGGCAGACTGCGCTGTCCTTGCGGAACGGAGATTGAACGCGACAACACCAAGTACATAACAATCATATACCGTTGCTCATTATGATTAAAGATATTAAATACAACGGCTACACGGCTCAACCGTCCGACTACGAATGTTCGGACGGTCAGCTTACTACTTCGCTCAATCTCATCAGCGAGGACAGCCAATTGAAGCCACTTCTGCAACCGATACCAACATCTATTGGCCTGTCTGCTTCTCAAAAGGCTGTCTACATTCACGGAACATCGGCATACAAGCACTATATCCTTTTGGAAGGAAAAACGGTTAGTTGGCTCGACAACTCAACCTATGGAGATACGGCCTCAACACCAACTGTCCTACGCTCTTTCTCCGGGGTTGATATTTATCAGTTCAGTTCTATTGGTAATACCTTGCTCATTCTCTGTTCTGACGGTATGCACTATTTCCTTTGGAAAGGTGACACGTCCGGCTATTTGTATCTCGGCACTTCCATGCCCGAATGTTCACTTTCGTTTGGTTTGCAAGGTGAAATGAAACGAACAGACGAGTTTACCATAAACTACAGCATACACAAGAACAATATCTATTCTGAGTTTGACGATACTCAGAAAACCAATATCACCAATCAAGTCTTAGCCAAGATAAACAAATTCATTGCTGAGGAGTCTACACAGAAAGGCAAATTCATATATCCTTTCTTCGTAAGATATGCGTATCGCCTGTATGACGGTTCTCTGACCCGGCATTCAGCACCTATCCTTATGATATGTAGCTCCGAGAATACACCTCGTGTATTTTGGTTCAATCTTCATGGAAAAGACGACACATATACAAGTGCTGTTCTTCGTGTCGTTGCTCCTGTGCATACTCTCGACTACGCACTTAAATCCGACTTAAACTCGCTTAAAAATTGGAGCGACATTATTAAGTCGGTGGATATATTCATTTCCAAACCTATCTATACATACGACCAAAACGGACAATGCGAAAAATTTATCAATGGCGGTGAGGATTTATCGAGCTTCAGCGTCTGCAAGCATACGAACCAAGCGGCAAGTACATCTACATATCCACTCCGTTACCAACTCAACAATTTTGGAAAACTCTATGCATTTACTTTTACCCCTAATAACCTTTCTTTGCGACCCGGAGGCGTGTTGGTGACTCCCAAGCGTAGTGCAGACGCAGTTAAGGAAGATATACGCAGTTGTTCGCAATTCTATTTCCTGCATAGCATACGTGTTGAGGAACTTAAAACAGAACGTACCATTATACCGGTTAAGGAGGACTATCTACAATCGCTTGTAACTCGTGAGGTAATGACTGACGATTACGACAGCCACGATAAAATAATACCGCATCAAGCGTTTGCCTACAACTCTCGCCTTAATCTCTCAGGTGTAAAAAAGCAGTTGTTTCAAGGTTTCGATGGTTTTTCTTTATTCAATTATTCGGACGGATATGTTGCTCATTGGTCCGATGCGCCACCAACAACTATTGATAGAACTGTCGGTGTATTGGTGGCCGTCTACATCAAGCAAGACGGCAAGGACATCATTGTATATGGCACCTCCGGCTCTTGTGGGCATGAGGCTCCGTTACTGTTCTTTTATTATCCGAATGTCAATGCGTATAAGGCGGTGATTATCCGTACAGATTATTTCGATATGGCGCACCTTGTTGTCCCGTTGGAGCCTCACGGCTTTCTCAATGGCTCGTTCTACTTCGGAGGTTGGGACGAACCTGCCGGAGTTTCACAAGGTAGACCGCCGCAATCATCAATTGCAGACCGCACTATTGAAGTGTTCAATAAGGTCTATACGTCCGAGGTGAATAATCCGTATATCTTCCCGTTGCTCGGCATAAACACCGTGGGCACCGGGCGCATTATGGCAATATCGACAGCGGCCAAAGCTCTCTCTGAGGGTCAGTTCGGACAATTCCCACTATACGCCTTTACCGATGAAGGCGTTTGGGCTTTGGAAGTATCATCTACCGGCTCATATTCCGCTCGACAGCCTATTACGCGCGATGTTATTCTTGAAAATACTGAGCCTCTACAAATGGATAGTGCGGTTCTCTTTGCAACCGACCGAGGCATTATGCTTATATCCGGCTCACAGACTCAATGTATAACCGATGTAATCAATGCGGAGGAACCGTTCAACGTCCTGCAACTTCCCGGCATGGATAAATTACACTCCATGCTTGGCCATGATGCAGACACTTGTCTGCCGACTGCTCCCTTCTTGGATTTTATTTCCGAATGTGGTATGCTCTATGACTATGTGCATCAACGTGTGATTGTCTATAATCCCAATTACACTTACGCATACGTCTACTCTCTAAAATCGAAGGAATGGGGCATGATGTATTCCACTATTGAGGCCGGTATAAATTCTTATCCGGAGGCATTGGCAGTAGACCATAATGGGGCGCTGTTGAATTTCTCGGCCATGCAAGGAGTGGAAACAAAAGGTTTGCTCGTTACCCGTCCGCTCAAACTCGAAACACCCGACATTCTCAAAACAATGGACACAGTAATTCAGCGAGGACACTTTCAGAAAGGCAATGTGCAAGCCGTCCTCTATGGCTCTCGCGACCTCTACAATTGGCACTTGGTATGGTCGAGCAAAGACCATTTCTTGCGCGGCTTCCGTGGCACACCTTACAAGTATTTCCGTATCGCGTGTGTCACTTCGCTGTCAGCAACAGAGAGCCTGTTCGGAGCCTCGCTGCAGTTTACTCCACGTCAGACCAATCAACCAAGATAACATAGGTTTTATTTTAGGTAGAAAAGATTGTTATTAACAAGAGAGCCGGGGCGCGTGATGCGTCTCGGCTCTCGTCCTTGTCGGGATAGTTCCGGGTTGCCCCGGCAAGTAATACGTTAGAATGGGTGCGAGGGTCGCCTCAGCACTCCTGTACGGCTGTTCTTGATGCTGTTGACTTCCTCCTGCGCCTCCAACGCTTTTTCAAGCCAGTTACGCGCAGCTTCGGGGTGCGTGATGCTCAACCAATCATATATCACACGAGCTACCATAAACTCATGGATTAGTTTGTTGAGCAGGTGCAGGGTGGTTCGTGACATCGTGGCCGGCACTTTCATGACGATTTCGTAATCTTCGGGTGTCCACATTCGGTCACAGATAACTTCGTCGTCAATCGGCTCCTGCTTTGTGTAGGGATAAAGCATTTCAACGGCTGCGGCATGAACGACCCCTAAAATGCGGTTCACCCTATCGACATTGCCCTCCTCACCGATTTCAACGAGGGTGTGCTGTGCGTGTTGGTTTTCCTCGCCCCACACATGCCCCTCGATATAGGCATAATTCTTTATGTCGTAAAGCAACTGCGCACGATGAAACACCAACGTCACATTCTTTGTGACCTTGCTGTCCCCAGCATCTGAATTATAGCAGTCCTCGCTGCAACCGATATGATACATGGCTTAATCGTTATAAGTGGGACGTGTTGGCCTTTCGCGCTTGTACAGGGCTTGCTTGGCTCGGTCGAGTGCATCGGTGGCAAGGTTGGAGTAGTTCTGCGCGTCATTCGGGGAGGTGATTACAAACCACTCCGAAAGAGTGCGGTCTACAATATACTCGTGGAGCATACCGCCAAGGCTGTCACATGCCGAGTTGTTGAAATTTGAGGGGAGCAAGAAAACAAGCTGTAGCTTTCCTCCGTCCTCGACCGTCTTGTTTATGCGGTTATTGGAGGTAGAACCGTCCTCATGCAAATACTCTCCGAGTTCCACTTTCAGATGGGAGAAAGCATTGCTGATGGCACGGAGTATCTGATAAGCGTGTTCATCGTCCTCACTCGCTTGCATATACGCAGTGGCACGGTAGTCCTTGCCTTCTGCGTTTCGCGCTTGGCCTGTAAGATGCGACTTATTCATCACGTCAAACTTGATTTCTTTCGACTCAAGCGTTACTGTAATGGTCTTTTTCTGTTCCATTGTGATGTATTATTTATTAGTTTAATCATCGTAGGTGGGACGTGTCGGCTTTTTCTTATACACGGCCTTGCGGTGAATATCGTCAAGGAGGGTGCTTGCTTTGTCAGCATAATCACCGGCTTCTCCTTTGTTTGTGTAGACGTACCACTTGGCTACTATGCTCTGCACGAAATAACTGAACAGGCTGAGTCGCATACTCGGCAACAGAGCCTCGTCAAAGGATTTAGACACATCAAGCCTCAATTCGTAATGCTGCCTTTGCAAAATGGGAGGAAGTGCGGCAGAATTGGGGGCTATGGGGTCTACAGGGAGAACAGGGTCTACAGGTGGTGTGACGATAGCATCACGCACCATTCCCTCAAAAGTGACAAGGCCGATAAGCTCTTGGCAGATGTCCGCTCGGCTCTCCTCCCAAAATCTTTCAAGGTGGTTCTCGTCCTCATCAACAGTAGATATGCGGTGCAGTGCGTTTTCGTCATTGTCCATCTTGCCGCCTGTGTAGGCGGTGGTGACTGCAATCTCCTGCATCACATCTTCCTTATTGATTGATAGTGTTATCTCCATGTCAAAAACTGATTATTGAATAAGTTACTCCGACACCTATATACGGCTGAAAGCCCTTTGCCCCATAGCCATAACCGGCTGTTATTCCTATGTGCCAACGCTTGGGAGGCTTCCATTCTCGCTTGGTGATAATTGTTGTTGGTGCAAATACTCTGATGCTGTCGAGCCGTGGGTCTACCGGGCCGCTCACCCATGCTTCATAAGTGCTGTCGGCATAGTGTCGTTGTGTTATCGGAAGTTCCACGATTGCGCTGTCTTGGCTACATCGGGGTTCGCCTCCGGCGCCGGCGCCATAAACGGTAGAGTGAATTATGCTGTCCTCACAAATACTGTCCTTGTCGCCACGTTGTCGAGGTTCGCCTCCTACACCTCCACCGAGGAAACGATATGTCGGTAGAGTATAACGGTGTGTGCCTAACGCCAACTCTGACTGCGGCATCGGTGCGTAGTACGGAATGGTGTCCACGGTCGTTTCCTTTGTTTCCGTCACGGTGCCGGGCGGCTTCTCCGTGCGGTCTTTGCCGATGATGAACCCGGCAAGGAATGCTGTCAGTCCTGCAAGTGCTAACAGGATATAGTGTTTCGTTTTCATGACTTGTTGATGTTAGAGTTTGAGGCCGTCTGCTGTGGGTTCAATGGTAGAACCTGTAGAGGGGTCTTTACTTGACGGATAAGGGTTGTCACAGTTCAGACGTTTCAAATCCATGCCGAGCCACATTACACCCTCTTGGAGTTTGGTAATGGCAAGGCTGCGCTCACGAGAGGCAGGCAGTTCCTTAACTCTTTGGACAATCTCGTCAATGTCTTTACGCAGTTGTTTATTAGCAACTATTTCCGTTTCTCTGTTCATGATTTGATAGTGTTGATGTACTGAATGATTGAATTGACGTGCAGAGTTACTATCGCCTGTTTGCCCTCCTCGGAAAGCAGAAACTTCACCTCCTCCTCATTGTCTTGGAAAAGGTTCTCGGTCAGAACCGCCGGACAAATGGTGTCGCGTGTCATTGCGAGGGATTGAACCCAATATTTTTCGGGCGGCACACAACGGTTGCCCATAAGCCCCATGTCGGTGGCATTCTCCGTGAAGATTTGGGCAAGTCGTTTGGAGTTTGAAGATGCGTTCTTGCTGACCATGACGGAAAAGCCGGAAGCGGAATGCCATTGGCCGTCTGCCCCTGCCGCATTATTGTGTATTGACACAAGCACTACGTTCTTGGTGCCGAGTTTTTGCGCCCAACCATTGGCCTTGCGCACACGTTCTTTCAGAGGTGTATCGGTTTTCTCCGGCACAAGAAGTATAGTATCAATGCCGCGAAGCGTCAATTCCCTGCTTACGCGCTGAGCAATCTCGCGGCAATAGACGTATTCTTTCAGACGATTGTCGGGACTATGCTTGCCGCCGGTGATGGGCGGGTCGCCATGTCCGTTGTCGAGTAATACTTTCATATTCTATGTGAGTTAATGATGCGCTGAGTCGTTATTACTTGCGCTCAATAGGTCAAATATCCTCTGAGCGTCTTTTTTGTCTACTGCCGCGATGATGTCATTGAGTATTTTAGGCACATCACTCATGTGACTCTTTCGCCGGTTCGCGTGTTCAAACATACTCTTCGCTTCAACGACAATAAGCCCGGCACCGAACAGCACGGCCACAAAGGGCATGATGTAGAACGAAAAGAATATACCGAGGCAGTCCACGAGAAAGCCAATCATGATAAATCGCCAATACTCACTCATCTTGGCAATGGTAACTCTCAACTTGTGGGAGTGTACGCGCTGATGCGTCTTTTTCGCCGTGTGTACTCCGTCCCAAAGGTCGAGCATAATAGCTGCTATCACCAATATGCACACGGCAAGGAACACCCCAACGAACAGGTAGAGTTTGTTAAGTGGTACGATTGTTTCCATGTCTGTGTTGTGTTATGGTTTATTCGATGAGGTTGCTGGCGATGTCATGCCATGTGTAGTAGTTGGCAAGGAAAACAAAGACGGCACCCACAAGGCAACCGACAATATCCCATGCCAAATCCCACACGCAGAAATGATTTCCTTTCTGCTTGCTGTCTTTTACCTCTTTGTAGATGCCGAAAGCGAAAGCCACGGCAAAGGCAATGACGGCGGCAATGATTGCCGAGGGAAAATGAATGAACGACACAAGCACACCGATAAAGGCGGCGATTACGAACTCACAGAAGACGTGGAGCTTCTTGTCGCTCCCGGTCTTGTCATTGCAAATTTTCTTTGTCATGATAATTAACATTTGGTTTATACTATGCAAAGGTAGGCCGTAGTCGGTTCTCGCTCTCGTTATCTTTTGAGTTAGACAAAAAGAGAGCCACGGCTGCGCAGTCCGTGGCTCCTAATCGCATTATATGAAATCCT
Source organism: Duncaniella sp. C9 (assembly GCF_004803935.1). Lineage (GTDB taxonomy): Bacteria > Bacteroidota > Bacteroidia > Bacteroidales > Muribaculaceae > Duncaniella > Duncaniella muris. The sequence continues at coordinate 1,951,871 of NZ_CP039547.1, forward strand.
AACTTAGCGTTCAAAATCCAAACGTGGCTGGGGTAAGGTCGTCTTTTTCATTACAACCTGCGGCCAGTGTGTTATTAACGTGTTGTGCGGCGAGTTTACTGAATGCCGCAAACTCCTCCTCGCTGACAAAGGTGTAATAGATAGGCTTGCCGTTGGAGTCCTCGTTTATCTTTACCGTGCGAGGATATGCTTCTGAGGTGAGCCTCTCCATCATCATAAAGTTGCGTTGGTTTTCGTCAGACAACCATACGCGCATACCATTCCATATAAAACCGTTTATAATAGTTTCTTTGGTATGCTCGTTGATAGCTTCAACCAACACAGCCTCCACCTCCTCCCATGTAGGTTTATGGTCAAAGGTATAGCGATACTCATAAGTACCTCCATGCTCATCGGAGTATAGTCCGTAAAAGAGCGTAAAAGTTCTGCGGCCTACTTTTTGTAAGCCGTCCTGCCTTACCGGTGTGCCGTAAATCTTATTCATATGGCAAAGGTAACGCTGTATTCCGCGATTGTATCTTTATCTTTTGGGCTTATGTAAATTTTGGCAACGTCTTTCCGTCATAGTAGTCCATGACAATAGTTGTTTCAAAAGGAAATCCGTCCTCGATGTCACTTATTTGGTCGAGGATATTCTGCATCTCCTTGCTTGCCGTGAAAAACTTGTTGAACGTACCGTCCGCAATATTGCGGAAACTTACAAGGTAGCGACCATCGCCGTGTGCAGTTGTGAGGTCTGCCTCGTAATCGTGTATCTCAATCGGTGTATTCGCTATGCTACGAATTGGAACAACCTTGCCCGGAAAACGCTTTTTGCCGTCCTCCGGCTTGTAGGCTATGCCTAACTCTCCGAATTTTCTCATGTAATTATGTGTTAATTTGAAATATAAATGCTTGCAGTCGGCATGACAGGCCATGCCTTTGAATGAGCCGATAATTTCCTGTCTCCTCTTTCGGGATTTTACCTCTGACAAATGTCGGGCAACTTTCTTCTTAGTTCGCTTTCTCAGTAATGCGTGTGTGCCATAAAAGACAAAACCGAGGTAATCAATACCCTCGCTTATCGGTCTTACTGCCTCTGTGTTTTTAACGGTCAAATCTCTCTTATTAATTTCCTCATGGTATATATCTCGCAATTTCCATACAGGCCTTTTCAGACTTCCCCACATTGCGGAGTCGTCCATATACCTCTCATAAAGATACCTAACCTCTCCATTTGGTGCAATATATTTCGGAACATGGCAACACATAACATGGTCTACCGGCGACAAATAGAGATTGGCAAAGCATTGACTTGAGCGTAATCCTTTTGATAGTCCTTTCGGCAGTAAGGTGATGAAGTTGTCGAGGAAGCCTAATACAACAGGGTCTGAAATATATAGCCTTATTTCGGCTTTCATGCGCTCTTGGTCTATGTTGTCATAGTAGCCCTTTATGTCATTCTGACAGTAGAATTGCATCAACTCCGGCACTGCATTGTAATCCTCGACCATGCGATGAAATAGCCAATGCATACCTCGGCCTTGAATGCTTGCCGCCGTGTTCTGTATGAGCGTGGGGTTTACATATCTCTCCACCACTACCATTATCACATGGCACCCTATGCGATGATATACCCTCGGAGCTTGCACGACCCTTACTTTCGGGCCATCGGAAACAGTCATTTCTCGAATGTTCTCCGGGAGTATTCTAAATGTACCGTCCTGCAACTCTCTTTTCAGACGTACGAGTAGCTGACGTTTGTCGCGTTCTCCTTTGGCCGGGTCAAGTTTTGAATAGTATTTTTCGCGCTGTTGAGCGGTTTCCAAATGACTTATGACATAATCAAAACCGTCTGATAAATTTTCATCGGAGATTATCTCATTTAATAAACTGTCGATTGGGAAACCTGCGCTCTTCAAGGCCACAGGAAGATTGGCGCATTCCTGCGGTATCAAATCATAATTGATGTTATGGGCAGTTACTGCTTCCATTGTGAAATGCTTGGAGCCTTCCGGTCCCGTGGAGGTCGCCTAAGCGACACTCCACTTTGTAAGGTTATTGTCATTTTTCGGCTTTCCAAACTTGCCGTGTGAGGCCTATTTGCTGTTGCCGAGGCTCATACCCTTCGCGGAATGCGGTGACAATCTCGTTGTCTTGCAGGGTCACACGATTTAACCTTAGTAAGTTCAGACGAGCGCCGTAGTTCGTGTTCGAGTTCGAGCAAGCGTTATTCGCGTTCGCATAAGCGAGGCCGCTGTTCGCATTCGAATTGTTGCCCGACCGCAAAACAACGCGGCTGTGAGGGTAGTCCGCCTTTATTTCATTTTACATAAGTGGTCGCGCAATCTCCACTTTGAGTCCAAGCGCGTCCATGATACGGAAGAAAAGTCCAACTCCGGGTTCAATCGCACCTTTCTCAATACGTGAAATATAGGTTTTGTCTGTGCCTACTTTCTTGGCAAGGTCACTCTGAGTCATTCGCTCCTGTTTCCTTGCATCAAGAATAATCTGACCAACACAATAAGCGTAAGCCTCACGATGGAAAGCATCACGTTCGGGTGTACCGACCTTTCCGTATTTCTCATCAAGTATGGCATCGAAGCTGCCAATGTTACTTTTTGTCTGCATAATACTCCTTTTTTAGTTTCAAAGCCATGTTGATTTCCGACTCCGGTGCTTTTTGTGTTTTTTTCTGATAGCCATTCAGAAGCATCACTATGTTGCCTTCATCGAAAATGAAAAATGCCCGGTAAATATTGCCGTTATGCGATGCACGGATTTCATACACGCCATCACGGATGAACTTCACGAACCTTTCATTAACACGCTCTTGTATTTTGAGCATTCCAAGAACATAATCAATTTTCTTCTGCGCCCCTGCTTCAAGAGCACGGTAGAAAGAAATGAAATAGTCCTTATAAAACAATATCTTCCGTTCTGATTTCATAACGCAAAGTTACAACAAAAAGTTGATATATCAATCAACTTTGCCGAATTATTTTTCAATCACGACTCGCTTACGCGAGATTGAAAGGTACAGCAGCCGGGGCTATGCCCCAGCTCTGCACCAAACGAAAAGGACGAGCGGCGAGAAGTCGCTGTTACGAGAGTACGATTAGTCGCCCTCGGAAGGCCAGACGAGCGCCGAAGTGCGTGTTCGAGTACGAGCAAGCGTTATTCGCGTTCGCATAAGCGAGGCCGCTGAGCGCATTCGAACCGCCGCCCGACCGCAAAACAACGCGGCTGCGAGAATGGGTGTACCAATAACCTGCGCAGAACGAAACAATATATTGGCTTGTGTCGCCGATGGTGCGCGAGGGTAGCACATCACATTTTGCTCCGTGTACGAGGCGTACAACACAGTTACCGCCGCCGGAGGTGAGGCATTGTACGGTGCGTTCCTTACCTGTAATCGGGTTGAAGATATGCGCGACACCGTCAATCGGGAATGATGCAACCTCAACGCCTTTGTTCTTGAAAAACTCTTTGAAAGAAGTCACATTGAGCGCGATGTTGTCCATCCATTCCGAGTCGCAACCAACATAGCCTTTAATACCGAGTATTGAGTTCCACACATTACCGCTACTCTGTGTGTCGGCCATTCCTATGCTATCGGCTTGGTTGAGGAGTCCGTCATGCTGTCCTCGACCGACAATGCTCTGTTCATCACTATGACCATTCAATGCCCACCACAAGATTGAAGTTTCCTTGTGCTGCTCATAATCTTGGAGCTGATAGCCTTTACCTCTGAGCCGTGCAAGGTTTTGGAAATCTTTCATGCAGTAGTTGATTGTACCTGTAGGTAGCTCTATAGCGTTGCCCTCATCATCATAAAGCCAGTTTGGATTTATGGTCGATGTGCCGGTGCCTCTGCGTGAACGGCCACTGCTGATACTTCGGGGTAGGCCGAGGCCGTCAATGGTAATCGGGTATGTACCGAACACCGAACCGTCCTCAATTTCCTCGTTGAGAGCTTTCGGAGATTTAATCTCTGTCCATTCCGGCTCAATGGCTTCAATACTTTCGCTATCCACCGTGTGAACCTCGCTCTCATCAAGTTCTTTGAATGTGGTAAAGTAGAACCACTTCGCGCCTTGTGGCACTTTCTCAAAGATGTAACTGCCAATTGTGAAGTCGAAGTTGGTATTACTTACTGCCATTTGGAACACTCCGACAACATTGCCGTCTGCATCAGTGAATACACAGCCCATTGTCTGATTGTTCATGCCTGGCCAACGCACCTGCTTCATGCCCTCAACATCTACGCGGTATACATTGACATTTGAGCCTTGCCCAAGGAGGTCTGCCACATTCATGCCAACAGTGGTGTCTGCATCGACATACACACCTTGACTTTCTGAATACAAGAGGTCGCCGAGGCGGTGTATGTTTCTGACGTTAGCCGTTGATAGCGGCTCGTTGTCACAACTTGACCACACATAGTATTTGTCTTGGTTCTTGTAGTCGTTTACACCCTTGTACCATCCATGTCCGAGTAAGTGCATGATGTCGTAACCGGCACCGGCCACGTCTGCAAGGTCAATCTCGCTGCCGTCAAGCATGAAATTGAAGTTGGCACGGCTGAGGCGGCGCAGTTCAAGACGCTGTGCTTTGGCATTGTAGTCTGCTCGGCAAGCCCAGGAGTTTTCAAAGATACGCAACGGGTGGCCCGACCGCCTATAGGCGGCAGAGTACAACGCACCAGTCATGTTGTCGAGGTTGCCCCATTTTTCACCTGGAGCATCCACTAAGTCAGAGCATCTTATAATTGAGAATTGCGAGTTGTAGAGGTCAAGCGCAGGGAAGTAGGCTTTAAGGCTGTTAAGACCTGCCACTCCGTCCACATCGTTATCTTCTATCAACTCTGCCAATATCCAACGACCTGTGAGGCCGGAGCATTGTTTGCCGATACCTTCAACGGTTTTGTCGGCGGCAATGTCGTTGCCGTTCTCATCGAGGCCGAAAGCATTGGTCGCTTTCAACGAGCGCAGAATTTCAACACTTGCGGTGATGTTCACATCGCGTAGGCCGATACTCTTGATATGTCCTGCTTCGGCTACGATGTTCTTAATCATAGCCATTGCATCAATCTTCGGGCAACCGCTAATCATGAGCTTGGTTACATTGCTCAGTCCTGCAATCGTCAGCCCTCCCGGATAAGAGAGATTAGGAAGATTGACAAGAGAGATTTCGGTCATGGTATCTGGCAGTTCCAACACGCTAACGGGCGATGTCTCAGCAACGGAGCAGTTTTGCAGAGGTGTTCCTGTTGCTCTGATTATCTCTAATCGAGGACAGGTGCTTGCATCAATGCTTGCTACGGTTGTGTTGCGCACATCAAGCTCTCGCAGGAACGGCAGAGAGCCGAGGGGCATTGAGCTGATAGGTACGGCGGAGCCGATTGAAACGTCTTGTCGGTTCTCGCTACCGATTACAATCTTCTCGGCGAGAGTCATTACTTGGAAGTTGAAGCTGCTGTCAAGGCTTATCTCACTAAGGTCTATCTCTGCAATTCGGTCGGCTTGGTAGATGTATAACAGAGCATACTCCGTGTGACTGAACTTGGTAAAGTAATGTTCCTGTCCTGCTTCGAGGAACACAACCTCGTCAAGTTGTCCGCTTGCATCGTGGCCGACACCAAAGTAGCCGGTCTTTGCGGCCACTATGCGGATACGTGCATTGCTGCTTGCGCACGATGTACGACCGCTCAATACTCCGCTGAAGAATTGGCCTGTTTGATAGTAGCCGTCACGGATGCGCCAACGCTGTTCAATGAACTGCGGCAGAGCTGTAAGCCCCAAACCTTGCAGAGCATAGAAGTATATATCATCGCTTTTGACAACGCTTTCAATATACTTGCGTTCTCCGTCATAGGAAGATATGAGCTTCTTCCAAAATTTCAGACGCTTCTCTACAAAGAAATACTGCGCACCCTCCGGAGAGAACGGTATCATGTCTACACCGTCCACGTTGGTCTTTGCTGAGCGCATTGCGGCCGCAACTGTTTCGAGTGAAAGTTGCTGATTTCCGCTGTGTGTCGCATCAAGATAGACGGTAGGCACAATTGCCACGTTGTTGAACAGGATTGAACCGTAACCGGCATACGGATTGACGTAGTTGTCGTCCGTCATACGGTTGGGGTCTGCTTCCGGGTCTACGGTGCAACCACCGTCATTGTCCTTACCGTTGCAGGTGTCGCAGTCATAGACCTTGTTGAGATACATTCTAACCGCGTGTTCGGCAGAATAGACACCATTGGTAACGCTCTGACCGTCCTCCAAGAACCACATTGGTTGCATATTCTTGGCGCGTTGGTCGGTAGCGGCAAGGTAGTCGGTAAACAGCGTGTAGGCATAGAGGCTCTGAGGTGATGCGTACTGCCACAGGTCGTTTTTCCAATTATTTACCTTTGTCGTGTTCTCGACAATCTGCCAACGGTTTTCTTTGCCATCAACAGCGGCAATCATGTCGCAGTCATGGCAGAACCTCAGCATACGGAATAGTTCGTAAGGTACTTTTCTACCATACGCAAGGTCAATCTGCAATTGGTCGTCATCGACCATGCATTCAAAGTATTGTGTCCACTTCGGGAATGTATCCGCCGAAACGTCACCGCTATTAACGAGCTTCTGAACCCAAGAGGATTTATCGGCCTCCATTTTCATCATGTCGTCAATACCCGACACACCTTTCCACCAACAGAAACCTTGATAGGACAGCAGCTCAAAGCCGACTACCGGGTTCAACACATCGCCGGTAACAACCCATTTGCCGCCGACCTGCTTCATGGAGCCGGTGCTACGTTGCCATGCTGTACCGTTGTGGCGCATAAACGCATAGTCACGTCCGCAGTATTGGCTGAGCAGGTAGACAGCATCGGTGTCTAATCCCTCAGTCGTCTTAAAACGCGCTTCAATCTGCGAGAGCGTTTCATCACGGCGACCAAAGAACTCTATGAAGTCGCCATAGTTAAGACAGCCCTTGTTATAGCCAGGGGTGTCTTTGAAACCGAGTGCAAGCTGTTCGCCTTTGTCCTCTTTCCAATTGCCCTTTGCGTGGAACCACGCATCGGTAAGCTGTTCATTGGTGGAGCGGAAAGCGGCAATTGGGTGGTTCTTGGTGGAGTGGTCCATCTTGCAACCCTCAATGTGCAGGTCGCCTTTGGTGAACGTACCGTCATAGGATCTTTGTGCAGGTGTCTGATAGGCGCTGCCCATAGCCTTGAACGTGTTGTTCATCATGTCGCACACACCACAGTCATTGGCATTGCTACTGTCGGAGTAATCTACCTTGACGGTAATAATCTGTACCGGGATTGCATCGGGACGCACAAGCACAAAGTTCTTTGCGGCAAGGGCAATGGCTTTGCGCCCAAGTTCTGTGTTCTCGTTGGGGGTAAGAAGCGTGATGACAATCTTGTCGGCCTTATTCACCGGCTTGTTGAGATAGAAGCGGTCATTCTTGATAGGTCGTTTAGCTGATGTCGTTCCCTGTCTGCGCCATTGAACATTTGTAGCCTTGAAGTTCAGCTCCGGGTATTCGGGGTTGAAGTAGAAAAGCGTACAGGTGAATTTTGTGGAGGTGTTGGTATCTCCGTCAAACTCATCAAACACTTTCTGCGGCGCAACTACAACATAGTACGGCATACCCTTAGCTTTTAGTTTGTCGAGGCTCGGACGGTTGATTGTGTCAAGAACATCTTCGCTCTCAAACTCGGCTATCATCGCATTTACATCGGTCAGTTTGGCAAGGTAGTTATTGAATGCTTGCGACCACTCATAGTAGCTCTCGTATGCCATGACGTAGTAGAGATAAAAGTCACCCTCTCTACCGTCAAGCATGATGGGGGTATTCTGAGAGATTGCATTTTGTCCGGGGATATAACCCAAACAAGCGACCTCCTCACCATTGAGATACATCTTGATTGTGGAATACTTTTCGCTTCCTCGTTGGATTGCCCTGCTTGCAGGTTCAACGACCACGGCCATTGTGATTTTCTCCTTACTGCGGAACTTGCGCTCTTGCCGCTGATGCTTCACACCTTTGGCGCAGTATATGCCGGCCACGTTGCCTTTCACATAGAAGCCGGTGCCGGTGGCAGGGTCATAGGAGTGCATGAGCAATGCGTCCTTGTCCTTGATGTTGTCAGTAGCAAAGGAGAATTGGATTGCATTACCCGCGCTTTCGTTGGTCTGCTTGGAGTAGAGATAGTAAGGGATTGTAGCCCTCATGTTCTCCGCGATACGGAAAGCGTTTTGACCGAGATAGGAAACGAAGCCATTTGTGCGCCAATTTGCGCCGGTGACGGCCATTGTCACACCCTTGTCGGTAATCGTCTTGTCCACGTCCGCATTTGTGCGCAGGGCAAAGTCATAGCCGAATGCGGCACCGCTCTTAATCTGCACATCAATTGCGCTTCCGTCTACCGTGACAACTATCGGATGGCTCTTGTCTGTGTGAACTTTGCCGTTGGCCTCAGTCCATCTGCCTTCAGCAATAAACTCGATGTTATCGCCGTTGGTATATCCCTGTATCTGATACTTCACGGAATAGGTTGAGGACGAAGCGGCATTGAACGTCTGAATTGTTTCGCCATTGGCCTTTACTGACACCTGCGTGTTTCCGCTTACACTTGCCGCTGTGTATGCGGCCACTTGTAGATTTGCGGTGTCATAGAGCGCAACAGTACCGTTCAATTCATCGTCAAAGGTCTTTGCATCGTAGTGGATAGAAACAATCGGCTCGGTTGTCTTTGAGCTATCCACACACATGATAGACGTGTAGACGTAGTTGCCGGTTACTTTTGCTTGAGGTGCGTAGCCATGAATACGGAGCAGATAAGAGCCATGTTGCATTTTCTCACCACCGCCAAGAACATTGCTCGGATTGATGCTGATGTCCTGCGAGAATGTTTTCTGAATGTTCGCACGGCCAAGTTCGCGCCATTCTCCATCCCAAAGGATTTCAATGATAGCGTCAATACCACCACCTGTTCCACCGAGTGTATTGCGAGGGAATATGTAGAAGCTGTTAAGAGTTGTCATACCTGCACCTACCGACACACGACATTCATGCAGGGCTTTGGAGATTTCAACAGTCACGTCTACGCAGTTCACACTAACGTCTACGCGGCGCACATTGCCCTCTTGGTCTTTTACAGCCACAACAAAGCTGCGCTGTCCGGCTCCGTCAAACCAATCAGTAAAATCAACCGAGAACTTAAAATCTTGGAGAGTGGCCGAACTACGTTCGTTGGTGAGGATTTCTGTTTTAAGCAATACGCCTGTGTTGGCATCGCTCACAGAAATTTCGGTGATGTTATTGACAACTTCTTCCTCGCCCATGCGCGTTACGCTTCGGGCGGCGAAGCGGCCTACAATCTTGCCTCCGGCGGCTCCGTAGATTGTCTGACTCTCAAATCTGACGGCGAACGAGGTTGCATCAGTGCTTCCACCTCCACCGCCGAGAGGAACTGTAAGAGGACTGCCGATTGGCTTGCGTTTGGCATTGACCGGCTGATAGGTCTTGGAATTGCCGTCCTCGCTGAAACTTTCCTCGAAGTCTACGATTATACGCTCGTATGCGCCGCCGGTGCTGAATGCGTCCGTGCCTCCCTCAGTTGGAACATCGTTGGCAACAAGGTCGGTGCCTCCACCGCCGAAGTCTTTCCATGCCTCGGCATTGTCGGCACTCGCTTTGTCAAGAAGCTGCTTGGCTTCCCAAACATGTTCACCTGCATTGATGCAGTATGTGATTACAAGGCCGTCCTTGAAGTAGTCGATACCTTTGCTCTCACACAGCTTACGCAAGGCGGCGACCGCACTCAGTAGAGAATACTCGCTACTGCCGGTCTGCTCTTTGCAGAGTTCGTTAATATTGAGGATTGTTTCTTCTCCTGCGCTCTGTCCAGCTACGTCAAGCCAATTGTCGAGGTTGGCATAACTGTCTGCATCATCGCTGAGGCCGATGTATTGGAATGTGCGCCAACCTTTGGCACTTGCCGCAAAGGTGATTTGCACACCAATGCTTACGGCATCTTTCGCGATTGCATATTCGATTGCACTCTGCTTGGTGTCGTATGTCGGAGGATTGGAGGGAAGTTCATCGCCGTTGGCAAGTCGGGCGGCAGTTACGTTGTAGCAGTTGCCGACAGACGAACCGTTGCCGAATGCTTTCCAATTATCATCTGCACCAATGCCGTTGTCTGGGTCATTGCCCACAAATTGCATAGCTTTCCAACCAACTTCACTATCAAGATATGTAACAACGCTACCGGGTTTAATTACTTCTGTAACGTTATCAAGGTATGTTGCGACATCGGAGAATGTCATACTGCCGGTTGTTTCAAACAGCTCGTTGATATTGACAAATGTGGTAATTGAAAATGCCTTTTTCAGCCGCTCGATATTTCCCGCGTTTAGTTTGCCTTTATCCCCGGGATAAGCCGTTGAGGAGGTTTCACCAAGAGCAAGGTCAGTTCCGGTAACTACCATTTTGCTACCGCTCCAACGATATGACTTGTTGTTGGTCTTGTCTACATACAACTTGTCGCTTGCAGGTATCCTGCCGTTTAACGAAATTTCGCCGAAAGAGTCTGCATTATACCAATTGCTGTAATAATTGACTGTAATGTCTAATCTGTGAGGTTTTGCTATAAAGCAGCCTGTAACGCTGTTAAACATCACATCTACCTCTCCCGTAATTGACTGAGTTTCGGGTGTCGCAACAATAGTCACAAAACCGTCAAATTCTTTGACATCATCCATCGCACCAGGTATGAAGCGAGTTGGAATGAGGCCATTGTCGCCAATGGGGGCTATGCCTCCTGGTAGACCTTTGCTGTCAGTAATGGATTTGATTGCGGCTGCGTTCTTGGATATGGAGGAGTCATGTACATCAACACGACCTTTTAGTGTCGCGATATTGCCTGTGTTGGTGTTTATACCATTGCCGAGTGTTGTCTGCTGTGTCTTTATACCGCTGATTTCAGTGTCGTGTGCATCAACTCGCTTTTCAAGACTTTCGTGCTGACCGCGCAAAGTAGACAAATCCTCTCGGAGATTATCAACCTGTTCATTGTCCACAACAATCTCATAAAGTTTGTTGATAGGCTCACACACCCAATCACCACCACTGCCGACATACATTCTGAACAGAGCCTTGCCCTGCTGAACGGTCAGTTCGAGGTCTGCAATGTCTTTGTCCGATGCGGAAACACCGGCAAACCAACCGTCATGCGGTTGCGGGTAAGCTTCGCGCAGGGCAGCAACGGACGCAAACAATCCTTTGTTCACACCCTTGATGTTCTTTGCTTCAAGCCAACCCTCAACTATTAGGTCGTGGCCTATACGGGCATTGCCCTGAATGTTGGCATCGCCTCCGGCCGATACATTGCGCCCAACCGCAACATCACCGTCTATTTGTTTTGTTGGAATTGAACTCATTGTAGTGCTGTTTTAGAAATTTCGGAGAGCGCCGATGATTTCTCGGACTCGCCTAATGTGAGTAATACTAATGACGCGGCAGCATAAACCACGGCTGTGTAACAGCGTTCACAGATGTCTATACCCTCATCGCGGTCTATTTTCGGATAAGGGAGATACTGCGCTCGGCGCACATACGCTCTTTCGCTTTTGCAGGAGTAGAACTCCAACGCGCGGCCTTCGGGTCGTATCGTGATTACGCAGACCGGCTTTTGTGCTGTGCCTCGCAATGCTTTTATGCGCTGACGTTGCAATGCATATTCGGGGTCTGTGGTGCTTATTGCCGTGAATACAGCTTTCTCCCAATCGCTCATTTCAAAGACGATAAGGCGCATGAAGTCATGCGGCAACAGAACCCAACCGCTTTCGAGGTCGCCCCAATATATGGCATCGCCGAAATTGTGACCCTGTTCCAAAAGGTATGTCGGTGCGTTTGTATGCACTCTAACAACAGCTTCCAAAATCTTGCTTCTCACAATATCGTCAAGCGCAAGAGTGTCTATGTCGTCAGTCTGCAACAACTGCTCACTCGTCATATTTTGGTCGAGGCATACGCGCACATCGCGCATTACATCGTGAATGTTATATACCATAGCGTCATGTAGTTTATTCTTCTACGCTTTCGCTCTCGGTGCTTTCGCCGCCGTTAAGGGTGTCGAACTTTGCGCCAACGAACTTAACACCATGCTCTGATGCGGCTTTCTGCGCGGCATCGTAGGAGCGGACTTTGTAGGAAGAAATGTTGAATTGCTCTTGCAGGTATGCCTGTGCGTCTTGGAGGCAGCTTGCTTCAACGATTGTGAGGCCGTCTGCCGCCTCATCGTTTGCGACTTCTTCGGCTGACGCTGTTGCTTCCTCGGCAGATTGTTCTGCTTCGGGGACAGGAGCCGGTGCAGGGCTTTCGGCCTCCTCGACTTTGGCCTCAACCTCGGCAGGTGCAGGCGCAGGAGCTTCGGGAGTCGGAGCGACTGTTTGGGGTTTAGGTGCCGGTGCTTGGGGCTTCGGCTTTGCGGCTTTTGTTGGCTTCGCAACATCGGGCAACGCGGTTCTGCGCAAAAGAATGATGCGACCTTCCTTGAAATAGGTGCTTTGCTCAATCACTTTCTGAATGAAAGGATTGGCCGTGGTGTACTCGGCAGGAGTAACACCATACGAAGTAAGCGCTCCGCCGGTGAAATGTACCCTTACAGTAGCGGCTCCGGCTTTAATCTGTGCGACCCAATCAACAAGTCGGGGTGCGCCATAAGTGATTTTTTCCATTGTCTTATATGGGGTTTGAGATTTGTTGAATGAAAAAAGTGGCGGTAAGGCGTTGGCCGCCCTCCGCCACTTTTCCTGTTTAATTTGATGATACGGGTTAGTCTGCGATGATTTCACCTGTGAACTCTACCCAACCGCCTGTTTCACCCTTGTACTGCCACATCTGACCGTTCTGTGCGGCGGCATTGATGCCGGGGCAGTCCTGTGTGAGCAGATATACGCGGCCTTCAACGAGGTCGGCACCGACAGGAGCTTCTTTGCTCTCCCAAATGGTGTAGGTGGTGGCACCGGCATTTGCCTTTTCGCCCTCACCGTCAATCCAAATGTGACAAGCGCCTTTGAGTGCGAGGCCGTCCCACACAACGATACCCTTGCGAGTAGCTTCTTCGCCCTCCACACGGTCGTTGAACTCGTGCTGCTGCGAGTAGATGTAGTGGACGAGGCGGTCTTCGCCTATGAGGGCGCCGGAGTTGGAATAGCCGAGAGTGTCAAGAGTAGGCTCACGCTTGATGTCGATGTCGCCGAACACGGTGTGAATGCTTGTGACAGTCCAACCGATAGGGTTCGTCTTGGTGACAATCTGAATTTCCTTGTGCTTGCTGAAGTCGATGCACTGCAATTCTTCAAGGAGGTTCTTACCTGCAAGGAGCAGGGCGGTCTTGGGAACATCTTCGCCGGTGAAATACATCTTGGCAAGGGCAATGAGCTTCTCGTAAGTCCATGTACCTGCGTGCTGCAGTTCGCGCTTGAACTGCCAACGGATACCCTCGGTGAAGTAAACCATCTGTTCGCCGAGCTTGGGCACCTTGACAGGGAGCTTGCCTTTGATACCCGTCCACAGGGTGCGGTTGCCGGCACGCTTGAAATTAAGGATTGCCTGTTCTGCGATGAGGCTCTGCGTGAACGGAATGTGCTTCTTCTGTGCCTCGAAGTAGTCGGAAACAACTTGGTTCATGCCACGCTTCTGAAGATATACAATAGAGGGGCGAGGCACGATGAGGTCGGGGTCTACTTCTTTCTGCGTTTCATACATCGCATTGGCGAGAAGTTTCACCTTTGAACCGGCAGGAATGGCAGGAGTTGTGCAGAAAGCATCGGTCTCGTTTGTTTTCGGACCATTGACTGCACGAACTACGGGGTTGTCGGTGGTTGTGTCACGGCCTGTAACAAAGAGCATGAGGCTCTTGCCGGGGGTAACGGTCTTGCCATCGGGAGCATAGCCGTCCACATCGGGGACGAGAAGTGTGTGATAGTCGCGCGGAATGTTTTGGTCGCTTGCCGCAAGGGGAAGTACGAACTGAGCCTTTGAACTTGCTGCGACTGCGGTGTCCGTTGTGAGGGAGCTGCGCTGTTCGTCAATCATGAAGTGTTCAACTTCGGGGCTGTTGACCTTGACTTTCTTTGCTTTGAGCATAAGCGACATGAGTGCCGTGTCCTCGCTTTGGAAGCGGAACAGTTGGTCGTCAATGTCTGTTTCTACGAGATTGCCTGGTGCTATGCCGCCTGTTGCGCCCGCTACAGTGCTGACGGTAGTGGCTTGACCCGGTGCTTGGGACTGCACCCCGGCTGTGCCGGGAGAGGTGGGAACTGCCGCTCCCGAACCTACAGTTACGTTTTCGATTTCTGCCATAGCGTTATAAAATTAAATGTAAATTGTCTATTTATCGGTTGATACTATGTTACCCGGCTTGATGCCGCCTGTTGCTGATGCAAGATTGCTGACGGTTGTCGCGCATCCCGGAAGCTGCGTTTTCAGTCCTGCACTACCTTTGGTGGGTTGCAGAGGCTTTTCGACAAATTTGATATGTTCACCCATTATCGCGCTCCGTCTGCAATGTCAAAGATTGAACCTTTATCACGAGAGGGCGCAGGTGCATTGTTGGCTCCGCCCAAAGTCGGAGTGCCGTCACCGCGCTTAGGCTTGCGAAGCTTTGCCTCAGCTTTGGCATTCTTGCCTCTGATTTCGCCCTCCTCACTTGCGGCGGCGATGTCTGCATCGTGATTGATAGCTTTGAGAGCCATGTCGATTGTTTCGGGTTTGATGATACCGATTACAGCGTCATTCGTAACCTCCTTAATCCAATCGGCGGCAGCGTCTATCTGCTCATCGGTAAGACCGAGTTCCTGCTGTTTCTGCTCAAGCATAGCAAGGGTGGCTTTCATATTCTTTTCCCACTCCTCTTCAAGTCCTTTCTGCTTGGCCATGCGGTCGATGTATTCTTTGTTGCTTGCAGAATACTCGTCCATCTTTGCAGGGTCATCGAGCATTTCCTTTACACCGTCAATGCCGATACGGTTAATGAGTGACGTCCACGGGTCTTTGCCCTGCGCCATGTCCGTAATGAACTGAGCGCTGTGGGGGTCATTCGCAAGCATATCAGTCAGCTTGCGTTCGCGCTCCTCGTAGCCCGATAACTTGTTGTCATATTCGTCATAATCGTCACTGATTTGGCCGAATAAGGCTTCATCATCGGCATACTCTCTGTCGGGGTATTTCTTTTTCAGTCGTTCGCCAAATTGGTCACGTCTGCTCTTAACTTGCTTTTCCTCAGCCATAGTTTCAAATTGATGTTACATGGGTGTTTAATCTATGGCAAAGTTAAGGGTGTTAAATGGGTCGGCATCGTTATCTTTTGAGTTGCTATGTTGTATCTTTGTATTGAGTTTAATACCTTAAAGTGCAGCGCAATGAAGTCCTTCGGAAGTGTTTTGGCCTTTACTCGCGAACGCAATGCAGCGTTGCTAAAGGCATATCGAGAGCAGGTAGATGCAGCGAGTTTTGTTCGGTTGAACGAAATCGGCGAGAAGATTGTTAATTCTCCTTCTCCCCGGTTTTGGGTATCAGAGGAACGTGCGGCTGCGGTGGTGTCTGCTATTATGCGAGGGAAGCCGGTGTTGGAAACGATGCGCCCGACAAAACGAGAAATGTTTGAGGAGATACACCGCAGGGTAATGGCTCTAAAAGAACAGCACCCCGATTGGCACCTGTGTCAGTTGGTCTTTAATGTTGTCAATTCTCCCGCACCCAAATTCTATATGGAGGTTTCATCAGCACTTGAAAGGTTATTCAAAATCCGCAACGGCTGGTACGACAATGGAAAAGGAAATTACAGTTTCTAACATAGTCGCTGAGAATGACAAGCGCCGCGATGAGATGTTTTCGCGGTTCAATCCTATCACCGGCGAGGGTTCTGTCGGTAAACGTGTCTTTGTGCATATACAGGACTTTCCCATGCAGTCACAATGGTTACCTGCTTCAATGGCAGAAAATACACTTGTCAAGGCACTGATAAAGAACAATGGTATAGACGGCCTCCTGCGCAATGATATGGGAGTTGATGAGCCGACTCAAGAGGACAGGGAGGCCGTTATCAATACTTTTGTTAGACTCCGCTCATTGCATGATTTTCCATTTTGGGCTGCGACTTTCGTCTACATCAAAAACAAGGAGGTCGGTCAGCCCGACTGTCTTTTCCGTTTGTCATACCCTCAACGTAGGTTCGTTGAGATGCTTGAACGTATGAGGCTTGCAGAAAAGCCAATACGAATAATTCTGCTCAAAGCACGACAATGGGGAGGCTCTACAACATCACAGCTTTATATGGCATGGTTGCAACTCATTCATCGCACCGGCCTCAACTCTCTAATCATATCCAACTATAACAAAGGTTCTGAAACAATCAAGGGTATGTTCAAGAAGATGATTGAGGCTTACCCTGTGTCGATGCTCCATGAGGCAGGAGATACATACTCCGAGAACGAGGAAAAACTTGTCGGTGTAGGTCGCTCCGGCCTTACTCAGCTTGTGCCACAACGTAACGCAACAATTTCAATAGGCTCTGCCGAGTCGCCGGACTCATGTCGTGGTGGTGACTATGCTCTTGTGCATCTTTCGGAGGTCGGTTTGTGGAAAGCGACTGACGGCAAAAAGCCGGAGGATATTGTGCGCTCTGCCTGTTCGGGTGTCCTGTATCGACCTTATACGATGATTGTATATGAAAGCACGGCCAACGGTGTAGGTAATTTCTTCCATAACGAGTATGTTGCAGCCAAAGACCCGGAAATTAAATCTCAGTTTGAGCCTCTGTTTATTTCGTGGTTTGACATCGAGCTGTACCAACTTCCATTTGAGAATAAGGAGGAGTTATATAAGTTTGCTACATGGTTGTACGACAATAGGCTGAACGGCTCTGCGCCCTCAGACCGCGAGGAGTGTGGCAAGTATCTTTGGTGGTTGTGGGAGATTGGTGCTACATTGGAGGGCATTCATTGGTATGTTGAGGAACGAGCAAAGTATCACGACCACGGTTCAATGGCTTCCGAATATCCGTCTGATGATGTAGAGGCATTTGTAAACTCCGGCTCTGCTGTATTCGACAAGTATTGTGTGGAGGCTCTGCGGCCGACTACAAAGAAGCCTCCTCGCTATGTGGGCGACATATATGCGCACGGCGATGAGGGCGAGGACGCTCTGCGCGATTTGCGGTTCAAGGCCGATGCACAGGGTATGTTGTGGGTTTGGAATTTGCCCGACCCTGTTAATCCTAATGACCCGGAGGAGGTGACAAACCGCTACCTTACTGTCGTGGACGTTGGCGGTCGCTCCAATAAGGCCGACTGGTCTGTGATTGTGGTATTCGACCGTCTGTTGATGATGGACGGTGGCAAACCGTCTGTTGTCGCTCAATGGTACGGCCACATTGATATGGACTTGTTGGCATGGAAAGCTGCTCAGATAGCTGCGTTCTACGACAACTCCCTGCTCGTCATTGAAAGTAATACGCTCGAAACACACGATAAGGAGCGCAACGTGGACGGCGACCAATCCACGGCTATACTCAATCAGATAAAAGACATCTATCCAAACCTGTATGCTCGCAAGCAATCAGAGGACGCGATTGTTCAAGGCTTGCCTGTTCGTTATGGCTTCCACACTAATGTTGCCACTAAGCCGATGATTATCTCAACGCTTGTAAAGGTTATACGTGAGGGTCTTTATATTGAGCGTGACAAGCGTTGTATTGACGAGTTTTTGAACTATGAGAAGAAGCCTAACGGTTCTTTCGGAGCAAAGGCCGGTACTCATGACGACTTGCTTATGACACGAGCAATAGGCCTGCACATCTGTTTCTATGAAATGGAACTGCCGCAAGTCGTAACTCGCGGCAGCAACAATCTGAAATATGTTCCTAAAGTTGTATCGGCGGCTTCATTCTAACCTATGCGGTTTGCGCTTGTGGCTGACCTCCGCGCATGGCACCTTGCAGTTGGTTTACGGCATTCATATTTGCGCCCTGCTGTGCCTGTGCTATAAGTTGAGGTGATACACCCTCCGGCACCTGTCCGGCTTCCAACTGCTCTTTCTGCGATTGGATAGACTGCAACAACTCGTCTGCGAATGGGAAATTTCCGGCTTGTAGAAGTTGCTCCAACGAGATTGCTTGCTGTTGCCACAACTGCATAAGGAAGTCGTTTGCCATAGCGCGATAAGCAGGTGTCGCGGTACTCGGCACGATTGAAAGGTCAAACTCAACATCGCGGATTTTTCGGGGGTCATACTCAATCTGAGTGCCTACGCGACCGGCAATGTTGAATACTCTCTTTTGGTCGTAGAACTGCTGCATATTCTTAACGTCCTTATATGCGGCATCGCGCACAAACTCGCTGAACGTGTCGAGCAGGTCAAGCAACGATGTGGTTGCATTCTGTGTCTGCTGATTGTAGAGCGCCGCAGACATTCCTGCATATCCGGGTTTGCCTTGCAATGCTCCATTCACACCCGATATGTCCTCAAAGAATTTGAGTTGTAAGTTGAGCAATTCGTTAATGCCGATATTGGTAGAGTTGGCTTGAACCTGTTGAGGCAGGTCACGGTGGTTCTTTGACGGAGTGTAGACAATAACACCATCGTGGCGGCTCCACATATCTGCAAAGTCCTCCGGCGACATTCCTTTTGGAATACAGTCGCTCGGTATCATCAACACACCTTTGGCCGATGCTCTCATAATCCAATCGTAGAGGGTTATGAGGCGGTTGGTGTATCGCTGTTGGTCGATTACATCACTGACAAACGAATGTATCTCGCCGTCAATGAAAGGATATGCCTTGAAAACGTATGGGTGGCTCTTGTGGTCGTATGGTGTTTCTCCCTCTTTCAGAATATCGCCAAATGGTGTGAGGTAGTAATAATACCAAAAAGAGTCCATAAACCACTCGGCACGGATTAGTGGAATATCTTCCTGCGGCATACCTGCGGCCAACCCCTGCATGATGCGCTGTGTGTTTTCTTCCACTACCATTTCTTTATAATCCTCAAGCTCAATCTTGAATATATCGCCGTTGTTATAATCATGACACCAATAGCGAGGTTTTGTTTCTTTGCGCCATACCTCAATCACACGGCACCGGCTTTCATCACGCGGCACAAGAAAATCCATTTCTGGGGACTGAGAGTAACCGAACTGTTCCCACGCTTGTGTCAGAACAATCTTTTCTCTTGCAGAACGGTATATCTGTGCGAGTTTCGCATAATCGGTGGGGGATTTGGCGAACTCATGACACACATCCTCGAAGCTGACATCATGTATTTCTCCTACGCAGGAACAATCCCATGTGCGGAAATCGCGCATATTGTTGTCAATGAAAAAGTTGTTGGGCTGAACATATTCCGTCCAACAATCTTCTTTGTCATTCATGCGACCGAACCATTTGCGGTGAACAATCATACCGGAGATTAAAAACTCCTCCATAGTTCGCGCATACAACTCGGTCATGCGGTTGAGCTGCATATTATATTGTAATACCGTGGACATCGTTTCAGCTAATTTCTGTTCGTCACGGTCACGCGCATAACAGGTCGGCTCTGTCGCTTGACTTCGATACACACCGATAACATTACGCACAAGTCGGCGTATGAGGTTATTCTTCAGCGGTATGTTGCCCTGCTTCATAATGTACTGCTCCTCGGTCATCTTCACTCCGTTCACACACACTATGTCGCTCCATTGGTCGCCGTAGTTATATCGCTTATTCCGCTCTCGTTCACGGCGAAAGCGATGCATATTTTGATATAGGGTTTGTGCTTGCAACAGAACATCAGTAGCCCTGCGCATATCATCGCCCTGCGCCTGTGCCCTTGCGATACTATCCATATCTTCAACACTCGCAGGTTTGACTTTACTTAGTCTATTTAATTTGATAGCCATATCGAGAGTATAAATTTGTGTCGGTGGCAAAGTTACTCACCACCGACACATTACCAACTTTATCTGTTGAGTTGCTGAGATTGTGGCTGCATGGCTTGATATTTCGAGTAAAACTCGTTCATCAAGGTTGTCAGTTCTGACATGGCCGATTGTTGGTTTTCCACAGTTTCGGCTTGCAGGACTTTCACCATGCCGGCACGGTACGCTGGGATTGTAGATGCAATGAGGGCAGCTTCTTCCGGGGTCTTTGATGTGAGCCACATTTTTGAGATACGTCCGAGTTGCTTGTCAAGACTGCCGAACCTCTGATAAAGTGTAAAGTCGGGGTCTTGTTGTAATGCCGCGTGTGCTTGTGCTGCGGCGGCATAATCGGTCTTAATCATAGCCCTTGCCTTTTCTGCCTTCTCGTTCACTGCCTTATATCGAGCCTCAAAGTCGGCGTAGGCTTCCTTTACTGCGGCATCGCCACGGCTCTCCAATCGCTCGGTCATTCTGTCCTTGGCCAACTCTTCGTATTTGCCGAGACGTTCCTCATCGCCCCAAGACCATGGAGCAAGAGGGGTGCCACGCTTCACCTTGTATTCGGCATAGCGCGCCGCCAACTGTTGCGGTGTCAGTTTGCTTGCCTCCTCGCCGTTCAGACCTATCTCATCAAAGTAGAGTTTGTCGAGTTGGCTCTGTGGTACTTGCAGCACTCTCATCACAAAGATAGCAGCCTCGTGGCTCAATGCCGGGTCATCACCGCAAGCATCGGTAATGGCAATAGCAGCATCGGTAAGGCTCTGTGGATTCATGCCTATGCCGGATTGTACCAGGAGGTTGAGAATGTCATTGACCGCCTCGGCGTTTTTACCACCAATAAACTTATTGGCAATGGTGTTGATGTCGCTTGCCAACGGCATATCCTTACTGAGTTGGTTTCTGCTCCATTCTCCGCTTGCCCACATATTGCCGAAACTGCTCATCACATCGCCGCCGGTCAGTCCCTCTATACTTCCGAAGTATGAATGAGTAATCACATCATCCCACATTTTGTCTTTTTCGGAAATATAATAGCCGAAAATGATGTATGGAAGATATGGACCAAGATTCCAAAGCCACTCAAGAACATAACCAAACGTAGCAAGTCGGATTACATCTTTCTTGATTTGTCTGCGGAATCGTTTCCGAGCTGCATCATTCGCTCTGCTATATTCGTCATCGGTAGCGCTTTCGGGGTCTATCTCCCAATCGCGCAGTATCTGCTTGGTCATGAACGCTACGCTCTTGGCTCGCTGTGCTGACGTAAGGTTGCGCTTGAGGTTTCTTGCGCCGTCATAAGTTTGGCGAGTGTACGACATTGAGGAGTTGCGGAATACAGTAAACAAGGTACTCAGCCAATCTTTATCTACCTGCATGGTCGAAAGGAAGGGCGACTCTGACGACTGCTGCGTCTGATTGAACAGTATCGTGGCGTCCTGCATGGCTCGCTTCTCTGCGGCGTCTGCCGGATAACCCTCTTTGAGATATTGGTTCAGTCGCGTTTCATACATCGCTCTTGCTCCGATGCTGACGGTTACGGCATCCACAAATGCATTCGGGGTCATACCGATGCGCGAGGATATTTCCATAACCCGGCTGCGCCACATCTTCCAATCCATATCCGATTTCAGCAGTCGAGGGTCTCCGCTGATGCGCGAGTGCCAGCGCTCGCGGAAGATGGGCAGGTTTTCCAAACACCATTTGAAGTCGCCGTAGGGATTGGCTATACTCTTCGCAATTGATTTCAAGTTAACTTCTGGTGCATAGGCAGGTGCGGAAAGGAATTGCTTTAATGCTGTGAATAATCTGAAGCTTACCTTGGCTGCTGTTACTCCTTTGGCAAGGTTAACAGCGTTTTTATTGAGCCTTGACACCGGTGGACGGTATTCTCCTGCAGCCATAAGACACAGGTCGTTGAAATTCTCCCATAACCTGCGGCCACCACCGTAGACCGTTGTCATGTTGATTACTTGGTTACGGAAACGCTTGTATGTGCGCAGGGTGTTAAGGTCGCGGTTCCATTCAGCGTATGCACTCCAATGTTCCATTTGGGTGATATGGTCGAGGATTACGCTCAATGCGTCTGCGCCTGTAATGTCGAGGGCGAGATTGTTCACACGGCGCTTGATGATACTGCCAGTCTTTGTTGTGATACCGTCCGGGCGGTTCTGCTGATTAACATCTTCCTCCTTATCAACTCGGGCATTTGCCAAAATCTTCAAGGGGAAATAGTTCTCAATAGCGGCCATAGATGCACCGAACATACGCTTGTGCGTTTCGTTGTACTCGTTACGAGTGGCAACAAGGAAATCGTCTTGCAACCAATCGCCAAGAGCCTTGAAACGTGGGTCGAGGAAGTTCTCTATATCTGCCACATTTTGCTCGGTGATACCCATGCGGCGCAGCTTCATACGTCCATCGGTCATTTTATCAACCATGTAGATGTAGAGGAGGTTGCCCTGTGTCAGTTCGTGGTCGCGCATTTCGCCGCCGTCCCAAAATGAAACAGAGGCTTTGGGAAGTTTACGCTCCATTCTGATGATGTCGCCCCACGTCTTGCTCTTGCCGAACAGTTCTGCGGCTTTCTCGTCAAGCTGTGCAAACTTATCTTTGATACCACGCAACTCTTTGTTACGACAATCAACCCAACCGCGCATGAAGCGGTTCCACAGATACCCCTCTCCGTTGGCGCTCTTGTTGCCAAATACTCGCATGATTTGGTCGAAAGTGCCGAGAGGTGCAAACAAGAATTGCACAAAACCATTATTGACAAACTTGTCTTGCCAATCGTCCTTATGGTGTTCGTTTGTTGGTCTGCCCTCCATGTCGGAGTTTGCATTGTGGTGTATCTCGCTGATACGAGCTTTCTCTGCCTCGCGGAATGCTTTTGCATTCTCAATACTGCCGCGCAGGGAGTCTGACAAGCGGCCTACAAGGTTGAAGTATGCCTCAGTACGCTCAATCTTATTCTTGCGAATAGCGTCCTCGGTAGTTTCAATGAACTGCTTGTAAGCATCATCAGTCATGCGCCCGGCGTCCCTATCTTCTTTAGCGATTTTAAGGCTATCGCGCAGGGCTTTCTCCTCTGCCTTGCTGTTAGCAATGTTCTGAACGTAGTCAAGTGCCATGTTGAGGCCGGCATATTCAATGGCGGCTTGGTCGGCAATGGTTTGGTCGGGGTCACTCATTCTGTTCAGAGCCTCGGCTATGCGGTCGGTGATGTCGTCCTCTGTGAGTGAGATTGCTTTTTTTACAACCTCCATTGTGTGTTGGCCGTCTACATCAAGAGCGCCCTGTACCTCGACACCTCTTGCATCGACCTTACTTCCACGGATAGCAAGGAGTTGGCGAAGCGAAGCCTCTCCGTTGCGTAGTTGATTATCGACCATGATGTCCATAATCTTCTGTACGCTATCTGCAATATCGTGCATGGCTGTGGCATTTTTGACTGCCGACAACAATCTTTGCATTTCGCCGGAGGTCATGCCGGAAAGATAGCCGTTTTGCATAAGGATACGTGCGAGGTCGGAAACACGTTTTACGGTGCTTCTGTCAAACATCGCTTGTGCGTTCATTGCATCAACGACACCGGCCTCAACCTTGCGGTCGGCACCGACAAAACTTTGTGCTGTGCCTCTGCGGTTACGCATGGAGTGTAACAGACTTTGCAGATTGTTGGTTACAGCCCTCATTGCATCGTTGCGCAGGGTGAGGTCTGCACTCTGATTGTTGCTAAGACGTATGGCCGCATTGGTTATGCGCTCCTCCAATCCTATGCTTTGGTCTTTCCAAATGTCGCTTGTTTCTCCATCGCGGAAACGTGCATCGCTCGACAATCCGAGTTCATCACGCTTGGCCGCATCACGAGCCATGTCCACATAGTCGCCTTTGGTACGCAGCTTCTCATGGCTTCGCCACAGCATATAGCGGAGTTCGTTGTCACCGAGTTTTACCCACTTCGGGAGCTTCAACGAGCCGAGGAATTTATTGATAGCCTCTAAGACTTTGGCTTTGAGCTTCACCCAAATGCCGCGTTCGGCTTTGGTGAAGTCCTCAAAACCTTTCTCGCTCATACGACCGAACATCTCATCAACGGCCACACGGCGGTGGTGTTCATACTCTTTGCCCGGCTCGTTCACAAAGCGGCGAGTAGCGTCCTCCTCGACCTGCTGTTTCAAATCGTCTTTGAGGTGATTGTAGATTTCATCGCAGAAAGCATCGTAGTTTTCTTCTCCAATCATTTCTCGCAGACCTTTGTGTGCTACAACCTCATGGAACACCGTTTCTGCAACGTCCTCGACATTCGCATTATTGGGGAGGACAATTACAACCTCGCCGGTTGCAGGGTCGTAGAAACCCTTGCTCCTGCGCATACGCGCCTGTCGCTCGGAATTGTCGTTTGTCAGCTCTTTAGTATCAGTCACAATGCGAATGGGAGTGTTGAATTTCTTCGACATTCTTTCAGCATGGCTGCTTTTGGCTTCGGTTGATGCTCCATACTCGCTGCCCAGCTCATACAACAGGCCGTCATCATTGGCGCTCCTTGTGTTGTTACCCTCAACGTTTACCACGTCAAGCAGGGTCGTACCACCAACCTTGTTGAGATTGTCTTTCAAGTTGCGGTATGCAACCATCTTGGAGCCTTCGTGTGTGAAGTCGCCGTAAAGTATTGCAGACTCTCCACCGAACTGAATGACACGCTCGGATATGTATCGGGCAATTTCGTCTGATTTAGTAGGTAACTTGGTGAATGGAGTGTGGATATTGCCGACAATTCTCCCTGCTCGTGAGAGTATGATAAATGACATCTTTGCTCGGTCGCCCATGCGCTGCGAGTTGAGGAATTTGGCAACATCTTCCGAACCGCGAACCAACGGCTGTTCCATTGGGTCATAGTTCGGGGCAAAAATCTGCTTGTCTAATGTGTGAACTGCAAGCGGACTTTCATTTTCGGGTACACGCTTTTGACCGACACCCGAAGTGTTGTCAGTATCGAATGTTCCGTATTTGCCTGTCTTTAGATTGATGATTACTCCATGTACCGGTACTTTTGATATATCGGCAATCTTTCTGAGCATCTGAACGTCCTGCGGCGAACACATGAGGTTGCCGCTCGGATGATTATGTACGAAGTAAACTTGGTCGGGCTGAATGCGGTTGTATGCGAGTGAAGCGGTAGGAATATCAACCATTGTGGCGGTGAATGTTCCCATGCCGAGTTCAACTACCGTAGGTTTACCGTCCTTAACGAGAACGACAAACGAATGTTCCTTTGCAGCATCTTCGAGAGCCGAGAATATAAACGCAACATCATCGGCGCTCTCAATCTTCTCTCCACTTGTGAAATTGAAAGAACCGCTTTCTCTGAATACTCGCTCTATAAGGCTGAACTCACCGGCTTCTTTGTCTAATCGACTATTATGTCGGTTGAGGCCGGTATCACCTTGCCGTTGTAGGTCGTTGGCTCCGCTCCGCATACCGACTTCATTGCCTCCTGCATTTTCTCCGCTGAAGTCAAAGTCGAATAAGCCGCCGTAACCTTCGGCATTTTCGGAGGTGTAGTTGATTGTTTTTCCGTCTTGCGTTTCATATCTGCTTGCAAAGTTAGCATTTTCTTCTGAATATGACGCAATAGGCTCACTCGCGGCATCTTCGCTATCCTCTTCGGTCAGTTCGATGTTAGAAGCGGCCTCTACCTCTTTGTCCAATTCTGCATACTTGGCCTCCTTAGCCTCCATTTCCGCTTTCATCAAGTCCTCGTATTCACTGAGTTTTTCCTCAGCTTTGGCGAGTTCCTCGGTGAATTTGAATGGAACACCGTCACGCGCTGATATGGATTGCAGTTCTGCGTTGTTGCGCTCGATTGAACGCTCCGCAGCTTCAATGCGCCCACGGAAGTCCTCGCCGCTAACAACATCATTCAAGATTTCTGTTACAGCATTCTTAATGACATTGCCCTTTACCGGCATGGCTTCTATTCCGAGTTCGGGACACGAGTAGGTCATTTTTGCAGGAGCGGAGTAGAACAAATCGCCCTGCTGACCTTGCTTTGTTTCCCTATTGATTTCGGTGTGAACATGGAAATTGAAGCCTCCAACGGAGATAGTGATGTCGGACGTTGCCGGACGAGAGGAGTAGCCCGATTTGCGGACTTGCTCTTGCAGTTCGGCCTTGCGTTTGTTCTGCTCGGTAAAGAAGTCCTCCATTGCCTCAACTGAGGGATAAGAGAGTTTGTCAACAGTTATGTCGCCAACCGTGGCGGCCTCAACCTTTTCAAGATAAGACTTGTTTTCGGCGATGCGCTTCTCTGCCTCTTTGTTCTGCCCGGCTATCTGACGCTTGCGGTTGTGGATATAGGTTTGGTCGGCCTCCCACGATTTGCGCTGTGCAGTCAGTTTGCGAACCTCTTTCTCAATCTGATTTTTCAGCATGGCATACTCGGAGCCGGAGAGCTGTGCGGTGATGTCGCCAAACAGGTCTTGGTCCTCCTCCAATGCACGGTTTTCCATTGAGTTCTCCATGAGCTGCTTGCCATTCATGATGCTGTCGGCAATCGCACCTTTGGTTTTCAGACGCTGATAGGCTGTAACGTCAAGGCTGTCCTCCACACCGAAACGAAGCACACGAACAGGAATGCCCCATTCATTGTGCAGGTTACCCTGTCGCAGAATACGGCCATTTCGCTGAGTGTAGTCCATAGGTCGATTAGGTGCATCAAGGTGGATAAGCGTATGGAGGCGCTCTTGAATGTTCACACCTGTACCGAGTGTGAATGTACTGCCCATGATGACACGAACCTCACCGGCATTCACTCTGCTGAAGATTTCGAGCTTTTTGTTTACAGTCATCCCCGATTTCATCACGACAATCTGCTCCTCTGGCACACCTGCAGATATGAGTTTCTTGCGAATATCCTCATAGAGATTAAAGCCGGAAACCTTGTTTTGGTAGTTGTCGGCAAAGATAGCAACGGTGCCGTTGTAGTCTTTGGCTTCTTCGAGGGTGCGAAGTGTCTGACGCACGGCCTCATTGGTCTTGCTGTTGGGGTCGTCCTCCGCATCTGACTGAACGAGTCGAGCATCAACGGCGGCGGCTTTGGCAATACCGTACATCACAAGGGGAATATGACTGTTCTCTTTCTTCTCCTTGCCGCTCATATTATCGTAAGCGTCAAGTTGCTCCTTGACAAACTTCATGATAGAGCGCAGTGCGCGTGTCTGAGGCAGGAAGATGTCTTGTGCTTTGCCGCCCTCCATTTGAGGTATCTTGTCACTTACACCTCCGGCCTCGCGTGTCAGCACGGTGTCGGCCACGGTAGACCAAATGCGCACAAGTTCGGGCAGGTTTACATATCCTGCAAAGCGATTGTTCTCTTTATACTTGCCGCTTGTGGAAAACTCCAACATCTGTTGCAGGTTGCCAAAGTTACGTACAAAATCATCGAAGTAATAAATGCCGTAGTCTTTCATCACATCGGCCGACATAAGATAGCGCATGAACGTCCATATCTCTGCGGCGGTGTTGGAGATAGGTGTGCCGGTCGCAAAAACAACATTCTTGCCGCCGGTCTTTTCAAGAACGGACTGTGTTTTGAGGAACACTCCCTGCGACTTCTTACTGAAAGACGGGTCTACACCTTTCACACCGCGCTGCATGGCGGTGGCAAAGCCGAGGTGCTTGTACTCGTGAGCCTCATCGACAAGGATAGCATCAATGCCCATGCTGTCGAAGTCCTCGACATCATCAGTAGCACGGTCGAGCATTTCCCTCGCTTTAACTTCTGCATTCTGTCGGGTCACTGCGGCTTTCTTAGCGTCCTTTTCTTTCTTCTTGTCGGTGGCTCCACCGTTGGCAAGTTGGCTGATTTCGTCTTTCAGCTTCTCAATCTCACGCTCGGCGGCACGAACAATCATGCTCCTTCCGTCCGGGTCTGCATCTTTCATCTGGTCAAGCACAAGCAATTTTTCCTCAATCTTGTCTTGGATAAATTGCGTCTGACGCTCAACGCTATCGGGAATACGCTCGAATACGGATTGAGGCACGACAATCATGTCCCAATCATTGAACTTGATTTTGGCATAGAAAGCCTTGCGACCCTCTGCGTTGCGGTCTGCATCTTCAAGGGTCAGCACTTTGGCATTAGGATAGAGAGCCTTTGCACTTGCTACAAATTGGCCTACGGTGGCATTCTGCACCACAATCATAGGCTTGCGGGCAGTACCGAGGCGGCGCATCTCCATTGCTGTTGTAATGAGGGTGTATGTCTTGCCGGTGCCGACCTCGTGAGCCAACAATACAGGCTGTGTCGTTGCGCGGATTACGGCCTTTGCTTGGTGCGGACGTAGACGGAACGGACGACCGCCTACCATTGTGGCGGCTCCGCCGAAATGCTCCGGCACAAATTCATCGGGAATTGACTTAGGCACGGAGTTGTTGAACTTCTCATTGTAGACTTCCTCCATGCGCATAGACAACTCCGGGTCGTTCTGCATCTGTTCACGCGCCCAATCCTTAAAGTCCTGTCGTATCTCATCAACCTTTGTTGCGCAAGCGGTTGTGGCCGCAGCATCGGTTTCGGTTGTAGTGGTGCCGTCACTATTCTTGGTGGTCTTGCTGACGGTGATTGTCTTGTTGGTGATTGCCGCCTCAATGAGCTTGTGGCCGGGGATAAGGATACCGAGGCTTTCACTACGAATGCCCATTTCCTTATTCTTAGGCTCGTCAGTCCAATACGGTTCACTCATGTGCCATGTACCACCGGCATTAGTAAGACGGACGTTTAAGTCGGTGCGCTCCTTGACAAAACGCTCATAGAGCTTCGGGTCTACCCATGACGAGCCAAGAGTAAACTCGATAAGATGCGCAGGGATATTCATAGGCACAACGGCCTCCAATGCTTTGATGTTGGCATCGTATGCACCGTTGGCGGCTTCGTTGGCTTCTCTTGCTTGGCGCAGCTTCTCACGGACGTTGCCACTAAGGTATTCATACGACACCTCCATTTGGCCGGTTGTCGGGTTCTCGAAGCCTAATCCGCTCTCGATAATTTCCTGCTTGACATCGGCCTGTGACTTGCCTAACTGTGAGGCGAGATATTCCGGGTCGATGCGGCCATACTTGTAGAGGCTTGCAATGATACCGTCCTTGACGTTTTTCGGAGCGGGTTCGCTTTCCTTTTCAACAACACGGCGACTGAAGATGTCGGTCTTGCCGTAGGTCTTAATCTTCGTGCCGTCCTTGCTGCCTTTTTCGGAGTAGGTTTCAAGAGCCACAATGCTTGAAAAATCAACATCATTGCGCAACCATGCAAGATTGTTGTTCTTGTTGAGGTTGCCATATCGGGCTACAAAGGTGTCGTATGCGCTGTTGAGGCGGTCGAGAAGCGGTTGCAGTCCTGCATCATCGTTATGCTCCGTCTGATATTTCAGCACATCGGCCAAAGCGTTTTTAAGGTCGGTGTAATCGGCAAAGCATTGTTCTTTGGTGCGTCCCTTGATTTTGTTCTTATTGAACGTCAGAGGCACGGCACTACCCATTCGGGCAACGCAGAGATTGCCGTTGCTGTCGGTCACCATGCTTCCCTCCTTGACATCTTTACCGAGAGCCTCGTTGATGTGAGTGGTCTGTTCTGCGACTGCGGTGCCTTGCTCCTTACTCCAATCCATTTCGGCAATGTGCTGAACCCAAGCGGCCATTCGTGCCGGTTGGTCGGCTGTTCGTGTCGGGAACAATCCCATAGAAGTAGGTCGGTAGGTGTCGCCCTGCTCAAAGCCAAAGAACATTTCGCCGCCCATGCATTCGGGATGTTCAATGAAATATCGGTTGATGAGCATCGGCAGGTCTTTCGTCTTGCCTCTATCGTCCTCGAAAGACGCGGTTCTCACAGGAGTAACCGTGCTTATGTCTATTGCATTTGCGCTCTTGCGGCCATTCACACGCTTACGCACAACGATAATGTCAGAAGTGGCCGCTGTGCCTCCGAATGTTTGATTGTTCATGCGGAACACACCGACAACATCTGCACAGCCCTCCTTGTCGCCAACGAGCCAGTTGCGTAGCTTCTGCGATTTGTCGAGTGTGCCGCTCGATGTGATGAAGATACCGATACCACCCTCACGGAGCTTGCGCACGTTCTTAGCAATACAGAAGTCATGAATATCGCGGAATTTCTTAGAGAGGTCGCTGTCGCCGCTTTCGTCCATGACATGAAGGCCGGTGACGAAAGGCACATTGGTAATTGCGAGGTCTACCGAGCCATTTGCGATGCGAGTTTTCTCAAATCCCTGCACCTCCACCTTTGCGTCTGGGTAGAGCAAGGAAAGAATGCCGCCTGTGGTGTTGTCAATCTCCACAGCATGAATGTTACTGCGTTCGCTGATTTCGGTAGGCATCAGTCCGATGATGTTACCAATACCGGCAGAACCCTCTACGATGTTACCGCCCTTGAAGCCGAGAGCCTTTGCAATATCCCACATGGCATCAATGACCGGCGCAGGAGTGTAGTAGGCGCTGTTGCGGCTCATGACCGCAGCTTCGTATTCTTCGGGAGTAAGTATTTCGCGGAGTCGCTTGTTGATAGGATTAGGCGACCATGTGCTTCCCTCATTGAAAGCAGAGCCAAGACCACCCCAACCACTATAACGGCGCAGGACTTCCATTTCTTTGGGAGTGGCCGTTTCGCCGGACGCGAGTAATTTCTTCGCTACCTCAATGGCGGCAAGGTTGGCATCAATACGAGCCTTTTCACCTTTCGGGGCATAGTCTACACCACGCTCGGCATGGTTGTTGCGAATATTCTTCGGCTGTGCTACGCCTCGTTCGCTCTTATGCTGTTCAGATACTCCTGTGCCTCGCTTGGTGTCAGACACAGTATGCTCTCCACCACGTTGAGCCATTCTTCCTCCGTCAGTTCGCTCAGCTTCATGTTCTGCGCTCGTTCCCAACGGTTCATTAGGTCGCGGTTGCTGTCCCCCTCGCCCGGCTGTTTCGGGGCGAGCTTGTACGTCAGTTTTCTCATGTGAATTATTTTTTGGAGTTGTTGAATTATTCTCTGCCTCACGCTGCTTTGCGAGTTCGGCCTCTACTTCCGGGGTAACGGTGAAAGGCGACTCTCCGCGCTCCAACATATCGGCCATATCCTTGACGAACTGAGCGGAGTCCTGTTTAGGCTCGGCCTCGTCAAACAGACCGCCGAATAAATCATTCATCGGCTGTTCATCGGGTATGCGTGATTTCTTTGGGGCTTTTAACTTGGCGACACGTTCAGCCATTTGCACCATATCCTCGCCCGGTTGAGGTGTAAGAGGAGTTGCAGGTTTGACCACATCTTCGGGGAGGTAATTGCGGGCCTCGCGGCGAATGGCCGTAAGCAGTTCATCATAGGTGACATTGGAGGCTGCCCAACAATTACGCCCTATGCGTTCAAATGAAACATATCCTTTTTCATCTGGCCACTCAACACGGTACATTATTCTATCCGTTTTTAGATTATCTCCTCGTCTACGTGAGTCTTGCTCTGCAACCGGTTCAAGACCGATATACATCTTGAGATGTCTGCCTTCGTTAAGTGGCAGGGTTATATAAATTTCCCCACCTGCAGGTGCAAGATTTGCTCGAACAGTTGTACCTTTCTTTACGTTCTTTCGCCCAAGAGGTGTTGTAGCACTCGTAACTTTGATGTCAATTCCAAGGTCTTTAACAATCTGTTTGGCAAGATTGGTAGCGTCTGATACAGCTTTTTTCTCTGCTGTCAGCATATAACCATAACTCTCATGGAATTTGGAGTCATCTTCCACTGCCTCATAGTAGCCGAGGAGGGCAAGTTGCTTATTGACATCCTCTATTTCTTTGTCGAGGTCACGAGAGAGTCTTTCGGCATCTTGCTCAGTTGTTGCAACTTCGAGTTCACTTTCGACTTTGCTTGCAACAGCCTCTGCTTTGTCTGCAATAGCTTCTGTATCTGCTGATGTTTCGTCAGCCTCTTTTTTTCTTTGCTCATTTCGTTGGTCTTTGAGGGTTTGAATTATTTGGTCGGTATGCTGCTGTGAGCTTTGCTCATCAACAATATGCTGAGAGGTGGCGATGATATCTTTGGCTCCGGGCTTGTCGAAATTATAAACGTCAAAAGCCTTGACTGTCTTTCGGTCGTCCATTTCCTCATCCCATCCGAGTTCTATCACCTCCTCCATGTTCTGCGCGGCGGCATAGAGAGATTTGAGGTGAGGACGCATATCATCGAAGATGTCGGGCAGCTCGTCTATCATCGCCTCGCAGTAGTCGGCAAAGGAGCGTAAACCGCCTTTCATCATAAGATATGTCATACGCGTACCCATGCGCAAGACTTCTGCATCCATTTGTTTGGGCTGTGGTTTGCCATAACCCTCGGCACTCTCCTGTACTATATCATCACCTTTGCCGAAATGGTTGCGGAGGTTGTCACGCAGGTTGTTAAACTCGTCTGCGTCCTCATCGCTAATCCATCTGCGTTTTTTCGGTTTGGTCTGTGTAGGTTCTACCGGCTCGGCATGGTCGCTCAATTTGGTTTCTCCTTTAGTAGATAGGTCGGCCATGACACCTTCAACGTTGACACGATTGACAGGCGCTTTCTTTGGCTTATCGCTTGCAGGTTTTTCCATGTCTGCAAGCGACAGCGGAGCCTCGTCTGCAACCTCGTCCTCGCTCTTGCCGACAATATCCTTGGCAAAGGCTTTCGCATCGTCGGCACTACGGAGCATCCAACCGCGCGTTTCACGGTCGTACCAACCTTTGAGAGCTTTGGCTTTCGCACGTAAGGTGGACAATTCCTCTTTGGAGAAATCGCGGTCAAAGGTCACAAGGTATGTGTCAAGCGTCTTGCCCTGCTTGTTGGTGTAGGGCTTAGGCTCGACTTTATAACCCTCGCCGGTGATAGCGGCGGCAGGTTGTGTCGGTTGCTCAACAGGAGCTTCGTCTGTGATTTTGCTGACGGTGGAATAATCGGCGAACGGTTTAGTCTTGCGGTGGCTCGACTGTACCCATTTGTTGAAGTCCTCGATATTAGTTTCGGAAATTCGCAGTCCGGGGTGCGTCTGTCCCCATGTAGCATCATAGTTGGCAAGGTAGGCGCTCATGGCCTCGTCCTTATTGTTGAAGCCAAGCATAACCTTGTGTTCATCGAATGAGCCGTCTGTATTGGTTTGGTCTACGACATACACCTTGCGGCCATTCCACATATCCATGTTCTCATGCAGGAACACATCTATATGGTCGCCGTCAACACCCTCTGTACCTTTGATGTAGCCGTAGGTGTTGGCCATAGTGGTACTCCATTCCTTACCATCTGCATCAATACCTTTGCGGACGCTGCCAGCAGGGTTCTCGATTGTGATGTCAAACTCGCCAATGGTAATATGGCCTTTCTTATAATTTCCTGCCTCAGCTTGCGCCGGAGTAGGCTCGGTGTTCACCTCGGCAGATGCGGCCTCAACTGCGGCCTGTACCGTTGCAGGTGCGGCATCTGTGGATTGAGGTGTTTCGCCCTCTACTGCTTCGACTCCTGCTGTGCTGCTATCATCTGAAGCTCCTGCTCCACTGTCGGACGGTTCTGTTCCTGTCGGAGTTTGTTCTCCGCTTGCAGGTGGTTCATTGCCTCGGAGTTCCCCTCCTTGGCTAACTTGATTGCGGAGAGCCACATCAGCACCTCCATTTGCGACATCGTTGTTTCCATTCTTCGCCGGTTGATATTCAAAGTTTAATACTTGGTTAATGACTTCCGCAAGCGGATACTCGGTTGTGTCGGCCTCATCAAAGAGGGTCGCGGCCTTTTTCCCTTGTGCAAGGTCGTACATTTGATTGAAATAGGACGCGATTGTCGCTTGCGACATATCGGTTGCCTTATACATAGCGGCCAAATGCAACGCAAAGTTACTAAAATTATCGGCCGGCATATAATGCTCAAATCTATCATCAAGGGCTATCGTTTGTTTGAAAGCTTCAACGGCTTTCAAAACCTCCTCCATTTTCTTTGCGTTGGCAAATGTGGGGTCGGACATCAGTTGATTGTAGACAATAATAGAGGCTTGGATTTCGGGTAACATCTTACCGGCGAAAGGCGAGTCCATATCACGGAATGCCGTTGCGAGGATTGCGCGTTGTGCCTTGGCCGGAAGTTTGTCAAACATTTCTTCCAACTGCTGTGATGCACCCTTGAATACTGCTTGATAGAGAACTTTCTGCAAGTCGTTCTTGGCCTCGGCTGTGAGATTGCTCTTACTATCAAACGCAGATTGGAATTGAGTATTGCTGATAGCGCCTACTTGGTTCATCCATTTCATAACCTCAGTACCGTTGCGGTCTACGAGTTGGCCGAAAGACACATCTTCTTCGCCACTGCTGAGCAACATATTGGCAAACGTCCGCATATTGTCGCCGAGTGTTTGGGCAACATTCTTAGGCTTGATACGCTCGATGCCGCCACTCTCGGTGTCCTGTGCGGTCATTTGGCCAAGACGGATAGCCTCAGCATCATCGACATCGAGCATATTGACGAGGACAGGGTTCTGCATGGCGTTCACGGCCTCTGGGTCAATGCCAAATTGCTCTGCGTTGTCAATGAGGTACTGTTTATAGGTCTGCTGCTGTTGAGGCAGGTTGCTCTGCCACAGGTAGCGGAGTGCATCAGAGCGGTTGTTGCCTTGAATGACCTCGCCACGAGTATTGACAGTAGGAGCGCCGGTGTATGCCGTAACGCTGCCGGTGATTTCTTTCGGACGAATACCCTCGGCCATTTCTTTTGCGGCGAACATAGATACAGCCTCCGTGCGATTTTTGGGCTGTGCCTCCTCAATAAAGAACATGGGGTTACGCTGTCCCTGCACATGGGAGGGTTGCAACTGCGAAGCCTCAATGACGGCAACACGGCCTTTGGGCAGGTCTTTCTGTGAGAACTTGACCTCAACCTCATTGCCGACAACACCCTGCACAGGCTCTTGACGAGTGAACATCTGACCGCTGAAACGGCGCACACCTCGCTTACGGGCATTTTCGGGTGTGTCCATGTGCCATTCGGGAATTCCCTCCAATGCCTCGCGTTCAAGTCGTGCGGCTTCTTCTCGTGCCTCTCTCTCGGCTTTCTCAGCCTCAGCACGTTCAGCGGCAAGCCTACGAGCCTCGACCTCCTGCTGTGAGCGGATTGCACTCTGACGAGCGTTTTCAACTCCGGCCATGCGCTGCCACTGCTCATATTCGGCTTGTGCCTTTGTGAGTTCAGCGGTGTTGGCTTTCTTTGATGCAAGTATCTCAGTCGGGGTCTTGCCTTTGGGTTTGAGCTTCTGTGCTTTCTCAAAAGCCTTGCGTTTCTCCTCGACCATTGTGTCGGCAATCTCTTTGGCTGTGGCCGCATCGCCCTCAGAAAACTCAACAAGAGCGTCCCAACCTACTTCCGGGCTTTCGGCCTGTTCAAAGATAGGTTCGTTCTTCTCATTACGAGGAATGCGTTGCAGAGGTGTAGGCTCTGCCTGTGCTGTCAAGTCGGGCTGAGATACATTATCTACCTGCGGAGCTTCGTTAGTAGCAGGGGCAGGAACGACAACATTTCCATCATCGACAGATTGCTGTACGTTTTCAATAGGAATTTCAGTTTTGGGAACGGTTTCCGTGATATTTACACCTGTTTCCATAGGATTGAGGGTTGTTTCCTCAGTTTTGGGAACGGTTTCAGCGTCTACGGGAACAAGTTGTTGCTCCATAGCCCTGCGCTGTTGCTCGTACTCGTATGCCTCAAGCATACCTCTACCGAAGTCGGTCAGTCTTTCGGCATCGGTGCGCAACTCGCTTATTTTGGCAGTCAGTTCACTATCTGAAATCCCCTGCGTTTCATCTATACCAAAAGAATATCCCTTGTCATAGTCCTCAACATTGGCTACACCTTCTTGGGTCGGCCTGTTGGGGTCTACGGGTTGAGGTTCGGCAGGTTGAGGCTGTTTCACTTCCTGCGGCTCATCGGGAGTGTATTCAGAGAGAATGTTGTCAAGTTCATGCTCTGATGCGTAGTGGAGTTGTTGCAGGTCGCCCTCAACATAATACTCGTGGTTGCCGTTTTCATCGACAAAGCCGGTAAGGACACCGCGTGTTTCCGTGCCGTCAGAGTTGCGTATCTTGATTTGGCCTGTTGTGTACTTTGGTTGAGGCTCGGCCGGTGTTTCGGCTTCGGGTGCAACATTATCTTGCGGCACTTCAACCTCAGCAGGATAGCCCTCATAAGACAGAATAGCATCGGGGGACACCATTTCAACCTTACCTGTTTCGAGGTCACGAACGACAATAGAGGCATCGCTACGTTCATTGTCAATCATTGTGCCGTCCTCCATCATAACGACACGGCCACTCAATACCTCAACAGGGCGGTCTTGGTATTTCATGACGGCACGGCCAACAGGCTTCTGTTCGCCTCCGGGCTGATGCGGGTCGTATTCGGGTGTTGTGGGATTATCGAAACGAGGGTCAATAGGTGCATCGTTTGTGGGTGTCGTTGCTTCGGGTTCGTCAGTCAGAAGTTTCTGATTGGTGATGTCCTCGGCTTCTGCGTCCTCAACAGTATTACGCTCTTTGGCATTTTTGGGGATAAGCTCATCAAGATATTCATCAATGGCGGTTTGCTCAGCTATTGTGCGGCGGTTGGCCTCTTTGCGGATTGCATTGTCGATGTCCACACCATATTTGTCATTGATGCGGCCTCTCATGTTGTCGGTAACACTTGTTTCCTCAAATTCGCCCATTGCCTCAGTTACCTTCCGGAGAATGTTCTGCTGAGCCTCGTCAAACTGCTTGTCGCCGCCACGAAGGTTGTTGCGCCGTGCTTCTTCACAGGTACGGTAAACCTCAACCATATCCCAACCGTTTTCAGCGGCAACGGTGCGGCAAGCCTCCTGCAAACGGTTCTCAAAGTCGGCAGTCTGTTGATAGCGTTCGCCGATTTCTATGTGGTTCAGCTCTGTTTGACGTTTGATGCGCTCCAATTCAAGGTCTGCGGCCTTGCGGCTCTTGAACGAACGAGAAGTGATTACACCATTGGCACCCTGCGACTCTACAATAAAGCCTCCCTCGCCGTCCTCGATGAGTTCACCTTTCATAACGGTAGACTCAGGGAGCTTGCGCCCGGTGGCATAGTAATACATCTTGGCTCTTGCAGCCTCGCTGATACGAGGGTCGGTTACCATGTCTGTAAGACGGCTGACGATTTCGGGAGCATTTGCGGTAATAAGTTCACCTTTTGTCGCATCGCCGGTACGCTCTGCGCTCTCAACGAGTTCACGCAGGTCGCCATAGCCATGTTTGCTAAGTTCTGCCGCCTCGTCCTTTGTAAGTGACAATCCACCGTCAGAGGGAGCGTCCATGCGCTGACGCAGACGGCTCTCGAAGTCTAAGCGGTTCTTGCGGCCATTGGTCGGGCTGTCAAACGAGGCTTTGAGGTCGCCGAGGACGTTGCCGGCACTCTTTATCATGTGCTTGGCCTTGAAGCCAACCATCATAGCCATGTTGTCAGTCCACACGTCCATAGCATCGCGATTGCCCTCAATCCATTCGGGAACGGAGAAGATTGTACCCTCAAGCATTGTGGCGCCGGAGTAGACTCCTGCACGTTCCATTACCTTTAAGCCGGTGCTTGATGTGCTGCGCACAAGTTTGTCGGCCACATTACCCGATACAGGAGTAAGCCAACCGATAGCACCACCCATGAGAAAACCATGCGCAGCTTGACCTGCAACAGCGGAGGCAGAGTAGCCC
Source organism: Duncaniella sp. C9 (assembly GCF_004803935.1). Lineage (GTDB taxonomy): Bacteria > Bacteroidota > Bacteroidia > Bacteroidales > Muribaculaceae > Duncaniella > Duncaniella muris. The sequence continues at coordinate 1,989,585 of NZ_CP039547.1, forward strand.
TCGTTGAGGTATCGGCCAGTATCGTCCTGTCCGACAATGTGACCGCCATGCGCAAATTGGGTTTCCATTTCTTTAATGCCCTCAAATGTGCCAAAGTTGGCAGCACCTCCGGCGATACCACCGATAACGCGACCTGTCATTGAGGTTGCAAACTGACGTGTAGCGGCATTGGTGACTGCGGCAGTAGCTCCGCGACCTGCGAGGACACGACCACCGGCCCACATTGCACCACGAGTTGCCATACCTCCGACACCTGCGGACATCCATGTAGTCGGGTCAAGAGCGAAGCCTGTAACCGTACCTGCAACATCAAGTATTTTGTGACCGTCTTGGCGATATTGTTCATTCGCTGCCTCATACGCGGCCATATCGCCTGTTTTCTTCACACGATTAACCGCTATGCCTTTGCCGATATTCGTAACTAAATTCATATCGCCAACCTTGCGCATGAAGTATTCAAGATTGCTCTTAGGTAAGTTCTTTTCTACAGCAAGGTGATACATTCGCAAATCTGACTGCTGTCGGGCAAACTCTTTGGCTTTTCCATACAGCACAAGGTCATCAACACCGGGATTGCGGCGGCGCAGCATCTGATAGCAATCGTCTATAAGAGATTTCTGACCCTCCTCGCCAAGATTGTTCCACGCATTATCCATTAGGACATCCATGTCATGGGTAGTCAATCTATCGGTGAAGTTGTCAACGGTTTCCATTTGCTTAAAGGCAACCGCATCAGTACTGTTCATCGCAAAATTCTGCACATTGAAATTGGCTGCTTCGCGATTGCGCTCTGCCTTTGCATTGTAGGCGCTCTCTGCGGCCGACCATGCCTGTTCTGCTGCGTTTTCCCCCTCGGCAGGATTATGACGTTGCCACAGATACGAAAGTTTTTCGTCAAACTCACGCTGTAAACGCTGTTCCTTTGAACGCTTACCTGCTTCCGTGTTGTTTTCCCACCAATTATGATACTCGGTGTTAGCGTGGCTCTGCTCCATTCGGGTGCCGACACGCTCACCCTGTGTAGTGTAATAGTGGGTTTCCATTTTGCCGGTCTGAGGATTAAACTCACGCTCACCCATAAATGCACCGGGGCGATTGCCTTTCTCGATACCCTCCATACGCTGCTTGAACTCCTCGCCCTGCTTTTTAAGTCGGGCATTAGCTTCGTCCATCTGCATTTGGAAAGCTCGTTGTTGCATAGGAGTAGGCTTCCAACCCTCCGGCTGTGCCGGTTGAGAGGAAGTCTGAACTGTGGGCTGTACCGATGCTTGCTGAGCCGTGTTGTCGGTCACAGGCTTAACGGTCGATGTCGTCTGCTGAGGTTGTGCCTGTGCTTGAGGTTGCGCAGGTGGAGGAGTGACAGCGCCGATGTCCTGTGAAAACGTATCGAAGTCGGGGAGAGAGTAAGCCCCCTGCATATTATTGTAGAACCGCTTGCGCTTCTCCTCGTCCCTCATGTCCTGTTGGAATGTATCGAAGTCGGGCAATGAAAAATGTTTCAAACCATTCTGATACAATCTGCGTAAATTGTCATTGGGATTAGCCATATTATATGATAATGATTGTCGGGTTAATAACCTGCGGGTTTATCGCCTACCTCCAAACCTGCAACCTGCTTGATTGCGTTCTGCGTGGCCGGAGAGCTTTCTACATTCGCACCGATGGCGATAAGCATAGCCTCTGTTGTCGGTGGCTTGTAGCCAACTACGAAGCCATTTCGCACAATTGGATCACCCTGTACCTTATCGCGAACCTCCGGGGATAGAGTGTGATAAATGCGCGATACGGTCTGAGCGTTGAGTTTGTCGAGCGTCAATGTCACATTGCCGTTGCCCGAACCGAGGTTGAAAGTCATTTGACCCTCTTTCAAAGAATGGGCAAGGCGCTGTGACTCCATGTTGATACGCGCTCTCTCGTTGGCCGCACTGACATTGAACTGACGAACACTCTCCTTGAACTGACGCTCCCAACGCTGACCTTCTTCTTCGTGCCATTCTCCCTGTCGGTCGAAGTTGGCTTGCCATTGACGCACACGCTCGTCATAATCCTTATTACGGAATGCAACATCATCGGCACGGTCTTGGCGACCTGCGTCAAATGCTCGGTCTTGTCGGGCGAGGGTCTGTTCAGTCTGCCATGCCTGTAAGCCTCGCTGTTTGTCGGCATCTTTCATCTTGCCGATAGTGAGAGCATATTGCAGATACTTATCGGCATCGGCATCGCGCTGCGCCTTTTCCTTGTCGAAACGCTCCTTAGCCTTAGCCGACATTCCCTCTTTGGGATTATACATATTCGGGGCATAGTGATGAGTGAAGATAAGGTTGGCAACAGATTGAGCTGCGTCCGACACTCCGCTGATAATGCCCTCTATCTTTTGCTTACGGCGCAACTTCTTCAGTTCCTCCTCCGACAAAGGCTTAAATTCGGCCATGCGCTTTTCAAGCTGCGGTATAAGCTCCTCATAACTGCTTGCCGAGTATTCAGCCGGGATAGTCGTTGATATTGGGGTCGAGGTCGTAACCTTTGTGGAGGTAACAGAAGATGAACTACCACCTGCCGGGGGCGGAGTGCCACCACCGGCAGGTGCCGAACCCGCAGGAGCAGCCGGCTGTTCATTGCTGACAACTGTTGTCCGAGGGGCTATAATGGGTTTGTTAGAGTCTACCATAGTTAGAATACGCTTGCCATTGCAGAACCGGCTTGTGCTACACCTTGCACTGCTTGCGCGGTGTTCTGAGCCTTTGCCTGTTCAAGATTATTAAGTTTGTCGTTGAGTTCCTGCTTTGTCTGCATATACTGCGACTCGATTTGGTCTTTACGGCGCTCACCATTAACAGCTATCTGCGATGTTGCATCTGCGAGAGCTTGATTATTGGCTGCTTTAGCCGCCGCAATACTTTCCTCACTACTCCCCATGACCGCCGCTGAACCTGCGGCAGCTTGGTTTCGTTGTCGAATATTCTCATTAGTCATAGTAAGGATACGTTGTGCATCTGCACGTTGTGTCGCGTCCTCATTATATCGGCGGTCATACCAATTTTGGTTTTCTTTCATCTGACCCTCGATATTTCGCTTGACCTTTTTCATTGCCTTTGAAGCGCTGATACCACCGAAAATACTTGCTCCGATACCTAACGCTCCTCCGATTGCGCTGCCTAATATGCCCATATCTGTACGTTTTTATAGATTACTTACTTGTAGCTTGTTTAGCAAGGTCGATAATGCCTAAATTGGCTACATCCTTTTCTTGCTCTTCCTTATCGGCACCGGGCGCTGTGGGTGTATCTGTTGTAGCTTCTTCTTTCTCCGGCTCTTTGACCTTTTCCTTCTCTACAACTTTTTCTTTCACGACTTTCTGAGGCGCAGACGAGCCGCCATCAGTCCAACTCCCTTGATTGGCAGTAAGCTCCATTTGAGTTTTCATGCCATCATGAAGTCTATCCATAGCTTTGTCGCCCTGTCGCTCTTTCTCTTTTATAAGTTGTAGAGCGGATGAGATGATACCTCCACCTTGACCGCCCATGCCTCCTGCTGCTTGCATCATTGTTTGGGAGAATTAAAAAGTTATAATTATGGAGCAAAGGTAAACCCATACCTTTGTATCGTAACTTTAACTTATTAGTCATGGCACAAGGACGAAAGACCGGAGGCCGACAGAAAGGTACTCCAAACAAACCCAATCCGCTCAAAGAGCATCTACGCGCCCATTCAATGGCCTACTTTGCACCACGGCCACAAACGAATGGGGACGGCACCCCACGCAAATTAGAGTTTAGAACTAAGGAGGGCGACATATACAGCACCGTAGTTCTGCAAGATGCAGACGGCAATCCGCTTGTTGTTTCCGATTTTGAAGTTGATATGATGATGATGGAGGCAAAAGACCGCGCCGCCATACAGGAAAGGTTGCTGCGGTATCACACACCGCAGATGCAATCAGTGTCTGCCGAGGTGTCGTTGTCAGGTGATATCACTACTACAATCGAGGAGCGCCTTGCGCAACTCGCCGCCGAAAACGACAACTAAGCCGTCTATTTTTGTCTACATTTAGACCGCAAGCCGGGCGCAAATCGCTCGGCATTTTTATTTCCCCATTTATAGCCATTCTTTCCCAAATTAAGACAATACTTTCCGAAGTTTACGGCATTTCTTCCCCAATAATTCTTATTTCTTCCGAAGTAAAGCACATTCTTTCGGAAGTTATTGCTATTTCTTCCGAAATAAAGGGCATAAATTCCCACTTTGATTATTTATGATGCAACGAGAGAAAAAACGCTGATTTTGCAGGTCAAAAAACAGGCTGATTTTGGGGTGTTTTTCGTTGATTTTCGTGCAAAATTCATTCTCAATTTATCGGCATAAATTCCGAAGTTATTCTTATTTCTTCCGAAGTAAAGCACATTCTTTCGGAAGTTATTGCTATTTCTTTCCCAAAGTTCAGAAGAAAAGGGCATTGTTTCCGAAACCTTTCTTTTGATAAAAAGAAAATAAAAAAGAAATATAAAAGAAAAGGTATATATATCGGCGATACGCGCGTACATACACACGCGCGAGAAAATTTTATTTTTTTTTGAGGCTTCGCCAATCTCATAGAGGCAGGAGAGAAAAAGAAAAAGTTGCGCGAAAAAGAAAAGAGCCGCGCCGATTATCGGTGCGACCCTTGTACCATTTTGTTGGCCTCAACGAAATGGTCAGAAGCCCTTGCCCTTTTGATGCTCGTAGACATAGACCTTTCCATTGTCAAGATTGACGATTTTGAACTGAACCATTGAGCGGTCGGGAATATCCGCAGGAAATTGAGATACGAGTGCTTTTGTTACCTCGTCAATGTTGGAATAGCCGATGTCCTCAAAGTTGGCAAGGCACTTGCCTTGAAAGAATGCCGCTGCTCTGATGAGCATCTTCGGAGAGATACGAAACAACCCCTCATCTTCGGGCTGCTCTTTCGCCATGCGCCGCGAGGTCGCATCACTGAAAAAAATAAAGTCAATCACTTTCTCGTTGAGCCTCCACGCAGGAGAGAAGTCCAGCATAACATATCCGCGCGTCACCGTGTGCCTGTGCGAATGGTTCATCGCAAAGCCGACCTCTGCAATTGTCGCATCGCAGTCGTTCTGTGCAGTGGTCGCCCATGTGTGCCGGAACGTGTAGACGCAGTACCATTGCTCCTTTGGCATCCCCATAGCTTTGCATATCTGCTTGATGCCTGTGTTCACATTGGCGCAAAAACTGTCTGAGGTTGAGAAGCGGTCGCAGAACCGAAACAGCCTGTCGGTGTGTTCACCGGCTCTGTATTTCTCAAACAGAGGTTTGATTACCTCCGGCACTCGCATTTCGATGTATGCGTCATCGGTTCGGGTCCGGGTTGTCTTGGCTCGTTTGTAGTGGATTATGCCGCCGTGGTAGTCTTCTTTGCACAGGTTGAAAATGTCAATCGTGTTCATGCCGGCCAAACATAGTGACATCATGGCCACATCACGGCCTAACTCCGGCAGGGGGTCAATCATCTTCGACTCCGGCAGCGGTGCCGCAAAGAATGCCCTGCAAGCCTCAGCGGTGATTGCTTTCTTATTAGGCCTGTCGGCAGCAGGTATCTTAACTTTACCCCACGGATTGGTCTTTACCCGGATTATGCCGTTGTCGTAGTCGTTCAGTTCATCAATGGCCGCACGGAAAATCTGACGGATGCAAATCGGGTACATCTCTTTGGCTCTCGCGGTGCCGCTCAGAGTGGCGACCCACTTGTTTACGTTTATCGAGGTGAGCTGCGCGAACTTTACTTTGGTCGTACCGAAGTATCGCTCCATGTGTTGGAGTGCGAGTTGGTAATTTTTCGCGTTGCGCTCCTGCCCTCGGTCAATCATACGGTCAATGTGCTTTCGGGCATAGTCCGAGAATACCAAATCCTCGTTCAAATTCTTCAGAAACTCTGCAACTTGTCTCGCGTTCCACGCAGAAATATCTTGGCGATTTAACGCATCGAGCCAATTAACGATTTGCGTAGATAACGGTTTGAGGACAAACGGGTCGATAACTTCCATCGAGGATGACAAGCCTTTTCCGCTTACTACTTTGTCAGTCGGTAAATATACCGATTTGCCATTGTGAGCGACCCGGATATAAACCGAGTAGCACCCGTCCTTTCTTTTGCGCTGCTTGTTTACGCAGACTGTCAGTATTGCCATATTATTTTTTTGTTTAGAATTATATCATGCAATTATTTCTGTTGAATTCATGTTGAATCGACCGTTTGATAGACGTGTGGATTTTGTTGAATTTTCGCGGTTCAATCGTACACACTATCGTGTTCAAATGCATATACCCCTTAAAAATACTTTAGGCGGTATGCTCTTGTTTATCAGAACATACCGCCTAAGTGGCTTATTTTAAGTATCTATCTCTTAGTCTTCGATGGCAGCCTGCGCCGCGGCTACGCGGGCGATGGGCACACGGTAGGGTGAGCAGCTGACGTAGTTCATGCCGAGTTTGGCGCAGAATTTGACTGATGAAGGTTCGCCGCCATGCTCGCCGCAGATACCTACTTTGAGTTCGGGTTTGGTGGCACGTCCTTTTTCAACGCCCATTCTGACGAGCTGGCCTACGCCTTCCTGGTCGAGTACTTCAAAGGGATCGGTCTTGATGATGCCGTGTTCCTTGTAGAATTTGAGGAACTTGGGTGCGTCATCGCGAGAGAAGCCGAAGGTCATCTGGGTGAGGTCATTTGTGCCGAATGAGAAGAAGTCGGCAACTTCAGCGATCTGGTTGGCAACGAGGGCTGCACGGGGCACTTCGATCATTGTTCCTACTTTGTAGGGTACGCTCTGGCCGGTTTCTTCGAATACCTTGGCTGCTGTGATGTTGATCACGTCGGCCTGGTTCTGGATTTCCTTGAGTGAGCCTACGAGAGGGATCATGATTTCGGGGTGCACATCGATTCCGCGGGCTTTGACTGCGAGGGCGGCTTCGATGATGGCGCGGGTCTGCATCTCGGTGATTTCGGGGTAGGTGATGCCGAGACGACATCCACGGTGGCCGAGCATCGGGTTGAATTCTTCAAGTGAGTCAACCTTGGCCTTTACTTCTTCGAGGGTGATGCCCATTTCTTCGGCCATTACCTTCTGAGTGGCGGTCTGGTGGGGTACGAATTCGTGCAAGGGGGGATCGAGGAGGCGGATGGTCACTCCGTAGCCGTCCATAGCTTCGAAGATGCCTTCGAAGTCGCCACGCTGCATCGGAAGGAGTTTGGCGAGGGCTACTCGACGGCCTTCTTCGTCAGATGCGAGGATCATTTCGCGTACAGCTTTGATGCGGTCGCCTTCGAAGAACATGTGTTCTGTGCGGCAGAGACCGATGCCCTGTGCGCCGAAGTGGCGGGCCTGCTTTGCGTCGCGGGGTGAGTCTGCGTTAGTGCGGACGAGTGTCTTGGTGTATTTGGACGCAAGATTCATGATTGCGCCGAAGTCGCCGCCGAGTTCGGGTTCGGTTGTGGGAACCTGGCCGTTGTAAACTTCTCCAGTCGAGCCGTTGAGTGAGATCCAGTCACCTTCTTTGTATACTTTTCCGCCCATCTCAACTGTTTTTTCTTTGTAGTCGACACGGATTTCGCCTGCACCTGACACACAGCATTTGCCCATACCACGGGCTACTACGGCTGCGTGAGATGTCATACCGCCGCGCATTGTGAGGATACCTTGTGCTACGGCCATACCTCGGAGGTCTTCAGGAGATGTCTCGATGCGGACGAGCACGACTTTGCGTTTCTTTTCGCTCCAGGCTTCTGCTTCTTCAGCCGAGAATACGATCTGGCCGGCGGCTGCGCCGGGAGATGCGGGAAGACCCTTTGCCACGACTTCTGCGCGCTTGAGTGCTGCTTTGTCGAACACGGGGTGGAGGAGTTCATCGAGTTTCTGCGGTTCCATGCGCTTGAGCACGGTTTTTTCATCGATTTCGCCTGCGCGGAGAAGGTCCATAGCGATCTTTACCATTGCAGCGCCTGTGCGTTTGCCGTTGCGGGTCTGGAGCATCCAGAGTTTGCCGTCCTGGATGGTGAATTCCATATCCTGCATGTCTTTGTAGTAGTTTTCAAGACGGCCTGCTATTGCGATGAGCTCGGCGGCGCAGACGGGCATTGATTCTTCGAGTGAAGGATATTTTTCAGCGCGCACTTCTTCGCTGATGCCCTGGAGGGCGGCCCAGCGGCGTGAGCCTTCTACTGTGATCTGCTGGGGGGTGCGGATACCGGCGACCACGTCTTCGCCCTGGGCGTTGATGAGGTATTCGCCGTTGAAGATATTTTCGCCGGTTGCTGCGTCACGGCTGAATGCCACGCCTGTGGCTGAGTTGTCGCCCATGTTGCCATAGACCATTGCCTGTACGTTGACGGCTGTGCCCCATTCTTCGGGGATCTGGTTCATGCGACGGTAGAGAATTGCACGTTCGTTCATCCAGCTGTCAAACACGGCGCAGATGCCGCCCCAGAGCTGTTCCCAGGCGTCATTGGGGAAGTCTTTGCCTGTGTATTCCTTTACAGCGGCTTTGAAGAGTTTCACAAGGTTCTGGAGGTCTTCCACGGTAAGTTCGGTGTCAAGTTTGACGCCTTTTTCTTCCTTGACCTTGTCCATGATTTCTTCGAAGGGATCTATGTCAGCTTTGCTTTTGGGCTTCATGCCGAGCACAACATCGCCATACATCTGTACGAAACGACGGTAGCTGTCCCATGCGAAACGGGCGTTGCCGCTCTTTTTGGCGAGAGATTCAACTGTAGCGTCGTTCATGCCGAGGTTGAGGACGGTGTCCATCATGCCGGGCATTGATGCGCGGGCACCTGAGCGTACTGACACGAGAAGCGGGTTTTCAGGATCGTTGAATTTTTTGCCGGTGAGCTGCTCGACGTGAGCAATTGCGGCCTGAACTTCTGCAGTAAGATCTTTGACAACTTTGTCACGGCCATACTGGGTGTACTCGGTGCAGACTTCGGTTGTGATAGTGAAGCCGGGAGGCACCGGCATGCCGAGAAGGTTCATTTCGGCGAGGTTCGCGCCTTTGCCGCCGAGGAGATTGCGCATGGAGGCATTGCCTTCTGCTTTGCCGTCTCCAAATGTATAAACTCTTTTCATTCTGTTAATTAGATATTGATAATGTTGTTGTTTTTTTCTGTGTATTATAGCTTTGAGGTTAACACTAATGCAAAGATAATGTTTTTTTTGGCTCAAAGCAATGTTTTTGTGGTTCTTTTGAGAAAATTACGTATGTTTATATTGCTGATGTCAGGTGTAGAGTTGCGGTGAAGGGGGGTCAGTCGTAATTGATTACACGTGAGGGTGGAATGGTTGTGATTATGGCTGATGGAAGGATCAGCACAAGCGCCGAAACGAGGATGATTCCTGCGTTCAGTATTAGCAGTGCGGCCAGATTGAATTCCATGGGGACATGGTCCAGATAATAGGCCTCGGGGTCAAGCGGTATGAAGCCGGTAGTGGTCTGAAGGAGTATTATGCCGATGGCAATCGCATTGCCTATGAGAAGTCCCAGGATGAGCAGGCGCATGGTCAGCCATACGAAAGCTCTGCGGATCAGTGAATCTGATGCGCCGAGGGCTTTGAGGATGCCGATCATGTTGACCCTGCGAAGAATAAGTATGAAAAGCGATGACACAAGTGTCAGGCATGTCAGCAGAGACATGATTGTGAGAATGACAATCACATTTGTGTCTAACAGTGCCAGCCAGTTGAAGTAGAGGGCTGCGCTTGAATGGATGTCGGTGACGGAATAGAATTTGTCGGAACGTCCGGTGTAGATGTCGTCCATCAGGGTGGCTGACAGTTTGCCTGCGGTCTCGGAGATTTCTGTGTCGCTGTCAAGTCCGTTGATCTCCACCACGGTACCAAGCCGTTCGTCAATGCCGGCCAGGGCGCTGAGCATAGGCAATGTGGCGAAGATATATGCGTTGTCATATTCGCTGAAATGCGTGTCATAAATTCCGGCTATTTTCAAACGTCGTGTGCGGTATGTGTCACCTCCCAGAAAATATGCATCGATTTTGTCGCCGCAGCCCACATTCAGTTTCTGTGCGATGTTATGTGAGATTACGGTGTGATATAGAGTTGAATCTGCATTGTAGTCGGGGATGGTTCCCGCTGTCAGATTCTCGCTCACGAATTTCCAGTCGTGATCCCTGCCCATGCCTTTCACTACTGCGCCGATGAAGTTGTCAGGCGTTTTAAGGATGACAGGCTGCCTGATTGTCAGAGTTGCGGATGCGTTCTGAGGCAGGACCTTAAATGCTTTGTCGAGATCATCGATGTTGATCAGAGATCCGTCGCGCCCGTCTGATGGGGCGTGAAGCGAAATCGTGATCTGGGAGTCGAAGCCCATGATTTTGTGGCGGATTTCGTTTTTGAATCCCATCATGACGGCAATCGACAGCAACATCACGATCACGGAAAGTGCTATTCCGGTGACCGCGATGGCTATTCCAGACTGCGTTTTTCCTGATGCGGTGCGCAGGCTGAGCCGACGTGCTATGAACAGGGCAAGAGTCATGTCGGCGACAAAATTAAACAAATTCCGTGAGTTTTGCCCAAACGGACTTCTAAAATTTGCTATGCAGGCCTTAGATAAGGAGCGCTATGCGATAGACGATAAAGGCTACAACCCAGGCTATGGCTGTGTTGTAAAGCACTGAGAACAGTCCGTAGCGCGGATTGCCGGTCTCCTTTACGATGGCCGTTATAGTGGCGATGCAGGGGCAATAGAGCAGGACGAATATCATGAAACTGAGTGCGGCGGCAGCTGTGAAATCCGGCTTGCCGGTGGCGTCGTTTGGCGATGTCAGTCGGGTTGAAAGGCTTTGTTCGCTTGCTTCTTCATCGCCGGTATAGAGCACACCGAGGGTGGAGACCACAATCTCTTTGGCGGGAACTCCGGCAAGAGCCGCTACAGATGCGCGCCAGTGGAATCCAAGCGGTTCGAGCAGCGGGTTTATGGCTTTGCCGGCCATTTCGAGATAGCTGTCACGTGATGGGTCTATGGCCGAATCGTCTGTCACGGTTTCGGCTGACACATTCTGAGCGTTTTGTCCGTCATGAAGAGGAAAATAGTTGAGGGCCCAGACAATAATACTTGCTACAAGGATCACGCCGCCCATTTTGCGCAGATACTGTTCGCCTTTGCCCCACATGTGGCGCAGTGTGGCTTTGAGCGTCGGTACACGGTATGGTGGGAGTTCCATGACGAACGGCGTCACATCCTGCCCGAAATGGAAGCGGCGCAACATGCGGGCTGTGAATCCGGCCACTATGATTCCGGTGAAGTATAGACACATGAACACCAGAGTGGCATGGTCAGGGAAGAATGTCCCTATGAGCAGTACATAGATGGGCAGACGGGCCGAGCAGCTGATGAAAGGATTTATGAGTATGGTGATCAGCCGGCTTGAGCGGCTTTCGATAGACCGGCAGGCCATGATCGAGGGGACGGTACAGCCGAAGCCCATGACCAGCGGAATGAACGATTTGCCGTGGAGCCCCAGCCTGTGCATCACCTTGTCCATAATAAACGCCGCACGGGCCATATAGCCTGAATCTTCCATGAACGAAATGCATAGATACAGAATCAGGATGTTGGGGAGGAAGACAATCACACCGCCTACACCGCCTATGATACCGTCGGCTATCAGATCCTTGATCATGCCGTCAGGCATATATTCCCTGACCATCTCTCCCAGCCATCCGACAGCACTTTCGATCCATTCCATCGGGTAGGAGCCTAATTCGAATGTGGCCCAGAAGATGAAAGCCATTATACCTATAAATATAGGAAAGCCGAACAGGCGGTTGGTGACTATGGTGTCGATTATGTGTGTCGAATTGATCTCTTCTTTTTTTGACGATTCAAGAGTCTCGGCCAAAGCGCCGGCTATGAAGCCGTATTTGGCATTGGCTATTGACATGTTTACGTCTGCATCTTTTTGAATTTCTGAAAGCTTTTGCAGTTTTTTGTCGCGAAGCCCAAGTATCTCTTTGCCGTCAGGAAGAGATCTGACCATGTCTTCTACCTCGGAGTCTGATTCAAGAAGTTTTATAGCGAGGTAGCGTGGAGAGAAATGTCGTCCGATATGCGGGTTTTCTTTCAGCGTGTCTTTGAGTTCTGAAAGAGCCTGTTCGATATCGTTGCCGAGATTCACGTGTATGTGTCTGACGGCTGGATCGGTTCCTTCAAACACGCTTATCACGGTGTCGAAAAGTTCATTTATGCCGGATCCGTTGCGGGCTGAAGTGGGGACTATTGGCACACCGATCATCTCGCCAAGGGTTTTGAAGTCGAGTTTCCGCCCTGAGCGTTCAAGTTCGTCGGCCATATTGAGAGCTATGACCATACTCCGGTCCATGTCGATCAGCTCGGTGGTCAGATATAGGTTGCGTTCAAGATTGGAGGCATCAACCACATTGATGATCACGTCAGGAGTCTTTTCCTTCAGATATCGTCTGACATATAGTTCCTCCGGAGAGTATGACGCCAGAGAGTAGGTGCCTGGCAGGTCGACAATATTGAAACGGAATCCTTTGTATTTGAATGTGCCTGATTTGGCATCGACAGTGACACCACTATAATTGCCTACATGCTCGCGAGCTCCTGAGGCAATATTGAACAGCGTGGTTTTGCCGCAGTTGGGATTGCCAATGAGGGCTACATTTATGGTTCGCAGCCCTTTTTCATGAGCCTGAACAGGCATGGCTTTCTCACTGATGGTCTCGGTGTGGTTGATCACCGCGGTTCCTGCGGTATCACTTTTTTCATTATCAGCAATTATTTCGACCAGTTCGGCTTCAGACCGGCGGAGAGAAACCTCATAGTCCATTATCTGATATTTCACAGGATCGTGAAGAGGAGCGTCAAGCAACACTTTGACTTCACGGCCTCTGACGAAGCCCATTTCCAGCATTCGCTTGCGGAAGGCTCCGTGGCCAAGTATTTTCACTACTATTCCGGTTTCGCCCGGTTTAAGATCGGATAGTCGCATGGATAAAAACGTTATAATAATGCAGTTTCGCAGATATGGCTGCAAAACGGGGATGCAAACTTAATAATTATTTATATAAGTAAGTCGTAAAAATTAATTTATACTAAGCCGCATGGACAAAATTGATATTGAGTTCAGATCCAAGCGCAGCCAACGCACGGTTAGTTGCATAGAGCAGGGATTCTGTGGAGCAATAATCCGCAGGTCTGAGCCATTTGCCCTTGAGGATTCTCCAGAGCGTCTCGGCGATATTCAAATGTGGACTGTACGGTGGAAGGAAAAAGAGATACAACCCACGTTTCTCCCATATTGGACGGAGTTCCCGCATGAGTTTGCATCTGTGGACGCTTGCATTGTCAAGGACAACAAAAGTGTTTTTACGGATACGGAGAGAAAATCGGTCAAGAAAGTCGGCAACCTTGTCAGCGGTCATATTCTCAGTTGTGGAGAATCCTTCATATCGATTGTTGCGGTCTATCATGCCGAAAATATTGAGTCTCAGACCTCTTTCAGATGGGATATAGACATCTTCACCTCGGAACTGCCATCCGTATGGCACATATCCCTCGGTGCAGATGTGGCTTTCATCTCCATAATAAATGTCGATGAGACAATCTTTTTCCTGTTGTACGAGTTCTTGCAGCTTCTCGGTCTTATACGCATAGAGCTGCGGCGAGGGTTTCCCCTTTGGACGTTTTCTTATACGTCTATATCCCGCGCCAAGGCGGATAAAAAAGCCCTGAAGGTACTCTCGGAGGCTTCTTTCCCTGAAGCCTGCTGCCATGCCTCTTTCGCTTTCTTCACGCTCTGCCTGTCGTTCTCTATGGCTTTGCGTACCGACTCTTCGTCCGAGCAGTCCATTATTGGCTTCCGACCCCGTCCGGGACGTGTTTCCAGTCCTTTGATTCCTTCGGCCTCGAAGCGTTTCACCCAGGAATTGACTGATATATGGGTCATGTCGGTCTGTTCTCCAACCTGTTCCGAAGTCAGGCCGGTGGATTTCAGAAGCACTGCGCGACAGCGCATGCGGTATGCGTGGCTCTTGCCTTGGCGAAAGCCTTCCTCTAATTGCAGACGTTGTTGGTCTGTCAGTTGTATAACTTTGATTTTTGCGATAGCGTTGTGTCTTTATGTGTTTACACAAAGATACGCAAAAAAATTGATATAAACTAATTTTCAACATCTACTTAATAGGAAATACCTAAAAATAGTGATATGGATTTCTACGGCCACCGGACAATAAAAAGCCGGAAATTCAGTTATAAATTTGTATAAATATTTGTTTTTGCACCATGCGTCTATTCCGCCTAATAATATTACTGACAATATGTGTCTTTGCCGGGACGCCTTTTTCGGCTGTCGCTCAGGACAAAAATGACTTCAATCCGGTTGAGACCGGTGTCAACTCGCTGAACATCGCTCCGGATGCGCGAGGCGCTTCGATGGGCGATCTTGGAGCAGCGACTGAACCGGATGCCAACAGTCAGTTCTGGAATCCGTCAAAATATGCTTTTGCCTATTCACAGGCCGCTGTGTCGCTCAGCTATACTCCCTGGCTGCGTAAACTTGTCAATGATATTTTTCTTGCAAATCTTTCAGGCTATTGGAAGGTCGGCTCGGAAGACAATCAGGCTGTATCGGCCTCATTGCGCTATTTCTCACTCGGTGAGGTGACAACAGATCCAACCGGAGGCTCTGCCGGACAGACTCTGAACCCGTATGAAATGTCGATTGATGTTGGTTACTCGCGTAAACTCTCCGAGAAGTTCTCTATGGGTATAGTTTTCCGCTACATATACAGTGACCTTGGATTCGGCTATGACAGTGACGCGAGCCAGTCTACGGGGGCATCGGCTTTTGCCGCTGATATTGCAGGTTATTTCACTTCATACCCGATCATAGGCCGCAATGAATGCCAGTGGTCATGGGGATGGAACATTTCAAATATTGGGTCGAAGGTCGAATATCAGAATGGTGACAACCCGGCATTCCTTCCGACCAATCTGAAAATCGGGACATCATTCACTTATCCTCTTGCCGATTATCACAATATAGCTTTCAATCTTGACCTCAATAAGCTTCTTGTGCCTACCAAACCTCGCCGTTCGGACTACCCGGATGATATTGAAGGTGAAAAAGAGTGGGTGATAGCGGAGGATGACTGGCGCAATATGTCGCCGATCACCGGAATTTTCAAATCGTTCACCGATGCTCCTGGCGGATTGAAAGAGGAACTTCGTGAGATTTCTTGGTCGCTTGGCGCGGAATACAATTATAACCAGCAGTTTTTCCTGCGGGCCGGATATTATTACCAGAACCCCACCAAGGGCAATCTTCAGTATTTCGGTCTCGGAGCCGGTTTCGCTCTGAATGTGCTACGTCTTGATGCCAGCTATATGCTTGCCACAGCCCAGACCTCACCTCTCGACCAGACTCTCCGTTTCACGCTCACTTTCGACATGGACGGTATAAAGGAAATTTTTGGACGAAAATAAAATTAGAATCATGATGATACGTACCGGAATGGGTTATGACGTTCATCGTCTGACAGACAATCGCGATCTTATACTCTGCGGTGTAAAAATACCTTATGAAAAAGGGCTTCTCGGTCATAGTGATGCCGATGTAGCCCTTCATGCTTTGGCTGACGCTCTTCTTGGAGCAGCAGCCATGCGTGATATAGGCTATCATTTTCCTGACACAGACCAGACTTATGCCGGAGCAGACTCGCGTGTGCTTCTGCGACGTGTGGTCGAGCTGATTGTCGGAGAGGGTTTTTCTATCAACAACGTAGATGTGACAATTGTGGCCCAGCGCCCGAAACTTCTGACATTCATTCCTCAGATGATTGAAAATGTCGCTTCAGATCTGGATATCCCCTCTCGTTGCGTCTCTGTCAAGGCCACCACTACCGAACGTCTTGGGTTCGAAGGCCGTGGCGAGGGAATTTCGGCTTTAGCTGTAGCAACCCTATCAGACTCCGGATCATGCAGAGAATGAACCGCCGGCAATGGCTTGGCCGTGTAGGCGGAATCGCTTTTGGCTCGATGGCCTTCACTTCGTGTGGGACGCGTCCGGAAGCTCTTGCCGAGGTAGAGAACGTTTCGCCGCGTGTGGCTGATGCTTATGAACCTATCAGCCAGATTGACTGTGTGGCCTGTGACAACTGTATGCCTTGTCCGTATGGCATCAACATCCCTGACAATCTTATTTTTGTAGATCAGGCCCGGTATCGCGGCTATCTTCCCGGTGAGCTTGACGATCAGGATTTCAAATGCAAGGCTGATATTTTCTTTGACCGTTTCTGTAACAGTATCCCCGATCCTCAGCAGGCCCAGCACTGCATAAACTGTGGCCAGTGTCTGTCGATGTGTCCCGACCACATCGACATACCGCGTCGCATGGCGCAGATCACAGCCTTGACCGATCTGGTACGTAATCTTCGTTGTCTTGAAAAATGAAGAAGTCTGTCAATAGTCTCCGCCTGGGGCGCACTCTGGTTGCGATAGTTGTCTTTTCGCTGCTCGTAGGCTTGTTTGCCGATTACGGGCAGACAGTACCGGCTGTGGCTTCATGGCTTGCCAAAGTTCAGATATTTCCTGCGGCAATGGCATTCTCATTGGCTACATTTGTGATATGGCTTATCGTGACGCTGCTTTTTGGCCGAATTTACTGCTCGACATTCTGTCCGCTTGGTATATATCAGGATCTTTGTTCCCGTTTACCCCGTATGCGCAGGCGCGTCAAGCCCCGCTGGCACTATCATTATTCTTTGCCTCACACTTCATTGCGCCACATTTCGTTGTTTATTGTGGTACTTTCGATCTTTCTTGGCATTTCAGCGGTGACATCATTTTTTGATCCTTATAGCGTCTTCGGACGCTTTGGCCTGAATGTTGTCAGGCCTATTTGGGGTGAGATCCTGAATGCCTGGTATGAAATTGAAAAGCAACCGCAGTTACGTGTTGCCGTGGCTTCCGGTCTCGGTATTTCGATTGCCGTAGTGACTATGCTTATAGTGGGCCTTATCGCATTTCTGCATGGACGTACACTGTGTAATTCTGTATGCCCTGTAGGTACAACTCTGAGTTTTGTCTCAAAATATTCTATTTTTCATATCGATATCAATACTGACAAGTGTATTCAGTGTCGAAAGTGTGAGCATAGATGTAAATCGTCGTGTATTGATCTCAGCAGTCACGTGGTCGATACATCACGCTGCGTTGTCTGTTTTGATTGTCTTTCTGATTGTCCCAATGATGCGATAAGTTATACGTTCAACCGTCATCAGCTGTCAATCCCTCTGATGCAGAAGGTCCGCAACCCGATTGCCGGATCGGCTGCCGGAATGCAGGGGGGACATCTGGAGACTGTTTCCGGTCACAAGACTGATAAAAGCGAAGTTTCGGTAACAGAGCCGAAACTACTTGACCGGCGTAAATTTTTGACTGTGGGCGCTGTTGTCGCGGCGGCTCCTATGGTGGCAAAGGCTGCTGACGCGCTTGCATCTGTGTCGCCACGGCGCCGTATGCTTGCAGTGCCGCCGCCGGGTGTACGTAGCCGCCGGGAATTTCTTGACCGATGCACCTCTTGCGGACTCTGCATCAGTCACTGCCCGCAGGGAGTGCTTAAAGCATCTCTGGAGGAGTATGGTCTGCTCAGGGCACTACATCCCGTAAAGGACTACGATCTGTCATGGTGTATCTATGACTGCACGCGATGTGCCGACCTGTGTCCCACGGGGGCATTGCATCCGTTGACCATATCCGAGAAACGCCGTAGCCGGGTAGGACTTGCTGATGTAGACCGATCATTGTGTATTTCCTATAACGATGGTGTGAACTGCGGTGCATGTTCAAGGCGCTGTCCGGCCGATGCCATAAGCATGACGCCGGCTTCCGGCTGTAACGGGCCATTACCGGTTGTGGATGCTTCCCGCTGCATAGGCTGCGGGGCTTGTCAGTATGTCTGCCCCTCGCGACCGAAAGCGATTGTTGTAAACGGAATCTCCTGATATCCCAAAGAGTATAAAAATTGAATAATCATGAAACAATATCTCGACCTGCTCGACAAAATAATGACCGAGGGCATTGACCGCGGTGACAGAACCGGGACCGGAACCCGCAGCATTTTCGGACACCAGATGCGATTTGATCTCAGTGAGGGGTTCCCGTTGCTGACAACCAAGAAATTGCATCTGAAGTCGATAATCTATGAACTTCTCTGGTTTCTGAAAGGAGATACAAATGTACATTACCTGCAGGAAAACGGAGTGCGTATCTGGAATGAGTGGGCTGATGCCGATGGAGAGCTTGGTCCGGTCTATGGATCCCAGTGGCGTTCGTGGCCTGATTACAGCGGGGGGCATATAGACCAGATTTCGGAGGTGATCCGCACCATACGCGAAAATCCCGAATCGCGCCGAATAATAGTAAGCGCGTGGAATGTAGCCGCTCTGCCTCAGATGGCGCTTCCTCCATGTCATCTGCTGTTTCAGTTCTATGTGGCTGACGGCCGTCTGTCACTGATGCTCTATCAGCGTAGTGCCGACTGCTTCCTCGGTGTGCCATTCAATATTGCATCATATGCACTTCTGCTAATGATGGTGGCGCAGGTAACAGGCCTGCAACCGGGAGAGTTCATCCACACTCTCGGTGACACTCATATATATCACAATCATTTCGAGCAGGTGCGCACTCAGCTTCAGCGTACTCCCGGACGTCTGCCGCGTATGCGCATCAATCCCGAAGTGAAGGATATATTCGATTTCAAATATGAGGACTTTCAGCTTGAAGATTACGAAGCCCAGCCCCACATCAAAGCTACAGTTGCCGTATGACAGTTCCGACATCAATCTCAGCCCCTGCGATAATCGTGGCATGCACACGTGATTTCGCCATCGGGCGTGACGGCGATCTGCTGTATCATATAAGCGAAGACCTGAAAAGATTCAAATCGCTCACTATGGGGCATCCTATAATCATGGGGCGGCGTACATTCGAATCTTTTCCGAAAGGAGCTCTTCCAGGACGTCGCAATATTGTAGTGACCCGCAATCAGGCTTATAAGGCTCCGGGCATCGAGGCAGTCTCTTCTTTTGAGAAGGCGATTGCGCTTTGTGGACCTGACAGCCCGGCGCCATATATTATAGGTGGTGGAGAGATCTATCGTCAGGCTCTGAGTACGACTGACAGAATCGAACTGACTCTGATTGACGCGGTCGCACCTGATGCTGACACTCTTTTCCCGAAACTTGGAATGGCCGAATGGTCAGTCTGGACAGAACACGGATTGCAGCCTTTTAATCCGGATGCAATCACTTTTGAACATACTGACCCGCGTACATCCGTAAGCTACGCTTTTCTGACCTTGGTGAGAACCCGGATGTAGGTCATCTGATTATGTTGCTGATATCAATGGGCTTTGCTGTATCAAGCGGAAGCATAGCGTTTACCATGAATGCACTTGTTATCCCGTAGCGGTTGCCAGGCAGGATGTCATCCGGTCTTAGAGTGGCAGCCGATACTTTTCCGGATTCGAGCAGATGTGACAGCATTACTCCGTGAAGCAGCGGGCGGTCAGAGGTGAGCAGACGGTCACCGGCTGCAAAAATCAGATTTGAGTAGGATGTGTCGGTGATGAAACCGTCTTTCACTATTATCACTTCATCGGCATCACCTCGCATCCCTGCGAGTCCTGAGAGCGCACTCCTGTCGTGATACTTGAGGTGGTAGTCGATGCCCCCGCCATCAACGATTTTCAGCGATCCGACTTTCCGTTGGGTATACGGCTCAAACTCTACGCTGCGTATTGCAATGTCATAAATCACCCTGCATTTCACAGTCTGGTTTTTCAGATTTTCAGGTACAGGCGGAAGCCATGTCAGGTCAGGCACTCCGCAAGCAGAGCCGAATACTTCAAGACGTGTTCTCTCCATGCGTCTGCGATGCAGTTCGAGCAAATGGAATTTTCCATCGCTCCAGCGTATGGTTTCAATGAATAGCGGGTTATTCTGGGTCATTGTGGCAGATATACTTTTGTTAGTACCTCCTGGTACTCGTTGTCGCATTGGCTGTTTATAGTAATTCCACCTCCGCTGTGGAAGTAGAGCGAACCATCGTTATCGCGTTGCACACAGCGGATCATCACAGCGGAGTCCATAATCTTCCCGTCGAAGAACCCGAATACACCGGTGTACCATCCGCGCGGTGCGTCTTCGGTGCTTTTGATAAGGCGGACAGTGGCCTCTTTGGGTGCCCCCGTGATGCTTCCTGCAGGTAACAGAGGCAGAATCAGATCGCCGAAATCAAATTCTTTTCCAGCCGGAAGGCTGCCTGATATTTCAGAACTGGTCTGGAGGATGGTCTTGTTTGTGGCAAATATCTTTTCAACATATCGGAACCGGTCTACTCTTACATTCTCAGCAACTGAATTCAGATCATTGCGCATAAGGTCGACTATGGTGTAATGTTCGCACAATTCTTTATAGTCTGTCATCAGAGTTTCTTCGGCATGCGGAATCGAGGCGTCGATCGTACCTTTCATGGGGTAGGTGGATATACGGCCTTCGGATATTCTTACAAACGGTTCTGGGGAGAAACACACAAACTCGTCGCCAATCAGTATTTTGTAAGGAGCCTTGACATGGCAGAACAGTTCTTTGAGCGAGCAATTGCATGTCACCTTTGTGCGTACAGTAAGGTTTGTCAGGAACGAGTCGCCGCGCATCAGCCCATTCGTTACAGTGTCAAACATAGACCGATAGTCACGAATGTCAGTTACTTCGACAATTCTGAGTGATGGCTGTGGCTGGCATTGGTCTTCTGCATCGATATTACCTACACCGTTGACAGACCACAGAATTTCGCGGCACTCCCGGATATCATCTCTGACAAACCCATTGCTGGCATCAAAATCAACTCCCCATATGAAAGGGATACGCTTGCGCCCCAGATCGTTCATCTGTCTGCGCAGTTCTTCACGAGAAATAGTCGGGTAAGGCATTGGTCGGTGTCTGATGGTTACAGACCACAAAATTATGAAAATAATTGGATGGATATTAAATAAAATGTAATTTTGCAGCCCCGAAGTTCGGCATTAATCAGACCATAAAGACCGACAGAATCACATCAACGCATATGCGGCTGCTTATTATTGACAACCACGATTCATTTGTCCATAACATAATAGGGCTATTGAGAGACTGTGTCAACAGGATGCCGTTCCAGTTTTCGTGGAATGTGGTCAAAAACGATGAAATTCCATTTGACAGTATTGATAATTATGATGCGCTTATAATCTCCCCCGGACCGGGTTTGCCGGCAGAAGCGTCAGGTCTGATGAAAGCTATTGATTTGTGTTCGCATACCAAACCGATTCTGGGAATCTGTCTCGGATGCCAGGCTATCGCGGAGTATTTCGGCGCATCGCTCACGCATCTTGACCATCCTGCTCACGGTCATCTGTCGAGATTGAAAAATGTCGATTCTTCTGATCCGTTGCTCGGATGTATAGAGTGTGAGGCAATTACTGTAGGGCGTTACCATTCATGGATTGTGGCAAAAGAAACGCTGCCGCCATCGCTTGCAGTAAGTTCGCAAGACGAAGACGGCAACATAATGTCTGTACGCCATACTGAATTGCCGATTTTTGGCCTTCAGTTTCATCCGGAAAGCATTATAAGCAACTGTGGCGCCGATATAATAGGTGGATTTCTTTCAATAGTCCGATCCCAGACTAGCCGCGCCGTCAGTCTTGGTTGAGGCTTGAGAGGTAGGCGTGAATTCCCTTGGCGGCATTCCGTCCGGAAGCGATGCAGCGGACTACAAGTGATGCTCCGGTGGCAACATCGCCGGCTGCGAACACTTTCTTGACGCTTGACTGGCCTGAGGAGTCGGTGCAGACATTGCCACGGGCGTCCTTGTCGACTTTGAGAGCATCGATTATACCTTCTGCAACCGGATTGGTGAACCCCATAGCCAGCAGTACAAGTTCTGCTTTGATCACATCGGTATTACCGGTATGTATCAGCTTCATGCGTCCGCTTTCAGGCTCCTTTTCCCATCTGACTTCTTCAACTTCCACTTCCTTGACGCGACCCTCCTTGTCGGCGATGAACTTGCGGGTGTCAAGCAGCCATCTGCGATCACATCCTTCAAGATGTGAACTCGAAGTTTTGAGCACTACAGGCCAGTAGGGCCACGGAGTGTCTGGATTGTCACCGACTGGAGGCTTGGGCATGATCTCTATCTGAGTGACTGAAAGCGCGCCTTGCCTGTGAGCTGTGCCCACACAGTCGCTCCCAGTGTCGCCGCCGCCGATCACAAGCACGTTTTTCCCTTTGGCTGAAATTCGGTTTTCACGGCTGATCTCTACTCCGGCATTTACTCTGTTCTGCTGCTGAAGAAGTTCAAGAGCGAAATGAACTCCTTTCAGATCTCGTCCTTCCACATTGAGATCACGGGCCACTTCCGCACCCATTGCCAGACAGACAGCATCGAAGTCTTTCAATAGATCTTCGATTGAGATGTCTGTTCCTGCCTTGACTCCGCATCGAAACTCTATGCCTTCTTCTTTCAGCAGATTCAGACGACGGTCGATAATGCTTTTGTTCAGCTTGAAATCAGGTATGCCAAAGCGGAGCAAACCTCCGGGAGCTTCGTTTTTTTCAAAGACAGTCACACTGTGACCTTTCTGGTTGAGTTGGTTGGCACAGGCAAGTCCGGCAGGCCCTGATCCTATCACCGCTACGCGCCGGCCGCTACGTTTTTTGGGTGGGCGGGATGTCACATAGCCTTCGGCGAAGGCTCGCTCCACTATGGCTGCCTCATTCTCACGGATAGTGACGGCCTCGTGCTGCTTGTTGAGCACACAGCCTTTCTCACAGAGTGCCGGACAGACGCGCCCGGTGAATTCCGGGAAGTCATCGGTCATTGTCAGCAGTTCATATGCTCCTTTGATATCGTTTTTATACAGGCGGTCCTGCCACTCCGGCTGTCTGTTGCCAAGCGGACAGCTCCAGTGGCAGAATGGCACTCCGCATTCCATGCAGCGTGATGCCTGCAGGCGGCGGTCTTCAGTGTTGAGGGTCTGTTCGACTTCTCCATAGTCATTGACGCGATCGTGCACCGGGCGATAGCCGGCTTCCTTGCGCGGTATATTAAGAAATGCAGTAGGATTTCCCATTTTTTTGATTGCGTTAGAGTGTGGTGGTGTAATAACGGATTTTTGAGAGCCTTCCGGTGATCAGTCCATCTGCATGGAGGCTATTCGACGCTCAAGATTTGCCACTTTTTCATCGTGAAGCACCTTCTTGTATTCGATAGGAATCACTTTTATGAACTGACCCACATAGTTGTCCCAGTCATCAAGCATGGCTCCGGCGAGCGGACTGTGGGTATGGCGGTAGTGGTTGCTGATGAGTTTGTATAGCTCACGGTTGTCAGCCATCTCCTCGATCAGAGAGAGTTCCACCATTTCCATGTTGCAGAAGTAGTCAAAATCGCCGTCAGGATTCCAGACATAAGCGATGCCTCCGCTCATGCCGGCTGCGAAGTTACGCCCGGTAGAGCCAAGAACTACGGTGCGGCCGCCGGTCATGTACTCGCAGCAGTGGTCTCCGACACCTTCAACCACTGCGGTTGCTCCGGAGTTTCTGACGCAGAAACGTTCGCCCACACGGCCGTTGATATAGATTTCGCCTGATGTGGCACCATATAATATGGTGTTTCCTGCAATGATGTTTTCCTGAGGCTTGAATGAGGATCCCTGAGGGGGCACGATTAAGATCTTGCCTCCGGATAGGCCCTTGCCTACGTAGTCATTGGCGTCTCCCTCCAGGCGGAATGAAATTCCGTGGGCGAGGAATGCTCCGAAACTCTGTCCGGCCGCTCCTTTGAAAGTGCAGTTGATGGTGTTGTCAGGAAGTCCGTTATTGCCGAATTTTTTAGCTATCACACCTGACAGCATGGCTCCGACAGATCGGTCGGTGTTGCAGATCGGGAATTCAAGTTCTACCGGCATTCCTGATTCGATGGCAGGATAGCAACGGCTTATGATCTCGCGGTCAAGCACATGGTCGATGTCATGCTTTTGTGTTATTACATTTATTATGGCGTTTGTCTGTGTCTCTTCCGGCATATGAAGCAGCCTGCTGAAGTCGAGTCCGGCGGTTTTCCCATTTTCCATACCGGCTTTGACAAAGAGCATATCGGTACGGCCTATGATTTCATCGAGTTTCCTCACGCCTGTCTCGGCTAAAGTCTCTCTGATTTCACGGGCAAGGAAACGGAAAAAGTTTACAACATATTCCGAGCGTCCGGCAAAACGTTTACGCAGTTCCTCATTCTGGGTCGCTACGCCCACTGGACAGGTGTTTTTGTGACATTTGCGCATCATGACGCAGCCGAGCACAATAAGTGCGCTCGTGGCAAAGCCGTATTCTTCCGCTCCGAGCATCGCCATGATGATCACATCGCGTGCGCTTTTGAGCTGTCCGTCGGCCTGGAGTTTCACTTGTCCGCGCAGATTGTTGATGACAAGGGTCTGCTGCGTCTCGGCCAGTCCGATCTCTACCGGTACGCCGGCATAGCGGATCGAACTTGCCGGAGAGGCTCCCGTGCCACCATCGCTGCCACTGATTGTTATGAGATCGCTTTTTGCTTTGGCTACTCCGGCTGCAATTGTTCCTACTCCGCTCTCCGATACAAGTTTTACGCTTACTTTAGCCGCAGGGTTGACATTTTTGAGGTCAAAAATGAGTTGCGCGAGATCTTCGATGGAATATATGTCATGGTGGGGCGGGGGAGAGATGAGCGAAATGCCCGGAATCGAGTGGCGTGTCCGGGCTATGATCTTGTCGACCTTGAATCCCGGAAGCTGGCCTCCCTCACCCGGTTTGGCCCCCTGCGCTACCTTGATCTGTATTTCATCGGCGTTGACAAGATATTCGGTTGTCACGCCGAAGCGGCCTGATGCCACCTGTTTGATGGCAGAACGGGCAGATGAACCGTCAGGACGCTGGGCAAAACGTTCGGGGTCTTCACCTCCCTCGCCTGTATTGCTGCGCGCACCAATGGCATTCATGGCTATGCCGAGCGCTTCATGAGCCTCACGGCTGATTGACCCGAAGCTCATTGCGCCGGTGACAAAGCGCTTCATGATATCTTCTTCTGACTCTACTTCATCAAGCGATATGGGCGTCCCTTTTTTGAAATCAAGAAAATCGCGGATGAATATGGGCTTGGGCTTATTGTCGACCAGCGATGTGAACTCTTTGAACTTTTTATAGCTACCGAGGCGGGTGGCAAGTTGCAGCGTGGCGATTGTCTCAGGATTCCAGGCATGGCTTTCGCCGTCTTTGCGGAATGCATACTGGCCTATGAACGGCAGCGGACTTTCGGTGTTGAAGTCTTCTGAAAAAGCTTCTTTATGTGCGGCGGTTATGTCGCGTGACAGCAGTCCTATGTCTACGCCGCCTATTTTGCTGACCGTGTTGCCGAAATATTCACGACACATGCCCTCGGACAGTCCGACGGCTTCAAAGAGTTGCGCGCCTTTGTAGCTTGTGATTGTCGATATTCCCATTTTCGACATAACTTTCAGCAATCCTTTGTCAACGGCCTTGATATAGTTTTTTGATGCGGTGTCGAAGTCAAGCTGTATGTCGTGGCGCTTTACAATATCGTCAATCACGGCAAAGGCAAGATAAGGATTGACGGCACTTGCTCCATAGCCGCTGAGCAATGCGAAGTGCATTACCTCGCGGGCATCGGCGGTCTCGATGATCAGAGCTGTCTGTACGCGTTTTTTGCAGTCGATGAGATGGTGATGGACCGCAGAGGTTGCTAAAAGTGACGGTACGGGTGCGTTCTCACTGTCAACCCCACGGTCTGACAGAATAACGTAGTTGCAGCCTTCATCCACAGCCTCTTCGGCTTCGCGGCAGAGGCGTTCTATTGCCTTTACAAGACCTTCATGTCCTTCAGCCGCAGGGAAGGTCATAGACAATTTGCGGGTATTGAAGCCCTTGTAGCGCAGATTGCAGAGCAAGTCGAGTTCGCGGTTAGTGATGATAGGCCTCTTGAGCAGAACCATCTTGCATAACTCAGGCGACGGATCAAGCAAATTAAGTTTCACGGCTCCGATATAGCTGTCAAGACTCATGACAAGCTCTTCACGCAGCGGATCTATGGCCGGGTTGGTGACCTGAGCGAAATGCTGACGGAAATAGTTGAAGAGTAACTGTGGTTCTTCCGATAGAACTGCAAGAGGGGTGTCTTTGCCCATCGAGTTGACAGGCTCCTTCCCGTCTGTCAGCATAGGGGTGATTATCTTCTCGACCTCTTCGCGGTTATAGAGGAATGCATGAAGCTTGCGGCGGAAATCCGTTACGGTGTTCTCAACCTTACGGCCTGAGCTGATATTGTCAAGGTTGATCCTGTTGCGCGAAAGCCAGTCGCGATAAGGGAATTCGGACGCAAGGGCTTCTTTGAGTTCAGCATCGTGGTAGATTTTCCCTTCTTCCATATCGACCATGAGCATTTTGCCCGGACGCAGTCTGCCTTTCTCCTTGACTTCCGAAGCATCGAATGGAAGCACGCCCATTTCCGATGCCAATACAACGGTGTCATTGTTGGTGATGAGATAGCGGGCCGGGCGCAGACCGTTGCGGTCAAGCATACCTCCGGCATAACGGCCATCGCTGAACAATAGAGCTGCCGGGCCGTCCCAGGCTTCCATGAGGATCGAGTTGTATTCGTAGAATGCTTTAAGCTCCGGGGAAATAGGATTCTTGTCGTTGAACGACTCCGGTACGAGCATGGCCAGTGCGCGAGGCAGACTCATGCCTGACATGACGAAAAATTCAAGCACATTGTCAAGTGATGCAGAATCGCTCATGCCGGGCTGAATGACCGGAGCCATGTCTCGTTCGCCGAAGACTGCCGGTTTCAGCATACACTCACGGGCTTTCATCCACAGCCTGTTTCCCTGGATGGTGTTTATCTCACCGTTATGACCGAGCATTCTGAAAGGCTGGGCCAGAGACCAGGTGGGAAAGGTATTGGTGCTGAAGCGGGAATGAACAAGCGCCATCGCTGTGGTGAAACGCGGGTTCATAAGGTCAGGAAAATAATAGCGCAGCTGAAGGCTCGACAGCATACCTTTATAGACAATGATGCGTGATGACAGTGAGACAATGTAGAAATTATCTTTTCCCTCAAGCGAGAGTGATCGCACCTTGTTCTCAACGGCTTTGCGCAGCAGGTAAAGGCGTAGCTCCACCGGTTTGTCGCTTTCTTCATCAGCAACGAAAATCTGTTTGATGCATGGTTCGGCGGCGCGTGCCACAGATCCAAGCTGCTCGTTGTTTGTCGGTACATCGCGGACGGCGATCAGTTTCAGCCCTAAGTCAATGGCTTCGCGTTCGATTATGCCGAGCATTATCTGGCGAGAGTCTTCGTCATGAGGCATGAATACCAATCCGGTCCCATAGCGTCCTTTTTCAGGCACAGGAATTCCCTGCAGGAGAATGAATTCATGTGGAATCTGGACCATGATTCCAGCTCCGTCGCCGGTTTTGGGGTCAGCACCTTCCGCCCCGCGGTGGACCATATGTTCCAGGACCTGGAGACCTTTCTCGACAAGCTGGTGTGACTTGATTCCACGCACGTTGACCAGCAGCCCGACACCACAGGCGTCATGTTCGAACCGCGGGTCATAGAGCCCTTCGGCATTCCTGATAGTTTTCTGCATATACATTTGTATTATTAGAGTCAGACGTATTATATATAGGATTCAGATCAGTTTTCTTCCACACTTTTCATCCAGTCGTTGTCTGACGGGAGTGTCTCGGCCGCATATTCCTCGCCATGCTGTGAGGCATCGAGTCCGAGGTGTTCGTTCCAGCCGGAAACTCTCATTGGGATGATTTTATCTGTAAGCCAGTAGAGGCCGTAGCTCATTATGAATGTGTAGATAAATACCAGTGCGAGTACAATAATATGGTTCCGGAAGAATTCACTGCGGGAAATCATGTCGGGATTACCCTGAGCAAAGAAGTCATAAGCGAAAACGCCGGTGAGGATTGTGCCGATGATGCCGCCGAGGCCATGAGTGGGAAACACGTCAAGTGCATCATCAAGAAGATTGCTGTAGCCTTTCCAGGCAACCGCCATATTGCAGCATATGGTTATGAACAGCGCTATGAATATGCTCTGGCCGAGCGTTACCCAACCGGCGCAGGGTGTGATGGCAACCAGACCGACCACTGCTCCGATGGCAGCGCCCATAGCCGAAGGCTTGTGCCCGCGGATAGCGTCAAGTGTGATCCAGCCGACCATTGCGACTGCAGCTGCTGTGTTTGTGTTGAGAAACGCAGCTACGGCAATCCCGTCAGCGGCAAGTGAGCTTCCGCCGTTGAATCCGAACCAACCGAGCCATAGCAAAGCCGCGCCGAGCAGGACAAACGGAACATTGGCCGGCTTGATGCTTTCGCCTGCTTCCTGATGGCGGCGTCCGAGAAACATCGCACCTGCCAGAGCCGCGATTCCGGAAGCTGCGTGGACCACTATACCCCCTGCATAGTCATGTACATGCATCATGCCGAACAGACCTTCCGGATGCCATGTGCAGTGTGCCAACGGGCAATATACTATGATAGTCCAAAGTACCATAAACAACAGATAGCCTGAGAAATGGACACGTTCCGCAAAGGCCCCGGTGATAAGCGAGGGGGTAATTATGGCGAATTTCATCTGGAAAAGTGCAAACAGGGCAAGGGGTATTGTGGTAGTGGCTATTCCGATCTGCGACAGATCTGTTTTTACATCAGTAATATTGCCTACACCTACATTTTTCATCATGAAGAAGTCGGCAGGGTTTCCAATGACATGCCAGACATCGTCACCGAAAGCGAGACCGAAGCCGAACACGACCCAGATTACACTTACAAAGCCCATGACAATGAAGCTCTGTAGCATCGTGGAGATCACATTTTTCGGCCTGACCATACCGCCGTAGAAAAATGACAGCCCCGGAGTCATCATGAGCACGAATATGGTGGCGGTTATCATCCATGCTATGTTGGCCCAAAGGTGGTCTCCGGGTAGAGTGAAGAGTTCTTCAGAAAATTCTGATTTTACTCCGATGATGCTTGCTGCGATCAATGCAGTCATAACAAATAGCCAGCCTGAGCTGACCTTTTTACCATTTAAAATCATATCTTCAGTTATTTACTATGAATCTGAACAAAAAACAATCTTAAAAAATCTTTCGAGATGTTGCAAAAGTAACACTTTGTTTGTAGATTGGCAAATATATTGACAAATTTCTTTTTGTGTAGGTCTTAAAATGTCAAATTTCTAAACGTGTGAGCTGCCCGCGGCTGTGTGGGCTGAATGATTAAATTGCTGAGATCACGGCTGTTATATGTAAGTAGTAAGGTTTAGTCCGGTAGAAGCTAAAAAAATCTTAATAAGGGGCCGTCTAAATCAATAAATTTTAAAATCGTTTGCATGTGACACTAAAATCATCTACCTTTGAGCCAAGTATTGTTTCATCTATTTTTTGGTTTATAAACTTAAAATAAACCCCATCTATAGCGCAATGGACGCAAATAATTTCGATTTCTCAGAGATAGCCCCTTATGATGAAAAGCAGTTTCGGACAGCTATCGCCAAGATGGTATCTGAGCCGGGATTTGAACATGCT
The DNA here is from genome assembly GCF_004803935.1 of Duncaniella sp. C9. GTDB lineage: Bacteria > Bacteroidota > Bacteroidia > Bacteroidales > Muribaculaceae > Duncaniella > Duncaniella muris. The sequence continues at coordinate 2,019,316 of NZ_CP039547.1, forward strand.
ATCCGCTGGGTTCTTCCTGACATTGATTATGATCAATTCATAGGCCTGCTGACTGCCTGCAATAACAAGCAGGAATTCCAGTCACGGATAATGGCTGATTTCCTTGATGAACTTGAACGGAAAACCACAGCCGGTGTTACGGCCTCAGGCGTGGAAAAAATTGATCCCTCAAAACGTTATACATTCATAACAAATCACAGAGATATTGTTCTTGATGCCTCGTTTATCAATCTGATCTTCCTGCGTCGTGATATGCCCACATCAGAAGTGGCGATTGGCGACAACTTGCTTATTTACGAATGGATCACACATCTCGTGAAGCTCAACGGAAGTTTCATTGTCAAACGTAACCTCCCGACCCGTCAGGCTCTTGATGCGGCGCGCCAGCTTTCATCCTATATACATTATGCTATAACCCAAAAGCATGAAAGCGTCTGGATCGCACAGAGGCAGGGCAGGGCAAAGGATTCGAGCGACCACACTCAGGAAAGTGTGCTTAAAATGCTCGGACTTTCAGGCGGAGGCACGCTGACTGAAAATCTGGCCGAAATCAACATTTGTCCGGCAGCCATATCATATGAATATGATCCGAATGACTATCTGAAAGCCCGCGAATACCTGCTCCGTCATCGCGATCCGGAATTCAAGAAAAGCAAGCGTGACGATCTTTTCTCGATGGAAACAGGTCTGATGCAATACAAAGGCCGTGTCCACATATCTTTTGCAAACTGCATTTCGCCGATGATTGAAGCTATTCCTGCGGATGCTGACAAGCAGGAGTCTCTGAGCCGTATCTGCCATCAGATAGACAGTTCGATACACAGCGGCTATAGAATCTATCCGATCAACTATGTGGCTTATGATCATGCGTTTGATTCAGATATGTATCGTGACCGCTATACGGAAGAAGATATTGCAAAAGTCACCGAATATGTCGAAGGGCAGCTTGACAAGGTTGATATCACTGATGTGACCCCTCAGGAACGGAATTTCATGCGGACATATATGTATATGATGTATGCAAATCCGCTACGCAACAAACTTCTTGCCTCCGGTAGCTGTTGATAGATAATACAGAGATATATTCAACAGTCAATCAAAAAGAGTAGAATTTAATCCATGCGTCTTCCACTGTTCCCGCTTCTTATAGCCATTATTGTCAACCTCCTTGTTGATACATATATCTACAAGGCTCTGACGCATCGGTTCAGGAGCCGGATTCCGGCACAGGTCCATCTGTGGAGCGCGGTGGCGCTGTTTATATTGATTGTTGTGGCATTGCTGATGCCACGCACATCGTCAGAGAGCGCTCTGCTGGCTGTGATGTGGATGATCTACATATATATATCTGTCTATTTCGCAAAATACGCTTTTGTTATCATAGATCTGGCAGCCAGAATTCCGCAGTTGCTCAGACGCAAACGGCTCAGATGGCTTTCGGCAATCGCTTCGGTGACCGGTGTCGGTGTGCTCGGTGTGATGCTGTGGGCTTCTATGATCAATAGGTTCCATATTGATGTAAATGAAGTCGAGATAGGTATTGACGGGTTGCCAGACGGTTTTGACGGCTATCGTATTGCCCAGATCTCGGATCTGCACGTTGGGACATTTGGCTCAGACACATCGTTCGTTTCGACTCTTGCTGACAGGGTCAATGCTCTGGATGCGGATATGATTGTGTTTACAGGTGATATAGTCAATTCGCGCAGTACGGAACTGATCCCTCATGCCGCTCCTCTTTCAAAACTTTCGGCGCCTGACGGAGTATTGTCGATACTTGGAAATCATGACTATGGTGACTATGCTTCCTGGCCGGATAAGGCAGCGAAGCAGGGCAATATGGATCTTATGAAGTCGCTGCAGAAGGATATGGGCTGGCGTCTTCTGCTTAATGAATGTGTTATGCTGCACCGTGGAGGTGATTCAATAGCTGTTATCGGAGTCGAAAATATAGGAGATCCGCCTTTCCCGGTCTATGGATCGCTCTCAGATGCCTATCCACAGTACTCAGACAGTGTTGTCAAGATATTGCTGACCCACAATCCTGCTCATTGGGTCGACTCGATCGCATCCAGGCCAGATATAAATATACCGCTTTCTCTCTCCGGCCACACTCATGCGATGCAGATTGAAATATTCGGCTGGTCGCCGGCAAAATACCGCTATCCGACATGGGGCGGACTCTATGCCGATGACAATGGCAGCCACCAGTTATATGTCAATATAGGAACAGGCACCGTCGGATTTCCGGCGCGTGTCGGAGCCACACCTGAGATTACTCTATTCACACTTAAAAAAGCAAAAAACCAACATTAATGGCCAACGTACACGCCAATGTAATTACTGCCGAACTCGGCACTCATCTGCGTAAGCATGTGGCGGCATGTCTTCGCCTGCTGGATGAAGGAGCTACTATTCCTTTCATTGCCCGTTATCGAAAAGAAGCAACCGGAGGGATGGACGAAGTGACAGTTCATGCCGTTCAGAAGCGCCATCAGGAACTTTCCGAACTTGACAAGCGTAAGGAATATATCCTTGACGTGATCCGCGAGCGCGGCGCGCTGACGGCTGAACTTGAAGAGCGTATAAACGAGACACTTGATCCGGTGGCTCTAGAGGATATATATCTTCCGTATAAACCTAAACGCAACACCCGTGCGCAAGCTGCGCGAGCTCTTGGGCTTGAGCCTTTGGCAAAAATTATCATGGCTCAGAACTCGACTGATGTGGAGAAGCAAGCCAAAAAATTTGCAAAGGAAGCCGGTAGCATAAGTGCGGCTCTGGCCGGAGCATCCGATATAATTGCCGAATGGGTAAGCGAGAGCGAGAAAGCAAGGAATCTTGTCAGATCACGTTATCAGCGTTCGGCTGTCATCAATTCCAAAGTGATTGCCGGTAAGGAAGATGAGGGGAAGAATTATCAGAACTATTTCAACTTCTCCGAGCCATTGAGGACCTGCAATTCTCACCGTTATCTCGCCATGCGCCGCGGAGAAGAGGAAGAAATTCTCAAGGTGTCGATTACGATTGATGACGATGAAATGATTGACCGTCTTTCTCGTATGTTTGTCCGTTCGGGCGCATCGGAAGAGTGTGCGTCTCTAGTGCGCGGTGCTGTAAAGGACGGTTACCGTCGTCTGATGAGGCCATCGATAGAAAACGAAGTGGCTGCTGCCACCAAAGAAAAGAGCGATGATGCGGCCATACAGATGTTTGCCGACAATGTGCGCCAGCTCCTGATGGCGGCTCCGCTCGGTCGCAAGCGCGTGCTTGCTATAGATCCCGGTTTCCGCACAGGCTGCAAACTTGTGGTGCTTGACGAGCAGGGCAATCTGCTTCAGCATGATGTCATCTATCCCACGCCTCCGGCCAATGACTTTGTCGGAGCTGCCGATGCCCTTTGTTTTTATGTGGATCGCTATCGGATTGACGCTATAGCTATCGGGAACGGCACTGCCGGACGAGAGACGGAACGCTTTATCCGTGATGTGATGTTGCCTCGCAAGGTGCAGTTGTTTATGGTGAATGAAAACGGGGCATCGGTCTATTCGGCCTCTGAAGTCGCTCGCGAGGAATTCCCGAATGAAGATGTCACTGTGCGTGGAGCTGTATCGATCGGTCGCCGCCTGATCGACCCACTGGCCGAACTTGTGAAGATTGATCCGAAGGCGATCGGTGTAGGGCAGTATCAGCATGCTGTCAACCAGACTAAGCTCAAGGATTCGCTGGACTATGTGGTTGAAAGCTGTGTGAATACAGTCGGTGTGAATGTCAACACCGCATCCAGGCAGTTGCTGTCTTATGTCTCAGGCATTGGCCCGTCGCTGGCTGCCAACATAGTGAAATATCGTGCTGAAAATGGCGATTTTACTTCTCGTGACCAATTGCTTCAGGTGCCACGTATGGGAGAGAAGGCTTTTCAGCAGTGTGCAGGCTTCCTGCGCATTCCTGGAGCGCCTAATCCGCTTGACAACACGGGTGTTCACCCTGAACGCTATGAACTGGTAGAACAGATAGCCTTTGATGCCAAGGCCGATGTGGCTCGTCTTGCCCGTGACCGCAATCTGCTCCACAGTATTGAGCTTGACCGTTATGTGACAAAAGAAGTCGGTCTTCCGACGCTCACTGATATCATTCTGGAACTTGAGAAGCCTGGCCGGGATCCGCGTGAGACAGTAGAAGAGACGCCTTATGATGATTCTGTCAGAACGATAGATGACCTACATATAGGCCAGGAGCTTACCGGAAAGGTCAACAATATAACTGCCTTCGGTGTGTTTGTTGATCTCGGCATGAAGGAAAACGGCCTGATACATATTTCTCAACTCAGCGAGCGTTTCATTTCCTCTCCTTCTGAAGTAGTCAGCATCGGGCAGAACGTCAGAGTGAGAGTGATGGACATAGATACATCACGTGGCCGCATAGCTCTGACCATGAAAGGAGTCGCACAATGATCGAGAACCTTAATTCCTGTACGGTCGGACTCGGAAGCAATACCGCAGACCGCAGCTGTCAGATCGGGCAGGCCATCGAGCATCTGCTCGGCTATTTAGAAAACGCTTCGGCTTCATCGGTCTATGAATCTGAGGCTTTCAACGGCAAGGATGAACCGTATTTCAATGCTGTTGTACATGGTTACACTTCTCATGACCGTGAGACTATAGTGAAATATCTGAAAGAGTGGGAAGCCGAGTGTGGACGCACAATGGAGGATACATTGAAAGGCATGATCAAAATAGATCTCGATCTTGTGATCTGGAACGAGCATATTCTGAGGCCCAAGGATTTTGAGCGGCACTATTTCAATTGCGGATATCGTGAGCTTCTTGCCAAAGGGGCATATGAGACATTATGATATGAACTTTGCGGACCGGATATTCCGGATATGCACCCAGATATAAAAAACACAGCGGTCGCCGGCATATAACCGGTGGCCGCTGTGGTTTTTTGTTGATTGTAAGTGTTTTACCGATATTGAATTTTCAGTGATCCATACATGGTTGCGGCAAGTGCCACGAACAGTAGCAGGCTTCCGAACAGAAGTGCGTAGGTCGAGATGCATAGCATCACATAGCAGAAACCATACATTATAGAGAGCACACCGCAGATGGCAAGGCCGACAGCTTTTGAGCCGAGCATCTTCCACATGTAGCATGTGATAAGGGTTATGGTCATGACTGCGGCTATCAGATAGCTTGCTCCGAATGACATGTGTTCTGACAGTCCCAGCAGCAGAGAGTAGAACAGGATCAGAGCCACACCGATGAGGAAGTAATTGAACATCGGTATTGGGCGGTGCATGGTGGTCTCCGTGAAAAATACGCTGAAAAAAGTCAGAATGATGATTATGAATGCATATTTTATGGCACGGCATACTTTCTGATAGCGGTCGACACCGAGGAGAAAATCGGCACCGACGTATTCACACACGTTGTAGCCGCCAACAGTATGCCGTATCTCCCATCTGGCTGAGAAGCCGTCTTTGCCTACCTTGCGGCTGACCGGCAATTGCTCTCTGCTGAATGAAGGATTGGTGGCATTTCCGATGATGGTTATAGTGTTTGTGTCAGCAGACGGCATGATGAAAAATCCGCCTGATCCGCGCGCTTTTATCGAGGTGCTGAACGGGACATCTTCGATTTTATCAAGATCGGCTATAGGGATACATGCATGAAGGCTCGAATCCGAACGGCTCCAGGCATATGTGGTGTCACCGATCTTCAGCGGGCTTGTTTCGGTTACGTTGTGCGGATCAATGTCGATTTTGACTGTTATTGAATCGGACTCAAAACGTTTGAAATCTGACGATCTGAAGTGACCTTTCATGCTGATGGCAGCTGTAAATACTTCCGCTTCATAGATGCCGCGGTGAAGCGACATGGTTTCTACGTTGGCGTTCACGTTAAGCGCTACCGGGACAATACCGGCAGGTCTAAGACTGTCGGTGTCCGGCTCGATTGCAAGAAAGGGGCCGTCAATATATGTCTTTTCGCCCCATTGCCCGACAATATCCTGTGAGACATCCGCACTGGTTGTATTGCGGTCATAGGCCATCAGCCATATTGCAAGAGCGCCGATCATGAGCACACAGCAGAGCAGCCCCATCAGGACTATCTTCAGTCCGACTGACATGTCTGGTCCGGAAGGTCGGTTTGGTTTGGCTGAAGGGGGCTGAGGCGTGAATACCGGCAATGGCGGAGGTGTAATGCGTGGTGGCAGATTGCTCATTGCTTTGTCACTGTATTGTTAGTTCCCGGTCTATCACTTTTAGTCTGAGTGTAAAATACATGGCTATGGCCAGAATCACGAACAGTGACAGACTGCCAATCAGCAGGGCCATCGAGCCCATGTAGAGAAGAAGGAGTATGATGCCGTATTCCACAATCAGAATGCCCGCAGTCAGGACAACTGCTTTAGTATAGGCCATAATTCCTTTGACAAATGTGCCTATAAGGCCTACTGTCATGACTGTCACAATTGCGTAAGCGATGTAGAACGGCATTTTTTCGGCCATAGCGAGCAGCAGGAGGAAGAACAGGCAGAGCGCGCAGCCTGTCAGTCCATATTGCAGATAGTTGACAGTCTTGCGGTATCTGATTTCAATAAGTGTCAGTGACAGCAGCGAGATTGCCGTTATGGCAAAGCAGTAGCCTGTCGAGTTGCAGACCAGTGTGCTTGCCGCTTCACTCAGAAGGGTCAGTTCGGCGCGTGATTCCGCGAGACTGTCTATCCCGGATGCGATCATGGTGAATATGATCGAGATTCCGAGCACAAAAAAGGTCTGTAGTCCAAGCCAGCGCATGGTATATTTTGGTTCCGGGATGGTTGGAAGCTTCGGCGCCTGGGCCATTTGCGGGTTCATGTTCTGAGTGGTTTGTGATTCCATAAATTCAAATGTGATTTATTGGCTGAGAATAGTGTTTGCTATGTCTGGATGGCATATAACAGCATGACAGACTTATAAATGCAAAATTATTAAAAACGAGATGAAAAACAAAAATACTGATCAAAAAATGTGTGGCACAATCGTCGCAATATCTATGACAGAAGCCGGTAGAGCCCCATTCCCCAATTTGTGTAATCTCAGCTGTGAGTTCGGTGACAAGTCTGCGCCGGAGGATATTCCACTTAAAGATCGAGCTCCCTGAAAATTGGGATGAACTGATGAAGGAAGCCGGTTACAGACCGCTGTCGGAGTCTAATGGTCAGTGGATTGGCTTAAGGATTATTGAAAATGGAGTGTTGCGCAGTGATCTGTGTGGTATGTCGGCTTCGGTCAGTTCCTGACGGTAGCGGTCATGTCGCCTGCGGTTCAGATCGGCGCTAAGGAGTATTGTATCAGGTCTGATCTCCGCGGCGAGATCTCTGATGTCGCCGCGGAAACCGTTGCACACAAGTGCATAGCTGATGTGTCGGTCACAGTCAGAGACATGTGATTTGTCGTAAACCATTAGAATTGTCAATAGACTATCGGCGGAACTTTCAGTAAGTCTGCCGGAATGGGTCCGGAATGTAAGTAGATTGTCGTGTCTGGAGAACAGTCCGGAGTGGCAATGAGCCGGGAGCGGGCGTATTGAGTCAATGCCGCGTTTGAGCATGAAAAGTCTGTATTTTTGTGTATAACTGTCAATAATATCTCCGGTTTCATGGTTTCGGGCTGTTGTGGCGAAGACCAAAGTATTGTCATGGCGTATAATGACTGATGTATGTCGGCCTGTGCGTGGGATATAGAGTTCTGCTCCGGGATCGGCATTGCATCGGAATGAGGCTGTGATGAAGACGGTGAAGACTGAGAGCATAATTGTTGCCGCGAGCCCGGCCGGTCTGCGCCTGTAGAGCCAGATGGCAAATGCTGCAAGAGTGACAAACCATGCGGCTATAGTGAAAGGGTGGAGTAGGATACCGTCGGCAACAGCTCCGGGAAGGGTGCTTGCAAAGGTTGAGGCCGAGAGGATTATACTGTAAAGCGAGTCAACGCAGTCTGCAAGCCAGAGCCATTGAAGGCCGGCGGCATTGGCTGAAAGAAGTACGATACCACCGCCAAGAATTAGCGGCAGCAGCAACGCGCTGATGAAATTGACAGGAAGTGCATAGACAGGTAGAATGTTGAAATAGTAAGCGCTGACTATCCCGGTTCCGAGCAGGGCGGCTAGAGTTACTGCCGGATATGTGGCGAAAGTGTATGCTATGGCGTTGCGGCGGCTGAACGGGTTGATCTTCTCAGCAAACAGCAATATGGATATAACGGCAAGAAAAGATAGCTGGAAGCCGATCGAATAGATGGCCTGAGGAGTGAAAAGTAATATCAGCAGTGCTGCAAGGCATAGCGAGTTGAACGGTGCGCGAACCCGCTGGAGCATAGCGGAGATCAGAAGGACCGATGCCATTATCACAGCGCGTACCACAGACGGGCTCAGTCCCGTCATTATTGCGAACATCCACAGGAGGATTATTGTGAGTATTGTGCGTAGATTGTTCAGTCCGGTAAGTCGGAGAGGCAGAAGTACAAGTGAAATTATAAGTGCGATTATGCCTACGTGCAGCCCGCTGAGAGCCAGTATGTGAGAGAGCCCGGTTATGGAAAAGATCTCGCGAGTCTCTGCTGTCAGCATTGAGCGGTCTCCTGTGAGAGCGGCGTTCAGAAATCCCTGAGTCTTGTCAGTCAGCGCTGAGGCAGCTATAAGGAGTGTGATTTTTTCGTGCTGTCTGCGGATGGTGTTTAAAAGTCCCGGCTCCGGCTGAATGATTCTGAGGCTGTCAGGCGAAACCAATGCTTGGCCTATGACTCCGCTGCGCCGTAGAGATGAATTGTAGTCGATTTCATCTGGGAGATCTGGGTCATATTCAATGTTGTCAAGTTTTGCCGGAAAATGTATGCGCCATCGTTCATCGACAGTAGGTACTGATGACGGCACCGAGACTTTGACTCTGAAAGGCCGGATTGCGTGGCCGTTGCAGGAGTCGATCTTGACAATCAGAGTCTGTGTGGGCTCGAAACGGCGTACTTCAGTGGTGACACCTGAAAAGCAGTATGAATGTTGGCTGAACTCCGTAGGCAATTGCGGCGGAGCATGAAGTTCGCTGTCCAAGCAGCCAAGAGCCATCGCGATCAGGAGTATCGAGATGCTGTAACGGTGCAGAACAGCCGCAGCGAAGGCTCCGGCTGTAAGTAGGAACATAAAAAATCCGCCCATACCACACCCCTGCAGAAGGATACCGGTTATAAACGCAACGGTAAATGGCAGAAGTGGAATGAGCGGGAGAGGCAAAACCGTGGAGAGTGAGAAGGTGTACTATTTACATGTTCCAGATGTTCCATGACTCGAATGCCTGGAGAAGGAGCATCTCAAGGCCGTTTTTGACTTCGGCTCCGTAGGCGCGCGATTTTTTCATGAATGTAGTGACATCAGGGTTATAGATCAGATCGTAACAAAGATGGTCCGGTGTCAGTAGATCATAAGGAATGTCTGGGCAGCGGTCAACATTTGGATACATCCCCAGCGGGGTGCAGTTTACTATGATCCTGTGGCTTTCCATTACTTCCGGTGTGAGTTGAGCATAAGAAAGCTGACCCTCTGCAGGTGTACGTGACACGAAGACAGGTTCGACACCGAGATTTATCAGGGCGCGGTTGATAGCCTTTGATGCGCCCCCAGTGCCAAGTATCAAAGCCCGGTTACGTTTGGGGTTGATAAGAGGTGCGATAGAATTCTGGAATCCCATGGCATCGCTGTTATAGCCTTTGAGCCGGATGTCTCCGTTTTTGTCGCGTATGATCTTTATGACATTCACAGCCCCGATCTGAGCGGCTTCCGAGTCCATCTCGCTCATATAGGGGATGACCTGCTCTTTGTAAGGGATGGTCACGTTGAGGCCTGAAAGATTCGGATTTTCAGAAATTACCTCCATGAGATCGCCAATTTCCGGTATTTCAAAATTGACATATTCGGCGTCGATATTTTCTGACTCGAACATGTTGTTGAAATAGTTCATTGAGAAGGAGTGGGTGAGGGGAAAGCCTATAAGGCCATAGACTCTGTGGCGTGGCAGTGACATATTATTATGGTATTATGCGGGTGGATATATCAAATGGATTTATTTTTTCTGCTGGATGTCAGTCGGAACATGAAGTGGCGCTCGCAGGCCGTAACGCATCCCAAGGGATGAGAAGGAATGTGAGTCTGCTCCCTTTCAGTATGTAGACTCTGAACCTGGATGTGGATCTGACAGACAGTATCTCAGACCACTGGATTGTTTCCGGATCCGGAACGGGCAGAGGCGGAAGAGGTGCACGTTCTTCTTCAGATGCTATGGGCAGGAGGGTGCGTTGAGCGACTGATTTCCCGGATTCTGCATTTTCTTTTTTTTCATCCGACAGATAGATGAGGCGGATGAAATTGTTTTCGTCAATCTCTACCTGCTTTCTGATGACAGCCCGTCGTGCTTCAGGTGTGAGCATGTAGTAGGTATAGAGAAATGACATGAGCATCGGCACCACAATGAAAAGCAACATCAGGGCTATGAGCAGGAAGCGCGGGTCGTAGACAAAGCCTACTGCGGCACAGATGGCTATGGGAAGTATGATTGTCCAGCCGTAACGAGGAATCCACAGGCTGAGCAATACCGACAGGTAGTCACCGGACGAGGTTGTGAATGGTTGTGTTGTGGTCACTTTCCAGATGTTGAGTTCTGACCGCGTAGCACCGTCAGTCAATGAAACGTTTTGTGAGATCTCCGTAGGCTTCAATTCTGCGGTCGCGTAGGAATGGCCACCAGCGGCGCACCTGCTCCGAACGTTTCATGTCAATTTCTACCACGGTCTCAGCCTCAGCATTGTCAGGTGCGAGATAGAGAAGTTCGCCCTGAGGACCGGCCACAAAACTTGAACCCCAGAAAGATATTCCGTTTGTGGCTCCTGACGGATCAGGCTCGTGGCCCACACGATTGACTGTTACAACCGGCAGTCCATTGGCCACCGCATGGCCGCGCTGCACTGTCATCCAGGCATCTCGCTGGCGTTTTTTTTCGTCAGGCGTGTCGCTGCTTTCCCATCCTATCGCAGTTGGGTAGATCAGCATTTCGGCTCCGTTCATGGCCATCAGGCGTGCGGCTTCAGGATACCATTGGTCCCAGCAGACAAGAACTCCAAGACGACCCACTGAGGTTGTGATCGGTTTGAAACCTATGTCGCCGGGAGTAAAATAGAACTTCTCATAATATGCGGGATCATCGGGGATGTGCATTTTGCGGTATTTGCCGGCAAGAGATCCGTCGCTGTCAAACACAAGAGAGGTGTTGTGATAGAGCCCGGCGGCACGGCGTTCGAACAGAGAGGTGACAAGTACCACTCCGGCTTCACGAGCTACTGAGGAATAGAAACTGGCTACCGGTGATTCAAGATCAATGCTGACCGCGAGATCAAAATTGTCGACAGTCTCTACCTGACAGAAGTAGAGAGAGTCATGGAGTTCCTGAAGGACCACAAGCTGTGCTCCCTGAGAGGCAAGCTGTCTGACCTTTTCTGCAAGGCGCAGGCGGTTGGAATCGATGTCGGGGGTGTTGTGCTGTTGTATAAGGCCTACGAGCATAATGCTGTGTATATCTTATTGGGATTGATGATTATTGGATTCGGGTCTCAGTTAAAAAGAGAGAGTGTGTGTCAGATCCAGCGGTTGTCGCTGATGCCATTGACTGTTCCGGCGGGTATCTGCATGGTCACGCAGTGGAGCGAGCCGTGCTGACGGATCAGAGGAATGCAGTCGATTCCGCAGATGTCATGCTCAGGGAATGCTATTTTTAGCACCTGTGCGGCGAGCATATCTTTTTGTGCCTGTCCGTAGGTCGGCATCAGTATCCGCGTCGGTGTTATGAGGAAGTTCGCATAGGTCGCCGGAAGAATCTCGCCGTCAATTTCTATGACATCGGGCAGCGGTAGCTCTATCAGGTTGTATGGCTGGCCTGACGGGGTGCGCAGAGTTGAAAGTTCCTCTTTCATTTTTGCCAGTTCCTGATGGTTCGGATTGTCGGCATCGCCGGGGCCGCAGTAGATTATGGTGTCATTTGGAGCAAGTCGTGCGAGGGTGTCGATGTGGCTGTCAGTGTCATCTCCGATTAGGGCTCCGTGATTGAGATAGAGAATGTGGTTTAGTCCGAATGCTTTGCGGAGGTATTCGGATATCTCTTCACGATTACACTGGCCGTTGCGGTTAGGTGACAGCAGACATTCTGCGGTGGTCAGCAGCGTGTCTTTGCCGTCAGATTCGATCGAACCGCCTTCAAGCACGAAATTCAGCCGGTTTTCGACCCTATGGGCAAACAGACCGAGTGCGTTTAGCCTGGAGGTGATCAGGTTGTCTTTGTCAGCGGCAAATTTCAGCCCCCAGCCATTGAATTTGAAATCAAGCAGTAGCTTTGATCCGTCAGATTCGACTGTGATCGGGCCGAAGTCGCGAGCCCAGGTGTCATTTGTCGGTAGGTCAAAAAATCTGACACGTGAAGAGTCGAAATTCTGTTCGCGGATGGAGTCGAGACAGAATTCCGCCGGACCGACAAGTGCCACACACTCGCCGGCATCAGCGATTGCGCGCACTATCTCCGCAATGCATCTGCGGGCTTCGGGCAGAATATATGCCCAGTCGGTATTTTCATGAGGCCACGCTAAGATTACGCAGTCCTGGTTCTCCCATTCCGCCGGGAGTCGGCGTGAGGCCGTGGTCGTAGCCACGGATGGATTATTCGTCATATTCATCTTTGAGGTTATCCCAAATAGAATCCAGAGATTCGAAATACTCCTCGCAATAGTCAAGGAAGCCTCTCTTTTCGGAGCTACCTACTTCGTCACACCACTGGCGGTAACTTGCTCGAAGTTCCGGATCTTCGTGGATCATTTTTTTTAATTCGGCGTCAGCGATATCAGTGCTCCCGTAGTGTTTGAGCATGTCATCGAAGATGCCAGTAATATCGTCCATTGTATTATTAGGTTTAGGGTAAGAAAAAAGATCGCTTGACGTTTGTTATTACTTGTATAAACAATTTAACGCTACGGAGTCAATAATGTTCAAAATTAGCGCTTAGTTGTGACATTAGCAAATTTTAAATTATAAAAAGCTTAAAAAGAAAACGTCTTTTGCTCAGAGAACTAAAAAGCATTATCCGCGTTTCTTATTATATAAGTGATAATGAATTTTCAGAGTCGCTTGTCGGTTTTATAAAAGATAGGTTATCAAAATGTATATGATATGAAAAAATGGTTTGGTTTCATGGTGCTTGCCGTGATGGTGATACTGAGTTCGTGTAGCCCGTATAATCTGGTGACGAGTACCACGTATAATGACGCGGATCTGAGCAATTACTCGACTTTCCGCATCGTCACCCCCGACGAGGGTAAACTTCCTCCTGGAATGGCAATGGTTACATATTATAATATAGCGGCTGCTATCAGGGAGCAGATGGTCGACCGTGGTTTCAGAGAGGATCCGGCTTCTCCATTGCTGATCAATATAGGTCTTACCATCAAGCAGCAGATCGCTACTGAACCGGCTATTCCTCCGGGAGTCTATCCGTATTATTGGGGACCGTATCACGGTTATGCTCCGTGGTTTATGTATCCGAGAGGCTATTATTGGCCGGGCTATTATGCCAATGCTCAAGTTATAACAGGTGTGTATCGCGAGGGGGTGCTCACTATGGATATAGTCAATATCGCTCAGAAGGTTCCTTTGTTCTCGGCCTCAGTGGGTACAATTCTTGACAATGGTGACACTCAGTTCCGTAACCTGCAAGGCATAGCAGAGGCTGTACAGACTTTGTTTTCAAAATTCCCTGTGCCACTCCTGCCACAGTATCGATAATAATTTCAGAGCCGAGATAACTTTAGATTGTTGTCCCGGCTCTGAAATTATGTCTGACTTGTGTTCAATACTTTCTCTAACTGTGGCGGCGCAGCAGTTCGCGCTCCATGTCAGGAAGCGAGAGCCCCATCTGTTCGATAAGTACGAGAAGATGGTAGATCAGATCGCAGGCTTCGTATGAAAACCGGTCGCGGTTTCCCTCGACAGCTTCAATGGTTGATTCTACAGCTTCTTCGCCTACTTTCTGGGCGATTTTCTTGACTCCTTTTATGAATAGTCGTGTGGTGTAGCTGTCTTCTGGCATTTCCGCGTGGCGTCGGCTGATGAGCGCAGCGAGTGAGCGGATGAAACCTTCCTCGTCAGGAGTGTCAAAGCATGATGTGGTTCCGCGATGGCATGTAGGGCCGATTGGATTTGCCTTTATTAATAAGGTGTCATTGTCGCAGTCGCTGTACATGTCAACTACTTCAAGGAAGTGACCGCTTGTCTCTCCTTTGGTCCACAGGCAGGAACGGGTGCGGCTGTAAAATGTCACATGTCCGCTTGAGCATGTTAGGTCAAAGGCTTCGCGGTTCATATAGCCAAGCATGAGTACGCGGAGCGTGACGGCATCCTGAATTATGACAGGGAGAAGGCCGTCGGCGCATTTTTCGAGATTGAAATCGTTGAAATTCATAATCTGACTGGAATGTTGCGTGTGGCGAGTTCTCGTTTGAGGTCTTCAACGGAGATTTCACCGTAGTGGAATATTGAAGCGGCAAGAGCGGCATCGGCTTTGCCGAGAGTGAGCACGTCGGCAATGTCGCTGACACTGCCCGCACCTCCTGAGGCTATAATCGGTATGCTGAGGGTGGCGGCGAGCTGGCTGAAAGTGTCGCAGGGGTAGCCCCTGCGAGTGCCGTCGTGGTTCATGGATGTGAACATGATCTCTCCGGCTCCGCGTTTTTCGGCTTCTGCAGCCCAAGTGAAAAGTTCTCGATCAGAAAGGCGTGTTCCTCCGTGGGTGGTTACGTGCCAAATGCGGTCATCAGTCATTCTGGCATCAATGGCTACGACTATAAACTGGCTGCCATAGCGGGCAGCTATCTCGCTGATGAGCTCAGGACGGCGGACGGCGGCTGAGTTGACTGTGATTTTGTCGGCGCCGGCATCAAGAAGACGCGATGCGTCATCAAGTGAGGCTATACCTCCGCCAACAGTGAAGGGTATGTTCAGGCGGTCGGAAATGCGCTCAACGAGTCGGGCAAAAGTGTTTCGTTCTTCGAGGGTGGCGCTGATGTCAAGATAGACAAGTTCGTCAGCACCTTCGGCTGCATAACGGGCGCCGAGTTCCACTGGGTCACCTACGTCTGTCAGGCCGGTGAAGTTCACGCCCTTTACGGTGCGTCCGTTTTTGACGTCAAGACATGGGATAATGCGTTTTGCGAGCATAAGTAGCTGTTAAAAGTTAAACACATTATATATAATAAATGTGTGCATGTTAATCTTTGGCAAAATTAAGCAAAAAAATCGTATTTGTAAAATAGGTGCCGGCGGGAAATAAGAAGGCCCGATTTTGCTGCAAAATGTTAAAATATGCGGATGCCAATGACAAAATTTAGCGTTTTTTTACTTGTGGGTTCATTCCCAACAAAAAAATAATAAAAAAAGTTTGGTATGTAAATAAAATGTCTTACCTTTGCGGTGTTTTTGAAGCTTAAAATTGTTTTATAATTTAATCAAAAAGAAAATGAAAAAGTTAGTTTTATTACTCGCTGTAGTTTTCAGCGCATCTCTTTTCTCTTGCGGTTCTTCTGACAAGAAGGCTGAAGCTGCTGACTCTGCAGTTGTAGAAGAAGTTGCTGTAGAAGAAGTTGTTGTAGCTGATTCTGTAGCTCCTGCTGACAGCGCTGCTGCTGTTGTTGATTCTGCTGCTGTTGTTGCTGAATAATTCAGGCAAACAGACACAGACGCAACTTTCACACGAAAGAAATCAAGCTGATTGCTCCAAGAGCGACCAGCTTCTTTTTTTATATATTTGTGTCAATAGCCGGAACGTGGGGCTGCGTCAGATTGTCCTTGGGATTGGTGGATAAGAAGAATATCTTATGCTTTTGGACGCTTATATTTTATAATTGAGAGAAAAATTGCTAATTTTGTTTTAGAATTAGCACTTATGCAGATATGTAACATAGATTTGGGCGAGCGTCCGGTGATGCTTGCCCCGATGGAAGACGTGACAGACCGCTCTTTCCGCCTGATGTGCAAGGAGCAAGGAGCCTCGATGGTCTATACTGAGTTTGTCAGTGCGGATGCGCTCATACGTGACATTCCGGCTACTACCCGCAAACTTGCTATAGATCCGGCCGAACGTCCTACCGCAATCCAGATATATGGTCGTGAAATCGAGCCTATGGTAGAGGCTGCAAAAATAGTCGAAGCAGCCGGCCCTGACATCATAGACATAAATTTCGGGTGCCCAGTTAAAAAGGTGGCCGGCAAGGGTGCGGGGGCAGGAATGTTGCGCGATATTCCGAAAATGCTCTCGATCACACGTGCTGTGGTTGATGCTGTCAAACTACCTGTCACGGTAAAGACCCGTTTGGGCTGGGATCATAATTCCAAGATAATAGTCGAGCTGGCTGAGCAACTTCAGGACTGCGGTATAAAGGCTTTGACTGTGCATGGCCGTACACGCTCTCAGATGTACACCGGATCGGCTGACTGGGAAATGATAGCTAAAGTCAAAGAAAACCCGCGTCTGACCATTCCGCTGATTGGCAATGGCGATATCACTACTCCGGAACAGGCCCGTGATGCTTTTGATCGTTACGGTGTTGACGGGGTGATGGTAGGGCGCGCTTCAATCGGTGCTCCCTGGATTTTTCATGAAATCAGAAGCCTGATTGACGGAAGTGGGGCTGAGCCTTTGAGTGTGGGGGAAAAATTCGCCCTGATACGCCGTCAGATTAGAGAGAGTGTCAGTCGGATAGATGAATACAGAGGCATTTTGCATATACGTCGCCATCTTGCGGCTTCGCCTCTTTTCAAGGGGATATCGCATTTCCGCGATACTCGCATTGAAATGCTTAGAGCATCGACTGTCGATGATCTGTTCGGTGTCCTTGACCGAGTAGAAGAAATTGTAAAAGAAAACCAATCAAAAGAAAACGAGATATGAAAACACTGACCACCTTACTTATGTCGCTTTGCTTCCTTGGAGCATCGGCCTCCGGGCTTGTGAAATATGAATTGAAAGTCAACGAATTTCATGAGCTGAAAGTGGTTGATGCAATTAGAGTTGTCTATTCAAGCAGTACGGATTCGGCCGGCATGGCTGTTTTTACGTGTCCTTCTGAACAAGCTTCAGCTCTGATTTTCAATAATAAAGGCGGAAAGCTTTCCATGCAGATTTCTACTGAAAGTGTAGGATCTAAAGATCTGCCTGTTGTTTATGTCTATTCTTCTTATCTTAACAAGATTGAAAATTCGGGAGATTCCCTTGTTAAGGCTGTGAGGATTACAGAATGTCCGAAATTCACTGCGACTCTGATCGGTAATGGCCGTCTTTCAGTTCCTTACGTGAAGGCGACTGAGGTCAATGCCGCTATTCAGACCGGTAATGGGACTTTGGTTGTCGGTGGTGAATGTCAGCGGGCTAATGTCAAATTCATGGGAACCGGCGTTATTCAGGCTGATGAGCTGAAGGCTGTTGATGTCAAAGTCAAGGCTGGAGGTACCGGGTCGATAGGAGTATGGCCTCAGGAGTCTCTTGCAGTTTCCGGCGTGGGCAGCACTAAGGTCTACTATAAAGGCAATCCCGAAATCAAGAACCGCACTGTCGGAGTCAAGACCCTTCCGATGCAGCAGTAAGAGGTTGTTTATGGAGATATAGAAATCCCGCGTTCCGATATGCCGGAGCCGCGGGATTTTTTTCTGTCTGTATTGTCAGACTTGTAGGATCAGTTTGCGACTTTGATTGATCCGGCTGATGATTTTTCGACTGTCGAGCGGTTGACTTTGAGGGCGGGGGCTTTTATCGAACCTGCGCTGGATGCTTCGAAATCGCCTCTGTCTGCCTGT
Source organism: Duncaniella sp. C9 (assembly GCF_004803935.1). Taxonomy (GTDB): domain Bacteria; phylum Bacteroidota; class Bacteroidia; order Bacteroidales; family Muribaculaceae; genus Duncaniella; species Duncaniella muris. Next base: position 2,037,228 of record NZ_CP039547.1, read on the forward strand.
CCGGAAGTAATGGAAATCGAGCCTGCGGATGATGCCTCGCAACTGATACGCTCCGCTTTTATGGCTGCTGTTTTTACGCTTGCTCCGGATGATGCTTCGAGTTCTATGTGTGAAGCATTGAGATTCCCGGTTATGACAGAGGCTCCGGAGGATGCTTCAATGTCAAGTTTGGCGGCAGTCAGTGATGCGAAGACGATTCTGCCGGCAGAAGAGGCTTCGAGGCTGATTTTCTTTTTGGATGATGAAATCGGATTTGTGCACTTTACGGTAGCTCCTGAAGATGCTTCTACAGAGCAGACAATCGGAGTTGACACTGTGACGGTGACGCCGTTGATTTTCTTATTGGAGCTTTTCCAATTGTGCTTTGGCTGGATTTCAAGTGTTTTGCCGCTGACTTTTACATCAATAAATTCAATCCGTTTTGCATCGCCGGATATAGTTACGTTGGTGTTTTCCCCGGTTGTGGGTTTGTAGATCACGTTGACTCCGGCGCTTGCTTCTATGGCCTCGATTTGTTTGGTGATTTTCAGAACTTTTGATTCGGCAAAGGCGATCAGGCTGACGGTTAGGCACAAAGTGCTCAGAATGGATTTTTTCAGTGTCATAATAATAATGATTGTTGAAACAGTTTTTTTATAATATGACGCGAGAAATTCGGAAAAGTTACATTCAGCCTTTTACAAATTTCTGTTATTGTTTGCTCGTCTCCGGAGGAAAGATGCGGTTGATGATGGCTGCTATCGCGCCGTCGCCGGTTACGTTGCAGGCTGTGCCGAAGCTGTCCATTGCTATGTAAAGGGCTATCATGAGGGCTACCATCTGTTCGTCGAAGCCGAGTATCGACTGCAGCAGCCCAATGGATGCCATTATGGCGCCGCCTGGAATTCCCGGAGCTGCTATGATTGTGATGCCGAGCATGCCGATGAAGTGGCAGAACAGGCCAAGGTCATGTGGCTGATTGTGCATGATCATCAAAGCCAAGGCGCAGGCTACAATTTTCAGGGTGCTGCCACTCATGTGGATTGTGGCGCATAGTGGGATGACAAAGCCTGCGATGTCCTCGCGGACGCCCATTTTTATTGCCTGGCGGAGCGTCACAGGTATTGTGGCGGCTGAAGATTGTGTGCCGAGGGCTGTAAAATAGGCAGGGAGCATGGTTCGCAGCATCCGTAACGGGTTTTTGCGGGCAAACGGGGCGGCTATGCAATACTGGAGAACCAGAATGAAGACATGGAGAATGAATATTATGACTATGATCTTCATGAAGCATTTGAGGATCATTCCGACCTGTCCTTCAATGGTCATGTTGAGGAAAATGCCGAAGATGTAGATGGGCAGAAGCGGCAGAATGGCTGCGTCGATGGTCTTGGAAACAATGTCGCGGAATTCTGAAAAACCATTTTTAAGGGACTTCCCGTTGAGAAACGCCATGCCGAGGCCGAGCATGAATGCAAGGACAAGAGCGGTCATTACTGTCATAAGAGGGGGCATTTCAATTGTGAAATACGGCAGCAGCTGCGAGGCGTTTTCGCTTATAGCGATACTCTCTTCGCCTCCAATCAGAGACGGGAAGGTCAATGTGCCGGTGAAGTAGGAGAGGATTCCGGCCATGAAGGTGGCTATGTATGCGATGGCTGCGGTTACAACAAGCAGTTTGCCGGCGCGGCCTCCGATATCGGCTATGGCCGGCGCTACAAAACCGACTATGATCATCGGAATCATGAAGCCGAGGAACTGGGAGAAAATGGCATTGAAAGTAGCCATGATTCTGCCGCACCATGCAGGAGCTATCAGACCAAGCAGTGTGCCGATCACAATGGCAATGAGGATGCGTGGAAGGAGGCTTAATTTCATGAAATTGCAGATTTAAGAGGTTGTTGTGATGAATGATCGGCATTGTATCAGCGGTTCTGGCGCCAAAGTGTGGATGACGCATCGGATGGCATGCGCCAGTCTCCGCGTGGCGACAGGCAGACAGAGCCGACTTTAGGCCCGTCGGGTAGGCATGAGCGCTTGAATTGCTGGTTGAAGAATCTGCGCATAAACACCGAAAGCCAGTGAGTTATGGTTTCGTCGGAGTATTCGTCTGCTGTAAAGGCGTTGCGGGCAAGGAGGTAGATTCTTTCAGTGGTAAAGCCGTAGCGCAACATATAGTAAAGGAAGAAGTCGTGAAGTTCATAGGGGCCTACGAGGTCTTCTGTCTTCTGTCGGATGTTGCCGTCGCTGTCGGCTGGAATAAGTTCGGGGCTGATGGGTGTGTCTATGATGTCGAGCAGGCATCTGCGGACTTCGGATTTTTCCGGGGCTTCAGATGCAAAATAGTTGACAAGGTATTTGACCAGAGTTTTGGGGACTCCTGCGTTTACTCCGTACATAGACATGTGGTCTCCGTTGTAGGTTGCCCAGCCCAAGGCAAGTTCCGAAAGGTCGCCTGTGCCAAGCACTATGCCTCCGGTCTGATTGGCAATGTCCATCAGAAGCATTGTGCGTTGGCGAGCCTGTGAATTCTCATATGTAACATCGTGATTTTCCGGGTTGTGCCCAATGTCTTTAAAGTGTTGCTTTACTGCGGCGCCGATGCTTATTTCTCGTGATGTCACGCCCAGATGGCTCATCAGTTCTACTGCGTTTGAATGAGTTCTGTCTGTTGTCCCAAAGCCGGGCATCGTGACGCCGATTATTCCTTTGCGGTCAAGGCCCAGGCGGTCAAATGTTCTGACGGCGATCAGGAGTGCGAGCGTGGAATCGAGACCGCCGGAGATGCCTACGGTCAGAGTGTGGCAACAGATTGCGTCAAGCCTTTTGGCCAGAGCGGCAACCTGGATGTTTATGATTTCTTCGCAGCGTTCGTGGATCGCTTCAGAGCCTGCGGGGACAAAGGGGTGAGGATCTATGTTGCGGAGTAATGTCTGAGCCAGGGTGTCCGATCCGGAGTTTTGGCAAGTGATGCAGATACTTGAATCAGAGCTTGAGTTTTCGATTGTAATTCCCTTGCACTCAGTTGAGGCGCAATCCGCAAATGTGGTCATGTGTATGCGGTCTCGTTCAAGCGCCTGAATATCGATGTCGGCAATCGATGTGTTGTCTGACGGATCCCAGCGTCGGTTAGCTTGGAGTGTTGCGCCGTTTTCGCAGATAATAGCTTTTCCGTCAAAAGTAAGGTCGGTGGATGATTCTCCCCATCCGGCTCCGGCGTATGCATAGGCGCAGAGGCAGCGGGCAGACTGCTGTTGTAGCAGGGATGTGAGATATTTATATTTGCCGATAAGGTCGTCGGATGCAGACAGATTCAGAATGATCTGTGCACCGGCCATTGCGAGTCGGCATGAAGGTGGAATCGGCACCCAGAGATCTTCGCAAATTTCTATTCCGACCAAAGTTCCGTGGGAGCGGAAGATGCGGCCTGAGGACATTTCGAAAGTTTCGCCGCAGATTTCCACAGTCTCGCATGAGCCGGGTGGCAGCGGGCGCCACCAGCGCCGTTCGTAAAACTCGTTGTAATTCGGAATGTAGGATTTTGAGACAAGGTCAACTTTGCCGTTGCGTATAAAGGCTGCGCAGTTGTAGAGCGCGCCGGCATGACGCACCGGCAATCCGACTGCAAAATGCACGTTAAGGTTCTTTGAATAGTCTCGAAGGTCGATAAGGGCCTTTGCGGCCGCATCAAGAAGTGTGGCATTGTGGAAGAGATCCCCGCAGGTGTAAGCCGTAAGGCTCATTTCCGGGAATACGGCCAGTTCGACCCGACTTGATTCAAGTTCCATCAGTTTTGACTTTATGCCGTCGAGATTGAACCCTACATCGGCCACCTTTACGGTCGGGGCTGCGGCTGCTATGCGAATAAAACCGTTGTGCATGGGATGATATATGTAAAATACGTGATTTGGAGCACGAAATTAGAAATAAATCCGCTATTTTTATAGTATAAGTTGATAAATTTTAAAAATAGGTTTAACTTTGTGCTTGCTGACATTGGTATATTATGCAGTTTGACTATATCACTTTAGACTGGGAGAGCATCCGGTGGAGCCTGATGATGGCCTACGGGGTGTTGATCCTGTGTGTTATCGGGATTGTCATAAGCGAGAACCGTAATCCGCTCAAGGCATTGGGGTGGATCATGGCGTTGCTGCTGTTTCCGGTAGGAGGGATTATTCTGTATTTCATATTCGGACGCAGCATACGTAATGTGCGTATGATCTCGCGGCGTAACCGCAGGCGTTTGCTCAAACTGGAAAATACATTGCCGCTGCCGAAGCTTGACAAGGGGCTTTCAGCGGAAAACCGCCAGCGTATACGTCTGGCATATAATATAGGGGGGCTAACCTTTACACTGGAAATCAGATAAAAATTTTCAATAACGGAGAACGTCATTTTGAAGAATTGTTTGATGACCTCCGTCATGCAAGGTCTTATATAAATCTTCAGTTTTATATCATAGCTAACGATTCGCTCGGCCGTCGGTTGCGCGACATTCTTGTCGAACGGGCTCAGGCCGGAGTCAAGGTCCGTGTCATCTATGACTACATCGGTTCTTTTGATGCGAGGCGACTGGATTTCTTCCGTCGCATGAAGGAGAACGGGGTGGAGGTTCATTCGTTTTTTCGCCTGTCGTTTCCGAGTCATGTCAACAGAGTGAACTGGCGCAATCACCGTAAGGTTGTTGTGATTGACGGTAATGTCGGTTATATCGGGGGCATGAATGTGGCTGACCGTTATGTCAGAGGGACCGGCCGGGGAAAATGGCGTGATACTGCGGCAAGGATATCTGGGCCGGGTGTGGCGGCTTTGCAGTATAATTTTGCTGTCGATTGGAAGTTTATGGGCCAGCCATTGCTGTGTGATCCGGTGTCGGGAATACCTGACGGAGTCAAAGACTGCATGCGGGGAGTCACGTTGCAGATGCTTGCTTCCGGTCCGAATGATCGTTGGGGCAATATGACGTTGCTGTTCTATAAGGCCATATCCACTGCCCGGCGCAGAATATGGCTTCAAACACCGTATTTCCTGCCGAGCGACGGGCTTCTGAAGGCCCTGGAGTCGGTGTCTTTGGCCGGAGTGGATGTGAGGGTGATGATGCCGATGTCAGCTGACTCGAAAATTCTGACATACGCGTCTCACAGCTATATAGAAGAATGCTTGCTTGCAGGAGTGAAAATATATCTCTATGAGGCTGGTATGCTTCATTCGAAAGTTATGATTGTGGATGACGATTTCTCCACATTAGGCTCTACTAATTTTGATTTCAGAAGCATGGAGCATAATTTTGAAGAAAACGTGCTTCTTTATTCTGCTGAGGCAAATGAAGCGTTGACTCGCGGATTTGAAGCGGACGCTTCTGAATGCAAGCGTCTTAAACTTGCTGACTGGAATCGTCGCAGTCGTGCCACTCGTGCGCTTGAATCGCTCTGCAGATTGCTTAGTCCGATACTTTGATTGAATTCCGGATCGGGGTATATATAAAAAAACGAAGGCTGGCCTCACGGTCATCCTTCGCTGCTTACACATAGTACTTAACGTCAGTGGATTTATAAATGTCTAATAATGCAAATGTCTCTATTATAAGAAGTAGAGTTTTTGGGGTAACGCCACGGATTCAAAATTGTTTTAAGAATGTTTTTGAGCATTGCTCCCGTGATGTTGTTGCAAAGTTATAGTATTATTTTGTTAATTCCTAATATTAATTTGCGCTATTGCGTGGCGCCGAGGTGCGGAATTATCCGGAATCGTGCTTCAAAGTTTGAATTTATAAAAGGAGTGCTTGCAGATGTCTGAAATCTGTTTTTGGGAGCGGGGAGAAAGTAATAAAATGTAATTCGGTTAAAATGTGTTAAAGTGTAATTTTGGAAATACTGCACAATATATAGGAGGTAATTGTGGATTTTTTTGTAACTTTGAGGCCTTGTTTTGCATTGTGCTTACTGACGTTGCAAAACCGGCTAATCATGGATAAGAGTATGAAAGAAGATACAACAAAGATAGTTTCAGTAGGACAGATAGATATAGGAGTCCCCTCCGAGCGGCCTAAGCCAGATTTCTCAGATCTCCCGATCATAGCCATGCGGGACCTCGTTCTGTTCCCGGGTGTTACTTTCCCGATTACATTGGGGCGTGAAGCCTCTGTCCGGACAGCATCGGCTGCTGCTGAACACAGCATTCCGGTTGGAATATTCTGTCAGAAAGTAGCATCAGTTGAAACTCCTGTACTTGATGATCTGTATGAATATGGCGTAGTGGCCGACGTCCTGAAAACATTTGATTTGCCTGACGGCACACATACGGCCATAATAGCAGCCCGCGAAAAAATCAAGATAGAAGGTCTTTCTGCCGGAAGCCATATCCCCGGTGTTCTGTCTGCCCAGGTCAAACCAGTTCATGACAGTGTGTCGCGGTCATCCGACAAAGAGTTTGTGGCTATCGTCGATGACATCCGGCAGACCACTCTCAATATACTCCAGAGCGGAAATGAAAAGATGAGCGATCTGGCCTTCAATATAGAAAATATCCCAGGTCCCCAGTTGCTGATCAATATGATCTGTACCCACTCGCCTTTTACTCCGGAGGTCAAGATCGAATTGCTGAAAAAGAACCGTCTGAAAGATCGCGGACAGCTTCTTCTCAGCCATCTTGCTCATAGCGAGGAGATGGCCGAGATCCGAGCGGAAGTCCACCGCAAAGCTCGGCGTAACATTGACGAGCAGCAGCGCAACGCATTCCTCCAGCATCAGTTTGAGGTTTTGCGCGAGGAGCTGTATGGCGATGATGATGACTGTGCCACACTTGAAGCGAAGGCCAAGGATATCGACTTTCCCCAGCCCGTGCGCCGCACATTCGCAAAAGAACTCGAAAAGCTCAGACGTCTGAACCCCCAGAGCCCCGATTATAGTGTGCAGTATTCCTATCTGCAATTGCTGACAGATCTTCCTTGGGGAAAATCGACCCCTCTGAACGCTGATTTTGCTTCTGCCGAAAGAGTTCTTGATGAAGACCATTACGGTCTGGAAAAAGTCAAGGAGAGAATCCTTGAACAGCTTGCGGTGATGATGAACACTCCTGAAGGCCGTTCGCCAATCATTTGTCTTGTCGGTGCGCCTGGAGTCGGAAAGACCTCTTTGGGACAGTCTATAGCCAAAGCGCTTGGACGTAACTATCAGCGAGTTTCACTCGGCGGCCTGCATGACGAAGCGGAGATCCGCGGACACCGTCGCACATATATCGGAGCGATGCCAGGCCGTATAATTGATGCTGTCAAGAGAGCCGGTTCGTCAAATCCGGTGCTTCTCCTTGATGAAATAGACAAAACCGGCAGTGACTTCAAGGGCGATCCGTCATCGGCTCTGCTTGAAGTGCTTGACCCTGAACAGAACAGTCATTTCCATGACAACTATGTTGATGTGGACTATGATTTGTCACATGTGCTCTTTATCGCCACAGCCAATACTCTTTCTACTATTCCCCGCCCATTGCTCGACCGAATGGAGGTTATCGATATCTCAGGTTATCTTCCTGAAGAAAAGATAGAAATCGCGCGCAAGCATCTGATTCCGCGTATTTCCGAAGAAAATGGATTCGGGAAAGACGAAATCGCGTTTACAACCGATGCTCTTTCGAAAATTATAGAAAGCTACACCGGAGAAAGCGGTGTGCGCATGCTTGAAAAGGAACTTGCCAAAGTGATCAGAAAGATCGTGCTTAACAAAATGCGCGGTAAGGACTATAAACTCACCGTTGAAGCCGGTGATCTGGTAGACTACCTCGGAGTAGAGGCTTACACGCCTGAACGTTATGAAGTGTCGGATACCCCAGGTGTTGCCACCGGACTGGCATGGACTGCGGTAGGAGGTGAGATTCTTTTTATTGAGACATCTGTCACCCAAGGGAAAGGTGAGAAGCTGACCATCACCGGAAATCTCGGCGATGTGATGAAAGAGTCGGCAGTCATAGCCACTCAGGTGGTAAAGGCGCGATCTGCGGCAAATGGCATTGATCCTGACAGTTTCGAGAACCGCCAGCTGCACATTCATGTGCCTGAAGGAGCCATCCCGAAGGACGGCCCTTCGGCCGGTATCACCATGTGTGTGTCTATCCTTTCTGCTTTGACCGGGCGCCCTGTGAAACCACGTCTTGCAATGACCGGCGAGATCACCCTGCGTGGCAAAGTGTTGCCGGTCGGCGGAATCAAAGAAAAGATGCTTGCGGCGAAGCGGGCTGGAATCACTGACATAATACTCTGTGCCGATAACCGGAAAAATATCGAAGACATCAAGCCTATCTATATCGCAGGACTGACATTTCATTATGTCAGGACAATTGACGAAGTATTTGCGGTGGCGTTTGGCGACTGAGTCGTAAAGAATCCTCTCGATCACTCAACTATACATTTTAAAAGACATGAAGAAAGTTTTTCTCCATATCGGGATCATGATAATAGTGGCTGTGGCTATCGGATGGCTGGCCATGCTTTGGCTCGACGTCTGGACACGCCATGACGATACAATAACAGTGCCTCCGGTCAAGACTCTTTCTTATGGCGAAGCTGCCGCCAGGCTTGATCAGCATGGATTGGTCGCCGTGTTGAGCGACTCCGTCTATGACAAGTCTACTCGTCCGGGCACAGTGATTGATCAGAATCCCAAGGTTGGAACCATCGTTAAGGAAGGACGAGAAATATATTTGACAATCAACGCATTTTCCCCAAAAATGGTTTCGTTGCCTACTCTTACCGACATATCCTTGCGCCAGGCCAAATCAATTCTTGAAGGTCTGGAGATAAAGAAGGTGGTTGAAAAACGGGTTCCGAGCGACTTTAAAGATCTTGTGTTGACTGTCCGTTATAAAGGCACACGGCTTTCACCCGGTGCACGTGTTCCGGTCAATGCTACAATCGAACTTGAAGTTGGCGAGGGCAAAGCCGAGGAACTCATTGATACGGTCGGCGAAGATTCGGTCGAATCGGCCGGCGAACAACTGAATCTGTTCTGATCATGACAGTCGAAGATTTTGATGAAGAACTTGGCGGAGCTCTTGACTGCGAGATTTCTGCTTCGGGTGGCGAAGGCGAGCTCTATGAGCATTTCCGTTTCATTGTCGACAAGGGGCAGCAACTGCTGCGTGTGGACAAATATCTTGTCACAAAGCTTGAAAAGTCATCGCGCAACCGTATCCAGCAGGCTGCTGACGCAGGTTGCATTCTGGTCAACGGCAAGGCTGTCAAGTCAAACTACCGGGTCAAACCGCTGGATGTCATCCAGATTGTGATGGACCGTCCGCGATATGAACTTGAGATTATTGCAGAGGATATTCCGCTTGAGATCGTTTATGAGGACGATCAGCTCCTTGTGGTCAATAAGCCTGCCGGACTTGTGGTGCATCCCGGTCACGGAAACTATTCCGGGACTTTGGTCAACGCTCTGGCATGGCATTTCAGGGACAATCCGGATTACGATGTGAGTGATCCGCGGCTTGGGCTTGTACATAGAATTGACAAAGATACCTCCGGCCTTCTTGTCGTAGCCAAGACGCCTGATGCCAAAACCCATCTTGGCCGTCAATTCTTTAATAAGACCACAAAACGTGAATACAATGCCTTGGTGTGGGGAGTTCCATCGCCGTTAAGCGGGCGCATCGAAGGCAATATAGGCCGGAATCCGAAAGATCGCCTGCAGATGACAGTGCTTCCGCCCGACGATCCGACAGGAAAGCATGCTGTCACTCACTATGAGGTGCTTGAAGATTTCGGACATGTGGCGTTGGTGAAATGTGTGCTTGAAACCGGACGCACCCATCAGATCAGAGTCCATATGCGCCATATCGGCCATCCGCTGTTTTCTGATGCCCGCTATGGCGGCGATGTGGTGCTGCGTGGCGAACGAAGCGGATCATATCAGAAATTTGTAGCCAACTGCTTTGAATTGTGCCCTCGTCAGGCACTCCATGCCAGGACTTTGGGCTTTGTCCATCCGGTGACCGGAGAAGAAATGTTTTTCAGCGCTCCGATTCCGGCTGACATGCAGGCTCTGATTGAGAAATGGCGCTCTTACGCCTCACAGCGATAGAGAGTGGCATTGAATGAAGCCCGATATTGATCTGATGTGTTAAAATTAGGTTAAATTACTTGACAAGGGCTTAATAAGATTGTATTTTTGTGTTCTATTATCTATTATGGCAAGAAGGCGTCATCACATAATACCCTTGTTTACTACCCGTGCCACGGCGACAGTCTCGGTTGCTTTGGTTCTTTTCATCCTTGGAATGGCAGCCCTGATCGGGATTGCCACACGTGTTGTCACCGACAATATACGTGAGAATATGGGGTTTGTTGTTTTGTTCAACGAAGATGTGACAGCTTCTGATATAGATGCTGTCAAAAAAATGTTTGATAAGGCATCGGGGGTGTCATCTACGGTTTATTCTTCTCCGGATGTTGTTCTTGAACGCTGGCAGTCGATGGTCGGAGAGGACGAGGATATTGTAAAGCTTTCAGGGATAAATCCTTTTGTAGGCGAACTTGAAGTGCATGTTACTTCGGAATACGCATCGTCTGACAGTCTTGACCGGATGATCGCTCCTATGATGCTCATGCCGCAAGTCAGCGAAGTCAAAGTCCATACAGAACTTGTGGATAAGGTGAACGCCACCCTTCGCAGCGTCGGGCTGGGGCTTCTTATTGTTGCCGTAGCCCTTTTGATCGTGTCATTCGTGCTGATTTTCAACACTGTCAGACTTTCGGTCTATGCACGGCGTTTTACAATCTATACAATGAAACTTGTCGGTGCGACAGGCTGTTTTATACGCCGTCCGTTCCTTGTCGATAATATTGTCAATGGACTTGTGGCGGGACTTATAGCTTCCATTGCCTTGGCTCTGGTTGTGCTTTACTGCCGTTCGCTTGACCTTCCGGTAGCGGAGATGTTCACTCTCCGGACGGTGCTCCCGGTTGTGGGCGCTTTGCTTGTGACCGGAGTGTTGATCTGCCTGATTGCGGCATTGTTTGCGACCAATATATACTTGCGCCTGTCATATGATGAAATGTTTAAATAACTACATATATTAATATAATGGCATACAAACAGACAACAAAGCCATCTGCTCCCCAAGGTTCTCAGCTCGATCCTGAGAGCCGCAGTCAGCTTCCTTTTTTGAAAATGAATTTCATACTCATGGCTATTGCCGGAGTTATGATCGTGCTTGGTTTCTGCCTCATGGCTGGTGGGGCTACCGATTGGGATGCCTTTAATGCTGATATTTTTTCAGTCCGCCGCGTGGTTGTAGGCCCGACTATAGCATTTCTCGGTTTTATCTTTATGGGATTTGCTATAATGTATAGCCCTAAACGGAAAGTGTGAATAAGAAAATCAACTAAAAGGAATTAAAAGAAATGGATTGTATTGATGCCCTTATCCTTGGCATAGTGCAGGGCTTGGCCGAATATCTCCCTATAAGCAGCAGCGGCCATCTTGAAATCTGCCGCGAGATTCTTGGCCTTAGGCTTGCCGGTGCTGACGCTCTTGAATTTGATATTGCACTGCATGTGGCTACCGTCTTGAGTACCATCGTAGTCCTTTGGAGCGAATTTGTGCCGCTGTGCAAGTCGTTTTTCACAATAGCGAGAGATGATAAATTTTTCTATGTCTGCAAGATCCTTCTGTCTTGTATTCCTGTAGCAGTTGTCGGCTTGCTGTTTAAAGATTTTGTGGAACAATTTTTTGGCGGCGGCTTGCTTGTGGTCGGAATCTGTCTGCTTGTGACCGCATGTCTGCTGTCATTTGCTTACTTTTTCCGTAACCCTGATCGGGAGAAGAGAGAGGGTATCAGAGGTCATGATATTTCATGGACCGATGCATTGATCATCGGTTGTGCTCAGGCTGTGGCAGTCCTGCCGGGACTGAGCCGTTCCGGCACTACGATTGCCACCGGTCTGCTTCTTGGTGACAAGCGTGACAAGATAGCACAGTTCTCATTCTTTATGGTCATCATCCCTATACTCGGTGAAGCGTTGCTTAGCGCTAAGGATCTTATTGCAGGAGAAGGTGTCGGTGAAGCCATCGGTATGTGGCCGCTGCTTGTAGGTTTCATCGCTTCGTTTGTGGTCGGCTGTGCGGCTTGCAAGTGGATGATAAGCATTGTCAAGAAAGGCAAACTGGTATGGTTTGCAGTCTACTGTCTCATAGTCGGTGTGCTCTGCATCGTGTGGTAAATACAATTTCCCCTTTTTAAGTATGGATTTCGTAACCGGAGAAATTTTATATATTGACAAGCCTCTTGAATGGACTTCGTTTGATGTGGTAAAGCGTCTGCGAGGTGTTATCCTCCACAAGATTCATAGAAAAAAATTCAAGGTGGGACATGCCGGAACGCTTGACCCCCTTGCTACGGGAGTTATGGTTGTGGTGACCGGTCGTGCGACCAAACTGATAGAATCGCTGCAGGCTGGAGTGAAAGAGTATGTCGCCACTCTGCAACTCGGAGCAACAACCCCTTCTTTTGACCTTGAAACGGAAGTCGATGACACATATCCGACTGAACATATAACTCTTGAGTCGATACAGGAGATTTTACCTCGTTTTATAGGTCGCATAGAGCAGGTCCCACCCGCATTTTCAGCATGTAAGGTCGATGGCAAACGGGCCTATAAGATGGCACGCAAAGGTCACGATGTAGAACTTAAGCCCAAAGTGCTGGTCATTGACACCATTGAGATCACAGACTTTGATCAGGCTTCGATGGTCTTGACGCTCAGAATTGTTTGCAGCAAAGGAACTTATATCCGGGCTCTTGCGCGTGACATCGGTGAGGCTCTTGGCTCCGGAGCGCATCTGATCGGCTTGCGCCGCACAAGAGTGGGCGAGGCTACCATAGAGCGCTGTCTTAGTGTCGATGCTGCTGTAGAGATGATCAGAAATGCAGAAGTGACTTTCCCTGAAGGAGAGGAATCTCAAAGTTGATCACTCCGGAATTATTCACGTTTAATTATTCAGAAATCAGTTCTAAGAGGATGTTTAAAACCAAGAGTTAAAATCTGAGTGGTGTATCTTTTAGATAAATTGATGCAAATGAGGAAGGAGCATAGCGAGCTATGTGACTGACGAATTTCAACAATTAAGCAAAAGAGACACCAAGGCTCAGGTAACTTAAAAAATTCTCAAACATGAAATTACTGAAAGAAAAAAAGACAATACCATCGCCTGCGAAAGTTTTGGGCGCCTATAGCTCTTCATCTCAGTCACATAGCTCGCTATGCTCCTTCGATTCAGAGCCATATCCACCTCAAAACTTTCGCTCAGATTTTAACTCTTGTTTTTAAACAACCTCTAAAAGTTTATCAGATATTTAAGGATGAAATTATCGCAATTTAAATTCCGCCTTCCGGAAGAGCTTATCGCCCAGCGTCCGGCTCCTGAACGGGACCAGTCAAGAATGATGGTTGTAAACCGTCGTACCGGAGAAATAGAACACAAAATTTTCAAGGATATCATTGACTATTTCGATGACGGAGACCTGTTTGTCTATAACGACACGATGGTATTCCCGGCCCGCCTTTATGGCAACAAGGAGAAGACTGGCGCTCGTATCGAGGTTTTCCTGTTGCGTGAACTCAGTGCTGAAAATAAACTTTGGGACGTTCTTGTGGAACCGGCTCGCAAGATCCGCATCGGCAACAAGCTTTATTTCGGTGACGATGAGTCGATGGTGGCGGAAGTGATTGACAATACAACATCACGCGGCCGTACACTCCGTTTCCTCTATGACGGCCCGCATGAAGAATTCAAGAAGGAACTGTATAAACTCGGCACCACACCTCTGCCTTACTACATAAACCGCGAGCCGGACGAAGAGGATGCCGAACGCTATCAGACCATCTTTGCCCGTAAGGAAGGAGCGGTGATTGTGCCCGGTGCCGCGCTCCATTTCTCGCGTGAACTCCTCAAGCGTCTTGAAATCAAAGGTGTGAACCAGGGCTTTATCACAATCCACAGCGGCCTCGGCAACTACCGTGACATTGATGTCGAGGATCTGACAAAGCATCGCATGGATTCTGAAGAGATGGAGGCCGATGAAGAACTTGTAAAGCTTGTCAACGCCACTAAAGACGGCGGCCATCGTGTCTGTGCGGTCGGCACCTCGGTGCTCCGTGCGGTTGCAAGTTCTGTCAGCATGGGCGACCACATGAAGACTTACTCAGGATGGACCAACAAGTTCATATTCCCGCCTTATGATTTCTCGGTTACAGATGCGCTTGTGTCGAATTTCCATCTGCCGTATTCCACAATGCTCATGATGGTAGCTGCTTTCGGAGGCTATGATCTTGTCATGGACGCTTATAAGAAAGCTGTTAAGGAAGGTTACAAGTTCGGAGTCTATGGTGATGCCATGCTCATTGTATCATAACTTTGGGAGATCAATTAATACTCTCTCTTACTGATATTCTCTGACTATAATCAATATATGGCCAATTATCTGACCATTGCGAATCAAAGTGAAGCGGCTTTTCGTGAAAAGATGAGCCGCTTCATCTCTTTTGCCATTCCGGTCACCACGGCTGCGGAGGCTAAAGAGTATGTGGCGCTGTATACAAATGAGTATCACGATGCGCGCCATGTGTGCTGGGCCTATATGCTTGGATCAGACAGGAAGGAGTTTCTTTCGTCAGACAACGGAGAACCTTCCGGCACTGCCGGCAAGCCCATACTCGGCCAGATCAACTCATTCGGGCTGACCAATGTGCTGATAATCGTTGTCAGATACTTCGGAGGGATCAAACTTGGCACATCCGGCCTTATTGCAGCTTATCGTGAAGCGGCCCGGCTGGCTATCGAAGCGGCCGAAATCATAGAAGGCCGCGATATGACAACTCTCAGCCTGACTTTTCCGTATCTGGCCATGAACGATGTCATGAAACTTGTGAAAGCTCAGAATCCTGCCAATGGCCGTGAATGTGTGAAAATAATTTCGCAGGATTTCGATAACACCTGCTCCATGATGTTGTCTTTGCCTCTTGATCTTCTACCGGAACTATCCGGCCGTCTTGAGGCGATATCCGGCACATCTGTCATTGCCCCTGAGGATTCTGAGAATTAAGAGCCGGTTCGACAATAAATGTTAAATTTATACAACCCCACATAGTAGCATTGCAGATCCCCGTGTCAGGTCATGTCTTACAGTCATAGAGGCGCAGATCAGTAGCCTTTGCGGTATTTGTCTTCTTCGGAATCTTCAAGTATCGACAGGTATGATGCGTAGCGTGACTCTGATATCCGGTGATCGTCTACTGCCTCTCTGACGGCACATCCTGGTTCGTGAGTGTGTGTGCAGTCGCTGTAGCGGCATTCCGCTCCGGTTTTGAATATCTCAGGGAAAAAGTGGCTTACCTCATGGCGGTCAAATTCGAGGGTCCCGAATCCCTTTACGCCCGGAGTGTCAATGATTGCAGACGGCTCGTCCATATCCGGCAGATCAAACATTTCTGAAAAGGTAGTGGTATGCATGCCGGTGTCATGAGTCGATGAGATCGAGGCGGTGGCAAGTTGCAGTCCGGGAATAAGATCGTTGATCAGAGTGGATTTGCCAACTCCGGAATTGCCGGAAAACAATGTCGTTTTTCCTCTGAGATTTTCACGTAGAGTCTCCAGCCCTTCACCGGTTTTGGCCGATACTTTCACCACTGTATAGCCGATGGATTCATACAGATAGCTTGCGGCGTTGAGATATTCCATTGCGTCAGGATCATCTTCAAGCAGGTCTATTTTGTTCATGACTATAACAGCCGGCACACGATAGGCTTCGGCTGTAGCCAGAAAACGGTCAATAAATGTGGTGGAGGTTGTTGGATGGAAGAGTGTCACTACAAGACATACCTGATCAAGATTTGCCGCCAATATGTGGGCCTGCTTGGAAAGGTTGCTTGCTTTGCGGATTATATAGTTGCGCCGGGGTGCAATCGCGGTGATATAGCCCGTGTCACCGTCAGGCAGACTTACGGTCACGTGATCTCCGACAGCCACTGGATTGGTAGTACGGATTCCTTTCAGCCTGAAATTTCCTTTTATCTTGCAGTTAAGGTCTTCGCCGCTTTCAGTGCGCACGAGATAGCTGCTTCCGGTATTTTTGATTACAGTTCCGGTCATTTCGATTTATTGTTTGATTGTTTGTCTAAAAATTGCGCCGCTCTTTTCTTGTCCACGCCGAGTTCGATTGCCTTTAGTGCATCGGCCTTGGCGTCGTCGGGGCGATAGCGCATTTTATTTAACGCTGCACGGTAGAGATAGAGTTCACCATCATCTGGGGTCATTGATAATGCTGCGTTGATATCATCCGAAGCATCCTGTAGATTTCCGCAGAGCATATGGCAATAACCGCGACCACTGTAGAATTCGGCATCCTTGTGCTCTTCAAGAACTTTGTTGTAATAGGGGATGGCTGCTGCAAATTCTCCGGTCCCGCTCAGTACAGAGGCACCGGCTATGTTGGTCTCGGTCTCGGAGGGGAAATTACGCTCCATGAATTCGAAATCAGCTTTCGCGGTCTTGAATTTATGAGCTCTTAAGGCGAGGAGACAGTGATGAAAACGAGGGCTGATAACCGTCGAGTCAAGTTGCAGGATCAGATCATAGTCCTTGTAAGCCTCTTCTTCCATACCGAGTGCAGAGAGAACGCGGGCGCGGTTGCTGAGTATGGTGACTGATGCCGGAGCCATCACATGTGCGTCAGTCAGTATGGCCAAAGCCAAAGAGTCCTGACCCATATTGAATCTGATTATTCCGAGATTCGACATGAGAAGAATGTTTGATGGGTTGCCGGGCTCTAACTTCAGAGCTGCTGTCAGAGCCTCGGCTGCTTCTTTCCATTTCCCTTCGTTGCAGGCCTTGTCGGCTTCATCTACTTTTTGCATGTAAGGGCTGTCCTCTTCCGGTTTGGCCGTTGAGGCCGTGGCGGTGAAACAAGGTGTCAGTATGGATAATATCAGTATACTTGTGCGGAATATATTCAGAAGTATTTTCATTTTGGAGACTATGGTGGTGAAAGAGAGGGCGCCGACCGTGAATGGTGGCTTGAAATCAATTTTCAGACAGCTTGTTGCGGTAGTCACGAGGCGACATGCCGGTAAGATGCTTGAAGTATTTCCCGAAAAACGACTGGTTGGAGAAGTTCAGCGCCAGACTTATTTCCTGGATGTTCATACCTGTGCTTCGGAGCATGAGTTTTGCTTCGAGGATCACACGGTGATCAATCCATTCTCCTGCGGTCTTTCCGCTGATATCTTTAAGTACAGCAGAAAGATGCTTTGGAGTTACAAAAAGTTTGTCGGCGTAGAAATTGACCGCGCGTTCTGATTTGAAGTGGGTTTCAATCAGGTCAATGAAATTGGCCAGTAGTTCTTCGCGCCTGGAATGGTGACTGTGGTCTTCCGATCTTGAGGCATAGATGCTGAGG